>NZ_JBLIYU010000007.1:0-321473 GCF_057480815.1 Pseudomonas sp. P106(2024) | reverse complement strand
AAACGTCGACACAGCAGTGCTATGCAGCTGTCGCCAGTAGAGTATGAGAAACGCTATTTTCTGAGCTTGGAGAGTGTCTAGGAAACCAGGGGCGATTCAAACCCAGTTCGGATAGTCGACGTTTTCGTCGATGAACTCGACCTTGGAGCACTCGGGTTCGAGGGTGTCGATCCTGCGGCAACGGGCCTGGCCGGCATGGCAGCAACAGCAGTCCCCAATTTGTAACTTGCCCAGAGCATTATCAGCCAGATCTGTCTGGTCAACCTAAATCTGTGCCAGCAAGGATTTAGGCAGGCTTTCCAGGCCATGAATGCTGCAGAAGCTGCCCAGGATCAGAGACTCATCAACTGGAGCGTTACGCAAACTACGGTCGAGCGGCATCATCAGCAGGTTGAACAACACTGCAAAGCAGGCGAGCAACAGCAGGTGGTAACTGAAGCGCGAGACCATGATCCTTTCCGCTTGGCGAGCGCCGGCATTAAGCCGGAATCAGCGCAACCTGTAAAACCTTTTCATAGGTGCTCGGCGATAAGCGTCACACGCCAAATGTGCTACTCCCGAGTTACTGCGAGCCGCCCAACTCAATCACCGTTGGGGCGTGCAGCCATTTGAGAAATTCACTGAGCTAATCGACGCCACAAAAGCGAGGCTCCTCGCGCCGTCAGCCGAGCAGCCACCTTTCGATCCCGGCTATGGCTTGACGTCTCTAGCCGGAGCCCGTCATCCGCCTGAAGCTACTGAACCCACCAGCCTCCAGTGAGTGGGCGCTTTACGAGGTGATCCCTCATCACGGCCATTGCTAATTTCGCGGGTTCCGCTAACTTATACAAAACCTGTACAAAATTGAGGTGTTGTACATGTATTGCCAGTGGCCTTTGAGCCTTTATTTTGACGGTGCCTGCCCATTGTGCGCCAGGGAGGTGGCCTTCCTGCGCAGGCGTTCAACTGCAGCAAAGCTCATCCTGATCGATATCGATGGCGATGACTTCGATCCCATACCTCTTGGCCTGTCGATTGAGCAAATGAGATCGTGCTTGCACGCAAGGTTCGCGAACGATTATTGGGTAACAGGCTTGGACGCTACCCTTTGGAGCTGGCGTGCTGCCGGTGTTGGGATGTGGGCCGCTCCACTGGCTTGGCGTCCGCTACGTCCTTTGCTTTCGGTTCTGTACAGGTTGTTCTGTCGTTTGAGGCCAAGTTTGGCCTGGTTACCCCATCCCGAGGGTAGGCAACGTTGCAAAGGTGAGGAATCCAAATGTCACATTCGCTAGCCGAGCATTATCGTGAAATCCTTGTTGGCGTTGGTGAAAACCCGCAGCGAGAAGGGCTCTTGGATACCCCCCAACGTGCTGCCAAAGCGATGGAATATCTATGCAATGGCTATACCCAGAACCTAGCTGAAATAGTCAATGGCGCTTTGTTCGAAAGTCAGAATGATGAGATGGTGGTCGTTCGCGATATTGAGTTGTACTCATTGTGCGAGCATCACATGTTGCCGTTTATTGGGAAAGCGCATGTCGCCTACCTGCCAACAGGACGAGTATTAGGGCTTTCCAAAGTGGCGCGCTTAGTGGATATGTTTGCCCGCCGTTTGCAGATTCAAGAGAATTTGACTAGACAGATTGCGTGTGCCATGCAGGAAGTGACTGATGCGGCAGGTGTTGGCGTCGTTATCGAGGCCAAGCACATGTGCATGATGATGCGAGGTGTAGAAAAGCAGAACTCAGTGATGATTTCATCGGTAATGCTGGGTGAGTTCCGAGACTCCCCGACTACCCGGCACGAGTTCCTCAACCTCATTGGGCGACATACCTGAAATATGACCCCTAGCCGCATAGGAAGGACTCGCCCATGAGTGCAGTTTTCAACACGTTATCTCCAAGTCGTTTTAAAGTCCTGGGCTATAGTGGCTTGCTGCCGTTCGTTGGTATGGCACTGCTGATTTGTTTAACGACTGATTACCGAGATTCTTTATCTGTTGCTTTGGTGGGCTATGGGGCTGTGATACTGAGTTTTGTCGGGGCCTTGCATTGGGGGTTCGCTATGACGTTACAGGAGTTGTCTGCAAATGGACGACAGGAGAGGCTCGTGTGGAGTGTTATTCCAGCCCTCATCGGTTGGGTTAGCATGTTGTTACCTGTGTCATTGGGCTGCTTGGTATTAGCCTGTGGCTTCATTGGGCATCTTTGGCAAGATCGTAAATTGGTCAATATTTTGCCCGGGTGGTACTGGCCTATGCGAGTACGTTTAACCATAGTCGCAAGTGTGTGTTTGCTAATTGGTGCGTTTTTCCTGGTTTTTTAGATTGAGCTCGTTATCTCTGTGTCAGCGGGTGGGCAACCATTGAGGCGGTACCATTTAGACAAGGTCAGCCCTGTGAGTGACGGCTTTTAGGGCTTTGGCTTTCCAGAGGCGCTTGCTAACTAATCGGTCTAGCTCTTGGCGGGTTTTACAGTACGTAATTTAGTAACCGTTGATGTATAAGTCCGCAGCTCGGGATAATCCTATGCCGAGTATGCAGGGGAAATAATTAGTAAAATTTTTTCTCTTGCAAGGTTGTTTGATTAGATAAAATCTTGATGTGTGACGCCGGGCCCCTCTGACGGTTCATCAGCCGCCATGTCGGAGTCATAGTTGTTAAACTACGACTATATAGGAGGGGCTCATGTCTGCCCTAAATGCGTATCTCTCTCAGGATGTCCTGGGCACTGATCTGTGGCTCTGGCTTTCCTTTTTTGCTGTGGTTTTAACTCTGCTAGCGCTTGACTTAGGGGTTCTCCATCGAGGGAATCAAGAGATTGGCGTCAAAGAGAGCTTGCTGTTGTCAGCTGGCTACATCAGCATGGGCCTACTATTCGCTGTTTGGGTTTACTTCCAGAAAGGCAGCGACGCCAGTATGGACTACGTGACTGGCTTCCTGATTGAGAAGTCCTTGTCGATGGATAACGTATTCGTTATCGCATTAATATTTAGCTTCCTGGCCATTCCTAGAGAGTTTCAGCACAGAGTGCTGTTCTGGGGTATTATGGGTGTCATCGTCTTGAGGGCAATTATGATAGGCTTGGGGGCCGCACTCATTGCGCAGTTCAGCTGGATACTTTACTTTTTCGGCGCTTTCTTGGTTTTCACTGGGATAAAGATGCTATTTGCCCGTGTGGATCATGCGCCTGATCTGGAGAATAACCGGTTCGTCAAATTTCTCCGCAGTCATTTACCCATAACAAAGGAACTGCATGGGCAGAATTTCCTGGTGCGGCTGCCCAATGCATCAGGTAAAAAGGTGTTATGGGTAACGCCGCTATTTCTAGCTTTGATTCTTATTGAGTGTGCTGACTTGGTCTTCGCTGTTGATAGCGTTCCCGCAATCTTTGCTATCACTCAGGATCCATTCATTGTCTATACCTCTAACATTTTTGCCATACTCGGATTGCGGGCTCTGTATTTTGCGCTGGCTGCGATGATAAGTCGCTTCGCTTATCTCAAGTATGCATTGGCTCTGGTGCTTGTCTTCATAGGCACGAAAATCTTCCTTCATGATATTGTTGGCAAGGTGCCAGCTGAAGTTTCTCTAAGCGTTACAATTGGCCTTCTGATTGGCGGTGTATTGCTGTCGCTTTGGAAGACCAGAGAGTCTGTCAAGCTTTAACGGACTAGCTTATTGATCGTTGCTTTTAGCGAAAAGAAAGCGCGGAAGCGTTATGAGTTACGGTCTCCAAACGGCGCCTAATTCTCGTACCACTTTTTGTACCAAAACAGGGTTCTAGTTGGGGGTATGAGGGTAAGTTATGGTCCCTGCAAGCCTTTAAAATCCCCCTTTCCAATACTCCTGCAATTCCACTCATCTTCGGAATGAGGCTGTTACGGGCAGGCCAACTGGGCTGAGGCGTTCGATCTGTTGCGTACCGCCTCCACCAGCTTTCCGCCGCTCGACGAGGCCTAGTAATAGCAGCGAGCTCTGCTGCTAAGCATCGCGCAGGGCCATGCCGTCGTGCACTGCTGCGAGACAAGTTTTCTGCTCGGGTGCAGGACCAGGCTATGGCTCTAGGTGCGCCGTCCCGCGAGGCTTAAGGAGAATTTCATCCCAAATGGGGCTAGAGATCGCGGAGGAGCAATTCACGCTCGCAGCAAGCTGTCATTAAGCTGGCATTACCCAGCCAAAACGGCCCATTTGGGCACAAAAAAGGCACTTGAGCATTTCGCTAAGTGCCTGATTTGTAAGGAATGTTTGGTGGAGCCGGGGGGATTTGAACCCCCGTCCGCCAGTACTCCGCTGTCGGTACTACATGCTTAGCCGTGTCTACTGATTTAATCCGCAGCCGCCCGACGGGCAGGGTGCTTTGGATGAGTTGGGTAAGTTTTAGTCGCTTCGCCCCCAACGTGCTGCACGACGATCCTGTTCTGTATGACAATCATTTCGGGTTTACAGGCATCCCCTGATGATTGCTGGAGCCGAAGCTACCAGGAGGAAGGGTCAGCTGCAATTAAGCAGCGAACTTTACTTCCCCGTAGTGGTCGTCATTGGCAACTATAGAAAGTTGCAACAGTGGATTTACGAGTTCTGTTACCAACTCGGCATGCACCTAGAGTTTCGCTACCGGCGTCGAATCCTAATCGGCCCCACACTCAGCTCTAGCTGAACGTGCCTTTCAGCACGCAAGGCCGAGTATACGCGCTTACGCGGGCGGCGTCGACAGAAGGTTCGGCCGCCCACGTACGCGCAGGGTCTAGGTACCGCTGCCACCGGCCGAGCCGCTGCCTTTCTCGGTCTTGTCCAGGCGCTCGAGCACCTTGCTGGTGATGGCGATGCATTCCTTGGTGTCGCCTTTTGCCTGGGCGGCTTTGGCTTGGTCTACATGCTCGGTGATGGCCTTGTCCAGGCCTTCGGAAGTGGCGCCAGCGGTGGCCATGCTGTCGTCGATCTTCTGCAGGTTCATGGCGCACAGGTCGTCGGCGGCGAACACAGGCGAGGCCAGCAGGGTGGCGGCCGCGAACAGGGCGGATAGCGCAGTGCCTTTCATGGGAGTCTCCTTGTGAGGCCTCGGGAAGGTGGGCCTGATCGGTGGACTGCGTGGGTTTGGGCGGGGTTCCATTGGGTTTGGTGCCGTTGAATCGCGGGGCAAGCCCGCTCCCACGGTCCCAAGGTTTTGAGATGTGCAGAAATAAAAAACCCCGGCACGGGGCCGGGGCTTTTTCATCACGCTAACGCGATCACTCCTGGTTGGCCAGTTTGTGCTCGAGGTAGTGGATGTTGACGCCGCCTTTGCAGAAACCTTCATCACGCACCAGGTCACGGTGCAGCGGGATGTTGGTCTTGATGCCGTCGACGACGATCTCGTCCAGGGCATTGCGCATGCGCGCCATGGCTTCGTCGCGGTCCTTGCCGTAGGTGATCAGCTTGCCGATCAAAGAATCATAGTTCGGCGGAACCGAGTAGCCGCTGTACAGGTGCGAATCGACGCGCACGCCGTTGCCGCCCGGGGCGTGGAAGTGTTTCACCTTGCCTGGGCTCGGGATGAACTTCTTCGGGTCTTCGGCGTTGATTCGACACTCCAGCGAGTGACCGCGAATCACCACGTCTTCCTGGCGGAACGACAGCTTGTTGCCAGCGGCGATGCTCAGCATCTCCTTGACGATGTCGATGCCGGTGACCATCTCCGAGACCGGGTGCTCGACCTGGACGCGGGTGTTCATCTCGATGAAGTAGAAGCGGCCGTTCTCGTACAGGAACTCGAAGGTACCGGCACCGCGGTAGCCGATCTCGATGCAGGCGTCGACGCAACGCTTGAAGACTTCCTGACGGGCCTTCTCGTCGATGCCCGGTGCCGGGGCTTCTTCCAGGACTTTCTGGTGACGGCGCTGCAGCGAGCAGTCACGGTCGCCCAGGTGCACGGCGTTGCCCTGGCCGTCGGACAGCACCTGCACTTCCACGTGACGTGGGTTGGTCAGGAACTTCTCCAGGTAGACCATCGGGTTGCCGAACGCGGCACCGGCTTCGGTGCGGGTCAGCTTGGCCGAGGCGATCAGGTCCTCTTCCTTGTGCACCACGCGCATGCCGCGACCACCACCGCCACCGGCGGCCTTGATGATCACCGGGTAGCCGACGTCACGGGCGATTGCCAGGGCAACCTCTTCGTCTTCCGGCAGCGGGCCGTCGGAACCTGGAACGGTCGGTACGCCCGACTTGATCATCGCGTCCTTGGCCGACACCTTGTCGCCCATCAGGCGGATGGTATCGGCTTTCGGGCCGATGAAGGCGAAGCCGGATTTTTCCACCTGCTCGGCGAAATCGGCGTTTTCCGCGAGGAAGCCGTAGCCCGGGTGGATGGCGGTGGCGCCTGTCACTTCGGCGGCGGCGATGATCGCCGGAATGTGCAGGTACGAATCCTTGGACGATGCAGGGCCGATGCAGACCGACTCGTCTGCCAGGCCCAGGTGCATCAGTTCACGGTCGGCCGTGGAGTGCACGGCGACGGTCTTGATGCCCAGCTCTTTGCAGGCACGCAGGATCCGCAGGGCAATTTCCCCACGGTTGGCGATCAGGACTTTTTCAAGCTTCCCAGACATCGTTGGTTCTCCGCGAATCAAACGATGGTGAACAGCGGCTGGTCGTACTCAACCGGCTGGCCGTCTTCCACCAGGATGGCGTCGATCACACCGCCGATCTCGGCTTCGATGTGGTTCATCATTTTCATGGCTTCGACGATGCACAGGGTGTCGCCTTTCTTCACGGCCTGGCCGACTTCGGCGAAGTTGGCCGAGGTTGGCGAAGGCTTGCGATAGAAGGTGCCGACCATTGGCGAACGAACAACGGTGCCTTTCAGGGCAGGCGCGGCGGCGGCGGCTTCAGCGGCCGGGGCGGCCGGGGCGGCGGCGGCAACAGGTGCTGCGGCGGCAACCGGAGCGGCCATCGGTGCCGGAGCGGCGAAGTACTGGGCGCCGGCCGGGGTCTTGCTGTGGCGGCTGATGCGAACGGACTCTTCGCCTTCCTTGATCTCCAGTTCGTCGATGCCAGACTCTTCCAGCAGTTCGATCAGCTTCTTGACTTTACGGATATCCATTAATCATCAACTCCCAAGGTTCGGTCGGGGACGTATTTTTAAAACGTGTCTAAAACGTTTCTTCATGAGCCTCGGCCCGAAGGGCCAAGGCCTTGTGTCATCAGGGCTGTGCGTTGGCAGCCAGGTGTTCCAGCGCGGACTCCAGGGCCAGCCGGTAACCGGTGGCACCGAGGCCGCAGATCACCCCTACGGCAACATCGGAAAAGTAGGAGTGGTGGCGGAACGGTTCACGCTTGTGCACGTTCGAGAGGTGCACTTCGATGAATGGGATGCTCACCGCAAGCAATGCGTCACGTAATGCGACGCTTGTGTGGGTGAAAGCGGCCGGATTGATCAGGATGAAGTCCACGCCTTCGTTGCGCGCGGCATGGATGCGGTCGATCAATTCGTATTCGGCATTGCTCTGCAGGTATTGCAGATGGTGGCCGGCGGCGCGGGCGCGTTGCTCCAGGTCCTGATTGATCTGGGCCAGGGTGGCGGCGCCGTAGTGGCCCGGTTCGCGGGTCCCGAGCAGGTTCAGGTTGGGGCCGTGCAGCACCAGTAGGGTTGCCATCTGCGATTCCTTGGTTTTGTAGGGCAATTCGACATAGCGCGGCGACTATGCCGCAAGCGGCGCTGAGTGTCCAGTTCCCGGCAATAGCCAGCACGATGTCCGAGATTCGCGCAAAGTATGTGACCAGATGATTAAGTCTGGTCACTGCTGCGGGGTTTTTTCACTGGACGCGGGAAGTTATAGCCCGAGTTGGCCGCGCACGCGCGTCAATACCTGGGCGAAATCGCCGGCGTTTATCTCGCCGATGACCCGATCGGTGGTCATTTCGCTGCCGTTCGCGGCAAAGAACATCAGCGCGGGAGGGCCGAACAACCGGTAGCGGTCGAGCAGGGCGCGTTGTTGCGCGTTGCTCTCGGTGATGTCGAAGCGCAGTAGGCGGAAGGCGCCCAGTTGCGGCTGGACCTGCGGCGCGTTGAGCACTTCGTGCTCGATCACCTTGCAGCTGATGCACCAGTCGGCGTACCAGTCGAGCAGCACTGGCTGGCCAGCGGCTTTGGCCTCGGCCAGGGCGGCGTCGAGGGCAGCGGGGCTGGTGATGGTCTGCCAGGCGTCGGCCTTGGCCGCTACGGGGCTGCCGGCCACGGTGGGTGGCGGCAGCGGACGCAGCGGGTCGCCCTGGCCACTCAGGGCGCCATACCAGCAGGCCAGGGCATACACCAGCAGCGCCAGGCCCAGCAGTTGCGCCAGGCGCTGGCGCGGGGTCTTGACCACGAACTCCAGGGCGCCGAGGAACAGCGCCACGCCGGCGGCCAGCAGGCCGACCAGCAGCAGGGTGGCTGGCCCCGGCAGCACGCGGCTGAGCAGGCCGATGGCCAGGCCCAGCAGCAATACGCCGATGGCGTTCTTCACCGTATTCATCCACGGCCCGCTCTTCGGCAGCCAGGCCGCGCCGCCGGTGGCCACCAGCAGCAACGGCGCGCCCATGCCCAGGCCCAGGGCGAAGAGTTTCAGCGCGCCGCCCAGGGCGTCGCCGCTGGCGCTGATATACAACAAGGCGCCGGCCAGCGGCGCCGACACGCAGGGCGAGACCAGCAGGCTGGACAGCACGCCGAGCACCGCCGCGCCGAGCAGCGAGCCGCCCTTGGTACGGTGGGCGAGGTTGTCCAGGCGGCTGCTCAGGGCCTGCGGCAGCTTGATGTCGAACAGGCCGAACATGGCCAGGGCGAACAGCACGAAGAACGCGGCGAACGGCACCAGCACCCAGGCCGACTGCAGACGTGCCTGCAGGTTCAGGCCGGCGCCGAACAGGCCCATCAGCGCACCGAGCACGGCGAAGCTCGCCGCCATCGGCAGCACATAGGCCAGCGACAGCGACAGCCCACGCAGGCCGCCGACCTGGCCGCGCAGGACCACGCCGGAGAGGATCGGCAGCATCGGCAGCACGCACGGGGTGAAGGTCAGGCCGACCCCGGCGAGGAAGAACAGCAGCAGCGATTTCCAGGTCCAGCCCTGCTCGGCGGTTGCCGGCAGCGGGGCGCCTTGGCCGTCGATGCTCAGCCGCGCGGTTTCCGGCGGATAGCACAGGCCCTTGTCGGCGCAGCCCTGGTAGCCCACCAGCAGGGTGAAGGCGCGCGGGTCGTTGCGCGGCAGCTCGATGTCGAGCACGCCGTGGTACACCTCGACATCGCCGAAGAACTCGTCGTGCTTGGCCTCGCCCTTGGGGATGTTCGGCGCGCCCAGGCGGATGTCCGCGGGTTCGGTGCGGAACTGGAAGCGGTGCCGGTAGAGGTAGTAGCCGTCGGTGGCGACGAAGCGCAGTTTGACGGTCTGGGCGTCGGCCTGGACCAGGCTGAGCTTGAAGGCTTCGTGCACGGGCAGGAAGTCGGCGCTGTTGGAGGCGGCGCCGAGGGTGGCGCTGGGGCGGTTGTCGAGCAGGCCCGTGGCGAAGACGGGGCTGGCCAGCAGCAGGAGCAGCAGGAAAAACAGGCGGCGCATGGCGGACTCGCGAGGTGGAACGTGGCGGGCATGATAGCGGAGTTGGCCGAAATTGGGGCCGCTGCGCGGCCCATCGCGACACAAGGCCGCTCCTAGAGGGTTCGCGTCCCTCTGCCATCAAGCAGGGGTTAGAGCCTGAACGCCCGCACCGCCGTATTCAACTCGCCCCCCAGCTTGAGCAACTGCTCGCCCTGCTCACGCCCTTCGCCAATGCGCTGCAGGTTGTCCTCGCCCAGCTCATGAATCCGTTCGCTGTGGTCGCGGATCTCGCTCACCGCCCCGGTTTGCTGCGCGGTCACATCGGCGATCCGCACCGCCGTGTCGGCAATGGTGCGGATGGCACTGACGATCGCGTCCAGCGCGCCATCGGCCGACTGCGCCTGGTTGGCCGTGGCCTCGGCGTGTTCCAGCTGGGTGCGCATGCCGTCCACCGAACTGCGGGCGGCCTGCTGCAGGCGGTCGATCAGCGCCTGGATCTCGCCGGTGGCGCCGGTGGTGCGCTGGGCCAGCGAGCGCACTTCATCCGCGACCACGGCGAAGCCACGGCCCATCTCGCCGGCCCGGGCAGCTTCGATGGCGGCATTGAGGGCCAGCAGGTTGGTCTGTTCGGCAATCGCCCGGATCACCGTGAGCACGCCACCGATGGTCGCCGACTCTTCCGCCAGTTGCTCGATCATCCGCGCGTTGCCCTGCACCTCGTCGACCAGCGAACGCAAGCCGGACAGGCTCTGGCCGATCACCGTCTGGCCCTGCTCCACGGCCCGGCCGGCATCGCGGCTGGCCTCGGCGGCGGCGCTGGCGTCACCGGCCACCTGCTGGATAGTCGCCTCCAACTCGCCCAGGGCGTCGCGGATCTGCGCCGTGTCGCCGGCCTGGCGCTCGGCGCCGTCGTGCAGGGCGCTGCTCATGCCGGCCAGGGCATGGCTGCTGCCGGCCACCTGCTCGGCGTTGTGGCGGATGGTACCGACCAGTTCCACCAAGTACTGGCGCAGGCGGTTCAGCGACTCCTGGATATCGTGCAGCTCGCGGTTGGTGCGGCCCAGGGCGATGGCCTGGGCGAAGTCGCCCTCGGCCCAGCGCGACAATGCCGGGGCCAGGCTGGTCAGGGTGCGTGCCAGGCGGCGCTGCAGGGTGTCGATCAGCAGGGCGATCAGCAGGATCAGGCCGATCATCAGGCCCTGGATCAGGCGCACTTCGCCGGCGATGGTGGCGTGCAGGCCGCGCACCTCGGGCTCGAGGCCGGCGATGGCCTGCTGCACCGCTTCCAGGCGCTCGCCGGTGCTGGCGGCCAGGGCGGCGCGGCGCTCGATCTGTTCGCGGGTGCGCTGCAATTCGCCGGGGTAGCGGCCGAGCAGGCTGTGCAGCTCGCGCTTCAGGCCCACGGCGACGTCTTCCTGCTGGCTGCTGGCCTGGGATTCCAGGCCCATCATCGCGGCGAAGTCATCGGCGTTGGACTCGGCGGCGCGGGTCACCCCCAGCAGCGGCAGGTCATCGATGGCCTGGGCCTGGGCGGTGATCAGTTGCAGTTCGCGCTCCACCTCGGCGGCCAGTTCGGCGCGGCCGCTGCTGACCAGCTTGTCCCGGGCCAGGGACAGCCGGCCCAGGTGCACGGAGGCCTCCAGCAGCGGCGTCAGGTAGCGGCCGGCGTCGCTGCTGGCGCTGTCGCGGGCGTAGCTGGCCAGTTGTTCGAGGTTCGCCCCCAGCTCCCGCTCGGCTTGCAGCAGCAGGGCCTGGGGATCGCCGGCCAACTTGCCGGCGGCGAGCAGTTCGTTGGCGGTGAAGCCCTGCAGGCTGTCCAGGCTCGGGCGCAGCTTGGCCGACAAAGGCTCTGGCCAGTCGGCCAGGGCCGCCTGCAACTGAGTGTTGGCCTCCATGGCCGCCGCGTGGCGCAGGGCGTCGCCGCTGCCCAGGTAGGCCTGGATGTTGCGCGCGGCATCGTTCTGGAACTGCTGTGACAGGCCCAGGTAGCGCTCCATCAGTTGATAGGGACGTTCCAGGGCGCGTTGCGACCACCACAGGGTCGCGCCCAGGGCAATACACACGGTCACCAGCAACAGGGTGTTGAAATTGGTCAGCCACTTCAGGCGCATAGCCGCGAACTTCCTGCGGAGGGGAGTGGAGAAGTCGGCCCTGAAGTTATTGCGATTTTGTGACGAGGTGATGACGACGGAGGGCTGGCGCCATAAAAAAGTGGCACAGTGCCGGTATTGGCTTCTGCTGTGGTTTTCCTGCGCCGGCCTCTGTCCGGCAAGCCGGCTCCCACAGGGGGCTAAGGCTCGACCCGCACCACGCAGTTGCGTCCGGCATGCTTGGCGCGGTAGAGCGCTTCGTCCGCGGCGCTGGCCATGGTCAGCGCGTCGAGCTGCTCGTCCAGCTGCACCACCCCGGCGCTGAAGGTGCACTGCAGGTCGTGGGGCTGGGCCGGGTAATGGATCTCGGCAAAACGTCGACGGATTTCGTCGAGCACCTTGTGCGCCGCGTCCAGTCCGGTATTGGGCATGACGATGGCGAACTCCTCGCCGCCGTAGCGGCCGATGAAGTCGGTCTTGCGCAGGCGCTGCTTGAGGAACAGCGCCAGGCTCTTGATCACCCGGTCGCCCATGGGGTGGCCGTGGCGGTCGTTGATTTTCTTGAAGTGGTCGATATCGAGCATGGCGAAACTCAGCGGCTGCGCTTCGCGGCGGGCGCGGAAGCTGCAGTCCTCGAGCAGCTGCAGGATATGGGTGTGGTTGTACAGCCCGGTGAGGCTGTCGCGGACCATCCGCGCCTTGAGGTGGCGAGCACGGGCGGCACGGTTGCGCACGGTGGTCACCAGGTGCCGCGAGCGGATCGGCTTGGTGAGGAAGTCGTCGCCGCCTTCGCTCATGGCGTCGAGCTGCTTGTCCAGGTCGTCCTCGGCCGACAGGTAGATGATCGGCACGCTGACGTAGCGGTCATTGTGGCGGATCACCTTGGCCAGCTCAGGGCCGGTGCACTCGGGCATGTACATATCGAGGATGATCAGGTCGGGCTGGAAGTCGGCCAGCTCGCTCATGGTGCGGATCGGCTCGGTCAGGGTGCGGGTGATGATCCCGGCGCTGTTGAGCAGGCGCTCGGTATGCAGGGCCTGGGCGCGGGAGTCGTCGATCACCAGCACGCGGAACGGGTCGTACTGAGTGGCGCTGGTCAACAGCTCGAGCTTCTCCAGCAGGCTGGAGGCGTCCAGGGTGCCGGTGAGGAACTCCTGGCCGCCGGCGCGCACGGCGGCCAGGCGGGTCGGGGTGTCGGTCTCGTGCAAGCAGAAGAACAGCAGCGGCACCGGCTGCTCCAGCCCCTGCTGGGCTTGGGCCGCCAGCTGCAGGCCGACGCCGGCGCCAGTGAAGTCCACATCCATGACGATGGCCGAGGGCAGGCGCTCGCTCATCGACGCCTGGAACGCCTCGGCGCTGCACAGCGCCTGCACGCTCAGGCCGAAAAACTCCAGCTGCTGGGCCAGGCGCTCGGCGCGTTCATGGTCCTGCAGGACGATGTACACCGGCTTGCGCAGTGGCGGCAGGGGCACGTTGTCGAGCTGGTCGCCCTTGCGCAGGCCGGTGCGCGACAGGCGCTGCATCAGGCGGTTGAGTTCGCTGATCAGTTCGGAGTTGAGCCGCGCGCTGTTGGCCTCGATGGCGCGCAGGGTCTGGCCGATGGCCGTCGACAGGCTGCCGTGCTCGGGCTGCTCGAAGCGTTCGGCGTAGCGCTGCAGACGCAGGTTGGCCTCGCACAGCTCGCCCAGGTCGCCGCTGGACCACTCGCCACGCTGCAGGCGCTGCCAGATCTCGAGGATCTGCCGGGCCTGGTGGATCACCCGCTGGGCAAAATGCTGCTTGAGGCGTTCGTGGCTCGGCTCGGCTGGCTGGGTCATGTCCTGACTACTTATGAGTGGGAGGGCGCAGGTTCAATGATGGCTCTATGCTAGCACCCCTTTTCCGACAAGCGAGTGCCTGGGGTCAACAAAGTGCTCAAGGACCGTCATTCAGTTGCCGACCCGATGGTCGCTTATACGAATGGCGGCGTCTGCTTTATAGTGCTGGCATGCGGGCTTGTCGTGGCACCCTGGCCGAGGCCTGTGGTCCAAGCCCTGAACCGTTCGTGACTGATTAAGGACAATGCCATGCTGGATTGGAAAAACCGCGAGGCCAAGGCCGAGCCCCGTGAGCGGGTCGAAACCCGCGGCGCTGCCACCCGTAGCTACCTTGGCGGCCTCTGGAGCCGTGCCCTGGGGACCCTGATCGGCCTCTACCTGCTGGTGTGCATCGGCCTGGGCTGGTACTGGAGCCAGGAGCCCGAGCTGTTCCCGGTGCAGCAGAACGCCCAGGCCGCCGCCGAGCGCAACGGCCAGCAGATGGTCATCGGCTACACCACCGTCGAGACTCTCAAGACCGTCGCCGGCACTTTGCTCGACAAGCCGGGCGGCTATATTTCCAACGACCGCTTCCCGCCAGGGCTGTGGATGGACAACATGCCGAGCTGGGAGTACGGCGTGCTGGTCCAGGTGCGCGACCTGTCCCGTGCTCTGCGCAAGGACTTCGCCCGCTCCCAGTCGCAGTCGACCGAGGACGCCGACCTGGCCAAGGCCGAGCCGCGTTTCAACTTCGACAACAAGAGCTGGATCCTGCCGTCGAGCGAGTCGGAGTTCGAAGAGGGCATCAAGTCGCTGAACCGTTACCAGACCCGTCTGGCCAAGGGTGACCAGGGCGCGATCTTCTACACCCGCGCCGACAACCTGAACAACTGGCTGGGCGACGTGGCCACCCGTCTGGGCTCGCTGTCCCAGCGCCTGTCGGCCAGCGTCGGCCGGGTCAAGCTGAACAACACCCTGAAGACCGAGGCCGTGGTCCCTGGCCAGGCGCCGCAGGTCGACGAAGAAGTGGTCGAGACCCCGTGGCTGCAGATCGACAACGTGTTCTACGAAGCCCGCGGCCAGGCCTGGGCGCTGTCGCACCTGCTGCGCGCCATCGAGGTCGACTTCGCCGACGTGCTGGCGAAGAAGAACGCCACGGTCAGCGTGCGGCAGATCATCCGCGAGCTGGAAGCCTCGCAGGAAGCGCTGTGGAGCCCGATGGTGCTCAACGGCAGCGGCTTTGGCATGTGGGCCAACCACTCGCTGGTGATGGCCAACTACATCTCCCGGGCCAACGCCGCGGTCATCGACCTGCGCCAACTGCTGTCCCAGGGCTGATATGCCGGTCAATCCTGCCGAGGTCGCGCACCGCGCGGCCTCCGACGCCGAACTGGTGGCGTGGGTCGACGAGCATGACCAACTGCTCGGCGCCCTGCCACGGGCCGAGCTGCGCGAGCGCGGCCTGATCGGGCGCTGCACGTTCATCCTGCTGTTCAACGGTGCCGGCGAGCTGTGTGTGCACCGGCGCACACTGAGCAAGGCGTTGTATCCCGGGTACTGGGATGTGGCGGCCGGCGGCATGGTGGGGGGGCAGGAGTCCTACGCCGACTCGGCGGCCCGGGAGCTGGCCGAGGAGCTGGGGGTGAGCGGCGTCGAGTTGCGTTTTCACGAGACGTTCTACTTCGAGCAGCCGGGCAACCGCCTGTGGTGCGCGGTGTATTCGGCGGTGTGGGACGGGGCGCTGCGCTTGCAGCCCGAGGAGGTCATCGAGGCACGGTTCATCAGCGTCGAGCAGGCCCAGGCCGAAAGCGCGCAGCGACCGTATTGCCCGGACTCGCTGGTGGCGTTGCAGCGGTACCAGGCTGGCCTGATCTGATGGACTGCGCTGCCCCTGGGGAGCGCCCGGAGTCGCGAAAGGGCCCCAGTGGCCGGAAGGTCGCAAAACTTTCGTAAAATGGCGCAATCCTGTACTTAGCAACAGCCAGATTTATCGTTACACTGCGCGCCCTTTTCGGGCTGTCGCATGACCTTGCGGCAGTAGCGCCGCCCCTGCCAGAGTGGGGCTTCGCGGTCGGCTCCCGCCGACCAGTTTTTGTCCTCAGCACCGAGGAACAAAAGTGGCCAAGAAAGCTTCTTCCCTCGCCGCCCTTGGCGGTCTCGTATATTCCACCGATGCCGGTCGGCACTGTCCCGACTGTGGCCAGCCGGTGGACGCTTGTGTCTGCAAGCAGCAGGTCATCCCCGAAGGCGACGGCATTGCCCGTGTGCGCCGTGAAAGCAAAGGCCGTGGCGGCAAGACCGTGACCACCATCACCGGTGTGCCGCTGGCGCTGGAGCCGCTCAAGGAACTTGCCAGCACGCTCAAGCGTCGCTGTGGCACCGGTGGCGCGCTCAAGGACGGCGTCATCGAAATCCAGGGCGACCACGTCGAGCTGTTGCTCGCCGAGCTGATCAAGCAGGGCTTCAAGGCGAAGAAATCCGGCGGCTAAGTGCCGCCGCGCGATTTTTTGCCCAGTGCTTTCTAAACTCGTTCCGGTGGCCAGGGTCTATGCCTGGACACGGAAGAATCGTCATTTTCAGTATCTACACTGCCTGCGCCCTTAGCGGGGCCGTGTTATCGACTTTTCATACAGGGGACTTGAATGTCCGTACGACGCACACGCAAAGACGATGGTAGCCAGTGGACCGTGGCCGACAGCCGCAGTGTTTATGGCATCCGCCATTGGGGCGCTGGTTATTTCGCCATCAATGAAGCCGGGCGCGTCGAAGTGCGCCCCAACGGCCCGGACAGCGCGCCGATCGACCTGTTCGAGCAGGTTCAGGAGCTGCGCCAGAGCGGTCTGTCGCTGCCGCTGCTGGTGCGTTTCCCCGACATCCTGCAGGACCGCGTGCGCCAGCTGACCGGCGCCTTCGACGCCAACATCGCGCGCCTGGAGTACCAGAGCCAGTACACCGCGCTGTACCCGATCAAGGTCAACCAGCAGGAAGCGGTGGTCGAGAACATCATCGCCACCCAGAACGTCTCCATCGGCCTGGAAGCCGGCTCCAAGCCCGAGCTGCTGGCGGTGCTGGCGCTGGCGCCGAAGGGCGGCACCATCGTCTGCAACGGCTACAAGGACCGCGAGTTCATCCGCCTGGCGCTGATGGGCCAGAAGCTCGGCCACAACGTGTTCATCGTCATCGAGAAGGAATCCGAGGTCGCCCTGGTGATCGAGGAAGCCGCGGAGCTGAAGGTCAAGCCGCAGGTCGGCCTGCGCGTGCGCCTGTCGTCGCTGGCCTCGAGCAAGTGGGCCGACACCGGGGGCGAGAAGTCCAAGTTCGGCCTGTCCGCCGCCCAGCTGATTTCGGTGGTGCAGCGCTTCCGTGACGCAGGGCTCGACCAGGGCATCCGCCTGCTGCACTTCCACATGGGGTCGCAGATCGCCAATCTGGCCGACTACCAGCACGGCTTCAAGGAAGCCATCCGCTACTACGGCGAGCTGCGCGCCCTGGGCCTGCCGGTCGATCACATCGACGTTGGCGGCGGCCTGGGCGTGGACTACGACGGCACCCACTCGCGCAACGCCAGCTCGATCAACTACGACATGGACGATTACGCCGGCGTGGTGGTCGGGATGCTCAAGGAGTTCTGCGACGCGCAGGGCCTGCCGCACCCGCACATCTTCTCCGAGAGCGGCCGCTCGCTGACCGCGCACCACGCCATGCTGGTGATCCAGGTGACCGACGTCGAGAGCCACAACGACGAGATGCCGACCATCGAGAACAAGGAGTCGCTGCCCGAGACCGTGCAGTGGCTGGCCGACCTGCTCGGCCCCACCGACATCGAGATGGTCACCGAGACCTACTGGCGTGCCACCCACTACATGGGCGACGTGGCCGCGCAGTACGCCGACGGCAAGCTGACCCTGGCTGAAAAAGCCCTGGCCGAGCAGTGCTACTTCGCCGTGTGCCGCCGCCTGCACAACTCGCTCAAGGCCCGCCAGCGCTCGCACCGCCAGGTGCTGGACGAGCTGAACGACAAGCTGGCCGACAAGTACATCTGCAACTTCTCGGTGTTCCAGAGCCTGCCGGACACCTGGGCCATCGGCCAGGTGCTGCCGATCATCCCGCTGCACCGTCTGGACGAAGAGCCGCTGCGCCGCGCCGTGCTGCAGGATTTGACCTGCGACTCCGACGGCAAGATCAACCAGTACGTCGACGAGCAGAGCATCGAGACCAGCATGCCGGTGCACGCGGTCAAGGAAGGCGAGGACTACCTGCTGGGCGTGTTCCTGGTGGGCGCGTACCAGGAAATCCTCGGCGACATGCACAACCTGTTTGGTGACACCGACTCGGTGAACATCTACCAGAACGCCGACGGTAGCGTGTACCACGCCGGCATCGAGACCCACGACACCATCGAGGACATGCTGCGCTACGTGCACCTGTCGCCGGAGGAGTTGATGACCCACTACCGCGACAAGGTGGCCAGCGCACGGATCACCGCGCGCGAGCGCACGCAGTTCCTTGATGCGTTGCGGCTTGGGTTGACCCGGTCTTCGTACTTGTCTTCGTAAGCTGGGGCCCGCGTTGCGGGCCTTTCGCGACACAAGGCCGCTCCCACAGGTATTGCAATTCCTTATGGAATCCCGGTACCTGTGGGAGCGGCCTTGTGTCGCGAAAGGGGCGCAAAGCGCCCCCTGCTTCACCGAACCCAACGATCCCGTTGCTGTAACCGCCACCCCACCCACCCCAGCGTCACCGCCCTCAGCGCCATGAACAGCAAGAAGGCCAACCACAACCCATGGTTGCCGAACCCACGCATGACAACCGCCACAGGCAACGCGATCACCACCGACACCAGCATCGCATTGCGCATCTCTCGCGCCCGGGTGGCGCCGATGAACAGCCCATCCAGCAGATAACTCCACACCGCCACCAACGGCAGCACCGCCAGATAAGGCAAGTACGGATACGCCGCCTCGCGCACACTGGCGATATCGGTCTGCAGGTCGATGAACAGATGGCCGCCCAGCAGGAACAGCACCGCAAACCCCAGGCTGACGATCAACGACCACCCGCAGGCCACCGCAAGCGCCCGCTTCAGGGCATCGCGATCACGGGCGCCGATGGCGTGCCCACACAGCGCCTCGACCGCATGGGCCAGGCCATCGAGGGCGTAGGCGGTGAGCATCAGCCCGTTGAGCAGCAAGGCATTGGCCGCCACCGTCGCTTCACCCAGCCGTGCACCCTGCACGGTCAACAGCAGGAAAACCAGCTGTAGCGCCAGGCTGCGCAGGAAGATATCGCGGTTCACCGCCAGCAAGGGCCGCCAGGCCTGCCAGCGCTTCAGCGCGGCCCAGGCGATATGCCCGGGGTAGGCGCGCAGCGCCGGGCGGGTGAGGGCCAGGCCGAGCAGGGCGGCGCACCACTCGGCGATCACCGAGGCCCGTGCCGAGCCGACCACGCCCCAGTCCAGGCCGAGCACGAACCACAGGTTCAGGGCGATGTTCAGCAGGTTGGTGGTCAGCAGGATCGCCAGCGGCGCCCGGGCGTTCTGCGTGCCGAGGAACCAGCCAACCACGGCGTAGCTGGCCAGCGCCGCCGGCAGGCCGAGCAGGCGCGTATGGAAGAATGCCTCGGTGGAGGCATGCAGCGCCTCGCTGGGCTGCATCGCGTGCAGCGCCAACTGGCTGAAGGGCAGGGCGAGCAGGCCGATCAGCAGGGCGAAGGCCAGTGCCAGCAGCAGCCCCTGCACCAGCACTTGACGCAGCGCGGCGCCGTCGGCGCGGCCGGCGGCCTGGGCGGCGAAGCCGGTGGAGCCCATGCGCAGGAAGCCCATCAGGCCGACCATGAAGGTGAACAGCGTGGCGCCCACGGCCACCGCGCCCAGCTGGTGGGCGTGGGGCAGGTGGCCGATCACCGTGCTGTCGACCAGCGCCACCAGCGGCACCGAGATGTTGGACAGGATCATCGGCGCGGCCAGGGCCCAGACCTTGTGGTGGGTGGGGCGGTCGCGCCAGGCGGTGGACAGTGAAGACATGCGAATCCTTCGTTGCAGGGCCGCTTCGCGCCCCCTTGCAAGATCAAATACGCCATTGTACCGACCAGGCAACCAATCGGCGCGAACAGGGTCTCACTTGCCGCGCATCGCCAGGTAAGCCCTGCGGCGTTGCGCTATAGTTGCCTCCCTCACGTACATGCTGCCGAAGAGTCCCCTCTCAAATGCTTAACAAAGGATTGTTGCTGGCCTGCGCGCTGGCCCTGCTCAGTGCCTGTGATTCTTCCACGCCGGACAAGCCATCGGCCCCCGCCGATGCTGCCACCGCCGTTGCGCCCGCCGAAACCAAGGCGGCCAAGCGCGAAGACCCGGCGCTGCTCGCCAAGCGCTACGCTGGCCGCGAGCTGACTGTGCTGGACGTCTCGGAAGTCCAGCTCGACGGTGCCAGCACCCTGTCGGTCAGCGTCTCCGCGCCGTTGGACGCCAACCAGGACTTTGCCGCCAAGCTGCACCTGGTCGACACCGTAAAGGGCAAGGTCGACGGTGCCTGGGAACTCTCCGACAACCAGATGGAACTGCGCCTGCGCCACCTGGAGCCGCAGCGCAAGATGGTCCTGACCATCGACAAGGGCCTGCTCTCGGTCAACGGCAACCAGCTTGAAGCCGAATCGGTCAGCCGTTTCGAGACCCGCGACATGCAGCCAACCGTGGGCTTCGCCAGCCGTGGTTCGCTGCTGCCTACGCGCCTGGCCGAAGGCCTGCCGGTGATCGCCCTGAACGTCGACAAGGTCGATGTCGAGTTTTTCCGCATCAAGCCGGACATGCTTTCCAGCTTCCTGGTCAACTGGGGCCGCAATTCCAGCCTCTACTACTACCAGTCCAAGGAAACCCTGGAGATGGCCGAGCTGGTCTACAGCGGCCGCTTCGACCTCAACCCCGCGCGCAACACCCGCGAGACCGTGCTGCTGCCGATCGCCGGAATCAAGCCGCTGCAGGAGCCGGGCGTGTACCTGGCGGTGATGCGCGCCTCGGGCACCTATGACTATTCGCAGCCGGCGACCCTGTTCACCCTGAGCGACATCGGCGTCTCCGCGCACCGCTACCGCGACCGCCTGGACGTGTTCGCCCAGGCACTGGAAGGTGGCAAGGCGCTCAAGGACGTCACCCTCGAACTGCACGACGACAAGGGCAAGCTGCTGGCCCAGGCCAAGACCGATGGCGACGGCCATGCCCAGCTGCCGATCACCGCCAAGGCCGACACTCTGATCGCCACCCAGGGCGTGCACACCACTCTCCTGCGCCTGAACACCGCGGCCCTGGACCTGGCCGAGTTCGACATCACCGGCCCCCAGGCCAACCCGCTGCAGTTCTTCATCTTCGGTCCGCGCGACCTCTACCGCCCGGGCGAGACTGTGCTGCTCAACGGCCTGCTGCGTGACCAGGACGGCAAGCCGGTGAAGGCCCAGCCGGTGAATGTGGAAGTGCGCCGTCCGGACGAACAGGTCAGCCGCAAGTTCGTCTGGGAGGCCGACAAGAACGGCCTGTTCCAGTACCAGTTGCAACTGGCCACCGAGGCCCCGACCGGCCGCTGGCAATTGCTGCTGGACCTGGGCGGTGGTCGCAAGCAGGTCTACGAATTCCTCGTCGAGGACTTTCTCCCCGAGCGCCTGGCGCTGGAGCTCAAGGGCAGCAGCACGCCGCTGGCGCCGGATGAGACTGCCACCATCCAGATCAATGGCCGTTACCTTTACGGTGCGCCGGCCGCCGGCAACCGCCTCAGCGGCCAGGCTTACGTGCGCCCGCTGCGCGAAGCGGTGAAGGCGCTGCCGGGCTACCAGTTCGGCGCGGTCACCGAGACCGACCTGAACCAGGACCTGGAGCTGGACGAAGTCACCCTCGACCAGAACGGCAAGGCCCGCATCGATATCGAAAGCCGCTGGGCCGAAGCCCGCTCGCCACTGCAACTGACTGTGCAGGCCAGCCTGCAGGAGTCCGGCGGCCGGCCGATCACCCGGCGCCTGGAGCAGCCGATCTGGCCCGCCGACCGCCTGCCGGGCCTGCGCGGCCTGTTCGACGGCGAAGAGACCGACGGTGACGGCCCGGTGGAATTCGAGTTCCTGGTGGCCGACCGCGAAGGCAAGAAGCTGGCCACCGACAACCTGAAGGTGCGCCTGATCCGCGAGCGCCGCGACTACTACTGGAACTACTCGCAGAGCGACGGCTGGAGCTACAACTACAACGAGAAATTCCTCACCCAGGCCGAGGAGACCGTCAGCGTGAAGGCCGGCTCCACCGCCAAGCTGAATTTCCAGGTGGAGTGGGGCCCGTACCGCGTCGAGGTGGAAGATCCGCAGACCGGCCTGGTCTCCAGCGCGCGCTTCTGGGCCGGCTACCGTGCCCAGGACAACGCCGAAGGCGGCGCGGTGCGCCCCGACCAGGTCAAGATCGCCCTGGACAAGCCGGCCTACAAGGACGGCGGTACCGCCAAGGTCACCGTCACCCCGCCGGCCGCCGGCAGCGGCTACCTGATGATCGAGTCCGCCGACGGCCCGCTGTGGTGGCAGGAAATCGACGTGCCCGCCGAGGGCAAGACCTTCGACGTCGAGCTGGACAAGAAGTGGGCGCGCCACGACCTGTACATCAGCGCCCTGGTGATCCGCCCGGGCGAGCGCAAGGCCAATGCCACGCCGAAACGCGCCGTGGGTGTGCTGCACCTGCCGCTGGACCGCGCCGAGCGCAAGCTGGCCGTGTCGCTGCAGGCGCCGGAGAAAATGCGACCCAAGCAACCGCTGACCGTGAAGTTCAAGGCGGTCAACGCCGACGGCAGCGTGCCGAAGCAGGTGCATGTGCTGCTGTCCGCGGTGGACGTGGGCATCCTCAATATCACCGACTTCAAGACCCCCGACCCGTTCGCCAGCCTGTTCGGCCGCAAGGCCTATGGCGCCGACCAGCTGGACATCTACGGCCAGCTGATCGAGGCCGGCCAGGGCCGCCTGGCCAGTCTCGCCTTCGGTGGTGACGCCGCCATGGCCAAGGGCGGCAAGCGGCCGAACACCACAGTGACCATCGTTGCCCAGCAAAGCTTGCCAGTGACCCTCGACGAGAAAGGCGAAGGCCAGGCCACCGTCGATATCCCCGACTTCAACGGTGAACTGCGCTTGATGGCCCAGGCCTGGACCGAGGAACACTTCGGCATGGCCGAAGGCAAGACCGTGGTCGCCGCGCCGCTGATCGCCGAGCTGTCCGCGCCGCGTTTCCTCGCCGGTGGTGACCGCACCCGGCTGGCGCTGGACCTGGCCAACCTGTCCGGCCGCGACCAGCAACTGAGCGTGCAACTGATCGCCGAAGGCCAGCTGAGCCTGGTCGGTGGTGCCCAGCAGAATTTCACCCTGGCCGAAGGCCAGCGCACCACCCTGATGATTCCAGTGCAGGCCCAGGGCGGCCTGGGGCAGGGCAAGGTGCGGGTGCAGGTCAATGGCCTGCAGCTGCCGGGCGAGCCGGCCAACACCTTCGAGCGCGAGTGGACCCTCGGTGTGCGCCCGGCCTACCCGGCGATGCTCAAGCACTACCGCGTGGCCCTCAAGGAGCAGCCCTGGAGCCTGCCGGAGAGCGACCTGGCCGAGTTCGAACCGGCGGGCCTCGAGGCCAGCCTTGCACTGTCGAGCCGCCCGCCCCTGAACCTGGCCGAACAGATCCGCGCCCTGGAAGCCTACCCTTATGGCTGCCTGGAGCAGACCACCAGTGGCTTGTACCCGTCGCTGTACGCCGATGCCGACAGCCTCAAGCGCCTGGGTATCAAGGGCGAGCCGGCCGATGTGCGCAAGCGCAAGATCGAGATGGGCATCGAGCACCTGCTGGGCATGCAGCGCTACAACGGCAGCTTCGGCCTGTGGAGCTCGGACAGCGAGGAGGAGTACTGGCTGACCGCCTACGTCACCGACTTCCTGCTGCGCGCCCGTGAGCAAGGCTACGGCGTACCCGCCGAGGTGTTGAAGAAGGCCAGCGAGCGCCTGCTGCGGTATGTGCAGGAGCGCAACCTGATCGAAGTCGACTACAGCCAGAACGCCGACCACACCCGGTTCGCCGTGCAGGCCTACGCTGGCCTGGTGCTGGCGCGTAGCCAACAGGCGCCGCTGGGCGCCCTGCGCAGCCTGTTTGAACGCCGCGCCGACGCCCGCTCCGGCCTGCCGCTGGTGCAGCTGGCGGTGGCGCTGGACAAGATGGGCGACAAGCAGCGTTCGCAGCAGGCATTGCAGGCAGGCCTGGCCGTGACTCGCAGCAAAGGCTGGATGGCCGACTACGGCAGTGCCCTGCGTGACCAGGCGCTGATCCTCGCCCTGCTGCAGGAGAACAACCTCGCCGGCAACCAGGTCGACCAGCGTCTGTTCGGCCTGTCCGACGAGCTGGCCGCCAACCGCTGGCTGTCCACCCAGGAGCGCAACGCGCTGTTCCTCGCCGGCCGTGGCCTGCTGGGCAAGCCGGAAGGCAACTGGAAAGCTCGCCTGGACAGCGCCGGTGAAGTGCGCGAGTTCGACAACAACGACTCGGGCATGAAACTCGAAGGCCCGCTGCTGGCCTCGCCGCTGACCGTGCAGAACCAGGGCGGCGACACCCTGTACCAGCAGCTGACCCTGTCCGGCTACCCGCGCCAGGCCCCTGCCGCCAGCGGCAACGGCATGGAGATCCGCCGCGAGTACCTGGGCATGAACGGCCAGGCGCTGGATGTACGCAACCTGCGCAGCGGTGACCTGGTGCTGGTGCACCTGGCGCTCAAGGCGCAGGATCAGGTGCCGGATGCCCTGGTGGTCGACCTGCTGCCGGCGGGCCTGGAGCTGGAGAACCAGAACCTGGCGCAGAGCGCCGCCAGCCTGGACAACGCCAGCAGCGCGGTGAAGCAGTGGCGCGAGTCGATGCAGAATGCCAGCGTGGTGCACCAGGAGTACCGTGACGACCGCTACGTGGCTGCGCTCAAGCTCGACAGCTACGGCACCACCCACCTGCTGTACCTGGCACGTGCCGTGACCCCGGGCAGCTACCGCATCCCGCCGCCGCAGGTGGAGTCGATGTACCGGCCGAACCTGCAGGCGATCGGCGACAGCCAGGGTGAAATGGTGGTACGCGCCCGCTAGGCAACGCAGGAAGCGACTCGTGGGAGCGGGCTTGCCCCGCGATAGCGTCAGGTCAGGCAGCAATGCCGACCGTACGGACGCCATCGCGGGGCAAGCCCGCTCCCACGAGGTTCAGTGAACGACCCAACTCAACACCCAAAACCCCAGCAATGCCCAGATGATCCCGAGGATGATCGACGCCCGCATGAACGCGCGTATCGCCGAGTACAGCAGCATCAGGCCGACGATCAGCGCCAGGATGCTGACCAGCGAGGTGTCCATGCCCAGCGTGCGCGCCAGGCCATCGATGAAATTGCCGCCGGCGTTGGCCAGCAGGTTGAACAACCCGCTCAGGCCGTCGACGATGAAACGGATCACCGAACCCAGTACCTGGCCCAGCCACTCGAAAAAACCTTCTACATGCATAGTCGCTTCCTGATCAACGAATCGGCGATTCCCAGCCTTTGGCCATCACCTGGCCCGGTCGGTTCCCGATGCCAAGCTTAGCGCGCCCAGGTCTGCTCAAGCTGCTGCGGCGTGTCGCCGCCTCCGTGCTGGCGGTCATGGTCCTGCTGTGGCTGGCCGACCGCATCTGGCCGTTGCCCATGCCGGGCGACGACCTGGCGCGGGTGGTGCTGGCCGAGGACGGCACGCCGCTGTGGCGCTTCGCCGATGCTGACGGCGTGTGGCGCTACCCGGTCAGCCCGGACGAAGTCTCGCCGCTGTACCTTGAAGCCTTGCTCGCCTACGAGGACCGCTGGTTCTATCACCACTCTGGGGTCAACCCCATGGCCCTGGCCCGGGCGGCCTGGCTCAACCTGCGCGGCGGGCGGGTGGTGTCCGGCGGCAGCACCCTGTCGATGCAGGTGGCGCGCCTGCTCGATCCGCACGACCGCACCCTGGCCGGCAAGCTGCGCCAGTTGTGGCGCACGGCGCAGCTGGAGTGGCACCTGTCCAAGGCCGAGATCCTGCAGCTCTATCTCAATCGGGCGCCGTTCGGCGGTACCTTGCAGGGCGTGGCCGCGGCCAGCTGGGCCTACCTGGGCAAGTCGCCGAAACACCTGACCCCGGCCGAGGCCGCGCTGCTCGCCGTGCTGCCCCAGGCGCCGAGCCGCCTGCGTCCGGACCGTCATCCCGAGCGTGCCCAGCGCGCCCGGGACAAGGTGCTACAACGCCTGGCCGAGTACCAGGTGTGGCCGGCCCAACGCATCGATGAGGCCCGCGAAGAGCCGCTGCTGCTGGCGCCGCGCCAGGAACCGGCACTGGCGCCCTTGCTGGCCCGGCGGCTGAACACGCCGGACAGCCCGCCGCTGATTCGCACCACTATCGACGCCGCCCTGCAACGACGCCTCGAAGACCTGCTGATGGGCTGGCGCGCGCGCCTGCCCGAGCGCACCTCGGCGGCGCTGCTGGTGGTGGAAACCCAGAGCATGGCGGTGCGCGCCTATCTCGGTTCCATCGACCTGAGCGACGAGCGTCGCTTCGGCCATGTGGACATGATCCACGCCCTGCGCTCGCCCGGCTCGACCCTCAAGCCATTCCTCTATGCCATGGCCATGGACGACGGCCTGATCCATTCCGAATCGTTGCTGCAGGATGTGCCCCGGCGCTATGGCGACTACCGCCCCGGCAACTTCTCCATGGGCTTCAGCGGCCCGGTGTCGGCCAGCTCGGCGCTGGCGCTGTCGCTCAACCTGCCGGCGGTGCAACTGCTCGAGGCCTACGGGCCGAAACGTTTCGCCGCGCAGATGCGCATGGGCGGCATGCCGCTGGTGCTGCCACCGCTGGCCGAGCCGAACCTGTCGTTGATTCTGGGTGGCGCGGGCAGCCGGCTGGAGGATCTGGTCGGTGGCTACGCCGCGCTCGGCCGTGGCGGCAACAGCGCGAAGATTCGCCTGCAGCCCCAGGACCCGCTGGTGGAGCGCCGCTTGTTGTCGCCGGGCTCGGCCTGGATCACCCGGCGTATCCTCAGCGGCCTGGCCCGGCCGGACCGCGACCCTCATGCCGAACTGGTGCAGCGTCCGCAACTGGCCTGGAAGACTGGCACCAGCTACGGCTTTCGCGATGCCTGGTCGGTGGGGGTCGGTCCGCGCTACTTGATCGGCGTATGGATCGGCCGCCCCGATGGCACCCCGGTGCCGGGCCAGTTCGGCCTGGCCTCGGCGGCGCCGCTGATGCTGCAGGTGCACGACCTGCTGAGCAATCGCGACAGCCAGCGCGGCATCGAGGTGCCGGTCGAGCCTGTGCCCGCCTCGGTAGGCGTGGCGGCCATCTGTTGGCCCCTGGGCCAGCCGATGAACCGCCAGGACACCAACTGCCGCCGCCAGCGCTTTGCCTGGACCCTGGACGGCACCACCCCGCCGACCTTGCTGGCGGCCGACCAGCCCCTGGGTCTGGGATTGCGCGAGACTGTATGGCTCAACGACCAGGGACTGCGCGTCGATGCCGCTTGCCCCGGGGCCAAGGCCCACGACGTCGCCTTGTGGCCGGCCCCGCTGGAACCCTGGCTGCCAAGGGCCGAGCGCCGCGCCGCGCGGTTGCCCGCGGTGGACCCGGCCTGCCCGCCACAGCAGGTGGTCAGCGCGCCGCCGCTGTCGATCGTCGGCGTGCGCGCCGGCGACAACCTGCGCCGCCCGGCCACCAGTCACGAGCCGTTGCAACTGCGGGTGTCGGCCCTGGGCGGCGCGGGGCGGCGCTGGTGGTTCCTTAATGGTCAGCCGCTGGGCGAAACCCAGGGGCAGGACAGCTTGCCGGTGCGTTTCGAACAGGCGGGCAGCATCGAGTTGAGTGCGTTGGATGAAAGTGGCGAGACGGCGCGGGTGGCGTTTCAGGTCAGCGAATAATCCTGCTGGGGCGAAAGGGCCGCAACGCCAATCGAGGGTTTCAGACCTCCCCCAGAATGGCCACCACCTCGATCATCTGATCCCCCGCCGGCCTGCGCCACAGCACCTCATCCCCAGGTCCGGCGCCCAGCAGCGCCCGTCCCAGCGGCGAGCCCCAGTTGACCAGCCCGTGTACCGCGTCGGCCTGGTCCTCGCCCACCAGTTGCACCTGATGCTCCTGGTTGTCCTCATCGACGAACCGCACTCGGCTGCCGATCTGAACTTTTTCGGTGGACGTGGCGGTCGGTACCACCTGCGCACTCTGCACGCGGGCGCTGAAGTAGCGCAGGTCGCGCTCGGTATCGGCCAGCCGCTGCCGGTCGGCGCGCTCGCCCTGGGCCTGCAGTTCGCTGCGCAGCGCAGTGAGCATGGCCAGCCGCTGCTGCAACTGGGCGAGGCCGGTGGCAGTGACGTAGTTGGGCTGGTCGCTGACCCGTCGCTCCACCGGCTGGCTGGCCTGGGCGGCGGCCTGGTCTTCGTTGACGAATGCTCGGCTCATGGGCGGCCTCCTTTGTGCTGGAGACCATGGTGGCAGGTCGCGGGTTTCAATGATTGTCCGATTGCGACGTCATTTGCGGCGATAGGCGCGGGCGGCGCCCTGGTCCTTTTCCTGCTGCCAGTCGCGGTCGCGCTCGTCCCAGTAGCGCTCGCGGTACTCGCGCAGGTCTTCGTTGGACTGCATCGCGTGGCACTGGCGAAAGCCATCGTCCCAGCCGCTTTCGTACTGGCGGTTGTGCAGGTAGCGCGGGACATCCTTGCGAAAGTCGCCGGCCATCAGCCCGGCGGCTTGGCGACCGCTGCTGCAGCCGTCCTGGAAGCCGTCGGCGTAGGCGGGGGGATAGCCCTGGTTGACCATCTGTTCGTGGGTGGTTTCACAACCGGCCAGCAGCAATACGACACACACGCCCAACCAATACCGCGACATATCCACAAGACCTTTAGCGTAATGGTGGAAAGTCTAGGTGGTGAATTGTCGGCGCGATGTCAAAACGCTGTCGAAGGATCGCGACGCGCTCCCACGAGGAAGGCCACGTTGATCAGTATTGGTACCACTTCAGCTCCAGCATCACCTCGTTCTGCGCCGTGGCCAGATGGCTGAACTGCCGGGAGGCGCTCAACCGCAGCCCAAGGTCCCGGCTGATCTCCCACTGCTGGTTCAGGCTCACGCTGCGGCGTACCTCGCCATTGGTGAAGTAATCACCCTTGGCTTCCAGCGTCAGGTTGCCCAGCGGATTGCGCCACAGCAGCCCGCCATTGAACCCGGCTGCCGGCGAGATGAACTCGGCGAAGTCGTTGTGGTGCTCGACCCGCACCGTGCCCAGGGCGAAGCCAAGCAGGTCGTCGCTCAACTGCCAGGTGCCGCCGGCGCCGCCGTTGACGTGGCTGACCAGCACCTCGTCGTCGTGCTTGCCCGGCACCCGCTCCAGGCCCCCGGCAACCTGCCACGACCAGGGCTTGAGCAACTCATTGCGCGGGGTCAGCGAGCGGATGGTGGCCAGGTCCAGGCGCTGCACCTGCCAGTCGTTGCCCTCGTACTGGCGCAGCTTGAGCTGGAGGATCTCGATCTGCGCGCCCAGCGGGAAGCCATACAGGTTGTCGTTGAGGTCGTGATAAGCCATGCGCAGGCCGTACTCGGCGTAAGCGCGGTCCTCGCGGGCCCCGACGCCCAGTTGCCAGGTGCGCGACTGATGGCCGTCCTCGGGCAGGCCTGGGCGCTCGATCGCAAGCGGTGGCGGCGGGTTGCGGTTGATCGCCCTGAGCAGCTCGAAACTGCGCGCGGCCTGGGCCGGGTCGCGTTCCTGGCCGTTGGCCCGGTAGCGCTCCAGGCGATAGGCGGCATCCTGCACCAGCGCCTGGCGTTCGCGGGGCAGGGCGGTGAAGTCGGGGCTCTGCAACTGAGCGGTATCGGCGCTGATGGCCAGCACCTGCTGTTTTTCCTCATGGTCCAGCGGCTCGGCGCGGGCCAGCAGTTCGCGCTCGCGGGAGGGGCGGTAGCGCACATCGGAGACCAACCCCGATTGCTTGACCGCCTTGACCGTGTCGGTGGGAATGGCGGTCAGCGGGAACTGCGAGGTCAGGTCCAGGCTCGGGCGCGCCACCTGCAGCAGTTCCAGCAGGCGGTAGGAGCAGTTCTCGTCGAAGAAGAAGTAGTCGAACTTGATCTGCTTGAGCTCCCACACGTGCTCGACCATGCGTCCGGTCTCCTCGGGCGTCAGGTCCAACTGGTATTCCCAAAGGTCGCGGTTTTCCAGGCTGCGGTACTCGGACAGCTTCTCCTGGTAGGGCATCATCGCGAACAGCCCGGGATAACCGCCCATCAGGCCTTTCCAGGCGTAGAGGATGCTGTTGTCGCTGCCTTCGATATAGGCGCCGAAGTTGATCGCGTAGCTCAGCAGCGTGGTGTCGTCGCGACGGGTGTTGGACTGGTCGATACGCAGCAGCGTGTGGCCGAACATCGACGACGGGCTATTGAGATAGGCCGCCGGGAAGATCAGCGTCGCGCTGTGCGGGTCGATGGATGTGTACCAGGTCTTGAACTCCTGGCAGTCCGGGCTCGGCAGGTCACTGAGGTTCAGCTGTTCGCGCAGCCAGCGGGTACGCGCGGGGAACACGCATTGGGCATGCTTGTCGCCCAGGCTGGCTGGGGCGTACAGGGCGGCGACGGTGGCCTGCAGCTCCTGGTCGGGATGGTGGGCGCCATCCTCGGCGAGGAAAAAGCGTTTGTCGTCCACATAGCTGCGCCAGCCGCCGAGCTTGGCGGTTTCGTAGTGCCCGAGGGCGATCCAGTAGGGCGTGGCCGCCAACTGCTGGACGCGGGCCGGGTCGAGCTGTGGCGCGGCATGAATCGGTGCGCTGACGAGCAGCGCCAGGGGAGCGAGGCGTTTGAACATGTCGGGCAACTACATCCTGATGATGCCGGAAGGTGAAGCGCCAAGCCCGCCCCGCTGCCGGGGCGGGAGGCGTGGTACTTAAGCCTCGGTGGCGTACTTGGCCAGTTGTGGGTCGCTCTTGAGCACGGCCAGGGTGTTGGAGTGGACAGTTTCGGCAGTCACGTCGGCGCTGCTGAAGATCTGCTGGAAGTGCTCGTGGGTGACGGCGGCGAAGCGCGCGCGGTCTTCAGGGGCCACACCGAGGACCACGGCGTAGGTGGTCAGGGCTTCGCCCTGGCCCTGGGCCATGTCTTCGGAGAGCTCGTTCATCATGCCGTTCATGGCAAACCAGGATTTGCCGCCATAGGTGAGCGCGGCCTTGGTCGAGCAGCCGTTGGTGCCCGAGGTCATGCCGAAGGTTGCGTTGCCGGACGTGCCGTTGGTGGTGGAGGCCAGGAAGTGGGCCGGTGTGCCGCGCTGGCCCTCGAACAGCAAGTTGCCCCAGCCGCAGTTCGGGCCGCCCGGCGCTTCGGCCATGGCGTTGATCGAGACAGCGGCGAACAGAGTACCCAGAAGAATCCGTTTCATAGCGTTGTTCTCTTTCTCAAGTGACATACCAATGGTCAGGGTTCTGGCAACGCGGTTGCCAGGGCGGGAGGATTTCCATCCCCCTGCGCAGCTTGGAGTTTAGGCACGATCCAAAGGTTGCGTTGTTTATTGCGAAAAATTGCTTGCGTGATCGGTCATGTTGGGCTGTGACATAAAGTCCCACGGAGCCTTGCCGCTGCGCGCTGGCAGCGCCAGAATGCCTTTCATCCGCCCCGCCGAAGTAAGGAAACCCAATGCCCGATCCTGTCGCCTCGCGCCTGCGTCTCGCGCCCGAAGCCCTGACCCGGCGTTTCTCCGCTGAACAGTTCGCTTTCTCCAACACCGACGACCTGGAGCCGTTTCGTGGCGTCCTGGGCCAGGAGCGTGCCGTCGAGGCCCTGCAGTTCGGCGTGGCCATGCCGCGCCCCGGTTACAACGTGTATGTGATGGGCGAGCCCGGCACGGGCCGCTTCTCGTTCGTCAAGCGTTACCTCAAGGCCGAAGGCAAGCGCCAGCACACCCCGGCCGACTGGCTGTACGTCAACAACTTCGAGGACTCCCGCGAGCCGCGCGCCCTCGAGCTGCCGTCCGGCAGCGCCCATGAGTTCATCAACGACATGAACGGGCTGATCGACAACCTGCTGGCTACCTTCCCGGCAGTGTTCGAACACCCGTCGTACCAGCAGAAGAAGAGCGCCATCGACCGCGCCTTCAACCAGCGCTACGACCGGGCGCTGGACGTGATCGAGCGGGCTTCGCTGGAAAAGGACGTGGCGCTGTACCGCGACAGCAGCAACGTCGCCTTCACCCCCATGGCCGACGGCAAGGCGCTGGACGAGGCCGAGTTTGCCCAACTGCCGGAGGAGGTGCGCGAGCGCTTCCATGAAGACATCGCCGCGCTCGAGGACCGCCTGAACGAGGAACTGTCCAGCCTGCCGCAGTGGAAGCGCGAGTCGAGCAACCAGTTGCGCCAGCTCAATGAAGAGACCATCACCCTCGCCCTGCAGCCGCTGCTGGCGCCGCTGTCGGAGAAATACGCGGAAAACGCCGCGGTGTGCGCCTACTTGCAATCGATGCAGTTGAACCTGCTGCGCACCGTGGTCGAACAGCTGGTCGACGACAGCAAGACCGACGCCGTGGCGCGCAAGATGCTCGAAGAGCAGTACGCGCCCAACCTGGTGGTTGGCCATCCCGGCAAGGGCGGGGCGCCGGTGGTGTTCGAGCCGCATCCGACCTACGACAACCTGTTCGGCCGCATCGAATACAGCACCGACCAGGGCGCGCTGTACACCTCCTATCGCCAGCTGCGCGCGGGCGCGCTGCACCGCGCCAACGGCGGTTTCCTGATCCTGGAAGCGGAGAAGATGCTCGGCGAGCCGTTCGTCTGGGACGCCCTCAAGCGCGCGCTGCAATCGCGCAAGCTGAAGATGGAGTCGCCGCTGGGCGAACTGGGCCGCGTCGCCACCGTCAGCCTGACGCCGCAGGTTATCCCGCTCAGCGTCAAGCTGGTGATCATCGGCTCGCGCCAGCTGTACTACGCGCTGCAGGACCACGACCCGGACTTCCAGGAGATGTTCCGGGTGCTGGTGGACTTCGACGAAGACATGCCGATGGTCGACGAGAACCTGGAGCAGTTTGCCCAGCTGTTGCGCACCCGCACCAACGAAGAGGGCATGGCGCCGCTGACCAGCGACGCGGTGGCGCGCCTGGCCACCTACAGTGCGCGCCTGGCCGAGAACCAGTCGCGGCTGTCGGCGCGGATCGGCGACCTGTTCCAGCTGGTCAGCGAGGCGGACTTCATCCGCCAGCTGGCCAACGAGGCCATGACCGACGCCGGCCATATCGAGCGGGCGCTCAAGGCCAAGGCCCAGCGCACCGGGCGGGTCTCGCAGCGGGTGCTCGACGACATGCTCGCCGGGATCATCCTGATCGATACCGAAGGCGCGGCTATCGGCAAGTGCAACGGCCTGACCGTGCTCGAGGTCGGTGATTCGGCGTTCGGCATGCCCGCGCGGATTTCCGCCACGGTCTATCCGGGCGGCAGCGGCATCGTCGACATCGAGCGCGAGGTCAACCTCGGGCAGCCGATCCACTCCAAGGGGGTGATGATCCTCACCGGCTACCTGGGCAGCCGCTATGCCCAGGAGTTTCCCCTGGCGATTTCGGCGAGCATCGCCCTGGAGCAGTCCTACGGCTACGTCGACGGCGACAGCGCCTCGCTGGGCGAGGCCTGCACGTTGATCTCGGCGCTGTCGCGCACCCCGCTCAAGCAGTGCTTCGCCATCACCGGCTCGATCAACCAGTTCGGCGAGGTGCAGGCGGTCGGCGGGGTCAACGAGAAGATCGAAGGCTTCTTCCGCCTCTGCGAGGCCCGTGGCCTGACCGGCGAGCAGGGCGTGATCATCCCGCGGGCCAACGTCGCCACGTTGATGCTCGACGAGCGGGTAGTGCAGGCGGTCGAGGCCGGGCGCTTCCATGTCTACGCCGTCAGCCAGGCCGACGAGGCGCTGAGCCTGCTGGTCGGCGAGGAAGCCGGCGCGGTCGACGACAAGGGCGAGTTTGCCGAGGGCAGCGTCAACGCCCGGGTAGTCGAGCGCCTGCGGGTGATCGCCGAGATGATCAGCGAGGAAGAGATCAAGGAGGCCGAGAAGGAGCGTATGGAGGAGGTCATCGCCCAGGCCAAGCCTGCCTGAGTCAAGAAACCGGCGCTGGCGGCCATGTGCTACCGTTCAGCGCCGGTTTTCCAACTTTTTACTCAGGTCGGCTAAAGTGGAACTTAAGGACGTTGTCAGGGTTCAGGATGGAAACAGCCTGAGGGTTTCAGGCTGAACAGGGCTTTACAGAGGGGACGCCGCCATGCGCAACCTCAGCCTCACCCGCCAGTGCCTGGGCCTGGTGACCCGCATCGAATGCAGCATCCGTCCGCTGGCCGGGGACAACGGCATGTGGACCTTGCTGTTCGCCGCCGGCATGGCCGGTGAACAACCCTCGGCGATCAAGGCCCAGGGCCCGTTCCACGGGCCGATGGTGGCCGAGTCGGTGATGAACGCCATCGTCGACAGCCTCACCCTTCATGGCTATCAGGTCGCGGAAGACCCGCAGATCTGGTGCCTGCACCTGCAGGCGCAGTTGCGCAGAATCAACGGTGAGCGGTGCCGCAATCTTGGGGACTATCAGTTCCATCCGGAAACCTGAGCGTTTTTCCTGTGGAACCAGGTTCCCGTGGGAGCGGGCTTGCCCCGCGATAAAAGCCCGGCCTGGCCATTGTGACAGGGCGGCTGGCGCCATCGCGGGGCAAGCCCGCTCCCACGAAGTCGCCTCCACAAAGTCTGCTCGCACGATGCACTGCGGCAACCAGCCGCAGGCTTTTGCTGTCACAGGTGGCTGGCTATACTCGCGATCGCTTTTCCAGTCACTTCACGAGTCCCCCTACTGTCCATGGAACGTATCCTCGAAAACGCGATGTATGCCTCGCGCTGGCTGCTCGCCCCAATCTACTTCGGCCTCTCGCTGGGCCTGCTGGCACTGGCCCTGAAGTTCTTCCAGGAAATCATCCATGTCCTGCCCAACGTCTTCACCCTCGCCGAGGCCGACCTGATCCTGGTGATCCTGTCGCTGATCGACATGTCGCTGGTCGGCGGCCTGCTGGTGATGGTGATGATCTCCGGCTACGAGAACTTCGTCTCGCAACTGGATATCGACGAGAGCAAGGAAAAGCTCAACTGGCTGGGCAAGATGGATTCCTCGTCGCTGAAGATGAAGGTCGCCGCGTCCATCGTCGCCATCTCCTCGATTCACTTGCTGCGGGTGTTCATGGATGCCCAGAACATCTCCACCGACTACCTGATGTGGTACGTGATCATCCACATGACCTTCGTCATCTCGGCATTCGTCATGGGTTACCTGGATCGCATTACCAAACACTGATTCGTTTGGGCGCTATCGCGGGGCAAGCCCGCTCCCACGCAGGCCTTAAGGTTGCGTGTGAGCGGGCTTGCCCCGCGATCTTTCTGACCAGCGGCAGCTTGTGCTTTCGCCTTTGCCGTACAAAAAATGAGCACTCATGCCTGGTTCCCGCAGCGAGGTGCGCCCATGAACCTGCATCAGCTCAATACCGAGGCCAGGGCTGGCCATGTCGACGAACTCAACCTGATCGCCATCGAAGGCGGTGATTACCTGCTCGAGGCCCGGGTCAAGGGCCGTGCCCATCCGCTGGACGATACGCGTGGCAAGCGCTTGCGCGTGCACTCGGTCGAGGACGCCCGCTTGCTCCTGCAATCGATTCCCCTGTTGTCGATGAACCTGGTGCACTGGTCCGTGCAAGATGAGATGTGTGGCCTGGGCCTGCACCCGGAAGAAGACCTCAAGGTCCCGATTTCCCAGCGTTCGGCCTGGTAGCTGCTTCGCGCGGCACCAGTGTGCTAGGCTGCTCGCCCTTTTCATTAGGGCGCGGATGCAGTGCGCCCTTAAGCGGAGCAAGCCAATGTCCGAACTCAACCTGTCCACCGACGAATCCCGCGTCAGCTACGGCATCGGCCGCCAGCTGGGCGGCCAGCTGCGTGACAACCCGCCACCAGGCGTCAACCTGAACGCCATCGTTGCCGGCCTGACCGACGCCTTCAACGGCGCCGACAGCCGCGTCAGCGAACAAGACCTGTCGGCCGCTTTCAAGGTCATCCGCGAAGTGATGCAGGCCGAAGCCGCTGCCAAGGCCGAAGCCGCCGCTGCCGCCGGCAAGGAATTCCTGGCTGAAAACGCCAAGCGTGAAGGCATCGTGACCCTGGCCTCGGGCCTGCAGTACGAAGTGCTGACCGCAGGTGAGGGCGCCAAGCCGTCCCGCGAAGACAACGTGCGCACCCACTACCACGGCACCCTGATCGACGGCACCGTGTTCGACAGCTCCTACGATCGCGGCCAGCCGGCCGAATTCCCGGTCGGTGGCGTGATCGCCGGCTGGACCGAGGCCCTGCAACTGATGAACGCCGGCAGCAAATGGCGCCTTTACGTGCCGAGCGAGCTGGCCTATGGCGCCCAGGGCGTCGGCAGCATCCCGCCGCACAGCACCCTGGTGTTCGACGTCGAGCTGCTCGACGTTCTGTAATGCCTGATCGCGGGGCAAGCCCGCTCCCACTGGTGCTCTGCTACCTCGTGGGAGCGGGCTTGCCCCGCGATGCCTTTCAGTTCCAATCCGTTCCCCCCGGGCGCAACGCCCGCGCATAGCAGAACAGAAACAGATTTCTTACCAGCTCCTTGAGCACCCCGGGTTCACTCGAATTCAGCCCCGTGAGGTCCAGGTCACCCTGGTCACGCAGTTCGTCGAGCGCGTCTTCCTCGAGCACGGCGCACACTTCGCCGGTCTCGCGATGCAGGATGCGCAGGTAGGGGTGGGGGCGGTCGAGCCAGGCGTCGATCAGATAGGTCATGGCTATTCTCCTTGGATAGCGTTTCCAATGAGAATAATTCTTATTATCAAAATAGCAAGTGACTATTGGAAGAATTCTTCCGAATGGTGCAGGCGATCCTGTTGCAGGATCTGTCAGGGCCGCCCGTTGGGCAGCCCCGAGGGGCTGGCGATCAGACCTTGCGCACGAACTCGGACTTGAGCTTCATCGCGCCGATGCCGTCGATCTTGCAGTCGATGTCGTGGTCGCCGTCGCACAGGCGGATGTTCTTGACCTTGGTGCCGACCTTGACCACCAGGGACGACCCCTTGACCTTGAGGTCCTTGATCACGGTGACAGTGTCGCCGTCCTGCAGGACGTTGCCGACCGAATCCTTCTTCACCACGTCGTCGCTGGCGGCTTCGGTTTCGCCGCTGGCCGACCACTCGTGGGCGCATTCGGGGCAGATCAGTTGAGTGCCATCCTCATAGGTGTATTCGGAGTTGCATTGGGGGCAGGGTGGCAGAGTGCTCACGGCTTTTCCTTTCAAGTACAGGCGGGTAAAGACGCACATTGTATAGGGTTTAGTGATTTCCTGCACAAACGCATCGCGGGGCAAGCCCGCTCCCACGCCATGATGTGTGCTGGCGTGGGAGCGGGCTTGCCCCGCGATGAGGGTGTTGCGATGAATCAGTGGGTGCGCGCGACCGCGAACTCGCTCAACTCGACCAGGGCATCCCGGTACTCGCTGGCCGGCAGCACTTCCAGGCAGGCGATGGCACGGGCGACGTAGTCGCGGGCCATCTGCGCGGTGTAGTCCAGGGCACCGGACGCCTCGACGGCGATGCGGATCTGCTCCAGGTCTTCCAGGCCGCCTTTCTGGATCGCCTGGCGCACCAGCGCGGCCTGCTCTTGGGTGCCTTCGCGCATGGTGTAGATCAGCGGCAGGGTCGGCTTGCCTTCGGCCAGGTCGTCACCGACGTTCTTGCCCAGGGTCTCGGAGTCGCCCTTGTAGTCCAGCAGGTCGTCGACCAGCTGGAAAGCCACGCCCAAGTGGTCGCCAAAGGTGCGCAGGGCTTCGCGCTGCTCGTCGGTGGCGCCGGCCAGCGCGGCGGCGCTGTGGGTCGAGGCCTCGAACAGCATCGCGGTCTTGCCGCGGATGACGTCCATGTACACCTCTTCGGTGGTGCTGGCGTCGCGCACGCGCGACAGCTGCAGCACTTCACCCTCGGCGATCACCCGGGTGGCCTTGGAGAGGATCTGCATGACCGGCATCGAGCCCAGCTCGACCATCATCTCGAACGAACGCGAATAGAGGAAGTCGCCCACCAGCACGCTCGGCGCGTTGCCCCACAGGGCGTTGGCGGTGGAGCGGCCACGGCGCATGCCGGACATGTCGACCACGTCGTCGTGCAGCAGGGTGGCGGTGTGCAGGAACTCGATGGTCGCCGCCAGCAGACGCAGGTCGTCGCCCTCGCGGCCCAGGGCCTTGCCGCACAGCAGCACCAGCAGGGGACGCAGGCGCTTGCCGCCGGCGGACGTGATATAGTCACCGATCTTCGATACCAGCGGGACGCGCGAGGTCAGCTGCTTCTTGATGATCTCGTCGACGGCGCTGAAATCGTCAGCTACCGCGCGGTAGAAAGATTGGGGTTGCATCGGCTGCTCCATTGAGGTTGCGCGGCATGCTAGGTCGCAGGTACCGGTGTGTCAAGGCGCGCTGCCCGTGGCCCCGGGCCGGCACTTGCAAGCATTTATAGGGTTGCGTACAATCGCGCACCCTAACTTTCCTGGGCAGCACCTGCCTTACGCAATTGCACCGGGCCGTTCCAGCCCTGTGCAGCCATGCCAGCCAATACTCATCATATAAAGCGCTGGGTGAGCAGGATTATCGGAGAAATACCATGTCTTACGCAGTAATCGTTACCGGCGGCAAGCAGTACAAAGTCGCTGAAGGTGAATTCCTCAAGATCGAAAAACTGGAAGTCGCCACTGGCGAATCCGTGACCTTCGATCGCGTTCTGCTGGTCGCCAACGGTGAAGAAGTCACCATCGGCGCTCCAGTTGTTGCTGGCGCTAAAGTAGTGGCCGAAGTCGTTTCGCAAGGCCGCCACGACAAGGTTCGCATCATCAAGTTCCGTCGTCGTAAGCACCACATGAAGCGCATGGGCCACCGCCAGTGGTTCACCGAAATCAAAATCACCGGTATCCAGGCTTAATCGCCCCGATCCCCTGAATTTATTGGAGAATTGAACCATGGCTCACAAGAAGGCTGGTGGTAGTACTCGTAACGGTCGCGACTCAGAATCTAAACGCCTTGGCGTGAAGATGTATGGCGGCCAGGTGATCAAGCCGGGCAACATCATCGTCCGTCAGCGCGGCACCGAATTCCACGCTGGCTACGGCGTTGGCATGGGCAAGGATCACACCCTGTTCGCCAAGATCGAAGGCGTGATCAAGTTCGAGAAGAAAGGCGAGTTCATGCGCCGTTACGTGAGCATCGTCGCCGCTTAATCGCGACGTCGCTCCAGAAGCCCCGTCATGCGACGGGGCTTTTTCGTTTGTGGTGAGCCTCTTGCAAAGCTGTTTGAATGGGCTGCCGGCGTTGGTTTCTGGTTCGTACGGGGCCGCCGCGCTCATCTTCGCAAGAGCCTCATGGTTTTCTGGTTTTCGACTCGTCATCCGACGAGAGGCGGTTTTGAATGAAGTTTGTAGACGAAGTATCGATCCGGGTTAAGGCCGGTGACGGCGGCAACGGTTGCATGAGCTTCCGCCGCGAGAAATTCATCGAGAACGGCGGTCCCAACGGCGGTGACGGTGGCGATGGCGGCTCGGTGTACATGGTGGCCGACGAGAACCTCAATACCCTCGTCGACTACCGCTACACCCGTCACCACGAAGCCCAGCGCGGCTCCAACGGCGGCAGCACAGACTGCACCGGCAAGAAGGGTGACGACCTGTTCCTGCGCGTGCCGGTGGGCACCACCGTGATCGACGCAGCCACCCAGGAAGTCATCGGTGACCTGGTCACCCCGGGCCAGAAGCTGATGGTCGCCCAGGGCGGCTGGCACGGCCTGGGCAACACCCGCTTCAAGTCCAGCACCAACCGTGCGCCGCGCCAGACCACCCCGGGCAAGCCCGGCGATCAGCGCGACCTGAAGATGGAAATGAAGGTCCTGGCCGACGTCGGCCTGCTGGGCCTGCCGAACGCCGGCAAGAGCACCTTCATCCGTTCGGTCTCGGCCGCCAAGCCGAAAGTCGCCGACTACCCGTTCACCACCCTGGTGCCGAACCTGGGCGTGGTCAGCGTCGACCGCTGGAAGAGCTTCGTCATCGCCGACATCCCCGGCCTGATCGAAGGCGCCTCCGAAGGCGCCGGCCTGGGTATCCGCTTCCTCAAGCACCTGGCGCGTACCCGCGTGCTGCTGCACCTGGTCGACCTGGCGCCGCTGGACGGCAGCAGCCCGGCCGATGCCGCCGAAATCATCATCAACGAGCTGGCGCAGTTCAGCCCGGCACTGGTTGACCGTGAGCGCTGGCTGGTGCTGAACAAGGCCGACATGATCATGGACGACGAGCGTGACGAGCGCGTCAAGGAAGTGGTCGAGCGCCTGAACTGGGAGGGGCCGGTCTATGTGATCTCGGCCATCGCCAAGCAGGGCACCGAGAAGCTCAGCCACGACCTGATGCGCTACCTCGAGGACCGCGCCGACCGCCTGGCCAACGACCCGGCCTACGCCGAGGAACTGGCCGAGCTCGACCAGCGCATTGAGGACGAGGCCCGCGCCCAGCTGCAGGCCCTGGACGATGCCCGCACCCTGCGCCGCACCGGTGTCAAGAGCGTGCACGACATCGGCGACGATGACGACTGGGATGATTTCGAGGACGACGAAGACGGCCCGGAAATCATTTACGTGCGCGACTGATCGGTTGCAGTACACTAAACGCCGCTCTCTGGAGCGGCGTTTTTGTATCCACGGTATCTACAGATTCGACATAGGTTGGAAGAGAAGATGCGAAGCAAGGTGACTGGCGCCAGGCGCTGGGTCGTGAAGATCGGTAGCGCGCTGCTGACCGCCGATGGCAAGGGCCTCGACCGCGGCGCCATGGCGGTATGGGTCGAGCAGATGGTGGCCCTGCGCGAAGCGGGCGTGGAACTGGTGCTGGTCTCCTCCGGAGCCGTGGCCGCCGGCATGAGCCAGCTGGGCTGGACCTCGCGACCGAGCGCGATGAACGAGCTGCAGGCCGCCGCCTCGATCGGCCAGATGCGCCTGGTGCAGGCCTGGGAGTCTAGCTTCGGCGAGCACGGCAAGCACACCGCGCAGATCTTGCTGACCCACGACGACCTTTCCGACCGCAAGCGTTACCTCAACGCCCGCAGCACCCTGCGCACCCTGGTCGACTTGGGCGTGGTGCCGGTGATCAACGAGAACGACACCGTGGTCACCGACGAGATCCGCTTCGGCGACAACGACACCCTGGCCGCGCTGGTGGCCAACCTGGTGGAAGCCGACCTGCTGGTGATCCTCACCGACCGCGACGGCATGTTCGACGCCGACCCGCGCAACAACCCCGAAGCCCAGCTGATCTACGAAGCCCGTGCCGACGACCCCTCGCTGGATGCCGTGGCCGGCGGCACCGGCGGCGCCCTGGGCCGCGGCGGCATGCAGACCAAGCTGCGCGCCGCGCGCCTGGCCGCCCGTTCCGGTGCCCATACGATCATCATCGGTGGCCGTATCGAGCGCGTGCTGGATCGCCTCAAGGCCGGCGAGCGCCTGGGCACCCTGCTGTCGCCCGAGCGCGGCATGCTCGCCGCGCGCAAGCAGTGGCTGGCCGGCCACCTGCAGACCCGTGGCACACTGGTGCTCGACGACGGCGCCGTGAAGGCCTTGCGCGAATCGAACAAGAGCCTGCTGCCGGTGGGCGTGAAGACCGTGCAGGGCAGCTTCCGTCGCGGCGAGATGGTGGTCTGCGTCGGTCCCGACGGCCTGGAAGTGGCCCGTGGCCTGGCCAACTACAGCGCCCTGGAGGCGCAGAAGATCATCGGCCAGCCGTCCGACGCCATCGAGAGCCTGCTGGGCTACAGCGCCGAGCCTGAGCTGGTGCACCGCGACAACCTGGTCCTGGTCTGAAGGAGATCACCGTGCTGAAAAGGATGTTTGCCGTGGCGGCGCTGCTGCTGCCGATGCTGGCCGGGGCCGAGGAGATCGGCCAGGTGTCCACCGTGTTCAAGTTCGTCGGGCCCAACGACCGTATCGTGGTCGAGGCGTTCGATGATCCGAAGGTCGACGGCGTGACCTGCTACCTGTCGCGGGCCAAGACTGGGGGTATCAAGGGGGGCTTGGGGTTGGCCGAGGACCGTGCCGAGGCATCGATCGCCTGCCGTCAGGTCGGGCCGATCCACTTCAAGGGTGACTTGAAGGATGGCGAGGAAGTGTTCAAGGAGCGCACCTCGCTGGTGTTCAAGACCATGCAGGTGGTGCGTTTTCTCGACAAGAAGCGCAATACGCTGGTGTACCTGGTGTATAGCGATCGCCTGATCGAAGGCAGCCCGCAAAATGCGGTGACGGCGATTCCGATCGTGCCTTGGGCACAGCAATAACCCGATAGATAGCAGGGAGGCCTTCGGCCTCCTTTCGCGACACAAGGGCCGCAACGCGGCCCCAGTGCACAGATGTCAGGCCAATTCCTCGGCCTCATCCTCACGCACGATCGCCTTCACCTCGTCGCGACGGCTGATGTACTTCCAGTCCGCTTCGTCGATGTAGATGCCATTCGGCCCGCTGCCGCCTTCCAGGTCGATCGCCACCCGTGCCGACACCTGCGGCTTCACGCTCGCCAGGATCGGCACGAAGCCCAGCTGCTGGCTGGTCTCCAGCAATGCTGCCTGGTTGCGTTCGTCGATGTCCGCCGCCTCGTCGAGGTAGTACGGCAGGCGAATGCGCCCGGCCAGGTCGCGGTCCATCAGGTGCAGCAACAGGTACATGTTGGTCAGCGCCTTGATGGTCATGGTGGTGCCGTTGGACGCGGCGCCGTCGATGTCGGCGTGGATCACCGGCTGGCTGTTGATCTTGGTGATCTCGAAGGCCAGTTCGAACAGGTCCTTCAGACCCAGCTGGTTGTGGTTGGCCGCCACCAGCCGCGCCAGGTACTCCTTGGCCTCTTCGTTCTTGTGATCCTGTTCGGCGCTTTGCGTCAGGTCGAACACCGACAGCGTTTCGCCTTCTTCGTACTGGCCGGCGCTGTGGATGATCTGGTCGATGTGCCGGAGCGCTTCCTTGTTCGGTGCCAGCACCACGCGGAAGCTCTCCAGGTTGGACACCTGGCGCTTGTTGATCTCGCGGTTGAACAGCGCCAGCTGGTGCTCGAGGCTGTCGTAGTCGCTGCGGATGTTGCGCAGGGTCCGGGCGATGTCGGTGACCGCGGCGCGGCGGGCCTTGGCCAGGGTCAGCGCTTCCTCGGTGCGGTGCGAGTAGGCGTTGATCAACAGCTGCAGGCGGCGCTCCATGTCGTCCTCGCTGTCGAACTTGGCCACGCCTTTGAGGCGCACCTGGGCGTACAGCGCCTCGATCTGGTTGTCCACGCGCTGCAGCGCCTGCCAGCTGTCCTGGTAGTCGTTGAGCAGCGGCAGCAGGTTGTCCATGGAGTCGTCGATGGCTTCCATGAACGGCGTGCCGAACGGCAGGTCGGCCGGCAGCAGTTGGCGGCGGCGCAGGGCGTCTTCGAGGGTGCGCTGCTTGGCTTCGAGGTCGGCGATCTGCCGACCCACCAGCTGCAGCTTGGCCGACAGCTGCTGGACGCGCTCGGTGAAGGCGTCGCTGGAGCGCTTGAGCTCATCCTGGGCGGCTTCCAGCTGGCCCAGTTGCTCCATCTTCTCCGGCTCTTCGGCGGCCAGGGTCTCGGTACGGCGGAAGTCTTCCAGGGCCTTCTGCGCATCCAGCACCTGCTGGTACAGGGCCTCGGTCTGCGCCTTGCTGGCGGCGCGGTCGAGGGCCACGGCCTGCTGGGTCTTGAGCTGCTTGAGTTCTTTTTCCAGGCGCTCCTTCTGGTCGCGCAGGGCGGCGCGGTCGGCCAGGGCCTGCAGCGCGGGTGGGTCGATGTGCGAGATGTCGATGGACAGGCCCGGCACTTCGAAGCGTTCGCCCTTGAAGCGGTCGAGCACGCCTTCGAGGGTCTTCACCCACACATCGCTGTCGTCCAGCTCGATGCCACGGTCGCCCAGCGGCAGGCTGAACAGCGCGCCGTTGAACAGGCGCATCAGGCGGTCGACGTCCTGCTGCGAGAACTCTTCGCGCAGGCGGGCATAGCTGTTGTTGTCGGCGTGGTCGAGTTGCTGCTTGACCGCCTTGACGCGTTTTTCCAGGTCGCGCACGCGCTCGTCGAGGTCTTCGGCGGAGAACTGACGCGACTGGGCCAGGGCACCGGCCAGTTCGTCGTGGGCGTCCTTGGCGGCCAGCAGCTGCTGTTCCAGCACCTTGACGTCGGTGACCAGGGCGAAGCGGTGCTTGAGCACCGACAGCTCACCCAGCCAGCGCTGGATACCGGTGATCTCCCGTTCCAGGCGCATCAGTTCCTGGGTGCCGCCGCGCTGGTCGTTCTGCAGGCGGTCCTGTTCGCCACGGTAGTGCTCGGCCTGGATGGTCAGCTCTTCCTTGCGCGCCATGGCGTATTCCTGCCAGGTGCCCAGCAGGTTGTCGAGCAAGGGCGAGATGCGGTGCAGCTTGCCGCGCAGGATGTCGCGCTGGGCCACGCCGCCGGCCAGGGCCTCGACCAGGGGGCCTGCGGCCACCAGGGCGTTGTAGTCGCCCTCCATGCGGCGCACGTCGCGGAAGGCCTCTTCGCAGGCGGCGATGTAGTCGACGCTGCCCGAGCGCAAGCTGTGCTCGAAGGCATCGAGGAACAGTTGCTTGAGCTTGGCGGCGGTGATCTCGCGCATGTGCAGCAGGTTGATGAACAGTGCGCGGAAGGTCTTAAGGCTCTGCTCGCTGGTCGAGCGCAGCGGGATCAGGGTCAGGTCCAGCGGCACCGAGGTGTGGCCGCCGACCAGCAGCCGGCGCAGTTCATCCGGCTTGAGCTCGTAGGCTTTCAGGCCATGGCGCTCGAGGTTGGTGAACAGCTCCTTCTGGCGCAGGCAGGTGTCGTCTTTCTGGTAGTGGGCCAGGTCCAGCTCGCCCTGGTAGGCGAAGAACTGGTGGCCGAAGCCGCCGCCCGGGCCGCGGCCAACCACGCCGATCACATGCGGGCCGTGGGGCAGGTTCAGCTCGGTGAGGATGTAGCTGGTGTCGCTGGCGAAGTAGAAGCGGCGCGACTGTTCCAGGCTGTACTTGCCGAAGCTCATGTCGGACATGCGCGCCAGGATCGGGAACTGCAGGGCGTTGATCGACGCCGATTTACCCAGGTTGTTGGCGCCATAGACCGACAGCGGGTGTTCCAGGGGGAACAGGCCGAGACTGTAGCCGGCGGTGTTGAGCAGTGCGAAGCGGCGGATGCCGTAGCGTTCCTGGCTCATGCGTCAATCTCCTGTTGCTCTTCGCGGATCGCCCGGGCCAGGGCGTCCTCTTCGCTTTCCTCGCCATCGAACGGGGTGAGGTCGAGCGGGTCGTCGGTGCGGTTGAGTTCCTCGGGGGTTTCTTCCACCACCAGCACGGGCACCGGCAGCGGCAGGTCGCTGTGCAGGGTGGCGGCCAGGTCGCGGTCCTGCTGGACCGACAGGCACACGTCGAGGAAACGGTGCATCGGCGGCATGAAGCGGTAGATGCCGCCCTCTTCGAAGGCGAAGCCCAATTGGGTCATGCGGCGCATGATCTTTTCTTCGAGCTCGTCGACGGTCTGCACTTCGGCTTGCAGGAACAGGTCGCGGTATTTGTCGAGCAGCGACGGCAGTTCGTCGCGGCCGATGCTGCCACCGTCGAGCACGGCCATCGGGTCGCGGCCCTGGTCGGCCAGGTGCTCGACCAGGATGAAGGTGAACAGCGACAGGCGCTGGGCGGTCTTGTTGACCTGCGCGGCGGCCTGCTCGGGGACGAAGTAGTAGAAGCCGCGGGTGTCGCAGACCAGTTCGAAGCCCAGGGCCTTGAACAGGGTGCGGTACTGGTCCTGGAAGTTCGACAGCTGGGCGTACAGCTCCGGATCGCGTCGGCTGATGTGGAAGCCCTTGAACAGCTCGCGGAAGATCGGCGCGAGCTGGGACAGTTCGGAAAGATCAAGATGCATGGACGGGGCTCGCGGTGGATTCGGTCGGGGTCGCCGGCTTGTTGTCGCGGTTGGAGGTCAGGGCGAAGGAGCGCAGGCTGACCAGGTGTTCGCGGGTAAGGTATTGCTGGCGATCGAGGCGCTCGCGGCTGAAGCGCTTCTCGCGCGACAGGCGCGAGAACCAGTACAGCAACTCGTCGGTGGCGCCCTCGGGCTCCTGCTCCAGCAGCCAGACCATCAGGTCCGGCAGCGGCAGGGCGTCCTCGCAGCGTTCGAGCATCTCTTTGACCGTGCGCGGGGCACGGGGCAGCGGGCCCTTTTGCGTCTTGTGCGCCTTGGGGAAGCGCGCAGGCTTGGGCTCGAAGCGGGCCAGGGCGTAGACGTACGCCTCGACCTGGCTGGCGCTGCCGAGGAAGGTGCTCTGCGGACGGGTGAACAGCGGCATGGCGGCCTGCGGCACGGCGTCGATACCCTTCTTGCGGATCACCGACAAGGCCAGGGCAGCGCCACGGGTCACGGCATTGTGCCGGCGCGCTTCTTCACGCAGCGGCAGCAGCAGTTCGCGGGCGTGACGCAGGGTCAGCTGGGCGCTGGTCTGCATTTCGAGAATGCGCGCATGGGTGCGCAGCAGCATGTCGTCGTCGACCAGGTGGCCGAGGCGCGCCTGCTCGCCCAGAAGGCGCAGCAGCACGGTCTCGACCTTGCGCACGCCCTGCTCGAAGGCGCCGTCGGCATTGACCAGCTGGATCATCGGCTCGACGTACTCGTCCCAGGTCGCCAGTACTTCGGCGTAGCGCTGGCGCAGGGGGATCTGCCGGTTGCTGGTCTTGGCCCGCTCGGCCACGGCCACCAGCGCCTGCTCGTCGTTGTCGAGCTTCTTCAGCACGTCGCGCACGCGCATGTCGAGCAGGCGCAACTGGCGCGCCAGGTCGTCGCTGTCGCGGTTGTCGAAGGCGTCCTGGATATGCCCGGCCAGGCGTTCCAGGTGGCGCAGGTAGGCCTCGATCTCCAGGCACAGGCCCAGCCGGTGTTCGCGGCGCAGGTAGGCGAGGAAGTCGTGGATCTGCGCGTTGAGCTCGAATCGGTTCGGGCTCTTGGCCACCGGGACCAGGATGTCCAGGCGGATCCACACGTCGAGCAGCTGGGTGATGTCCTGCGGGGTGCTTTCCACCTGCTGGCGGGCCAGCTGCTGGCGCAGCTCGACCAGGCTCAGGGTGCCCTGGTCGAAGCGCTCGCACAGCGGCTCGATCAGGGCCCAGTGTTCGGCTAGGGCGCGCAGGACGCGCTTGGGTTCGATCATTGGCGGGTCGACTCGTTGCCAAATAAAAGGTGCGATTGTACTGCATCCAAGGGGGAGGATTTCACCCCTTGGTCTGTTATGGGGATAACCCTGATGCTCAAAGGGGGATTCACCCCGTCGGAGCGGGCTTGGCCCGCGCTGGCTGACAATCTGTTGCGGCGCATCCTGGGCAACGGCGTTAGAATGCCCGCCTGATTTCGTCCACCGGATACCCGCGCCTTGCTGATCGAGTCCCGCCGCCGCGCCTACCTGTCCGCCATGCAAGTGGTGCACTGGCTGCCGCGCGCCGAACTGCCGTTCGCCGCCCCGTCGCGGCCGGAGCTGCTGTTGCCGGTGGCGCCGGTTGAGGACGTCGACTTCGAGGTGCGTCCAGCCGCCCCCACGCCTGCGCCGAGCGCCACCCCGGCGGCTCCCCAGGCGCGCGCCGAGCGGCCGAAGATCGAAATCCCGCGCCCGGGCAGCGTGCCGAAACCGGCCGCCAAGCCGGTCGAGGCCGAGCAGGAGGCCCCCGCGCCACGCCCGGCGCCGGTACCGCCACCACGCTTTGCCCTGCAATTGCTGCGCGCCGGCAGTTGCCTGCTGCTGGTGGAGCTGGCCACCGGCCAGCCGTTCCAGAGCCGCGATCCGTCGTACCTGCTGCTCAAGGACATGCTGCGCGCCGCCGGCCTGCCGGATGCGCCCCAGATCATCGGCGAGCCGGTGCGCTGGCCGTTGCTGATGCGCGGCAACATGGACCAGGGCCCGGACGCCGCTCGCGACTTCGTCCAGGGTTTCATCGCCGCGCGCCTGGAAGAGGCACCCTGCACCTGCCTGTGGCTGCTCGGCCTGCCGGCCATCCGCTTCGCCGGCCAGGCCGATGCCCAAGCCTACTACCAAGAACTCGAGGTCGACCTGCTCGGCAGCGCCTGGGCCTTGCCCGGCCTTGAACTGTTGATGGACGAACCGCAACGCAAGGCGGACGTCTGGAAAGCCATGCGCCAGCTGATGGCGCGCTGGAAGAGCGTTGAATGAGTGACTCGATCAGTTTCCGCCCGGCAACCGAGGCGGATCTGGATGCCCTGCTTAAGATCGAATATGCCGCCTTCAGCCACCCCTGGACCCGCGGCATCTTCCAGGATGCGCTGAAGTCCTACGAAGTGTGGCTGATGTTCGTTGGCCAGCAGCAGGTCGGCCATGGCGTGATCAACGTGATCATCGATGAGGCGCACCTGCTCAACATCACCGTCAAGCCGGAAAACCAGGGCTGCGGGCTGGGCTTGCGCCTGCTCGAGCACCTGATGGCGCGGGCCTACCAGCTCAATGGCCGCGAGTGTTTCCTCGAAGTGCGCGCCAGCAACCAGTCGGCCTATCGCCTGTATGAGCGCTATGGGTTCAACGAGATTGGCCGGCGCCGTGACTACTACCCGGTGGCGGGTGGGCGGGAAGACGCACTGGTGATGGCCTGTACGTTGCTCGAAGACTGAGCGCTATGCCCTGTAGGGGATAAACCAGCCCTTCAGGATGCGCTGTCGCGCAGGGAACTATCCCCTGTGGGAGCAGCCTTGTGCCGTGAAAGGGCCGCTCCTGCAGGGATCGCGTGAGCAGTCGGCTCAGATCTGCGGGGGTTCCACTTCGATCGGCTTGCGCAGATCTCGCAAGCTGCGCGTCACCGTCCCGGTATTGCACTTGGCCGCCGCCTGTTCCGGCGTCATGTCGCGGATGGTGCGGTAGAACAGCTCGCAGGTCTGCTTCTTCTGGGTCACCTGCCACTTGCTGGTGCAGGCCTGCAGGGTGAGCTGGGCGTCGGCCTGCGGGTTGCGCCCCATGCCGGCCTGCCAGCAGGCGGCGGAGAGGTCCTGGCCCATCATCTTCAAGCCGGCGGCGTCGGCCTTGTCCTGATCGCCGTCGTAGCTTTTCGGATCGGCCGCGTACCAGATCGCGCTCGGATGGTTGGCGCCGAGCACCGGTACCTTGGCGCTGTCCGGCTCCGGTGCGATGCTGACCAGCCCCAGCACGTTGACCTTTGGCCCGTACTGCTGCTGGATCCACGCACGCACCGGCGCGCCGAAGGCGACCATCGGCAAGGCGGCCTTGCCGTCGTGGGTGAGGGCCACTTCCTTGACCATCCGCACCTGGTAGTCGTTGAAGTAGCTGTAGACCCCTTCCAGATCCTTGCCCGCGCTGGCCGGCGCGGCGATCGGGGCGATGTCGACGATGGTCTGGTAGGCCGGGGTCTGGGTGGCCTCGACGCCGTTGAAGGTCAGCAGCTGCGCCCAGCGGTCGGTGGTGTTGGACTTCAGGTAGTCCTGGTAGCGGGTCAGCGAGTAGTCCGGCGGGAAGTGCAGCAACTCGACGCTGCGGCGGTTTTCCAGGGCCATGCCCAGGGGCAGGAACAGGTACCAGCTGTAGTCCCAGCCGCCTTTCTGGTTGAGGCGGGTGGCGCCCTGGTAGGCCAGTTCGCCGCTGTCGAGCAGCTTGCGCAAGGGGGCGGTGTAGCTGGCCGGCACGCCGGTGATGCTGGCGTGCAGCTTGTCGTTGTCGCGGTTCACCGTGACCTTGGCGTTGGCGTAGCCATCGCGTTGCACGCTCTGGGTGAGGTAGTGCTCGACCGTCTGTTCGAGTGTCCAGTCGCGGTAGCAGATCACGTTGCAGTTGTTGGGGTAGGCGAACAAGCGGGTGACCCGTTGGGCATCGCCCAGGTCGATCTGCGCGTCGGCCATGGCCAGGCCGCTGAAGGTGAGGGCGGCCAGGCCCGATACAGCAATCTTGTGCATGCTTAACTCCTTGTCAGTGGCCGCCGGGATGGCGGGCGCGCCCATGGTGGATGAAGAGGTGGGGCAATGAAAAGCGCCAGGACATGGCTATTGGCTAGCGCGCTGATCGGGCTGGGTGCGGTCCAGGCCGATGAGCGCGATGTGTGGATGTTCGCCCAATGGGCCGGGGATCACGAGAACCGCAAGTTTCGTGAAATGCTGGTGGAGGCCCGGCTATATGGCGTGGTGCCGATCCATCAGTTGCTGCGCTCGGCCTCGGACTGGCGCCTGTGCCAGGCCTCGCCCTTCGCGGTGCCACCGGCGAGCCACTGGCCGGCGGTGCGCTCGACGCTGGCCTTGATCCAGACCCTGGACCGCCAGGGCATCCTGCGTCAGTTCGAAGTGGTGTCGGCCTACCGCGATCCCCGGCTCAATGCCTGTGCCGGCGGCGCGCCGAGCAGTGCGCACATGCGCGCCTTCGCCGTCGACTTGCTGCTACCGCGCGGGGTCGACCCGAGCCCGCTGTGCCGCTTCTGGCAGCAGCACGGCCAGGCCTGGAGCATGGGCCTTGGACGTTACCCATCGGGGCGCATCCATATCGATACGGCCGGCTATCGCACCTGGGGCGGTGACGGTGGGGCCGGCTCGTCGTTCTGCAGCAAGCCCAGGTGAGCCAGGCAGGCCCGGCACTCGTCGCCGACCCACTGCGCGAAGCGCTGGCGCTTGCTGCCGTCATCCAGTGGCTGCGGGCTGAGCAGGTAGTAGCCGGAGCCGTCGCGCAGGAAGCCGTACGGCGCCTGTAGCTGGCCATTGTCCAGTTCGTCGCGGACCATCAGCGCCGAGGCGATGGCCAGCCCCATGCCCGCGCTGGCGGCCTGGATCGACAGGTAGAAGTGCTCGAAGTCGCTGCGCGCCGTGTGCCGGATAGCCTGGCCGCTCAGGCGCAGCCAAGTGGCCCAGGCATCGGGGCGGGTGGCGCTGTGCAGCAGGCGTTGGCCCTTGGGATCCGGCGTGGCGACCGGGCCGATCCATTCATCGCAGATCTTCAGGCTGTGCAGTTGGCGGTCCCAGTGGAAGTCATCGCGGCGCAGGGCCAGGTCGATGCCGCTGCGGGCGAAGTCCACCGGGCCGCCGGCGGCCACCAAATGCAGTTGCAGGTCCGGGTGCCGGGCATGGAAGCGCGGCAGGCGAGGGATCAGCCAGCGCATGGCGATGGTCGGCTCGCAGGACACCACCAGTACGTTATCGTGGGCTTGCTGGTGCAGGCGCTGCACGGCGCCTTCCAACTGCTCGAAGATCGCCTGGGTGGTGGCCTGCAGGTCGCGCCCGGCGCGGGTGAGGAAGATCGCCCGGTTGCGCCGTTCGAACAGCTCCACGCCGAGGTTTTCCTCGAGCAGGCGCACCTGGCGGCTGACGGCGCCGTGGGTCACATGCAGGTGCTCGGCGGCGCGTACGAAGCTTTCGGTTCGGGCAGCGATGTCGAAGTAGCGAAAGGCGGTGAGGGGAGGCAGTTTCATGTGCTGGCCTGTTCCGGCGCTATCGCGGGCACCGTTGGATGTGATGAGGATATGTCAGGAAAACTAGCAGATTAGCCTCACTATAAATCGATTTTTACTCGTTCAAAGCAACAGGATAATCCCATCTTCCGTGAATTTTCATCGAGGATACCTGTTCGTGAACGAACTCATCGCCGTCGCCCTCTTCACCCTCCTGGCCGTCATCAGCCCCGGCGCCGACTTCGCCATGGTCACCCGCAGCAGTTATGCACAGGGCCGCAAGGCCGGCCTCGCCGCGGCGGTTGGCATTGCCCTGGGCGTGCAGGTGCATGTGCTGTACACCGTGTTCGGCATCGCCGTGATCATCAGCCAGAGCCCGGCACTGTTCCTGGCCATGAAGGTGGTGGGGGCGGGCTACCTGGTGTATCTGGGCTACAAGTCGCTGACCAACACCACGCGCATAAGCCTCGAAGGCCTGGCGCACAGCGAGGCCAGTGTGGCCAGTGCATTACGCACGGGCTTTCTGACCAATGCGCTGAACCCCAAGACCATGCTCTTCGTGATCAGTGCCTACACCCAGGTGGTGCAGCCCGGCAGCCCACTGGCACTGGACTTCGCCTATGGCGCGTTCATGTCGTTCGCCCATTGGGTGTGGTTCAGCCTGGTGGCGGTGTTTTTCTCCAATCACCTGTTGCGTCGGGCGATGATCGAGCGACAGGTGGTGGTCGATCGGGTCATCGGCGTGGCGTTTATCGGGCTGGGGCTGGCCGTGGTGGTGGCGGGTGTGAAGTAGATTTTTCGCAGGCAAAGAAAAAGGGCTTATCTTTCGATAAGCCCTTTTAAAAGGTGGTGGCTACACAGGGACTTGAACCCCGGACCCCAGCATTATGAATGCTATGCTCTAACCAACTGAGCTATGTAGCCAACTTGGCGCGCATTATTAGCTCGAATCGCGATCCTGTCAACAACGTTTTCAAAAAAAATTTCCAACCTTTCAAAAACTTAGCCGGGCAGGGCGCTTCAGCGCACGACCAGCCAGTGGCCGAGCAGGTTGTGCAGGCGCAGTTGCTGATCGGCAGCCAGGCGCTCGAGGCTCTGCGCCGGGTGGTCGAGGTCGAAATCGCCGCTGACCCGCTGGTAGGTGGCCTGCTCGTTCAGCATCAAGACACGCTGGCCTCGGTAATCGGCCAGGCGTTCGAGCACTTCGCTCAACGGCAGGTTCCTGGCCTTCAACTGGCCGTTGCGCCAGGCATCGGCCAATTTGGCGTCGATCTTCTCGACCGGATTGATGCGGCGTGCGCTGAACGTCACCCGCTCGCCGGCATTGACCAGGCGCTGGTCGCCACCCTGCAACACCGCAGCCTTGCCGGCGAACACCACCAGCTCGTCGTAGTCGGCATGGCGGGCGATCTGCAGGCGGGTGCCGAACACCTGGATCCGGGTGTCATCGACCTGCACCTCCAGGGCACGGCCATCGAGCATCACCTCCAGGTAGACCTGCCCCTGCACCAGGTGCAGCTGGCGGGTGCGGCCACGCAGGTCGACATTCATCGCGCTGGCGCTGTCCAGGTGCAGGGTCGAGCCATCGGCCAGGCGCACGCTGCGGCGCTCGCCGCTGTCGGTGTGCAGTTCGCTGCCCAGGCGCTGCATCACGGGCCAGTAGAGCCAGGCCAATGCGCCCACCAGCAGCAGAAACAGCAGCGCCAGGCACAACCCGGCCCGGCTGCGGCGGACTTTGGCGATGCGTGGGCGCGGGCGCGCCGCCGGCACCTGCAATTGCTGCCAGTAGGCTTCGAGCTGGGCATAAGCCCTTGCGTTGAGCGGGTCCTGGCACCAACTGGCGAATGCCTGGCGCAGGGGCTCGTCGCAGCCGGGCTGGCGCAGGCGCGAGAACCAGTCCAGGGCTTCCCGCTCGGGGTCGGGCGTTGGCTGCAAGGCGGGCATCGGGCTCATGGGATCGGTCTGCTCGCAGGGGGAGGGCGGTTTCGCCCCGCATTTACAGGGAAGAGGAGAAAGGATGCTAAATATATTGAGAATTATTTACAAGTACGTGTCGGATGGAAGGCTCGCCGAAATAAAAAGGTAGCTTCGTATCTATTTGTTTCACGATAATCGGATCCCAATCCGCGGACGGACATCCAGCCCATGGCCATCAGCAGTACCACGACCTCCAGCGCCGGCAACCCGGCCAACCAGGCCTCGCCGCTGGTGATGCGCATCATCGGTTTCTGCGCCCTGGCGCACCTGATCAACGACCTGATCCAGTCGGTGCTGCCGGCGATCTACCCGATGCTCAAGGCCAACTACGACCTGAGCTTCGCCCAGATCGGCCTGATCACCCTGACCTTCCAGATCACTGCCTCGTTATTGCAGCCGTGGGTGGGCTTTTTCACCGACAAGCGGCCTACACCGAACCTGTTGCCGCTAGGCACCCTGTGCACCCTGGTGGGTATCGTGATGCTGGCCTTCGTCGGCAGCTTCCCGATGATCCTGCTGGCCTCGGCGCTGGTCGGCATCGGTTCGTCGACCTTTCACCCCGAGACCTCGCGCATCGCCCGGCTGGCCTCCGGCGGGCGCTTCGGCCTGGCCCAGTCGAGCTTCCAGGTCGGCGGCAATGCCGGCTCCGCCCTCGGCCCGCTGCTCGCGGCGGCGATCGTGATTCCCTTCGGCCAGACCCATGTCGCCTGGTTCGGCCTGGCCGGGCTGTTCTTCTTCGCCGTGACCCTGATGCTGCGCCGCTGGTACAAGGAGCACCTCAACCAGGCCAAGGCGCGCAAGGCGGTGCCGGCCACCCACGGCATCTCGCGCCAGCGGGTGATCCTGGCGCTGGTGGTGCTGGGCCTGCTGGTGTTCTCCAAGTACTTCTATATGTCCAGCTTCACCAGCTACTTCACCTTCTACCTGATCGAGAAGTTCCAGCTGTCGGTAGCCAGTTCGCAGTTGCACCTGTTCCTGTTCCTCGGCGCGGTGGCGGCGGGCACCTTCTTCGGCGGACCGATCGGTGATCGCATCGGGCGCAAGGCGGTGATCTGGTTCTCGATCCTCGGGGTGGCGCCGTTCACCCTGGCGCTGCCGTATGCCGACCTGTTCTGGACCACCGTGCTCAGCGTGGTGATCGGTTTCGTCCTGGCGTCGGCGTTCTCGGCCATCGTGGTGTATGCCCAGGAACTGGTGCCGGGCAATGTCGGGATGATCGCCGGGATCTTCTTCGGGCTGATGTTCGGCTTCGGCGGCATCGGCGCGGCGCTGTTGGGGTATGTGGCTGATCTACGTGGGATCGAGTATGTGTATGGGGTTTGCTCGTTCCTGCCGTTGTTTGGGCTGCTGGCGGTGTTTTTGCCATCTACTGGCAAGCGCTGAAGCAGTATTCCCCCACTGTGTACAGTGGGGGCACGTTTCAGGAGCGATTGAGGTGGTAGTATTTTGAACGATGAACACTGCAGTGCCGTCAGTTTTCTGTACGTACCCCTCCGTTCACGCCTTGTGTTGACCACGAAATGTTGCGGTTATTGCCTGACCGAGCCTGTCGCAAAAGGGCGTGCATACGTGCTGCCGAGTGTGATGCTAAATGGGGGGGAGCGGTCGGTATCTGTGCGGACGGACGCAACCTCGGAATAACACGCTGAGTCACTCTCCTGAACCCGGAGCGAAATACTTCTATAAATCGCTCTCTTCGAGAAGGGCTTCGGACCATCCTCTGCGTCGCTAAAGTTGAATTATTGCTTTCCTCTATGTTTGCGGGAGCAACGGCCAGTTCTTGTTGACGATGATTGATAGAGGAACGATTTTGAGCCAAAGGTCGATTTGCTGGTAATTGCTCGGGAGGATTTATCTGCAGGTGGGCAGGTTGCAGAGCTACCGGCCCTATTTGTAACGGTTGCTCAAGCTCAGGAATATAACGAATAGTTTCGGGTGTGATTTGAAACTTCATTATTGGGGCCCCAGCCTCTCCAGTTGGATCCTGCTGGTTTACTGGATCCCCATTGCAATATGCGTAGCCATTGAGCCCACCTTTGCCAAACGGCGAATGTTGGTCGGCACCCATGAATACCATTAGTGCCGGATTATAGGCGCGATATCCATTACCGAGTAGATACCAACGTGAGCAATCTCGAGGCTGAGCGTTGAACCCAAGTACTGATGTCAAGGGTTTTTTGAGTTGGTCGTATCCGAACGGGGTGTAGATGAAATTTAGTGCTCCTTGTTCGGAGTGTTGCCGAAGGATTGATCCGAGCCTGTCAGTGACTAGCAGCTTAGTCGCAGAACGTGCTTTGAGTATCTGTGTCACAGGCTTTTCCTCGGAGGAATTGCATGCACATAACTATGCTTTCAGGGCGGGACAGGAGCAACTGGTAGAAATGCCAGTTCCGCCATAGCGTCTTTGTGATGGTCGGACTTAAGTCGACCGGTGTGTAAACGATCTAATTGACGACCTCGTCTCCCCTGGCCTAGAGTGCCGCCTCCTCAATCTCTGCGTAGTCGATGCAATGCGCCGTACCCGTAGTCTCCGCCCACACCGCCAGCCTGTCGCCCCGACAGCGCGCCGCGCGTGGCCAAGCGACACGGTGCTCAAGCGTCGGCGCAGCGTGCTGTTCGCCTTCACTTTCTCGCCACACCTTGCCCTGAACTGATCCGCGCCCCTGCATCCCGCGCCTTTGCGGCGTGATCGCGGGCGCCTGCGTTCGAACATCTTTCAGCGGATTTTCCAGTCGGCCAGGGCCAGAGCCCCTGCGCGCCGGCTTGCAAGGAGTGGTACATGAACATGCGTTTGCTGGCGGGCCTGTTGTTCGCCGTGTCGGTGGTCGGTTTCAGCCTCGGGGCGAGCCTGCCGCTGGTGTCGTTGCGCCTGCACGAAGCGGGGGCGGGGACGCTGGAGATCGGCATCATTTCGGCGATCCCGGCGGCGGGCATGATGCTTTCGGCGTTCATGGTCGACGCCTGCTGCCGGCACCTGACCCGCCGGGTCATCTACCTGCTCAGCTTCAGCCTGTGCACCCTGAGCATCGCCCTGCTGGAATGGGCCTTCGACTCGATGCTGTGGCTGGCGCTGCTGCGCCTGGGGCTCGGCATCGGCATGGGCATCGCGATCATCCTCGGCGAGTCGTGGGTCAACGAACTGTGCCCGGAGCATAACCGCGGCAAGATCATGGCCCTGTACGCCACCAGCTTCACCGGCTTCCAGGTGCTCGGCCCGGCGTTGCTGGCGCTGCTCGGCGCCGACAGTCCGTGGCTGACCGGCGTGGTCACGGTCTGTTACGGCCTGGCGCTGCTGTGCATCCTGTTCACCGTGCCCAATGACCATGTCGAGCATGGCGACGAAGGCGAGAAGAGCTTCGGCCTGGCCGGCTTCTTCCGCGTCGCCCCGGCGCTGTGCGTGGCGGTGCTGTTCTTCTCGTTCTTCGATGCCGTGGTGCTGTCGCTGCTGCCGGTGTATGCCAGCAGTCACGGCTTTGCCGTGGGCGTGGCGGCGCTGATGGTGACCGTGGTGTTCGCCGGCGACATGATCTTCCAGCTGCCGCTGGGCTGGCTTGCCGACCGGGTCGAGCGCACCGGGCTGCACCTGGTGTGCGGGCTGGTGGCGATGAGCATCGGCATCGCCTTGCCCTGGCTGCTGCAGATGACCTGGCTGCTGTGGCCGTTGCTGGTGGTGCTCGGGGCGGTGGCGGGCGGCATCTACACACTGGCGCTGGTGCTGATCGGGCAGCGCTTCAGGGGGCAGGACCTGGTGACGGCCAACGCCAGTGTTGGCCTGCTGTGGGGTGTCGGCAGCCTGGTCGGGCCGCTGGTCAGCGGCGCGGCGATGGATGTGGCGCCCCATGGCCTGCCCATGGCGCTGGCGCTGATGGCGGGACTGTTCGTGTGCTTCGCCCGCCAGGCCTATCGCCGGGCGGGCAAGCTTCAGGCGGTGGCGGACTGACCCCCAGCCATCACGCGGCAGGTCAGAACGTTCCGCGCAAGGTGACAGACACATTGCGCGGGTCGCCCCAGTAGTAGCCGGTCGGCGTCGGCGCCACCTGGCGGTAGTACTGCTTGTCGAACAGGTTGTTGGCGTTCAGCTGCAGCGAGTAGTTGTCGTTGAAGCGGTAGTTCACCATCGCGTTGTACACCGCATACCCCGACTGCGAGGCCTCGGCGCTGCCGCTGCGGTTGTAGATGTCGCTCTGCGCCTGCACGCCGCCGCCCACGGTCCAGGCCTGCAGCTCGCCCGGCAGGCGATAGCTGGTGAACAGGCGCAGCATGCGCTTGGGGTCGGTGGTGCGGATCGGGTTGCCGTTGTTGCCGGTGGTGTCCTTGAGGTATTCGGTGGTGTTGTAGGTGTAGCCGCCGGTCACGTTCCAGCCCGGCAGCACTTCGCCGGAAATCTCCAGCTCGAAGCCCTGGCTGCGGTTCTTGCCCGCGGCGACCTTGCAATACCCGCTGGTGTAGTTGGGCAGGCACGGGTTCGGCCCACTGAGGTCGTCCAGCGCGTTGCCGACCTGATAGATGCGGAAGAACGCCAGCGAGGTGTTCAGCCGGCCCTCGTAGAACTCGCCCTTGATCCCCGTCTCGTAGGCTTCGCCGGTGACCGGTTCGAGCACGGAGCCGGCGGCATCGGTGTTGGTCTGCGGGTTGAAGATCTCGGTGTAGCTGGCGTAGGTGCTGAAGTTCTCGTTGAGGTCGTAGATCAGCGCGGCGTACGGCACGATCTCGTTGTCGACGCTGAACTTGCCGCTGGCCTTGGTGTTGTTCTCCTGCTCGTAGTCGTACCCGTTGGCGCGTGCGCCGATGATCGCGGTCAGCGGGTCGGCCAGGGAGATGCGCCAGGTGGCGTAGGCGCCTTCCTGGGTGGTGCGGGTGCGCACCGGGTGGGCGGTGATGTCGATGTGCGGGTTGGACAGGCTGGTCTTCGGGTCCCAGGTGCGGATGTCGAACACGCCCGATTGCACGTTGTTGGTGGCCGAGGCGTAGGAGTCGTTGCGGATGCGCTCGACGCCCAGCATCAGCTCGTGGGTGCGGCCGAGCAAATCGAACGGGCCATTGAGGGTGGCGCTGAGGTTGTTCTGCAGGCTCTCGCCGCCATCGCCTTCGGTCACCTGATAGCTCATCAGGTAAGGGTTGCGGGTCGGGTTGGCGGTGCCGGTGGCGCGGGTGAAGTAGGTCTGCTTGAAGCCGTTGTCGTCCAGCTCGAAGTGGGTGCGCTGGGCCATCAGCTTGAGCGTCCAGTCGTTGTCGAAACGGTGTTCGAGCTCGGCGAAAGTCTGCAGGTTGCTGCGGTTCCAGCGGTTCCAGTCGGCGCCCAGGTAGGTGCTGCGGCCGAACGGCAGCGGCGAGCCGTCGTAGTCGGCCGGCAGGTTGCCCCAGGCACCGGTGGCGTCGAGCTGGGTCCATTCCAGGCCGGTGGTGAGGGTGGTGCTGTCGTCGAGGTCGAAGGCCATCACCCCGTACAGCACGTCCTTGCGCTCCTGGCGCGATTGCTGGAAGTGGTCCTTCTCGTCGTGTACCGCGATCACCCGGCCACGCACGTTGCCTGTCTCGGTCAACGGCCCGGAGAGGTCGGCGACGTAGCGCTGGGCGTCCCAGGTGCCGAGGGTGACGCTGCCTTCGCCCTGGAACTCATAGGTGGGCCGCTTGCGCACCAGATTGACGGTGCCCGAGGGGTTGCCGGCGCCGCGCAGCATGCCGGTGGCGCCGCGCAGGACCTCGGCGCGGTCGAGGATCGCCGAGTCGCTCTGGATGAACGAGCCGCCGCCGCTGCTCTGCACCACGCTGGCGCCGTCGTACTGGATGGCATCGATCTGGTAGCCGCGCGAGAAGTACTGCACCCGCTCGCTGTCGGTGAGGTTGACCACCACGCCGGGGGTCTGCTCGAGCAGGTTGGTGAGGTTGGTGATGTTCTGGTCGTCGATCCGCTGGCGGGTGACCACGGTCACCGACTGCGGGGTGTGGCGGATGCTTTGCGGGGTCTTGCCGATGGTCACCGCACCGGTGGTGTAGGAGCCGCTGTGCTCGGTGGTCTCGCCCAGGCGGTTGCTGGAGATGCTGGTGGCGCCCAGTTGCAGGGCGTCGCCGACGTCCAGGGCAGGGAGCAGCAGGAAGCTCTTGTCGCTTTCCTGCTGGACCTGCACATCGCTGCCCCGCAGCAGGATCTGCAGGGCCTGGGCGCTGTCATGCCGGCCTTGGACGCCCTGGGTGGCCTTGCCCCGCAGGCTGCCGGCGTCGAACGACAGGTTCAGCCCGCCCTGGCGCGCCAGCTGGTCCAGCGCGGCGGCCAGCGGGCCGGCCGCGATGTTCCAGTCGCGCGGCTGGCTCTGGCTGGCGGGCGCGGCAAGGGCGAGGGTCGGCGGCAGGCCGGCGCAGGCCACGCCCAGGCCCAGGGCGGCGGCGCGGATGGCATGGCGCAGGGGGGCGTTGCGGGGGGAACACGGGCGGATCATGAAGCGCTCCTGAAGGTTGGCAGACCACTGTTCGGGCTTGTTTCCTTCAGGCCGGACGAGAATGAGATTCCACCTCATTTATTTTTTTGATGTTTTCAGGCGGCGCCGATGCTCACCCAGAAGCGCGTGCGGTAGTCGACGCGCACCGGCAGGCTGCGGGCGACCAGCAGCAGGATCTGGTCGGTGTCGGCCAGCTGGAAGGTGCCGGAAACCTTGAGCCCGGCAACTTCCGGCGCGCAGCGCAGCAGGCCGGGGCGGTAGCGCGACAGTTCGTCGGTGAACTCGCCCAGGGGCATCTGCTGCACGCTGAGTACGCCATCGGTCCAGCCCCAGGGGTCACCGTGCAGGGTGGCGGGCTGGAAGTCGCCCTGGGCGAACACCTGCAGCACTTCGCCGGGCTTGACCCGATGGGCGGCGGCAGAAGCGGGGAACAGCGTCACCTCGCCGCGGCGCACGGCCAGCAGCAGGCCCTGGGCATTCTCCCGCAGCAGCAGTTGACCGCCCTGGGTGCTCAGGGCGCCGACGCGGGTGTCGATGGTGAACGGGCGGTTGTCGTTGGTGTTGCCGTCCAGGCTGACCTCGCCGCGCAACAGGGTCAGTTGGCGCTGCTCGTCGCTGTAGCGCAGGTCGATGGCGCTGGCGGTGTTCAGGCGGATAAGGCTGCCGTCGCTGCCCAGCAGCTCACGACGCTCGCCGGTGGCGGTGCGGCTGTCGGCCATCAGCGCCGGCAGGCTCAGGGGCTCGCGCGCGGCCCAGCCGACACTGGCGCCGAGCGCGAGCAGCGACAGTAGCTTGAGGTGGTCGCGCCGGCTCATGCGGCGGCGTTCGCTGCCGGCCAGGGTCTGGCGGCTCAGCTCGGCGGGCAGGCTGGCCAGTTCGTCGCCGAGGCTACTGACCCGCTGCCAGGCCTGGGCATGCTGCGGGTGGCTGGCCAGCCAGCGCTGGAACTGCTGTTCGGTGTGTGGGCCGGGGCTGTCGTAGCGCAGTTTCACCAGCCATTCGATGGCTTGGTCGACCTGGGCCTGGCTCGGGTTCTGGTCAGGCATCGGCGTAGCGGATCCGGTAGCAGACACCCAAGGCCTTGGCCAGGTCGCGCTCGACGGTGGCCCGGGAAACGTCCAGGCGCTGCGCGACCTGGGTGAGGGTGAGGCCGTCAAGCTGTGCCAGCAGGAACGCCTGGCGCACCCGTGGCTTGAGGCGTTGCAGGGCGCGGTCGAGGCGTTCGAGGGTGTCGAGGATCAGCAGGCGCTGTTCCTCGCTGGGGGCTTCTTGCTCGGGCAGGTTGGCCAGGCTCTCGAGGTAGGCTTTTTCCAGGGCGCGGCGACGGAACTGGTCGATCATCAGGCCGCGGGCGATGCTGCTCAGGTAGGCCCGTGGCTCCTTGAGCGGTGAAACCTGGCGCGCCTTGAGCAGGCGCACGAAGGTGTCCTGGGCCAGGTCCGCGGCGTGCTCCCGGCAGCCGACCCGGGCGCCGAGCCAGCCGCGTAGCCAGCGGTGGTGTGCCTGATAGAGCAGATCGACCTCGGCCGGTTTCAGCGTGTCTTCGATCTGCATCGTCTGGAGAGCCTGCCTGGATAATGTGATTGTTAATAATTCTCAATTCTATGCGGGGCAATGCGGGCGGATCAATGGTAGGCCTCTGACTCGATGAGCAAGATTGAGCGTTTCACCGATGAACGGTTGGGCTAGGCTAGGGGATCGTGACTTGTGCGAACGCCTTTGATGATCCTTGCAGACCTATCCCCGCAGGCCTTTGACGATGCCGCTGCCTGGCTGGCCGGGCAGGACCCGGACTGGGCGCGGCATATTGCCGCCGTGGGGCCTTGCCTGCACCGTGCCACGCCCGGGCGCGAGCCGTACGAGGCGCTGGTGCGGGCCATCGCCTATCAGCAATTGCATGCACGGGCGGCCGAGGCGATCCTCGGGCGGTTGCTGGCGCTGTTCCCGGATGGGGCGTTTCCCGCGCCCGAACAGCTGCTGGCGGTGACGCCTGAGGCGATGCGCGCCTGTGGGTTCTCCGCGAGCAAGATTGCCACGGTTCATGGGATCGCCCAGGCGCGATTGGAGGGTGTGGTGCCCAGCCGGGAAGAGGCGCTGAGCCTGCCGGACGCCGCGCTGGTCGAGCGTCTGGTGGCGCTGCGTGGGGTCGGGCGCTGGACCGTGGAGATGCTGCTGATCTACAGCCTGGAGCGATCGGATATCCTGCCGGTGGATGATTTTGGCGTGCGCGAGGGGTATCGGCGCATGAAAGGCTTGGACAAGGCGCCGACGCCTGCGCAGATGCGGGCATTGGGCGGGGCGTGGAGCCCTCATCGCACCGTGGCGGCCTGGTACCTGTGGCGGGCTTGAAGTGTCGTGGGCCCCGTGAAAACACCGCAAGAATCGGAGTTCCACGCATCAATTACCCTGCCAGGCTGACGTTATCGATTCCCAGGAGAGGCCCCTGATGAAGCCCGCCCCGACCACCTACACCACCGACGCCGAACGCTGGCACGCCGTGCAGGCTCGCGACACGGCCGCCACAGGCCACTTTGTCTACGCCGTGCGCACCACCGGCGTGTATTGCCAGCCCGCCTGCAAGTCGCGCCTGGCCAAGCGCGAGAACGTCGAATTTTTCAGCGCCGCTGCCCAGGCCGAGGCCGCCGGTTATCGCCCGTGCAAGCGCTGCAAGGGCGGGCAGGGCAGCCGCCGTACCGAGCTGGTGGCCCGCGCCTGTCGCCTGATCGAGGCCAGCCAGACCGCCCCCAACCTCGACCAGCTCGGCAGCAAGCTCAACGTCAGCCCGTTCCACCTGCACCGCCTGTTCAAGGCCGAGACCGGCCTGACCCCCAAGGCCTACGCCTCGGCCTTCCGCGCCCAGCGCCTGCGCGAGCGCTTGGACGCCGCCGGCAGTGTCACCGAAGCCATCTTCGACGCCGGCTACAACTCCAACAGCCGCTTCTACGAAAGCGCCGGCGAGCGCCTGGGCATGCGCCCCAGGGAATACCGTGCCGGCGGCCAGGGCGCGACCATCCGTTTCGCCCTGGCCCAATGCTCACTTGGGGCGATCCTGGTGGCCCAGAGCGAACGGGGCATCTGCGCGATCCTGCTCGGTGACGAGCCCGAACCCTTGCTCAAGGACCTGCAGGACAAATTTCCCAAGGCCCAGCTGATCGGCGGCGATGACGCTTTCGAGCGGCTGGTGGCCGAGGTGATCGGCTTCGTCGAGGCGCCGGCCCTGGGTCTGGCGCTGCCTCTGGATGTGCAGGGCACGGCGTTCCAGGAGCGGGTCTGGCAGGCGCTGCGCGAGGTGCCGGCGGGGACCACGGTCAGCTACACCGACATCGCCGAGCGCATCGGCGCGCCCAAGGCCGTGCGGGCCGTCGCCCAGGCCTGCGCGGCCAACGCGATCGCCGTGGCCATTCCCTGCCACCGGGTGGTACGCCGCGACGGCGACCTCAGCGGCTACCGTTGGGGCATCGAACGCAAGCGCCAGCTGCTGGACCGAGAGACGGCACTCTCCTGAGCCTCCAGACCGCGTAGAATCCACGCCCTGTCGAGTTGTGTAGAGGAACCTTCGATGAGGCGTGTCAGCCTTGACCGATTCTATGCGGGGATTTTCGCCCTGCTGTTGTGCCTGGCCATGCCGGCATGGGCCCAGCCGGCCACGCCGGTATCGCGCCTGGCCGTGGCCGAACAGCAGGTGCTGGACGAGAACGCCAGCCTGGAGGCGTTGAGCGAACGGCTCGACCAGATCCGCCAGGGCGTCACCAGCAACGCCAACGACGACCTGCTCGCGCAGTTGCGCCAGTCGGCCCTGCAGGTGCAGCGCCAGGCCGATGTGCTGGCCACCCAGCGCACCGCCGACGTGCAGCGCCTGGACGACCAGCTCAACGTGCTTGGCCCGCCGCTGGAGGAGGAGGCCGAGAGCCTGACCCGCCAGCGCAAGCAGCTTAACGACGAAAAGAACAAGCTGGTCGCCGAGCAGAAGGACGCCACCACGCTGACCCAGTCGGCCCGTGACCTGTCGACACAGATCGTCAACCTGCGCCGCAGCCTGTTCAACTCGCAGATCACCAGCCGCGCCGCCAGCCCGTTGAGCCCGGCGTTCTGGTCGAGCCTGATCCGCCCCACCGACGACGACGTGGCGCGCCTGCGCGACCTGCGGGGCGAGGTGTCGGACGCCATGGCCAGCGCTTTCAGCGCCGAGCACCGCTGGCTGTTCATTACCGCGCTGGTCGCGGCGGTACTGGTCTGGACCCTGGTGCGCCGGATATTGGAGCGCCTGCTGGCCGACGCCATGATCCGCTGGCTGCCCGAAGGCCGCCTGCGCCGCAGCGCCCTGGCGCTGAGTGTCAGCCTGGCGACCCTGGGCACCATTTCCGGCTCGGTGTCGTTGCTGCGCTGGGGCCTGGAGAGCAGCGCGGATCTGGGCACGGACCTCGCCAGCCTGACCAACCATATCCTCGCCCTGGTGATCTTCAGCGCCTTCATCTCGGGCCTGGGCCGCGCCATGCTGATGTTGCAGCGTCCGTCCTGGCGCCTGCCGCCGATCCCCGACGAGGTGGCCAGCGCACTGGGCTGGTTCCCCAAGGTCCTGGCCCTGGCGCTGATGGTGCTGCTCACCCAGGAACGCATCAACAGCGTGATCGGCACCAGCCTGGCGCTGACCCTGGCCACCAACGGCCTGACCGCGCTGGTGGTGTCACTGCTGTTTGTCGTGGCCCTGCTGCGCTACCGCCGCGCCCGTCGCCAGCATGACCTGGAGCGGCCCAAGGGCCTGGCCGGGCTGATCCCGTTCGTGATCGTGGTGTGGGTGCTGGCGATCCTGCTGACCTTGCTGGCCGGCTACCTGACGCTGGCCTACTTCCTTACCGCCAAGCTGCTGTGGATCAGCGTGGTGGTGGTCTGTGCCTACCTGCTGGTGACGGTGTTCGGCGACTTGTGCGAAACCCTGCTGTCGCCCCGTCAGCCCGGTGGCCTGGCGCTGGCCTCGGCGCTTGGCCTGCAGCAACGCCACCAGGCCCAGGCCAGCACGGTGCTGGCGGGCATCGGCCGCACGCTGTTGCTGTTCGCCGCCGCGCTGCTGGTGTTCATGCCTTCGGGCACCAGCCCAGGCGAGCTACTGCTGAGCCTGGCGGACTGGGACGGCACCGGCGGCAAGGTGCTGGGCAACCTGAACATCGTGCCCCAGGACATCTTCCTGGCCGTGGCGATCTTCATCGGTGGCTGGTTCGCCATCCGCGTGGTCAAGCGCTGGCTGAGCGAGCGCCTGCTGCCGGAGACCGACATGGACGCCGGCATGCGCGCCTCGCTGGTGACCCTGGTCGGCTACCTGGGCTTCCTGTTCCTGGCCATGCTGGTGATGTCCACCCTGCACATCAACCTGACCAGCCTGACCTGGGTGGTCAGTGCGCTGTCGGTGGGTATCGGTTTCGGCCTGCAGCAGATCGTGCAGAACTTCATCTCCGGCCTGATTTTGCTTACCGAGCGCCCGGTGAAGGTGGGTGACTGGGTGAGCCTGGCCGGTGTCGAGGGTGACATTCGCCGGATCAACGTGCGCGCCACCGAGATCCAGATGTCCGACCGCTCGACGGTGATCGTGCCCAACTCGCAGTTCATCTCGCAGAACGTGCGTAACGTGACCATGGCCAATGCCTTGGGCGTGGTTGGCATTACCTTGACGCTGCCGCTGGAGACTGACCCGGCGAAGGTGCGCGAGGTGTTGCTGGCGGCGTACAAGGAGCATGAGTCGATCCTCGATGCGCCGGCCACGTCGGTGACCTTCAAGGACCTGACCAGCAGTGGCATGGTGATCGGTGTGAGCGGTTACGTTGCCTCGCCGCGGCAGGTGTCGAGCACGCGCAGCGACCTGCTGTTCACCATCCTCGGGCGCTTGCGTGACGAGGGCATCGCCCTGTCGTCGCCGCAGAGCATGGTGTTGGTGCAGGAGAATGGGCGACCGGCCGACGAGCCGGCGTGAGGCTATCTCGGCTCTTGTAGGATCGGCCTTGTGCCGCGAAAGGGCCACAAAGCGGCCCCGGCGATCTGTCTTGTGGCGCAGACCCTGGGGCCGCTTCGCAGCCCTTTCGCGACACAAGGCCGCTCCTGCATCTGTTTCGGGCCAGTCAAACCTGTGCCATTACCGGATCCGCCTTGCTGGTACGACGCGGTTTCAGTGTAGGTACCACTGGCGCCTCACCTGTCTCAAGACAGGCACCAAGGCGGGCAACCATGGCCTGACAGGTTCGGTACGTTGCAACAAATGTGGGAGCGGCCTTGCGTCGCGCGGGCGGCGCTCGATCTCGCAGGCGCTGCAAGGCTGCCGTCGAACACCTGCCAGCCTCACGCGCCCTGTGAAAGGGCTCAGCTACTCACCCCAAACACCGCGTCACATGCTTCACCGACTGATACCCCGAAAGCCCCCAAGGCCCAAGCTCTCGCCCAATCCCACTGCCCTTGGTCCCGCCCCACGAGGTCTCGACGAACACCGCCTGCACCGAGTTGATCCACACATGCCCGACCTCCAGCGCATCGGCCACGCGCTCGGCGCGTTCCAGGTCGGCGGAGCAGACAGTGGCCACTAGCCCGAAGCGGCTGTCGTTGGCCTGGGCGATGGCCTCGGCCTCGGTGCCGAAGCGTCGTGCGCAGAGCACCGGGCCGAAGATCTCCTCGCTCCACAGGCGGCTGCTCACTGGTACGTCCACGTACAGCGTCGGGCTGACGAACCAGCCGTCATGGTCCAGCGCCTTGCCGCCGGCCAGGCACGTCAGGCCCTCTTCGCGGGCGGTGGCGAAATAGCCGGCGACCTTGAGCCACTGCGCCTGGCTGGTCAGCGGCCCCATGTCCACTTCTTCCGCCAGCGGGTTGCCCACGCGCAATGCCTCCAGCGCCGCCTGCAAGCGCGGCAACAGGGCATCGGCGATGCCGTCCTGCACCAGCAGGCGCGAGGTGGCCGAGCACATCTGCCCGGCGTTCCAGGTGATGCCGGCGACGATCCACTCCACCGCCTGGTCGACATCGCAATCGTCGAACACCACGATGGCCGACTTGCCGCCCAGCTCCAGCGTCACCGGCCGACACTGGGCCGCGGCGGCGCGCATCACTTGGCTGCCGACGCCGTTGCTGCCGGTGAACGACAGCTTGTCCAGGCCGTTGTGGCCGCTCAGGGCGGCGCCGGTCTCGGCCTTGCCGCCCACGATGTTCAGCACGCCGGCCGGCAGGCCCAGCACCTCGGCGATCTGGCCGTAGGCCTGCTCGATCAGCGGGGTGACTTCGGAAGGCTTGAGCACCACGGTGCAGCCGGCCGCCAGGGCCGGGGCGAGCTTCCAGGCGCTGGTCACCAGCGGGAAGTTCCACGGCACGATCAGGCCGACCACGCCCACCGGCTCCAGGCGGGTGCGGGCGCTGAAGCCGGGCGCGGCCAGGGGCACGTCACGGTTCTTCGCCGGCAGTTGCTCGGCGAGGTCTGCGTAGTAGGCGAAGGTGGCGATGGCGTCGTCCAGGTCGATCTCGGCCTCGTGGCGCGGCTTGCCGTTGTTGCGCATCTGCAGGGCAATCAGCTCGTCGCGGCGCTGGCCCAACTGTTCGGCGAAGCCGCGCAGGTAGGTGGCGCGCTCGGCGGCGCTGACCGTTTTCCAGGACGCCAGGGCACGACGCGCGGCGGCCACGGCCTGGTCGACCTGGGCGCTGCTGGCGGCCATCAGTTCGCTGAACGGCTGGCCGTCGGACGGGTTGTGGACAACGATGCAGTCGCTGCCCAGGCCTTCGACCCAGCGGCCGTCGATGTAGTGAGGTGTGGTCATGGTCGGATTCCGGTCAGGCCATTTCGGCGGTGGTCACAGGCTTTACGGGTGTGCTTTTGCAGCGCACCCAGCGCGGGCCTTGTGGGCCATACACGCCAGCGGGTTCAGGGAACAGGTTGAGCAGGATCAGGTACAGCACGGCGGCGATGCCGAGGGTCACCGGCAGGCTCAGGTCGATGCCGCCGGCCAGCTCGCCCAGCGGGCCGACGAACTGCCCCGGCAGGTTGACGAAGCACAGGCCGACCACAGCGCTGGGGATCCACGCGCCCATGCCGCGCCAGTTCCAGCCATGGTCGAACCAGTAGTGGCCGCCCTGCTGGCCGCGGGTGAACACCTGCAGGTCATCGGCGTGGTAGAAGCCGCGGCGGGTGATCAGGCCGAGGATCATGATCACCATCCAGGGGCTTGTGCAGGTGATGATCAGCACGGCGAAGGTCGACACGCTCTGCACCAGGTTGAAGGTGAAGCGGCCGACGAAGATGAAACCGATGGCCAGCACGCCGATCAGCAGGGTGGCGGCGGCGCGGCTGAGCAGGCGCGGGAACACGCTGGACATGTCCAGGCCGGTGCCGTACAGCGCCGTGGTGCCGGTGGACATGCCGCCGATCACCGCGATCAGGCACACCGGCAGGAAGAACCAGCCCGGCGAGATCGCCAGCAGGCCGCCGACGTAGTTGTTGGCGGCGATGTAGTCCGGTGCCTGGCTGGCCACCAGGGTGGCGGTGCACAGGCCGAACAGGAACGGAATCAGCGTGGCGGCCTGGGCGAGGATCACTGCCAGCATGATGCGCGACTTGGCGGTCTCGCGCGGGATATAGCGCGACCAGTCGCCAAGGAAGGCGCCGAACGACACCGGGTTGCTCATGGCCAGGATCGCCGCGCCGACGAACGCCGCCCAGAAACCGGCCTGGCCGAGGTTGACGCTGCCGGCGTAGCCCGCGTCGAAGGGCCCGGCGAAGGCGAAGATGCCCAGCAGGAACAGCAGGCTCGAGGCCCACACCGCGATCTTGTTGACCCAAAGCATGAAACGAAAACCAAAGATGCACACCACCAGCACCAGCACCGCGAACAGGCCGTAGGCCAGGCCCAGGGTCAGGTCGGTTTCCGGCAGGCCGACCAGGCGCTTGGCGCCGCCGACCAGGGCATCGCCCGAGCTCCACACCGACAGCGAGAAGAACGCCACGGCGGTCAGCAGCGACAGGAACGAGCCGACGATACGCCCGTGCACGCCGAAGTGGGCGCCGGACGATACCGCGTTGTTGGTGCCGTTGAGCGCGCCGAACAGGCCCATCGGCGCAAGGATCAACGCGCCCACGCCGACGCCGAGCAAAATCGCCCAGACGCCGGCCTGGAACGACAGCCCGAACAGCACGGGGAAGCTGCCCAGCACGGCGGTGGCGAAGGTGTTGGCGCCGCCGAAGATCAGGCGGAACAGGTCCAGCGGGGTGGCGTCGCGTTGATCGTCGGGGATCTGTTCGACGCCATTGGTCTCGATACCGGTCGAGTGGCTCATGGTGATGCTCCAGCGCGAATGTTGTCGGCCGTCGGGCGGCCTTGTTGTGGGTGCGATGGCAGTGCGGCAGGGCCGCTTGAAAGGGAATCAGGCCGGCGAGATGACCGACAAGTGTTCGTGACAGGCCAGCCAGCGTTCGCCGTGCAGGCGAAAGACGATGGTCTCGCGCTCGTTCAGGTCTAAGGTTTCGCCGGCGACGCGCAGGCGCGTGGCCACATCGTGCATGAAGACCGCCACGTCGCCCTGCAGGCTCACCTGCGCGTTGCTCGACTCGCAACCGAGCACGACGAATCCGTCCGCCTGCCAGCTGGCCCAGAGTTCTTCGTAGGCTCGGCGTGACAGCAGCGGTTGCGGCACGGTGTGGAAGAGAAAGGTGGCATCTTCGCTGAAGCAGGCGAAGTAGCGGGCGGTATCGTTGCTGGCGAAGGCGGCGACGAGGTCGGCGGCGGCCTGCCGTACCTGGAGTGTCTGGTCCACGGGAGTGGCCTCACGGTTTATTGTGATTGTTGGTGAAGCGATTCTGGTGGCGGTGGGCGGTGGGAAAAATCGCTGTGGGCAAATAATCAGTTCAGGAAATCGTGAACCAATGGCTGGCGAGAACCCTCCGTAGGAGCGGCTCCACGGGACACGTTTGGTTTAATGAAGTTCAAGCGACTGACGGTCGGCCCTGCACGCCATGTTTGCCTACGCTGAAACTCCCTACCTTTGAAGCAAGGAGTTCAGCCATGGCTTTCCACTACAACCGCCTGGACAAGAACAACGCCGCAGTACTGCTGGTCGACCACCAGACCGGCCTGCTGTCGCTGGTGCGAGATATCGACCCCGACCGCTTCAAGAACAACGTGCTGGCGCTTTCCGACCTCGCCAGGTATTTCAAGCTGCCCACCATCCTCACCACCAGCTTCGAAACCGGCCCCAACGGCCCTCTGGTGCCCGAGCTCAAGGAGCAATTCCCCGACGCGCCCTACATTGCCCGCCCCGGCAACATCAATGCCTGGGACAACGAAGACTTCGTCAAGGCGGTGAAGGCCACCGGCAAGAAGCAACTGATCATCGCCGGGGTGGTCACCGAGGTTTGCGTGGCCTTCCCGGCGCTGTCGGCGCTGGAGGAGGGTTTCGATGTATTCGTCGTCACCGACGCCTCCGGCACCTTCAACGAGTTGACCCGCGACTCGGCCTGGCGGCGCATGGAGGCCGCGGGCGCGCAACTGATGACCTGGTTCGGCGTGGCATGCGAGCTGCACCGCGACTGGCGCAATGACATCGAGGGGCTGGGCACGCTGTTCTCCAACCACATCCCCGATTATCGCAACCTGATGACCAGCTACAGCAAGTTGGCCAAGTAGCGCTTTCACTGGTGCGGTGAGCGATTACCGCGCCAGTTTCAATATGCCATTCGCAGGTGTCGCGGACCAGATCGCCAACCCCGCTGCCAGAGCGGTCAATAATGCCCCGGCCCAAGGCGTGGCTTCCAGTGCCGAGCCTGTGATCACCACGCCACCGATGGCCGAGCCCAATCCGACGCCTAGGTGCATGGCCGACATGTTCAGGCTCATGCCCGCCGGGAAGGTATCCTCGCCGCGCCTGGCCAGGTAGCTCTGCACCACTGGCGAGGTGGTCCAGCTCAGCCCGCCCCAGAGCATCATCGCCGGCAGGAACAGCCACGGCGTGCCCGCGCTAAGCGGTAGCATCAGCAGGCTGGCGAGGTACAACAGAGGCGCCAGCAGGATGGCCTTGGCCACACCCAACCGATCGGCCATCCAGCCACCGACATAGCCGCCCGAGACACCGGCAATGCCGAATGCCGCGAACACCGCTGCCAGCCATTGCGGCGGTACATGGGCGACCTGCTGGGCGTAAGGCGCGAGGTAGGCGAATACAGTGAAGTGCCCGGCGATCATCAACAGCGATACCCCCTGCGCGGCCGTGAGGCGGCTATCGCGCAGGTGGCGCACGTAGCTGGCAAGGGCGATGCGTTCGGTGCTCTGCAGCGTCGGCAGCCCGCGCCAGGCCATCAGCAGCACCGCTACCGTCAAGGCACTAAGGCCGAGGAACACGCCGCGCCAGCCCAGGGCGTCGCACAGCAGCATGCCGGCCGGCACACCCAGTATCAGCGAGCTGCAGATACCCATGAAGATTACCCCGATGGCGCGCCCGCGCAGGGCTTCGGGCGCCATGCGCGTGGCCATCAGTGTGCACGTCAGGCAGGTCATCGCGCTGGTTGTGGCCATGCCGATACGGGCGATCAACAGCGCGGTGTAACCGGGCGCCCAGGCCGCGAGCAGGTTGCACAGGGCGAACAAAGCCAACGTGGCGCACAGCAGGCCACGCAACGGCAAGCGTGTGGTGAGCAGGGGAGAGAAGGGCGCGACGAGGGCGAAGCTCAGGGAGAAGACGGTGGTCAGTTGCCCGGCCACGCCGAGCGGAACGTCCAGGCCATCGGCCAGGGCCGGCAGGATGCCGACCGTGATGTTTTCCGCCATGCCCGTGGCGAATGTCGCCAGGGCCAGCAGCCAGATACGCGGGCTCATGTGTTGCCTCCGATAAACGGGCCGGCCAAGGTCCGGACCCATTTGTCCCGACGGTTGACCGGCAGTGGTCAGGTCCATCGGGTTTCGAGGCAGTGCTTCGGTTATCCCGGTTCACGCAGGTGTAGGAGCGGCCTGCGTGAGGCCATGTTATTTCAACTCGGTCTCGATGAACACGATCTCGTGATCGCTGGCATTGACCACGTTGTGTTCCACGCCGGCTTTGCGGAAGTAGCTCTGGCCTGCCACCAGGGGGGCGTGTTTGTCACCCTCCGGGGTTTCCAGCAACAAGGTGCCGTCGGTCATCGGCACCACCACGTAATCGAGGCCGTGGCGATGCTGGCCGGTCTCGGCGCCGGGGGCGAAGCGCCATTCGGTGACGATCACTTCGTCGGTATTCACCTGTACGGTGGGGACTGCCTTGGGGCGTTGGGTCTGCTGCGTCATGGAGTAGGCCTGTTCACGGAAAAGCGTCCAGCCTGGGCTGCTTGCGCGGTGGGTTAAATCCAAGTCTGCTGGCAGTCAGTCGTGCGAACACTCAACTTTTTCCGCCCAAACGCAACGCGGGGCCAGCCCGCTCCCACAGGCTCAAGGCTGAACCTGTGGGAGCGGGCTGGCCCCGCGAGTACGAAATGCCCTGAAGATCACAGCGTGATCGGCTTCAACTTGAGCCCCATGGCCTGGGCCCGCACCGCCGCGCCGCTGAAGGCCGCTGCATTGCCAGGTGGTGGCGTGGGCCCGTGCACATGCCCGGCCAGCTCGATGTTCATTTCCTGAACCAGGTCGAGCAGGTCGCAGAGCACCTGCAGCACGTTCACCGCCTCGGAGCCCAGCCAGGTCTTCGGCGCCTGCAGGCGCTGGCTGATCTTCACCACGCTGTCGCGCAGGCCCTCGACCCGCTCCTGGACGTCGCCGCCGATCGCCGCGTTGAGCTTCTGCCCCACCGCCAGGTTCAGGTCGCGCCCGGTGGCCTGGTGCAGATCGTCGAGAGCGGCCAGGCTGGCAGAGCCGCCGGACAGCAGCTTGAGCGCGCCGAGGGCCTCGATCTTCTTGATCCCGCCGACGGTCTCGGTGGAGTGGTCGTCCACCGTCCGGGCATGGCTCTGGAACTGTTCGGTGTTGGCCAGTGCCTCGACCTCGCGCTCGATCGCCTTGTCGCGGATCCGGCCATCGGTCTGGCGCAGCCAGTTGCCGTCGGCGTCGGCGCGTTGCTGGCAGGCTTCGCTGTGCTGCCACACCAGGTCGCCCTTCGGCACCTTGGGCAGGCTCAGTCCGTGGGGCAGGATCTGCTGGATGAACGGCTTGTGCGGCAGCCCGTAGGCGAACGACAGCACCACGGTGGTGCCCTCCTCGGGGAAGCCGAACATGCCGCGTTCCTGGCCGCCCATGGGCGCCGGCAGCGGCAGGCTGGTGAACACCGGCAGCGCCGGGTCGGGCTCGCCGTCCGGCAGCAGCACCTGGACATCGACGCCGAAGCGCGGGCGGAAATCGTCGCACAGCCCGGGCGCCTCCGGCGCATCGGGCACCGCGACCACGCGGCCGAAGCGCGGCAGGTGATAGCCGCCGGTGATTTCGGGGAACTGGCGCGCTACGGCGCGGCGGATTGCGTCTTCCATCGTATGGCCATCTGGCTGTCGGCCAGCGCGACATGGGTCACGCGCTCGCCGTGGTTGATTGGTGCGCCCGGACGCAGCCCTGGCAGGGCCGCAATGCTGGCGCTCTGGTTGCCCTGGTAGTTGTCGAACAGCTCCATGGGCAGTTGCAGCGCGGGGCGCGCGCCGAAGTAGCTGTCGGCCCAGCTGCCCACGTACACCTCGCCGTTGCCCTGCTGCTGCCAGATGAAGTCGGGGATGTCGAAGACCTGGGCCAGGCTTTCCATGGCCTGGAAGCCGGCGGCCAGGCTGTAGAAGAACGGCGCGCGCACCGAGGCGTAGGGCCGCTCGGGCACGCGAAAGCGCAGGCCAGTGTGCTGGCCGATCTGGTCGAGCACGCCGCGCAGGTCGACGTGGCGCAGGTTCATCGGCAGTGGCTTGGCCAGGATCGCCGCCAGTTCCCGGCAGAACAGCAATTGCTGCCTGGCGTTGGCGCTGGTGCAGCGCTCGACGTAGCCGATGAAGTGCCGCTGCAGCGGGCTGTCGTTGTAGCCGATGTCGAGGGTGACCAGGCCCTTGAGGGGCGCCTCGGCCTGGACGATGAAGGTTGCCCGCCCCGGGTTGCGCAGTTCCAGGCGCACGTCCGCCCTGACCAGCTCGTATCGCTCGCCGCCGACATTGAGTACCTGATGCAGCTTCATGACTTCTCTCCCAGCCAGTCATCCACTTTTTTCAGCAGGCGCTCGAAGCTGGTCAGCTCCGGGTCCTTCTCCTCTTCCTCCTCTTTCGCGCCCACCGCCGCCCCCGGAGCGGCCTGGGCCTTGACGCGTTTTTTGGCGCGACGCTTTTCGACCTTTTCCGGGTTGGAGGTCTTTTCGGCCAGGCCGAACTGCACCCGCCAGCAGGCCAGCGAGTCGTCTTCCCGGGCGTTGACGCTGTCGGCGAAGCGGACCTGGCGGATGCCGAAGGCTTCGGCCGTGTCGTTGACGATGCGGTAGGTCTTGAGTTGGCCACCGCTCTCGGTGGCTTCGGCCAGGCGCATCAGGCTGCGCAGCCAGGCGCCGTTGACGTAGGGGATGGTCAGGGTGACCGTGAGGGTCTTGGGCTTGAAGCCCTTGTGCGCGGTGTCGGTGTTGCTGGTCTGGCCGGACAGGTCCTCGGCTTCGATGCGCAGGTTGCCGGTGACTTTCAGGGTCTTGCCTTCGACGGGCTGGCCGTCCAACAGTAGCAGTGTCATAAACCCACCATTTCACGAACGAAGCTCAGGCCCTTGGCCGAGCCGACCAGGATCACGCCGGCGCTCATCACCCATTCATGCCCCGGGGCATCGCCTTCGAGCAGCATGCGGCGCAGTTGCGTGTTGTTGCCCGGGCCCAGCAGGCGGGTGCGCACCGAGCTGTCGGCCTGGCCGCCTTCCAGCAGGTCGCGCAGGTCGGCCAGGCGCTGGTCGCGGACCTGCTGCTGGTTGGCCTTGCGCGCCGCCAGCCCGGACAGGTCGCTCATGGGCGAGCTGTCGGCGGCGTAGCTTTCCAGCACCGCGATCTGCCCGGCCAGCGATTGCTGGGCCGCCTTCAGCACCGTGCAGCGCTCCAGCGGCAAGGCCTCCCAGCGCGGCAGGGCGGTGGCCTGGGGAATCTGCCATTTCTCGGTTTCGAGCCGGGCCAGGTGCTCGGCGCGGCGTTGCGCGCGCACCAGTTCGGGGATCGGCATCAGGGCGTTGAAGCGGGCCAGGCCGGCGGCCAGCTGATCGTGGCGGGTACCCAGGAACAGCAGGCACAGTGCGTGCTGCTCACCCTGGGGGCTGCCGTTGTCGGTGGCGTCGGTCAGCTTGTTGGCCAACTGCTGCAGCAGGTTCGGCGCGGACAGGAAGCGCTGGTAGCCACGCCCCTGGCCGATACCGCTCTGGAACGGCGTCACCACCAGGCACCTGGGCACTTCGCCCAGCTGTTCGGCCAGGGCCTGGCGCCCGGCCTCGATCGCGCCCTTGGCCGCAGCGCCGACCGGGCCGGGGTTGGTGCTCGCCAGGCCCTGCAGGCCGTTCAGGCGCTGGGCGGTACTGGCCAGCTCGCTGCCGGCCAGGGCCTTGGCGGCGTCCAGCTGGCCCATCCAGCGGGTTGCCTCGGTGGGCCAGCGCAGGGTCAGGAGGGGCCAGTTCATGGCTGCAGACTCTCCCATGTAACAACTTGTATAGCGTTAATATCACCGTTGCTCAGGGCCTGTGCCAGTTGCTGCTTAAGCACGTTGGATCGCTGCAATAGCTCGAGCTTGTACGTGGTGAAGTCATCGCTGACCTGACGCAGCTGTTTGGCGGTGTGTAGTCGCAGCTCCTTGACGCCTTGCTTGTCTCGGCAGCCGAAGCGACTGTCGAAGCCCTGAAGAATCACCCCAGTAAGGTTCAGTTGGTCGTCCAACTTGCTGGGGTACTGATGAGGCTCTCCAAGGGCGCTGGACCAAAAGCCTGCGGTGATTGTGGCTTCGCAGGCAGAGTTGATCTCGGCTACTTTTTGTCGATACAGGTTATCCAGTAGCTCTGGCTCTGGTGCCCCTGATGCAGGACGTGCTACCGGTCTGTTTAGGCTTGGGTCGAAAATGATGTGCAAGCCTTGCGACTGTTTTTCCAGGAGATTGAGATAGTCGGTATGGCTGACCTTTACTGAATCGGCTGGGATCCTGGGATGCAGACCTTGCACCAGGAAAGTATGAAGCGACGGGCAGTAGTAGAAGTTGCTCATTAGGGGGCCTCAGTGACCGATCGCGATATAGGGGTAGGTCGAAGTGGCGGTGGCCAGTCCGATGAAGCCGGTTTTGCTGAGCGAACCGGGCTTGATGTTCATCACCTCTGCCACCCCAGTCGTGTTCTCGCCTGTCCCAACATTCAGGACGAAGCAGTTGTTGGGGAAGGCGATCGGGAAAAGGAACTGCGTGTTGTTCTCCGAGATGTAGGCATTGCCCCATTGAACGACCAGCCCGCCCAACCACCGCGGAAAGGCTATGTAGCCATTTGCCGATAGGCTGATGGAAAAGCCCCACCGTAGCTTTTGAGGGGGAACGATCAAGCTGTCGTCTACCCCAGCGTCTAGCTGTTCCAGCGTGGCTATTGGTGCGATCCCCGCGCTTTGTGTGGTCGCTCGCCTTTCGGTGTCGACCACTTGCGCAGCGGAAGTAAAGACAATGGGATTTGGGCCAGGTGGAACATGCTGTACACGCAAACCACCGTTACCCGCTACAAGTGCAACCGCAGGGCGTGTGGTGTCGTGCCGCATCCACTGGGTACCATTCCAGTAGCAGTTTTGGCACAAGTGCGATTCGAGCTGGGCAGACACGAATGCATAATTGGTACCGTGAAGGTCATAGCTGCCGCCTGGTAGCGGGTTTAGATTGGGCAGTGCGTCAGTGATGCCATATCCACTCAGGGACGTTGCTTTGTCAGCCTTTTTGCTCGTGGCCTGATTGACTGCTGCAAGCAATTGATCGATGTCGGCTGAGCTGTAGGTGTTACTGCTATCTCTCACCTCGTAGGTGGCTGTCCAGAGAATGGGGTTAGCCCCGGCTTCGACCCGTTTGACCAAGACTTTCCCAGCGCTTGCAAGCAGTACGACGGCAGGCTTGTTGATGTCGTGCCGCAACCAGTTGATGCCATTCCAATAGCAGTTCTGACACAGGTGTGGTTCGACCTTGGCCGAGACGAACGCATAGTCGGCTCCGTGTAGGTCATAGCTTCCCAAAGGGAGTGGGTTCAGGTTGGGGAGCGCATCGGTAATGCCGTAGCTACTTAGCGTGGTACCAGTGTTGGCTTTCTTGGCCAGTCCGCTATTCACCCAGGTTCGGCTGGCGAAGTGTTCCACCAATGAGCTGGTGATCGCTTCAACTGGACGACGGTCATGAATGCCTTGTGCTGTCACTTCCGCCAAAGCGATGCAGTAATGCTGGGCGCCTAGGTTGTCGGTGTAGTCAGCTTTTGTAACCCCACTACTGAAACTACAACGCGCCACAACGTCGTTCAATTTCCGTTCCAGCACCACGTCTATCCAGATAGAGGTCGGTACGGTGCTGCCGGGTACAGTTACGGGTGAAGGGCTGTGAATCCGAATCCCTTCGATATAAGCCAGTCCAGGTTTGACTTTATAGTCGGTGCCAACCTTTTCTACTTGCAAACCATCACCAAAGAAGCACGCTCGCCCATACACGTCGCGGTTGCTCAGGCGCTCGCGCTCGTCGATGCCTTTCAGGCGCACGGTAAAGTCATGCTGCCAGGTGCTGGCATCGATGGTGATGCCGGTCAGCTCCCGGGCTCCGCTGTACTCCACCAGGATGTTGCGGGTGACGTTGTTGCCGATCTGCAGCGGCGGGATATTGCGCCGTTTCTGCTGCAACGGCAGGTAGGCCACGGCGAACAGCACGCCCTCGGCGCTTTCCAGGCCCATCCAGTTCCAGTCGAAGTCGCCGATGTCGCTGCCCAGCATCGAGCTGTAGACGACCTGGTTGGGGTTCACGTAGCCGCTGTTGCCCGCCGGGATGTCGTAGCTGTGCACGATCTGGCTGGCCGGCGGTTTGGTCGCGGCGCGGTCGATTGGCGTGTTCGGGTCGAGCCCGGGCACATGGGCGTAGATGAAGCGGGTGATCTGCAGGACTTCTTTGGCCCCCTGCTTCTGGGCGATCAGGCTTTCGCCCGCGAAAGTGATTCTGGCCACGGCGGACTCCTAAAGCGTGGCGACCAGCGTCTGCTGGTCGTCGTTGAATTGGGCTGCGGCAATGCGCAGGGTGACGGGGGTGATGCTGACGAAGTCGTAGCGGCGACAGGTCCGGCCGTACTGCTGGATCAGTACCCGCAGCAGCTCGGGGTTCTCCGACAACTGCGAGTCGGAAAGGCGCAGCAGGACCACGTCCCAGTCGCGGCTGGCCAGGCGTTCGTCAATCTCGACATAGCCCACGCCGAGCCGGCGCAGGATGCGCTTGAGCCCTGCGGTGCTGCCGGCATCGACCGCGTTGATGAAGGCGAACTTCACCCGCAGCCGGTACAGGCGTTCCGGTTCGTCCTTGAAGCGGGTGATGTCCCGCTGCCAGGCGAGCAGGTCCAGCACGGTGAGGTGGCAGGTCTCGGCGTCCATCTGCAGCAGCGGCCAGCGCAGCCACTCGGTCACCCTGGCCCACCAGGCCTGGGCAGCGTCCTTGAGCTTGGTCAGTTCGGTGCCGGCGAGCCAGAACGGCAGTTTCAACGGGCTCATACCAGGTCCACCCGCAGGTTGGCGATGCGTGCGATGCTCAGTTGCGAGACGATGTCCTCGTTGGCGAAATGCAGCGACTCGATATCGGCGAAGGCCTGGTGCAGTTCCTCAGCCAGGCGGCTGAAGGAGAACCGCGACTGTGGGTAGGTCAGTGTCGGGTGATAGTCGCTGGCCGTGCTTTCGCGAAACGCCGCGCGAATGAACTGGGTGATGCCCTGCTGCAACTCTTCGCGCCGCTTCGCCGTCAGGTTCGCCCGCGGCCAGACCGTCAACGCGATGTCGTGCCGGGTCTCGGGCATGACCATCACCAGCAGGTCGTCGCCGTGGCCGTGGTTGCCTTGGTCGCGCACGTGGGCGTTGATCTGCTCCAGGTACGCCTGTGCCGGCACGTCGGCGTCGAACAGCACGTAGGCGTTGGCGCTGCCCGGACCACGTGGCGCATCGTGGAGGAAGTACACGCCATCGGGGCGCACCCCCGGGAAGGCGGCGATCATGGCGCGGTAGACCGCGTCGGTGTGCCACTGGTTGACCGCGCTGAACTGGTTGCGGGTGCGCAGGCGCAGTTGGTCGTCGGGCTCGGGGTCGGCCCCGGGCGAGGTCATCCAGCCGTCGTCGTTGACCACCTGGACGATCCCCGGCACCGGCTCGGGCAGGATGGCGTAGTAGCCGGGCGCCAGGTTGTAGCCGCTGCCGACCTGCTGCGCCTGGACCTTGACCGACTGTTGCAGGCGGCCGTCGGGGAACAGCGCATCCTCGACCGTCACCAGCTGGTAGACGTGGCCGTTGATCGCGGCGGATTGCACCACGACGCCGGCGCGCATCAGCAGCTCGCCGGCGCTGTTTTCACGGGTGAACAACAGTTGGCCCTGGGCCTTGGTCGCGCCCTTGCGCTCGACGTTCACCGCCCAGGCCAGGCTGTCCAGCCAGGCACCGCTGGCCGTCTTGACGAAGAAGTTGGGCAGCACGGTGTCGCTGATGAAACCGACCAGCCACAGCACCGGCTTGGTCACCAGCGCCGTCACCACGCGCCAGAACGGCGAGTAGGCGCTGGTGTTGCTGAGCTTGCTGCCCTGGGCGGCCACTTCGGCCTCCCAGGCCTGGTGCAGGGCCGCCTCAGTGGTGGGAATGCCGGCGTCGGCCAGCACCTTGCGAAAGTCCAAGTCGCTCACAGGTATACCTCGATATCACCGAATTTCAGGGTTTTCGCCGTGACCAGGTAGCGGCCCGGATGCTCTTCCAGGACGCGGGCCGTACCCGGCAGCAGGCGCTCGTCGTCCTCCACCAGCAGCTCCAGTTGCAGGATGCAGTCGGCCTGGCGCTGGCGGCTGCGCTCGGCCACCAGGGTCACCAGCAGGCCGCTGTCGCGGATCATGTGGGCGATATCCTGGGCGATGCTGGCCCGGTCCTCGATCAGCCTCGGTTGGTGGGAAGGGTCCAGGACCAGGTCGTTGTCGTGGATCAGCAGGTCGATGTAGTCACTCATCAGCCCACCGCCATTGCCATCATCTGTTCCAGCTCCAGCGGGTTCATGGCCTTGCTGGTGTTGATCTCCACCTTCTCGACATGCATGCGCCGGTCCTGCGCCTGGGTGGTGTTCTGGATCTGGGTCATCAGGCCTCCCTGGGGAACGCTCGTCGGGCTGGCCGGCGAGAGGTTGAGTGCGGTCTGGGTCATGCGCTGGCGCTGCTGCTCGAGTTGCTCGACCGGCGCGCTGGCCATGCTGGGGGCGAGGGCAGCGGGTGCCATCGACGCCGTGTGCGGGGCCGCAGGTGGCACCTGCATCAGGGTCTTGAGCAGTGGTTGCGTGTTGCTCATGGGCAGCACGCCGATCGGCGCGACCTGACTGGCAAGTCCTGGCACCTTGGGTGCTTCCGGCAGATCGGCGAAGGAGGTCTCGATGTTGACGCCCGGGATCTTGTTCAACCACTCGATCACCAATCCGAGCGAGTTGCGGAAGACCTTGACGATGCCGTCCCAGGCCGCCTTGGCCATGCCGGTCCAGCCCCCCATGTCGGTGAACCACTTGCTCAGTGCGTCCAGCTGTGCGCTGACCCACTGGAAGGCGGCACTGTCCAGGAACGCGGCCTTGAGCTCGTCCCAGTAGGCAATGACCAGGACCACGGCAGCGACCAACGCGATGATGCCCGCGATGATGAGGATGATCGGGTTGGCCAGGAGTGCGGCGTTCACCAGCCAGAGTGCGCCTTGCCAGGCAAGGGTGGCGAGCCTCACGATCCCCATCCAGGCGTACATGGCGATCAGGCTTGTCAGGAAGATCGACAGCACCAAGGCGTGCCGGAGGAACATGAAGATGCTCTTCAAACCGGTCATGTTGAGCAGGGCCCAGGCGGCCTGTGCCCCCAGCATGGCGATCCGGGCCAGTCCGCTCAGGACTGCAAGCGCGGTCAGCGCGGCGCTGGTGCCAAGGATCGCCAGGGTGGCGATGGCGATCACCTGGGTGATGTTGGGAAACAGCTTGATCCAGCGGACCAGGGTCTGGGCGATCTCGACCAGGCGTGTCATCAGCGGTTGCAGAATGGGAATCAGCGCCTGGCCGAAGGCGATGCGCAGTCCTTTTACCGCGGCCCCGAACTGCTGCCAGGGGTCGACCATGGCCTTGGCCATCTGTTCGGCCTGTTCCAGGCCGCGTACCTGGCCGAGTTTGTCGATGCCGTTCTTCAGGCGGTCGGTGTCCTGGGCCAGGGCGCCGATGAGCTGGGCCGCCTCACCGCCGAAGGCCTCGGTGATCTTGGCGTTGGCCGCCGCACCGCGCAGGTCGCCGAACTTGCCCTGCAGCTTGGCCAGGATGTCCAGCATCGGCAGGACCTTGCCATTGGTGTCGGTGAACTTCATGCCGAGCTTGTCCGAGGCGTCCTCGATGTTCTCGAAGAAGGCCTTGTAAAGCCCGCCGGCCGCGCTGCCGTCCATGCTGCCGGACAGGCTGCCGATCACGGCCATCTGCTCGGCCAGACCGATGCCGGCGGCGGAGGCCTGGGCGCCGGCCTCCTTGAAGCCATCCTTCATCTGTTCGCCGCTGGTGCGGAACAGCTGGACCGCCAGGGCGGTCTGCCCGCCCAGGATCTTGACCCACTGGCCCTTGCCCATGGCGTCGGCCTGCTGCTTCTGCAGGTTGTACATCGTGCCGACATACTCGGCCATCACGCCCTGGTCGGACTTGGTGGCCTTGGCCAGCACGCTGCTGGCGTAGGTGAACGTGGCCAGTTGGGAGCCGGACAGACCTTTGATCGCGCCCTCGATCTTGTACGCCGAGGCGACGAAGTCGCGGGCGTTCTCACCATAGGCGATGGAGAACATCAGGGCTTTCTTGTTCAGGGCCTCCAAGGCGTCCTCGGCCACGCCGAGCGAGCGTACATCCCCAAGGGCACGGTTCATTTCCAGGGCGGGTTCAAGGAAGGTGCCGAAGCCGCTGGCGGAGCTTTGCAGCTTCTGCGTGCCCTCGCTGATCTGCTTGATGGCGGCCTGGCTTTTTTCGGTCAGATTGTTGAACCCTTGGGTCATCCTCGCCAGCGGCGCGGTGACTTTGTCGGTCAGCGACAGGATGAAATCCAGCCGGCTGATTGCGTTGTTCGCGCTCATGGGATGTCAGCCTCCATTGAATGCACGGGCGATGCCGTTGGCGATGGCGATTTCCATTCGCCGCCAGTGCTCGTCCTCCAGCCACTTGGCCGTGCCCAGGTTCTCGGGCGTGGACGGGGCACCGGGCAGCCAGCGTTCGGCCAGGGCCAGCAGCTGGCCCAGGCCGTCCTCGGTCAGTCGCTCTGCGTGGCCGAGCGCTTTTTTACGGTGACTTCCACGGTCGGGGCGTACTCCTCGACCAGGGCACCGGCCAGCTGGATCACGGTCATCGGGTTGGCCAGCAGCGGCTTGAGCTGGTCCTTATGCTCGGGCTTCACGGCGGTGACCAGCAGGTTGTTGGCCGGGGCGACCTTGTTGGAGGGGGTCAGGGCGTTGATGTACTTGGTCATCAGCGCCGGATCGATGGCGAAGTCCAGGGACAGGTCGCCGACTTCCAGGGTGATTTCGGTGCGTTGGGTCATGGGGGTACTACTCCATTGGAATACGGGAATGGAAAAGAACGTGGCGGGCGCTGTGTTCAGCGGTCGCGCTCGTGAAGCTGTTGGCAGGGAATGCAGCGGCGCATGCCGCCCAGGGCGCGGCGCGCCTCGGCGATCTCGTCGCCGCAGTCCGTGCAGTGGGTAAGGCTGGGCCCAGTCGCCACGCGTCGGCCACGGACGGCGGCGATCGCCAGATCACGCCTGAGCTGTTCCAGGGCCTGGGCGCGGTCGAATGGGCACACCGTCAGCTCAGCCCCTCGACCTCGGCGAAGGACAGGTACGGCACGCCGTTGACGTGGATGAAGTCCGGGCTGGTGACGTCGAACGGCAGCTTGTGCTTGGTCTTCTCGCCGCCCTTGGCGTCGATGTTGAGCAGGCTGGAGATCTTGAAGCGGCAGCCGAAGGCCTCGACGCGGATCTCGTCGGTGGGGGTCTTGGCATAGAACAGCTGGTCGAAGGTTCCCAGCTGACGGAAGCTGCCGGCCTTGGCGGCGGCTTCGATGATCAGGTTGAAGTTGCTGGTATCCACCTCCAGCTCGCCGCTGGCGGCCACGTCGCCGGCGACCCAGCCGTCCGGCACGCCCTTGGTGTGCGCCACGGCGCTGTTGTCGGTGATGTCGAGGGTTGCGCTCTCAACGTGGATCTTCAGGTCGCCCACGTTGATGTCGAAGTTCAAGCCACTGATCTTGGCCATGGGTTACTCCTGGTTGTCCTGGGAAAGGTCCAGCGCGATGTTCGCGGTGATGTCCTTGGGGCAGTTGTGCGGGCGGATGCGGATGAACACTTCCACCTGGGTGTGGCTTTTCCAGACGATGACCAGGTCGCCGTCGCGCGGCGGCTGGATTTCGCCGGGGAACACTTCGCCGGCGAATTTCACCGCCTTGGCCATCCGTCGCAGCGGCGCCATCAGCGCGCTGGTGTTGGCGGCCATGCTGGCGGGGCTGTTGTTCAGGCGGCGGTCGCCGATGCGGCGGATCAGCAGCGGGCGGACCTGGCGGGCTGCCTTGTCGGCCAGGCGCAGGTATTCCAGGACCTGGAAGTCGCTGGCGGCGGTGTCGAGCATGTTGGCATCGCCCCAGTACACGCCCTCGTAGTCCGGGTAGGTCTGCGAGACGGAGAAGCGTGCCTTGTCCAGCTCGCTGCGCACCGCCGATGGCAGTGGCACGCCGTCCTTGTCCGCGGGCACCGCGCCCAGGCCCAGGACAGGGCCACTGGCGACGCGCATCGGGGTATCGGCGATGCTCCAGGCAGCGTTTGCCAGGCGCCCGGCGAGCACGCCCAGGTCGTTGCCGTGCAGCTGCGGCACTACCACGACGCGTGGCGCGGCGACATCGCCGGTGAGCGCCTTCTGCTCGAGCAGGTAGTCCGACCAGGTCACGGTCGGCAGGATGCCGGCGGACGCGGCCAGGACGAACGAGCGCCGGCCGTAGCGGGCGTTCAGCTGTTCGGCGGCGGTGTGCATGGCCAGCAGTTCCGCGCCGGCGGTCGCCGGCTTGGTGATGACGATGCCCTCGACCGAGTAGCCGTGTTGCTGGGCATACTCCAGGGCGCTCGCCCAGTCGCCCTCAGCGCCGATTGGCGCGGCCAGGCAGGCCCAGCGGTCGCCGCCGTTGGCCCGGGCAGCGATCAGTTGGGTCTTCAGGTCGCTGGCGGCCACGCCCAGCTCATTGTCCAGGTCGCTGTCCGTGTTCAGGGTCAACAGCTTGCCGACGTTCTTGGCGGCGGGGCCGATGAAGAGGAAGTAGCGCTCGATCTCGGTCACGGCACCCTGGCCGAGGTTGAGATTGTTCACGCTGATTTTACCGAGTGCCATAGGTTGCCTCGTTAGCGGGGTGATTGAAGGGTTGTGCCAGGACCTGTCGATCAGGTCGCGGGCGGGGCGGGCATCGCAGCCCGGGTAATGGGTCAGGGGAGGGGACTGGCCTGCAGGGCGACTCCGCCTTGCTCGGCGACCCACAGGTCATAGGGTTGGAATGACCAGGTCTTGCCGAAGACCTCGATCTCGCCGGCCGCGTCCTCGGTCAGGTAAAGGGGCTCGACGAACTCCAGGACCAGCGACACATCGAGCAGGTCGCTGCCCGGGACCTTCTGCTTGACTGCGAGGGTCGGCGCCGGCAGGGCGAACAGGTGACGCCCGGGGTCGTTGGTTTCCAGCCAGCTGCCGGCGAGTGCCATCAGGCGCCCGGGATGACCGCTGAAGTCGTCGAAGTCGAACAGGGCGCGGTAGCGCAGGTTGCCCATGTGCAGGCCCAGTTCGGTTTGCGTCCAGGCCAGTTGCAGGTCCAGCTGCTGGGACCAGGCGTGCAGTTGCCCGGCAGGCACCAGCTTGCGTTCGAGCAGGTAGGTGGTGAGTGCTTTCAACTGGTTCATGGGGAGGCCTCCGTACAGGGAGAGGTGGCTGGGAAATTCATCGTTGAGTACGTGGGGGGATTGCCCGCTCCCACAGAGTTCGGTGAACCGCCGAAGTGATGCTCGGCATTCCAAAAAGCCCGCCGTGCAGGCTTTTCAGTAATGCGTTGTCGAACCGCTGGCCACGACTGGTGACGCCATGCGGCTGCGCTTCAAATTGATGACTCCGACCGCGGCCGTCTGCCCGCCGGAAAACTGATCGTGGTGCTTTACGCTGCACACCCGGGCCAGTTGCCAACCCTCTGAACAGTCGAGGCCTGTTCATCGCTGCCTGTGTCACAACCGGTTGCTGTCCGGCTCGAGGGATAGGCTATGCATCAATGCATATGCAGTCAATGCATTTTGGGAAATATTTAGGCATGCAAATTTGCCGATATGCATGTCGGTCTTTACGGGCGCGGGTTGTAGGGCTTTTCTGTAGGCGAAAAAAAACCCGCCGCAGCGGGTTTTTTCAGGAGCGGGGTATCAGACGTTGAAGCGGAAATGCATCACGTCACCGTCCTTGACGATGTAGTCCTTGCCTTCAAGGCGCCATTTGCCGGCTTCCTTGGCGCCGCCCTCACCCTTGAACTGGATGAAGTCGTCGTAGGCCACCACTTCGGCGCGGATGAAGCCTTTCTCGAAGTCGGTGTGGATCACGCCGGCCGCCTGTGGGGCGGTAGCGCCCACGCGTACGGTCCAGGCACGCACTTCCTGCACGCCTGCGGTGAAGTAGGTCTGCAGGTTGAGCAACTCGTAACCGGCGCGGATCACGCGGTTCAGGCCAGGCTCTTCCAGGCCCAGGGCCTCGAGGAACATGTCTTTCTCTTCACCGTCGTCCAGCTCGGCGATCTCGGCTTCGATCTTGTTGCACACCGGCACCACCACCGCGCCTTCTTCCTCGGCAATGGCCTTGACCACATCCAGGTGCGGGTTGTTGTCGAAGCCGTCTTCGGCGACGTTGGCGATGTACATGACCGGCTTGCTGGTCAGCAGGTGGAAGCCGCGGATCACCGCCTTGTCTTCGGCGCTCATGTTCTTCATCAGGCTGCGCGCAGGCTTGCCTTCGGTGAAGTGGGGGATGAGCTGCTCGAGGATGGCCTTCTGAGCCAGAGCTTCCTTGTCGCCGCCCTTGGCGTTGCGGGCGACCTTCTGCAATTGCTTCTCGCAGCTGTCGAGATCGGCGAAGATCAGCTCGAGGTCGATGATCTCGATGTCGCGCTTGGGGTCGACGCTGTTGGAGACGTGGATCACGTTCTCGTCTTCGAAGCAGCGCACCACGTGGGCGATAGCGTCGGTCTCGCGGATGTTGGCGAGGAACTTGTTGCCCAGGCCTTCACCCTTGGAGGCACCGGCGACCAGGCCGGCGATGTCGACGAACTCCATGGTGGTCGGCAGGATGCGGTTCGGCTTGACGATCTCGGCCAGCGCGTTGAGGCGCGCGTCGGGCATCGGCACGATGCCGCTGTTCGGCTCGATGGTGCAGAAGGGGAAGTTCTCCGCCGCGATGCCGGACTTGGTCAGGGCGTTGAACAGGGTGGACTTGCCGACGTTGGGCAGGCCGACGATGCCGCAATTGAAACCCATGGGAATTCCCCTTTCGTAAAGTGTCAGGCCTTCTGGCTGTGCAGTTCGCGCATGGCCTTGGCGAAGTCGCCGGCCAGCACGTCGGGCATCACGCCGAGGGCAAAATCGATGCTGGCGTCGAGCTTCTCCTGCTCGGCGCGTGGCGCCCGGCCCAGGACGAAGTTGGAGACCAGTTTGGCGTCGCCCGGGTGGCCGATGCCGAGCCGCAGGCGGTGGAAGTCGTTCTGGTTGCCGAGCTGCGCGATGATGTCGCGCAGGCCGTTGTGCCCACCGTGGCCGCCGCCTCTCTTGAGCTTGGCGACGCCGGGAGGCAGGTCGAGTTCGTCGTGGGCCACCAGGATCGCTTCCGGCTTGATGCGGAAGAAATTGGCCAGAGCCGCCACGGACTGGCCGCTACGGTTCATGTAGGTGGTGGGGATCAACAGGCGAACATCGTTGCCCTGATGGCTGAACTTAGCCGTCAGGCCGAAATACTTTTTGTCAGCGGACAGCGAAACGCGCTGGGCGCTGGCGAGGCGTTCAACGAAAAGAGCCCCTGCGTTATGCCGGGTCTGTTCGTATTCGGGGCCGGGGTTACCCAGGCCGACGATCAACTGGATGGCGGTCACGTCAGGGGCTCTTCCTTGGAGTTGGTGGGTTACGGTGCGCGCGGCACTGTAACCCGATCAACGCCGGCGTGCGAGTGGATTACTCGGCAGCGCCTTCAGCAGCTTCAGCGGCAACGCGCGGGGCGTGGACGTTGGCAACAGCTTTGTCATCACCGTGGGCCAGAGCAACGAACTCTACGCCTTTCGGAGCTTTCAGGTCCGACAGGTGGATGATGGTGCCGACTTCGGCCTTGGACAGGTCGACTTCGATGAACTCAGGCAGATCCTTGGCTTCGCAGGACACTTCGATCTCGGAAACGACGTGCGAGATCTCGCCGCCTTTCTTGATCGGGGCTTCTTCACCGACGAAGTGAACTGGAACCTTGGCGGTCAGCTTCTGGCCAGCAACGACGCGAACGAAGTCGGCGTGCATGATGAAGCCTTTGGCCGGGTGACGCTGCATGGCCTTGACCACGACGTTCTGCTTGGCGCCGTCGACGTTCAGTTCGATCACGTGGCTGAAGGCAGCTTCGTTTTCGAACAGCTTGGCAATTTCCTTGGCCACGATGGTCAGGGATTGGGCTTCTTTATTGCCACCGTAGACAACGGCAGGGATGCTGGCGGAGTGACGCAGGCGGCGGCTCGCACCTTTCCCCAGGTCAGTACGCGCTTGGGCGTTCAGGATGAAGTCAGTCATTTTGTTTCTCCAAATTAGCCTCCCGAAAGGCGTTTGCGACCAGCGCCAGACGGGGATGGCAAAAAAGCCCCGCCCCAACAACCAGTGTTGGGGCGGGGCGCTTTTCGTCAGCGAGTGATCCGTTTAGCGGAACATCGCGCTGATCGATTCTTCGTTGCTGATGCGGCGTACCGCTTCAGCAACAACCGGTGCGATATCCAGCTGGCGGATACGGTCACAGGCTTGAGCAGCGGCGGACAGCGGCACGGTGTTGGTCACCACCAGCTCGTCCAGTACCGACTTCTCGATGTTCTCGATCGCGCGGCCCGACAGGACAGGGTGCGTGCAGTAGGCGTAGACCTTGGCGGCACCGTGTTCTTTCAGGGCCTTGGCCGCATGGCACAGGGTACCGGCGGTGTCGACCATGTCGTCTACCAGGATGCAGGTGCGTCCTTCGACGTCGCCGATGATGTGCATCACCTCGGAGTGGTTAGCCTTTTCGCGGCGCTTGTCGATGATCCCGAGATCGACACCCAGGGACTTGGCGACGGCGCGAGCACGCACCACACCACCGATGTCCGGGGAAACGATCATCAGGTTCTCGAAACGCTGGTCTTCGATGTCGTCGACCAGTACGGGCGAGCCGTAGATGTTGTCGACGGGGATATCGAAGAAACCCTGGATCTGGTCAGCGTGCAGGTCGACGGTGAGTACACGGTCGATACCCACGACAGTGAGCATGTCAGCGACGACTTTGGCGCTGATGGCTACACGTGCCGAACGCGGACGGCGGTCCTGGCGGGCGTATCCGAAGTAGGGAATCACGGCGGTGATTCGCGACGCTGAGGAGCGGCGGAAGGCATCTGCCATCACGACCAGTTCCATCAGATTGTCGTTGGTTGGAGCACAGGTGGGCTGAATGATGAAGACGTCTTTACCGCGGACATTTTCATTGATTTCAGCACTGATTTCGCCATCGGAGAATTTACCGACAGAAACATCACCCAGTGGAATATGCAGCTGACGTACAACACGCCGAGCCAGATCGGGGTTGGCATTCCCCGTGAAGACCATCATCTTGGACACGCGCAGTACCTGAAGGCTGAGGGTAACCTGGATGAGTATAAGAAATGGCAGGGGCGGCTGGATTCGAACCAACGCATGGCAGGATCAAAACCTGCTGCCTTACCGCTTGGCGACGCCCCTGTATCTGTTGCTGCGAATTCTTATGAACTCGACTTCTTGATCAGAACTTGCAGCTTGCGATGCAACATCGAAACATTGCTTCCTTTCGCCACAAACCCTGTTTGGGTCTCTGAAAGAAGGGCCAGAACTTTATCAGCTTCGGCTTTGCTTGGGAAGGCCCCAAACACACAACTTCCAGTGCCGGTCATTCGTGCTTCGGTGAATTTACCCAGTGAAATCAGCGCATTGCGAACTTCAGGATACCGTTGCTCTACTACCGGTTGGCAGTCATTTCGACTGTTTCCCTCGGGAACGGGGCGCATCTTAAGGGGGAGGGAATCACGTGTCAACTCCGGATGCGAAAAAATTTCCGCTGTGCTGACAGACACTTGCGGCACCAGCACGACATACCAAGGTTCCTCGGGGTCGACCGGGGTCAGTTGCTCGCCAACACCCTGGGCGAAGGCCGCATGGCCCCGGACAAACACCGGCACATCGGCGCCGAGCGACAGGCCCAGGCTGGCCAGGCGGTCTTCGTCCCAGTCCAGCTGCCACAGGTGCGCGAGCGCCAGCAGGGTGGTAGCAGCGTCCGAGCTGCCGCCACCGATGCCGCCGCCCATGGGCAACACCTTGTGTAGCCAGATGTCAGCGCCGAGCGGCGTGCCGGACTGTGCCTGCAGCAGGCGCGCGGCGCGGACGATCAGGTTGCTGTCGTGGGGCACGCCTTCAATTTCAGTCTGCAGGCGGATCTGGCTGTCCTCGCGCAGGGCGAAGCTCAGCTCGTCGCCGTGCTCGAGGAACTGGAACACGGTTTCCAGCTCGTGGTAGCCGTCGGCGCGGCGGCCGGTGATGTGCAGCCAGAGGTTGAGCTTGGCCGGGGCGGGCAGGGTCAGCTTGTTCATAGGTTCAATGCCCCAGCTGGCGTGGCTGCCAGTCCTTGACCACCAGGGTCACGTCGATGTTCTCGCCGTGCAGCTTCAGCCGTTCGGGCAGCCAGTAGCCGTTCTGCTCCACATAGCTCAGGTACTCGACCTGCCAGCCATCCTGGTGAAGGCTGGCCAGGCGGCTGTCGCCGTCGAGAGTCAGCTGGCTCTTGCTGTCCGGGGCGGGCAGGCCGCGTACCCACCAGACCAGGTGCGATACCGGCAGGCGCCAGCCCAGTTGTTCCTCCAGCAGCGCCTCGGGGTTGGCGGCCTCGTAGCGGCCCTGGTTGGCCACTTCCAGCACCACGCCTCCGGGGCGCCCGGTCAGGCGCGCCGCGCCGCGGCCCAGGGGGCCGGCCAGGCGGATGTCGTAGTAGTCCTGGCGTTGCAGCCAGAACAGCGTGCCGCTGCCGGAGTCGCGCGGGGCGCGGATGCCGACCTTGCCATTGATCTGCCAGCCGTCGAGGCTGCCGAGCTGCTGTTTGTGCTCGCGCCACAGCTGCGGGTTGCCCTGGCCCTGTACGGCTTCCTTGCTGCCGAAGCCGGCGCAGCCGGCGAGCAGGGCGATAAGGGTGAAGGTGATGCAATGACGCAGGAACATGGTTTAAAGGCTCTCGGATCCGGTCAGGCGCAGCAAGGTCTTGCGCAGGATGGGGCTGTCGGCCTGGGCTTCGAAGCCCTTGGCCCAGACTTGGCGGGCTTCGCGGCGCTTGCCGTTGGCCCAGAGGACTTCGCCCAGGTGGGCGGCGACTTCGTGGTCGGGGAAGCGCTCGAAGGCCAGGCGCAGCTGGCGTTCGGCTTCCTCGAGGTTGCCCATGCGATAGGCCACCCAGCCCAGGCTGTCGAGCACCGCGGGGTCGTCTGGGGTGAGCTGGTGCGCCTTGTCGATCAGCGCCTTGGCCTCGCTGTAGCGGGTGGTGCGGTCGGCCAGGGTGTAGCCCAGGGCGTTGAGGGCCATGGCGTTTTCCGGCTCGCGGGCCAGGATGGCGCGCAGGTCTTTCTCCATCTGCGCCAGGTCGTTGCGCTTCTCGGCGAGCATGGCGCGGGTGTAGAGCAGGTTGAGGTCGTCCGGGTAGCGCTTGATCGCTTGCTCCAGCACTTGTCCGGCCTGGGCCTCCTTGCCGTTGTTGCCCAAGCTTTCGGCTTCGATCAGGTACAGCTGGATGGCGTAGTCCGGCTGGGCTTCGCGGGCTTCGGCGAGTATCCGCGAGGCTTCGGCGCTGCGACCGTTGGCGATGAGGATATCGGCCTGGCGCAGTTGCGCTGGCAGGTAGTCCGGGCCGGGGCCGACCAGGGCGTATTCGCGCAGGGCGGCTGCCGGCTGGCTGCGTTCTTCGCGGATGCGGCCCAGGTTGAGGTGGGCGGCGTCGACGTTGGCGTCACGTTCGACCAGTTCCTGCAGGTAACCCTCGGCTTCGTCCCAGTGCTTGGTCTCCAGGCATACCAGGGCCAGCGAGTAGCGGATCTCGTCGTCTTCGGGGTACTGCTGCAGCAGGCTCTCGAACTCGGCCTTGGCGTCGTCGATGCGGTCCTGCTCGACCAGGGTGCGGGCGTAGGTCAGGCGCAGGCGCTTGTCCTCGGGGTTGTCGCGGATCGCCCCACGCAGCAGCGGCAGGGCCTCTGGGCCACGGTCCAGGGCCTGCAGCAGGCGGGCGCGCAGCAGCACCGGGGCGATCTCGCCGTTCTGCGGCGGGTGGGCTTCGAGCAGGTCGAGGGCTTGTTGCGGCTTGTCGTCCTGATTGAGCAGCAGGGCCTTGCCGAACACCAGCTGGCCGTTGTCGGGGTATTTCACCAGCAGGCGGTCGAAGCTCTGCATCAGGCCATCACGGGTGTTCTGGTCGGTCTCGGCCGCCGCCAGGGCGAGGAAGTCGAAATGGGTGTCGCCCTGGCCCTGCAGTACCTTTTCCATGTAGGTCATGGATTCGTCGTAGCGTCCGGCGCGGGCCAGCTGGATGGCCGCGGCGCGCTGGGCGTCGAGATTCTGCGGATCGTTGCGGGCCCAGATTAGCGCGGAGTCCAGGGCCGGTTCGTCGGCGCCGAGGTATTCGGCGATGCGATAGGCACGCTCGGAGACGGCCGGGTCCTGGGTCTTTTCGGCCTGGTCGACGTAGTTGGCCAGGGCGATGTCGAAGCGGTTGCGCTGGCCGGCCAGCTCAGCCACCAGCAGGCTGTACAGGGTGTCTTGCTTGAACGATCCATACACCACGGGCTTTTCCGCGCTCTTGCCGGCATCGGTGGCGGGCGACTGGGCGTCCGTCTTCGGGGCCAGGCTCTGGCAGCCTTGAAGCAGGGCGAGGGCAAGCAGCAATGCGTAGGATTTGTTCATAGAGGCTTATTAAAGAGGCTAAACCGGCGGTCGGAGCATGATGACACAAGCGCGATGGCAAACCCACCTGCGAAGGTCGTGGTGTGAAGCGGTGCTTCGGAGTATAGGGACAATGCGCCGGGGCGGTGGTTCGCAACCAGCCCAAGGCATCCTGCCCTTGCCCTTGCCCTTGCCCTTGTTTTTGCTTCTGAGCGCGCGGTAGTTCAGGCAACGCCAATTGCGACTTCAGTAGGCCGAGCGGAGTTCTTGCGCAGCGCTTGATGGGCATCCATGCCCGTCACCTCCCTTCGCAAGGCCTGCGTTCGGCCTCCTGAAGTCGCGAAAGTACGGGCGGCGCCTGGACTGGCGCAGCTGTCGCTAGCTGGGTATGGCGCTAGACTCCAGATCGGCAACGGCAACGGCAACGGCAGGGATGGGTGGCGGTGTGGAGCGATAGGCACGCCGCATCGCCACAATAGCGAACGGTGGTTGTTCTAAAACCTGCGAAGTAGGACAATTATCGGCTTCACGTCCCAACCAGCGACCTTGCATGGCCTTTCTTGCACTTGGTATCAACCATAAGACTGCCTCGGTAGACGTACGCGAGCGCGTGGCGTTTACGCCCGAGCAGCTGGTCGACGCCCTGCAGCAGCTCTGCCGACTGACCGCTAGCCGCGAGGCGGCGATCCTGTCCACCTGCAACCGCAGCGAACTCTATATAGAGCAGGACCACCTCGCCGCCGACGCCGTGCTGCAATGGCTGGCCGACTACCACCAGCTGAGCCTCGACGAACTGCGTGCCAGCGCCTACGTCCATGAAGAGCACGATGCGGTCCGGCACATGATGCGCGTGGCCTCCGGCCTCGATTCGCTGGTACTCGGCGAACCGCAGATCCTCGGCCAGATGAAGTCAGCCTACGCCGTGGCCCGCGAGGCCGGCACCGTCGGGCCGCTGCTGGGGCGCCTGTTCCAGGCCACCTTCAGCGCCGCCAAGCAGGTGCGCACCGACACCGCCATCGGCGAAAACCCGGTCTCGGTGGCGTTCGCCGCGGTCAGTCTGGCCAGGCAGATCTTCTCCGACCTGGGCCGCAGCCAGGCGCTGCTGATCGGCGCCGGTGAGACCATCACCCTGGTCGCCCGTCACCTGCACGAGCAGGGCGTGCGTCGCATCGTCGTGGCCAACCGCACCCTCGAGCGCGCCAGCATTCTCGCCGAGCAGTTCGGCGCCCATGCCGTGCTGCTATCGGACATCCCGCAGGAACTGGCCAACAGCGACATCGTCATCAGTTCCACCGCCAGCCAGTTGCCGATTCTCGGCAAGGGTGCGGTGGAAAGCGCGCTGAAGCAGCGCCGGCACAAGCCGATCTTCATGGTCGACATCGCCGTGCCGCGTGACATCGAGCCGCAGGTGGGCGAGTTGGACGACGTCTACCTCTATACCGTCGACGACCTGCACGAAGTGGTCGCGGAAAACCTCAAGAGCCGCCAGGGCGCGGCCCAGGCCGCCGAAGAGCTGGTCTCGGCCGGTGCCGACGACTTCATGGTGCGCCTGCGCGAGCTGGCGGCGGTGGATGTGCTCAAGGCCTACCGCCAGCAGAGCGAGCGCCTGCGCGACGAAGAACTGCAAAAAGCCCAGCGCCTGTTGGCCAATGGCGGCAATCCCGAGGACGTGCTGATGCAGCTGGCCCGGGGCCTGACCAACAAGCTCCTGCACGCCCCCAGCGTGCAACTGAAAAAGCTCTCCGCCGAAGGCCGCCTCGATGCGCTGGCCATGGCCCAGGAACTCTTCGCCCTCCACGAGGGCTCGACGGACAAATCCCCGCAATGAAAGCGTCGCTGCTGAACAAACTGGACACGCTCCAGGATCGCTTCGAGGAACTCACCGCGCTGCTCGGTGACGCCGAAGTCATTTCCGACCAGACGCGTTTTCGCGCCTACTCCCGCGAGTACGCCGAAGTCGAGCCGGTGATCGCCTGCTATCAAGGCTGGCGCAAGGTCCAGGACGACCTCGAAGGCGCCCAGGCGCTGCTCAAGGACGCCGACCCCGACCTGCGCGAGATGGCGGTCGAAGAAGTGCGGGAAGCGAAAGAGCAACTGGTGGGCCTGGAGTCGCAACTACAGCGCATGCTGCTGCCCAAGGACCCCAACGACGGGCGCAACGTGTTCCTCGAGATCCGCGCCGGCACCGGCGGCGACGAGGCGGCGATCTTCTCCGGCGACCTGTTCCGCATGTACTCGCGCTACGCCGAGAAACGCGGCTGGCGCCTGGAGATCCTCTCCGAGAACGAAGGCGAGCACGGCGGCTACAAGGAGATCATCGCCCGGGTCGAAGGCGACAGCGTCTACGGCAAGCTCAAGTTCGAGTCCGGCGCGCACCGTGTGCAGCGAGTCCCGGAAACCGAATCGCAGGGCCGCATCCACACCTCCGCCTGCACCGTGGCGGTGCTGCCCGAGCCAGATGAGCAGGTGGCGATCGAGATCAACCCGGCTGACCTGCGCGTGGACACCTACCGCGCCTCCGGCGCCGGCGGCCAGCACGTCAACAAGACCGACTCGGCGATCCGCATCACCCACTTGCCCACCGGCATCGTGGTCGAGTGCCAGGAAGAGCGTTCGCAGCACAAGAACCGTGCCCGCGCCATGTCCTGGCTGTCGGCCAAGCTGAACGACATGCAGACCAGCGCCGCACAGAACGCCATCGCCAGCGAACGCAAGCTGCTGGTGGGTTCGGGTGACCGTTCCGAGCGCATCCGCACCTACAACTATCCACAGGGCCGGGTCACCGACCACCGTATCAACCTCACGCTCTACTCCCTGGACGATATCCTCGCCGGTGGCGTGGAGGCCGTGATCGAGCCGTTGCTGGCCGAATACCAGGCCGATCAGCTGGCCGCCCTGGGGGATTGAATGACCATCATCGCCAGCCTGCTGCGCAACGCGCAGTTGCCGGACTCGCCGACCGAACGGCTGGACGCCGAGTTGCTCCTCGCCGCGGCCCTGGGCAAGTCGCGCAGCTTCCTGCACACCTGGCCCGAGCGCATCGTCAGCAGCGAGGCGGCGCAGGTGTTCGCCGACTACCTCGAGCGGCGTCGCGCCGGTGAGCCGGTGGCCTATATCCTCGGCCAGCAGGGGTTCTGGAAACTGGACCTGGAAGTCGCGCCACACACGCTGATTCCGCGTCCGGACACCGAGCTGCTGGTGGAAACCGCCCTCGAACTCGTGCCGCCCACGCCTGCCCGGGTCCTCGACCTGGGCACCGGCACCGGGGCCATCGCCCTGGCCCTGGCCAGTGAGTGCCCGGCGTGGCAGGTCACGGCGGTGGACCGCATCGACGAGGCCGTGGCCTTGGCCGAGCGCAACCGCGAGCGCCTGGGCCTGGGCAATGTCCAGGTGCGCGCCAGCCACTGGTTCGACGCCCTTGTGGGTGAGCGTTTCGACATGATTCTCAGCAACCCGCCCTATATCCGCGCCGCCGATCCGCACCTGGTGGCTGGTGACGTGCGCTTCGAGCCCAGCAGTGCCCTGGTGGCCGGCGAAGACGGGCTGGACGACCTGCGGGTGATCGTCGCCCAGGCCCCGGCACACCTGCAGCCCGGTGGTTGGCTGCTGCTCGAGCACGGCTATGACCAGGCGCCTGCTGTACGCGACCTGTTGGCAGCGGCGGGCTTCATCGATGTCGCCAGCCGTGTCGACCTGGGCGGCCACGAACGTATCAGTCTGGGGCGCCTGTCATGCTGAGCGACCAGGAGCTGTTGCGCTACAGCCGGCAGATCCTGCTGTCGCAGGTGGATATCGATGGGCAGTTGCGCCTGAAACACGGCAAGGCCCTGGTCATCGGCCTCGGTGGACTGGGCTCGCCGGTGGCGCTGTACCTCGCCGCGGCGGGTGTCGGCGGGCTGCATCTGGCCGATTTCGACACCGTCGACCTGACCAACCTGCAACGCCAGGTGATCCACGACAGCGACAGCGTCGGCATGAGCAAGGTCGATTCGGCCATCAGGCGTTTGCAGGCGATCAACCCGGAGATCAGCCTGGTCGCCCATCGTCGGGCACTGGATGAGGATTCGCTGGCCGCCGCAGTGGCGGCGGTCGATGTGGTGCTCGACTGCTCCGACAACTTCGGCACCCGCGAAGCGGTCAATGCTGCCTGCGTGGTTGCGGGCAAACCGTTGGTCAGCGGCGCGGCGATCCGCCTTGAGGGCCAGTTGTCGGTGTTCGACACCCGCCGCGACACCAGCCCCTGCTATCACTGCCTGTATGGCCATGGCAGCGAGGCCGAGCTGACCTGCAGCGAGGCCGGGGTAATCGGCCCGCTGGTGGGGCTGGTCGGCAGCCTGCAGGCACTGGAAGCGCTGAAGTTGCTGGCCGGTTTCGGCGAGCCGCTGATCGGCCGCCTGCTGCTGATCGACGCCCTGAGCACCCGCATGCGCGAATTGCGGGTCAAGCGCGACCCCGCCTGTGCCGTGTGTGGCAATCGCCATGGCTGAGCGTTCGGCACCGGTGGGCGTGATGGACTCCGGCGTTGGCGGTTTGTCGGTGCTGGCCGAGATCCAGCGCCTGCTGCCCAACGAGTCGTTGCTCTATCTGGCCGACAGCGGCCATGTGCCCTATGGCGAGAAGTCGCCGGACTACATTCGCCAGCGCCTGCGACTAATCGCCGGTTTTTTCCATGAGCAGGGCGCCAAGGCGCTGGTCCTGGCCTGCAACACGGCTACGGTGGCGGCGGTGGCCGACCTGCGCGAGCTTTACCCGGACTGGCCGTTGGTGGGGATGGAGCCGGCGGTCAAGCCGGCGGCCGCGGCAACCCGTTCCGGCGTGGTCGGCGTGCTGGCCACCACCGGTACCCTGCAAAGCGCCAAGTTCGCTGCCTTGCTCGACCGCTTCGCCAATGACGTGCGGGTAATCACCCAACCTTGCCCTGGGCTGGTCGAGCGTATTGAGGCGGGGGACCTGGTCAGCGAGCAACTGCGCCAGTTGCTGTCGGGTTATGTGAAACCGTTGCTGGCGGCCGGCTGCGACACCCTGATCCTGGGTTGCACCCACTATCCGTTCCTACGGCCCATGCTGGCCGAGATGGTGCCGGCGGATGTGGCGATCATCGACACCGGCGCTGCCGTGGCGCGCCAACTGCAACGTCTGCTGGATGCTCGCGGGCTGCTCGGTGACGGGCCGGCGCAGCCGACGGCGTTCTGGAGCAGTGGCGAGCCAGGCAACCTGCAGAAAGTCCTGCCGCTGTTGTGGAGCCAATCCGGCAGCGTGCAGCGCTTCCTGCCTTGAAGCCTGCAGTCAGCTGCTCTTCGGCAGTGGCCAGAGTTCGCCTGGGTTGAGCACCTCCAGTACCAGCTCGGGTTGGCGCTGATCCAGGCGTGCCAGCAACTCCTGCGCCGCGCTTTGCGCCGTCCAGGGCTCCGGAATGGCCTGCACCGAGCTCACCGGGTTTTTCAGCGATTGAGGCGCCACCACGGTCAGGTCGATGCCCAGCGCGTGCAAGGAGTTGCGTTGCTCGCTCAACCACTTCGGCAGGCTGTTGCCGCCACTGAGCGGCTGGTTCGGCTCGAACAGCTGCAACGCCGAGTAGCGACTGAGGATGGCCATGACCTGTGGTTTCTCGCCCCTGGCCAGCAGTGGCAGGGCGCCGGCCAGGCACTGCTGCGTGGCCAGCAGGTTGCTGCTGATGATCTGCTCGAACAACTCCCCATCCGCTACAGCATCTGGCAGGTAGTCGCAGGTGCCGGCGTTGATGATCAGGCTGTCCAGTGCGCCCCATTTCGCCAGAAGCCGTTGGCTGGCTTCCGGCAAGGGGGCGGGAAGGCGCAGCAGGCGTGCGCCATGCTGTTGGCCCAGTGTGTCCAGTTCCTGGCTATCCCTGCCACTGGCGGCAACCTGATGCCCCGATGCGAGCAACTGTCCCACCAACGCCAGCCCAACTCCGTGGCTGGCTCCTGTGACCCAGAAACGACGTGTCATGCGTTATGCCCTCTGATCCTGCCAGTTGGACAAGCCTTTGAAGGCCTCCAGTGCTCTTTGGCGACTGCTATCGAGATCGACTATCGGGCTCAGGTAATAATTAGTAGCAAATAGATCCGTAGATTTCACCGGTTGATGGATCGATCGATCATCTTTTTCTTCCAGCTCAGGCAACCAATGACGGATGAAGGTTCCCTTGGGGTCGAAACGCTGCGATTGGGTAACGGGGTTGAAGATTCGGAAATAGGGCACCGCATCGGTCCCCGTCGAGGCGCTCCACTGCCAGCCACCGTTGTTGGCGGCCAGGTCCCCGTCTATCAGGTGACGCATGAAATGCCGTTCGCCCTGCCTCCAGTCGATCAGCAGGTTCTTGCTGAGGAACATGGCGACGATCATGCGCAAGCGGTTGTGCATCCAGCCAGTGTGCAGCAGCTGGCGCATGGCGGCATCGATGAGGGGGAAGCCGGTTCGGCCCTCTTTCCAGGCCTGCAGGTCGGCGGGTGCGTCGCGCCAGGGCAATGCTTCTGTCTGCGGGCGGAAGGCGCGGTGCCGGGAGACTCGGGGGTAGCCCACCAGGGTGTGCTTGTAGAACTCGCGCCACAGCAGCTCGTTGACCCAGGTCTGCACGCCGACGCTGCCGCTGTCGAATTCGCCCCTGTTGCTCGCCAGTGCCGCGTGTAGGCACTGGCGCGGCGAGAGCACGCCAGCGGCGAGATAGGGGGACAACTGGCTGGTGCCTGCCTTGGCAGGCAGGTCGCGCAGTTGGGCGTAGTCATCGATGGTTTCGTCGACGAAGCGCTGTAGCCGCCGCCTGCCTTCATCCTCGCCTGCAGGCCAGTGCTGGCGCAGGGTATCGGAAGGGGGCTCGAAGCCTTCGATCTGCAGCGGGATGGCGTCGCCATGAATACCGAGGGACTGCTGGGCCTGTACCGATTGAACCAGCGGCGGGAGGCTGCGGTGCAGGTGCTCCAGGCAGACTCGCTTGAACTGGCTGAATACCTGGAAGTACTGGCCGGTGCGGGTCAGCACGCTGCCGGGTCTGAACAGCAGCTGGTCGAGGTGGCCGGTGGCGCTGATCCCGGCTTGCTGCAGCGCTTCATATGTCGCTTGGTCCCGCCGTGCCTCGTTGATGCCGTATTCGTCGTTCCAGTGCACGGCCTCTATGCGGTGCTGACGGCAGACACCGAGCACGCATTCAGGGACATCTGCCCAGGTGTCGGTGGTGCGAATCAGCAGTGGAATGTTCAGTGCCGCCAGCGACTGTTGTAGCAGTCGCAGGTTGCGCAGCCAGAAATCGACCTTGCACGGCGCATCGTCGTGGGCCTGCCACTGGCCGGGGCTGGCAATCCAGAGGGCCACGGTCGGGCCACGTTGACAGGCGGCCGCGAGGGCAGTGTTGTCGTCGATGCGCAGGTCGCTGCGCAGCCAGATCAGTTGCATGGGGGGAAGGCTCAAGGTCGGGATTGCTGAAGACGGCGCAAGGCGGTTTGCGGGCTGTCGAACAGGTGCAGGTCAGTCAACGACAGTGCCTGCAATTGCGCCTTATGGAGAGTGACTGTGTTGCCACCCAGGAGTTTCATCGTGTTGATGTCCTGCAGCGCACGGCCCAGTGCGGCGAGGTCGGGGCGGCGACCGAGGTGCAGCAGCAGCGCTTGCGGCCGCAACTGCTCCACGGCCTGGCGCAGTTGGCGGGGCTCGACTGACCACTCGAGGATCTCCAGAGCGTAGCCGTTGCTGCTCAGCAGCCAGGCGCAGAGCCAAAATTGCGGATCGAAAGGTGCATCGTCGGTGCGGGCAAGCAGTACGCAGGGGCCACCGAGCGAGTGACTGTCGTGATAGACCCGTGCCCCCAGCTTGCTGCGCAGCCAGCCTTGGAAGAACACTTGTTCCAGCCGGGCGTCGAAATGCGTTTGCCAGCGCTGTTCGAGGGCTTCAAGCAGCGGTAGCAGCAGACGCTCGCAGACGGTCACAGCAGGGTAGAGGGCGATCATCTGGTTGATCAGCTGGTCCAGCGGACGCTGGGCAAGCCGGGCGATGGCCTTGATCAGCTGTTCGATACGCTCGCCCCATTCGCCCTGGATCGGCGCGGTGGCGTGCGTGGCATTGTCCAGCAGTTCGCGCACCTGGCTCACCGCAGCGCCACGCTCCAGCCAGCGCAGCACGGCCTGGACGCGCTCCACCTGGTCCTGGGGATAAAGACGATGCCCCTTGGGCGTGCGCTGCGGCGTGATCAAGCCGTAGCGGCGTTCCCAGGCGCGCAGGGTGACTGGGTTGACGCCGGTCAAGCGGGCCACTTCGCCGATGGGCAGCAAGGGGTCAGATGGCATTGCGCAGTCCGAGGTCTTCCGGATGGGGTTGCAGGTAGGCCTGTTGCAGCAGGTAGGGATCGGGATGACGGCGCAGATGGTGCTTGAGCAGGGTCAAGGGCACCACCAAAGGCACCACGCCTTTCTGGTACTGGCCGATGACCTGTTGCAGCTCGGCCTTGTCCGCCTGGCCGAGGTCGTTGCGCAGGTAGCCGCTCAGGTGCTGAAGCACGTTGCCGTGGGTGCCGCGGCTTGCGCAGCGGCGTAGCGCCTGCATCAGCTGGCTGAAGTAGCGCGGACCGAGCTGCGCTGGATCATCGTCGCGGCTCATGCTCCCGAGCAGGCGCCCAAGGCCGCGGTACGCCTGGGGATTGTGCGCCATCAGCAGGTACTTGTAGCGGGCATGGAAACGGATCAGCGCGCCGCGACTCAGGCCCTGGCGCAGCAGTTGGCGCCAGTCGGCGTAGGCGTAGACGCGGGCGATGAAGTTTTCCCGCAGCACCGGATCGTGCAGCCGGCCTTCCTCTTCTACCGGCAGGTCCGGGCGCCGCTCGCAGAATGCCGCAGCGTAGGCGCCCCGGCCATTCTGGTGGGCCGGGCGGCCGTCCTCCTGGTAGACCTTGACCCGTTCAAGGCCACAGGACGGTGACTTTTGCATGAAGATGTAGCCGCAGATATCGTCGAGTTCGTCGGCCATCTGCGCGCCGTAGGCACGCAACGGGCCGGCGAAATCGGTGACATTGTTACGCGTACCGGTGACAGCCGGGTGCTCGGGATCGCCCACCAGGCGAATGGGTTCCCGGGGCGTGCCCAGGCCAATGGCGACCTCGGGGCACAGTGGGACCCAGTCGAAATGCTGGTCGAGCAGTTCAAGACAGAGGCTGGAGGCTTTGTGGCCGGCGTTGTAGCGTACGTTCAGGCCAGTCAGGCAGGCGCTGATGGCCAGACGTGGCTTGCCGCTGGGCGGGAAAGCGTTCATCGCGGTCTCCGGAATGACTTGTACAGGCTGCACGGTTTGTACAAGTCTATTCCAGCACAGATAAAAACTTATACAAGAATATTTTTTTGTATAAATTCGCTGTCGATTATTCCAGATGCTCCAGCAGGCGTCGAGCGGCTTCCTGGCCGCTGAGCCACGCCCCTTCGACCCGACCGGACAGGCACCAGTCGCCACAGGCATACAGGCCCAGGTCGGCATCGGCCAGCGTGCCCCACTCATGATTGACGGCAGGGCGTGCGTACAACCAGCGGTGGGCAAGCGCAAAGGTCGGTGCGGGGACAACGCAGCCGACCAATTCGGCAAATTCTCCCCACAACTGCTCGATCACTTCTTCCTTGGGCAGGTCGATGTGCTGTTTGCTCCAGTTGGAGGTGGCATGCAGCACCCAGGTGTCGAGGTGCTCGTCACGGCCCGGTTTACTGCGGTTGCGCGCCAGCCAGTCGAGCGGGCTGTCTTGCACGAAGCAGCCCTGCATAGGGGTTTCCAGTGGTGTCTGGAAGCCCAGGGCAACGGCCCAGGTCGGCTCCATTTGCACCCCGGCGGCAACCGCCGCGAGTTTGGGTGCGGCGGCCAGCAACGGGGTGGCCTGGGGCGCCGGCACGGCGATCACCACCTGGCTGAACGGCCCATGGCTGCAGCCTTCGGTGTCCTGCAAGTGCCAGTATTGCTTGCCGCGGAACACCTCGGCGATGCGGCAGCCGAAGTTCACCGTGACATCCTTGAGCAGGCCGCGAGTGATGGCGCTCATGCGCGGCACGCCGACCCATCGGGTTTGTTCGTCGGGGGAGGGGGTCAGTTCGCCATCGCGGTAGTTGTACAGCTGCGGTTTCCACTGCGCAGCCCAGCCATTGGCCACCCATTGCTGGACCTGTTCGACAAAGCGCCGGTCGCGGGCGGTGAAGTACTGGGCACCGAGGTCCAGGGCGCCGGCATCGCTGCGCTTGCTGGCCATGCGTCCGCCGCTGCCGTGGCCCTTGTCGAACAAATGAACGGTCTGTCCGGCCTTTTGCAGGGCCTGGGCGGCGGACAAACCGGCGATTCCGGCACCGATGATGGCAATAGGTACTGTCATGATGGCCTCTTCGAACCTAGCTATACGCAGCCTACGCTGCCAGGTAAACCTGTACAATGCACGATGTTTGTATAAGGTTATTCCGCTCGATAGGCAGGTTGGCCTATGTTTATCCGAGAGCGTTCGGTCAAAAAAGTGCCTTGATCTTAAAAATAGACCACGGCCGCCCAGTGTGAGGACACAGCCATGCATATATTGCTGACCGGCGGTACCGGCCTGATCGGCCAACACCTGTGCCAGGTGTGGCGCCAGCAAGGGCATCGCCTGACGGTCTGGAGCCGGCGCCCTGAACAGGTGGCGAAAATCTGTGGCACCGGCGTGCGGGGCGTCGCCCGGCTGGAGGACATTGCCGATGAAGACGAGGTCGACGCGGTGGTCAACCTGGCCGGTGCGCCGATCGCTGACCGGCCCTGGACCGCAGCGCGACGCAATCTGCTCTGGACCAGCCGGGTGACCCTCACCGAGCAGTTGCTGGCCTGGCTGGAGCGCCGTGAGCGCCGGCCGCAGGTGCTGATTTCCGGCTCGGCGGTGGGCTGGTACGGTGACGGTGGCGAGCGTGAGCTGACCGAGGCTTCGCCGCCGGTGAAAGAGGACTTCGCCAGCCAGCTGTGCATCGCCTGGGAGGAAACCGCCCAGCGTGCCGAGGCCCTGGGAATCCGCGTGGTGCTGGTGCGCACCGGCCTGGTGCTGGCCGCCGATGGCGGCTTTTTGTCGCGCCTGCGTCTGCCATACAAGGTGGGCCTGGGGGGGCCGCTGGGCGATGGTCGGCAGTGGATGCCCTGGGTGCATATCGACGACCAAATCGGCCTGATTGATTTTCTCTTGCAGCACAACGAAGCCAGCGGTCCCTATAATGCCTGCGCGCCGGAGCCGGTGCGCAATCGAGAGTTCGCCAAGCGCCTGGGGCGCACCTTGCATCGCCCGGCGTTCATGCCGATGCCGGCGCTGCTGCTCAAGGCCGGGCTCGGCGAGCTGTCGACGCTGCTGCTCGGTGGCCAGCGCGCGCGCCCGGTGCGGCTGCTGGCGGCGGGCTTCACGTTCCGTTTCAACGATCTGCAATCGGCCCTGGACAACCTGTCCAGCCGCCTCTGACATAGGACGCTGCATGACTGATCACGCCCTGCTGCTGGTCAACCTGGGTTCGCCGGCCTCCACCTCGGTGGCCGACGTGCGCCGTTACCTCAACCAGTTCCTCATGGACCCGTACGTGATCGACCTGCCCTGGCCGGTGCGGCGATTGCTGGTGTCGCTGATCCTGATCAAGCGCCCCGAGCAGTCGGCCCATGCCTACGCCTCGATCTGGTGGGACGAGGGCTCGCCGCTGGTGGTGCTGACCCGCCGTCTGCAGCAGGCGATGATGGCCCATTGGCCCCATGGGCCGGTGGAGATCGCCATGCGCTACGGCCAACCGGCGCTGCCGGAAGTCCTGGAGCGCCTGGCCGCGCAAGGGGTGCGCAAGGTCACGCTGGCGCCGCTCTATCCACAGTTCGCCGACAGCACCGTGACCACGGTCGTGGAGTTGGCGAAACAGACCATCGCCGAGCGCAAGCTGCCTTTGCAGACCCGCATTCTGCGGCCGTTCTACGACCACCCAGACTACATCGATGCCCTGGTGGCCAGCGCCCGCCCGTATCTGGAACAGGATTATGATCACCTGCTGCTGAGCTTCCATGGTTTGCCCGAGCGGCACTTGAAGAAGCTCGATCCCACCGGCAACCACGACTTCCAGGCCGCCGACTGCTGCAAGGACGCCAGCGCCGAGATGCGTGCGGTGTGCTATCGCGGCCAGTGCCTGGCCACGGCCAGGGCGTTCGCGCAGAAGATGGGCATCCCGGACGGCAAGTGGTCGGTGTCGTTCCAGTCGCGCCTGGGCCGGGCAAAGTGGATCGAACCCTACACCGAGACGCGCCTGGATGAGCTGGGCAAGGCGGGTGTGAAGAAGCTGCTGGTTATGTGCCCGGCGTTCGTCGCCGATTGCATCGAGACGCTGGAGGAGATTGGCGATCGGGGCAAGGAGCAGTTCATCGAGGCGGGCGGGAAGGAGCTGGTGCTGGTGCCGTGCCTGAATGATCACCCGGAGTGGGTGAGGGTGTTGGCGGGGATGTGCGAGAAGGCCTGAGAAACTCGCCTGGCTTTGAAACGAGGGGCCGCAAGGCGGCCCCAGGATTTCAATGAAGACTCAAGGCAACTGGTCATCCAGTTTCTTGTTCTTCCAGCCATCGTTGCCCGGCAGGATCAGGTTCAGGGCAATGGCCACCACGGCGCACAAGGCGATGCCCTTCAGGCCCCAATCGTCCGGGCCGTCACCGCTGCCGATCAGCACGCCGCCGATGCCGAACACCAGGGTCACCGAAACGATCACCAGGTTGCGCGCCTCGGCCAGGTCGATCTTGTGGCGGATCATGGTGTTCATGCCCACCGCCGCGATCGAGCCGAACAGCAGGCAGAGAATGCCGCCCATCACCGGTACCGGAATGCTCTGCAGCAGCGCGCCGAACTTGCCGATGAAGGCCAGGGTGATGGCGAATACCGCCGCCCAGGTCATGATCTTCGGGTTGTAGTTCTTGGTCAGCATCACCGCGCCGGTCACTTCGGCGTAGGTGGTGTTGGGCGGGCCGCCGAACAGGCCGGCGGCGGTGGTGGCCAGGCCGTCACCCAGCAGCGTGCGGTGCAGGCCGGGCTTTTTCAGGTAGTCGCGGCCGGTCACGCTGCCCACCGCGATCACACCGCCAATGTGTTCGATCGCTGGGGCCAGGGCCACTGGCACGATGAACAGGATGGCCTGCCAGTTGAAGGCCGGCGCGGTGAAGTTGGGCAGCTCCAGCCAGGGGGCCACGGCGATCTTGGCGGTGTCGACCACGCCGAAGGCGAACGACAGGGCGAAGCCCACCAGCACGCCGGCGATGATCGGCACCAGGCGGAAGATGCCCTTGCCGAACACGGCCACGATCAGGGTGGTCAACAGCGCCGGCATGGAGATCATCATGGCGGTCTTGTACGGCAGCAGTACGCTGCCGTCGCCGGCCTTGCCCATCGCCATGTTGGCGGCGATCGGCGCCATGGCCAGGCCGATGGAGATGATCACCGGGCCGATCACCACCGGCGGCAGCATGCGGTCGATGAAACCGGTGCCCTTGATCTTCACCATCAGGCCCATGAAGGTGTACACGAAGCCTGCCGCCATCACGCCGCCCATGGTCTCGGCCAGGCCGAACTGGCCCTTGGCGAGGATGATCGGGGTGATGAAGGCAAAACTCGAGGCCAGGAACACCGGGACCTGGCGGCCCGTGACCAGCTGGAACAGCAGGGTGCCGATGCCTGCGGTGAACAGGGCCACGTTGGGGTCGAGGCCGGTGATCAGCGGCATCAGCACCAGCGCGCCGAATGCCACGAAGAGCATCTGCGCGCCCGAGACGACCTGACGCCAGAGCGGGTCGTTGAAGCCGTCCTGCATGATCAGGCGTCCTTCTGCTTGGTGCCGAAGATCTTGTCGCCGGCATCACCCAGGCCTGGGACGATGTAGCCGTGTTCGTTCAGGCGTTGGTCGATCGAGGCGGTGTAGATCTGCACGTCGGGGTGGGCTTTCTCCACCACGGCGATGCCTTCGGGGGCCGCGACCAGGACCATGGCCCGGATTTCCTTGCAGCCGGCCTTTTTCAGCAGGTCGATGGTGGCGACCATCGAGCCGCCGGTGGCCAGCATCGGGTCGATGATCAGGGCCAGGCGCTGGTTGATGTCCGGCGCGAGTTTCTCGAGGTAGGTGTGGGCTTCGAGGGTTTCCTCGTTGCGGGCAACGCCCACGGCACTCACCTTGGCCCCGGGGACCAGGCTGAGCACGCCGTCGAGCATGCCGATGCCGGCGCGCAGGATCGGCACGACGGTGATCTTCTTGCCGGCGATTTTCTCGACTTGCACCTTGCCGCACCAGCCGTCGATCTCGTAGGTCTCGAGCGGCAGGTCCTGGGTGGCTTCATAGGTCAGCAGTGCACCGACTTCCTGGGCGAGTTCGCGAAAATTCTTGGTGCTGATATCGGCACGGCGCATCAGGCCGAGCTTGTGGCGGATCAGCGGATGGCGGATCTCACGAGTAGGCATAGGGGGAGGGCTCCGGGAGGCGGGCAAAAAAACCGCGCTAGATTAATCTATTCATTCCTTGATGTCGTGCAGTCATTGTGCACGTTAGTCCATAAAGGCTTGATCTGGGACGAGCGGATGCGTACCTTTGCCCGCTTTTCCAAAACGCACCCCCTGGAGAGCGCCATGTCCGCCGATCTCGAGCATATCCGTCAAGTGATGCGCGAGGCTGATTGCCTGTACAACGAAGCCGAGGTCGAGGCCGCCATCGCCGAGGTCGGCAAGCAGATCTGCCAGGACCTGCACGACAAGAACCCGGTGGTCTTCTGCGTGATGAACGGCGGCCTGATCTTCTCTGGCAAGCTGCTGACCCACCTGCAGTTCCCGCTGGAAGCCTCGTACCTGCATGCCACCCGCTACCGCAACACCACCAGCGGCGGCGAGCTGTTCTGGAAGGCCAAGCCGGAAGTGTCGTTCATCGACCGCGACGTGCTGATCGTCGACGACATCCTCGACGAGGGCCACACCCTCAGCGCCATCATCGAGTTCTGCAAGCACGCCGGCGCCCGTGCGGTGCATACCGCCGTGCTGATCGACAAGGACCACGACCGCAAGGCCAGTCCGGACCTGAAGGCCACCTACACCGGCCTGCCATGCATCGACCGCTACATCTTCGGCTACGGCATGGACTACAAGGGTTACTGGCGCAACGCCAACGGTATCTTCGCGGTCAAGGGGCTGTGATCATGCGCCAGCCTGCGTTCCTCGATCAGTCGTTGTTCGACGGGCTGGCGCAGAAGGCCAGCGAAAGCCCGCGTGGGCGTCAACACCACAACTTCCACCAGATGGAGGAACCTTGCCATCGCATGGCAGTGGGGTTGCAGCCGCACACCTACATTCCGCCGCACCGGCACCTGAGTGATGACAAGGCCGAGGCTCTGATCGTGCTCAAAGGGTGACTGGGGCTGTTGATCTTTGATGATCAGGGTGAGGTAATCGACAAGCGTGTACTGCTGGCGGGCGGCGAGTGCCTGGGGGTCGACCTGGCGCCCGGGACCTACCACGGTTTGGTGGTGCTCGAGGCAGACAGCGTGATGTTCGAGTGCAAGGCCGGGCCGTACCGGCCGGTGGGCGAGGGAGAGCACGCTCACTGGGCGCCGCGTGAAGGCGAAGCGGGTGTTACCGAGTATCACGCCTGGATGCGCGCCCAGTTCGATTGAGCTCGCTCTCTCATCGCGGGAGCGGCGGTTCGCTGCTGCGACTTGCCCCCCAACAGAGCCTGTGCGTAGAGTGCCTGCTCATGCCAAGGAGCCCACATGCGTGCGATCGTCCCCCTCCTGCTGGCGGTAAGCCTGCCGCTTTCCGCTGCGCCGCTGCACAGCCAGTTCCTCCCGCCCGACGACCTCTCCCTGCGCCAGGAGGCTCCGGCCAGCCAGCAACTGCTGCAGGTCACCGACTACAGCGTGGTGGTGGGCACCCAGCGCCAGTCCGACCAGCAACCGATTCCGATCACTTCGTCCTTGCAGATGCGCCTGAAGGGCAAGCCGTTGAGCAAGGGTTCTACCATCGCTCAGGTGTTGCTCAACTTCGATGGCGAAGGCGGCAAGAGCTTGAAAAAACCGGCCTATGACGACAAGAGCCGGACCCTGACCCTCAACTACCCGATGGCCGACTACCGGGTGATCATGGACTTGCTGCGCAACGAAACCCTGTACGTGCAGTTCCTCACCTACGCCAATGGCCACATCTGGGCCGACCTGCACACCGGTACCGTACGTACGCGTTGAGGGCCGCAGGTTTCGGGGGGTAAACTGCCGGCCTTCGAAAATGTCCGTGATGGTCCAGTTGGAGTCGGCGATGCGTAAAGACAAGAAACAAGTGATTGGTGACGAGATCAGCGACGAGTACATCAAGACGTTCCTGCAGTTCGAGCCGGCCGATGGCCTTACCTCGCCGTCGCATCACAAGCTGATCAAGGGTTATCGTGGCCTGCGCATCGATGATTTCGAGCGTTATGTGGGCTTCTTCGTCGCGGCTGGTTATGACCTGGACGGCAAGGACGAGCACGGCAAGACCTTCGTCGAGGTGATCGCCGACCAGCGCAATGCGCCGGAGTACATCGAGATCATCGATAACGCCCGGGGCTGATAGAGGTCCAGGCACAAAAAAACGCCCCGAGGGGCGTTTTTTCGTTTTGGCCGGATCAGGCGTAATGCTTGGCCGGGCTGCTTTCCACCAGTTCCAGTGCCTCGTCGTTGTCGGCGCTGATCTTGTGGTACAGGGCGGCATCGCTGGCCAGGAGCTTCTCGCGGGCCGGGAAGATTTCCTTGAGCTTGGCGGCCCAGGCACCCTTGGCCTGCTCAGGGAAACAGCGCTCGATCAGCTCTAGCATGATCGACACGGTCACCGAGGCGCCTGGGGATGCGCCAAGCAGCGCCGCCAGGCTGCCGTCCTGGGCCGAGACCAGCTCGGTGCCGAACTGCAGGATGCCGCCTTTCTTCGGATCCTTCTTGATGATCTGCACGCGCTGGCCGGCCACTTCCAGACGCCAGTCCTCGGCCTTGGCCTCGGGATAGAAGCGGCGCAGCGATTCCAGGCGTTGCTCCATCGACTGCATCACTTCGCTCACCAGGTACTTGGTCAGGTCCATGTTGTCGCGGGCCACCGCCAGCATCGGGCCGATGTTGCCCATGCGCACCGACAGTGGCAGGTCCATGAGCGAACCGTGCTTGAGGAACTTGGTGGTGAAGCCGGCGTATGGGCCGAACAGCAGCGATTTCTTGCCATCGACCACGCGGGTGTCCAGGTGCGGAACCGACATCGGCGGGGCACCTACTGCGGCCTGGCTGTAGACCTTGGCCTGGTGCTGCTTGACGATTTCCGGGTTGTCGCAGCGCAGCCACTGGCCGCTGACCGGGAAGCCACCGAAACCTTTGCTCTCCGGGATGCCGGACATCTGCAGCAACGGCAGGGCCGCGCCGCCGGCGCCGAGGAAGACGAAACGGGCGTCGACTTCGCGGCTGCCGCCGCTGTTGACGTCCTTGATGCTCACGGTCCAGCCGCTGCCGTTGCGACGCAGGCCGACGACCTTCTTGCTGTACTTGACCTGGGCGTCCGGGCTGTTGCCCAGTTGCTTGAGTAGCTTATTGGTCAGGGCGCCGAAGTTGACGTCGGTACCCTTCATCACGCGGGTCGCGGCGATGCGTTGGTCCGCCGGGCGGCCCGGCATCATCAGCGGCATCCAATCGTTCATCACGGCCTTGTCTTCGGTGTATTCCATCTCCGAGAAGGCGTGGTGCTGCTTGAGCAGCTCGAAACGCTTCTTGAGGAAGTCGATACCCTTGTCACCCTCGACGTAGCTCAGGTGCGGAACCGGGTTGATGAAAGCACGTGGCGAGCCGAAGTTGCCTTTCCTGCTCAGGTATGCCCAGAACTGGCGCGAAACCTCGAACTGGGTGTTGATGTGCACGGCTTTCTTGATGTCGATGCTGCCATCGGCAGCCTGCGGGGTGTAATTCAGCTCGCACAGTCCGGCATGGCCGGTACCGGCGTTGTTCCAAGGGTTGGAACTTTCCGCGGCCCCGGAGTCCATCGCCTCGATGACCTCAAGCTTCAGGGTCGGGTCGAGCTCCTTGAGCAGTACGGCCAGGGTGGCACTCATGATGCCCGCGCCTACCAGTACCACATCAACCGATTCGTTCTGCGCCATTAACGCGTCTCCACAATCTACAGCACCTAATTGACAGCATAGGATCCCTGGGGTGGCCAGGATCGCCATGTCCGACTCTTCGCAGTTCTTGCAACTTCCGCGGACACCGCCAATCAGTCTTGGGTGTTCGGCTATTGAACGCCCTTTGCCACGGGTGCGGCAATTCGACTTATGGTCAAGTGCTCCGTCGTGCGTTATGGACCGGCCTCAGAGGCTCATCAGGGATGAGCGTTTTTGCCGTCTGTTCAGGGCTGTTCGGGACACATCTGCCGCTCTTGCACATGCCAGACTGTTCATTTGCTCGCCACACTCTCGTGAAGTTGTGAAAAACCGTTTTTTCACGCTCTTTTGGAGTCGTGAACCTCAAAAGTGGACTGCGCGATGGCAACCCGCAGGTTCATGCGAAGCAGAAGGCCGGAAACAGCAGGCACGACAGCCAATGCAAGACCTGAGTGGAAGGCTCTCTGTGGGCGAAGCGTCGAGGGTGCCGGGGTCAAGCGGCGAATGCGGGGCCCGATCAGGAGACGTCCTTATAATCGGGGGGAGATTATAACGATGTCGCGGGCGGAAAGGGCGTACTTGTTGGGTTTTTATTGCAGCGTTTGTCAGGCCGACAGGGTGCGTTGCTGCCAACGCTGCGTTGCATGGGCGCAAACCCGGGCGTTGGCTGGCAGCGGACGGCCGAGCCAGGCCAGTTGCGCCTCGTTCACCTGCACCCAGCCGCCGTTGCCCGGTGGCGTGGCACAGTGCTTGAAGCCGAGGCAGATGCCGTCGCTGTCGAGGCGGGCGTAGGTGGCGTGGCGCGGGCGGTGGAAGAGCAGGGTCCAGAGCGAGGCCATGGCGGTCAGTCCTGTGTGTGAGGGCTGGCGCCAGAGTAACCGGGGGGCATGAAACGATTGTGACACAGGGGCAGTTGCTGTTTGTGGCTTGCCGCTGGGTATACTGTGGGCCTTTGCCGCTTTTTCTGGAGAAACGCGCATGTTGCAACGTCTGTTGGTCGGTTTGTTCGCGGTGGCCAGCCTGAGCCTGGCCGGTTGTGCCCACAGCCCGCAGCAACTCAGCCCGCAACCCAAGCTTACCCAGCAACTGGCCCCGGTCGGCCACGGCCAGCCGGTGGTGGTCAAGGTCGTCGACGGGCGCGCCTCGCAGTCGCTCGGCACTCGCGGTGGCATGTACCCCGAGACCAGCACCATCACCGTCAATGGCAACGATGTCGTGCCCAAGCTGCAGGCCCAGGCCGAGGCGGCGGTGCGCCTGCTCGGTTTCACCCCGACGCCCAACGCCTACAACGCGCCGCAGTTGACTGTGACCCTGGCCGAGCTCAAGTACCAGTCGCCCAAGGACAAAATGTACGTGACCGAGGCGACCATCGGCGCCACCTTCCGTGCCGACGTGTCCAACGCCAACCGTCGTTACAGCGGCCGCTACGGTGCTTCGCTGGACCAGCGCTTCGGCATGGCGCCGAACCAGGAAACCAACACCAAGCTGGTGAGCGATGTGCTCAGCGATGCCCTGACCCGTCTGTTCAAGGACCCGACCGTCGGCCAGGTGCTGGGCGAGTAAGGCTTCTGTAAAGAACAAAACCCGCCGCCCGGTCATCTAGGCGGCGGGTTTTTTATTATCTTCGCGGACGTATTCGCGGCTCAGGCAGCCTGTACATTGAAGTCCAGCAGGCTGATCCCGGTATATGGGTCGACCTCAGGCAGGTCCTGATGGGCATGCCCGCCCAGCGCGCAATACACCAGCCACTGGCGGTCCTGGACATTGATGGCGAAACCGTCGATCAGCGCCTGCTGCTCGTCGCTCTGGGCGACAAGGTAGAGGCGGTCCTGGTTCTCGGCGTGCAGCATGACAAGCTCCGGTTCGGTAGAGGCCGACAGGGTGGCCTGCCCTCATGACGAGCGTGTGACAGATGAAATTAAATGACAGCTGGTCGTAAAGTGGCGGCACCGATCCCGGGCTTGAGTAGAATGCCGGGCTTTGCCGTACGTGATGCCGAGGTCGCGCAATGTCGTTGCAAATGCTCTGGGGCTTCCTGGCCGCCCATCCGGCCAAGCTGATCAACCTGCTGGCCCTGCTCATTATCTGCCCTGGCGGGCTGCTGCTGCACAGCGCCCGGCGTCGCGAGGCGCTGAGCCGGGAGCGTCTGGCGGTGGATGAAGGCGTGGTTGAAGGCCTCGAGCAGCGGGTGCCGCGCTATTACTACATCCTGGGCTTCTGCTGCCTGGCGATGGCCTTGCTGCTGTCCTGGTTCAGTACCTGGATCTGATTTGTCGGAGCGGGCACGCCCGCTTCGACAAAGCGTTTTGTCAGGCCGATGCCGGCTGACGCTTCACCTGATACTGGTTACGTACCGGCGTCGCATACTGCTGTACCAGGTACGGCTGATGCTCTACGGGGCATGCGTCCAGCCGACGCTGCCATTCTTCCTTCGCCTTGGCCAGTTCGTCGGCCGGGAAGATTTTTTCCGCGCTCGGCACCTCGAGCGTCGCGTCCTTCTGCGCCCACATCGCATAGGCCAGGTAGTGCACCGGGAACAGCCGGTAGCCGCCGAGGATCTGCCGGTCGATGGCCTGGGCCAGTTGCTTGGTGTCCTCGTGATAGTCGCTCACCGGTGGGGCGAAGTTGATGTGTACCCGACCTTTGTAGCCGGTGATGCCCTGGGCGATGCTGTTGTCGTCCTCGCCCGGCGCCTTGGTGTAGCTGCCGGTGGTGGCGCGGATGTACAGCTCGCGGGCCTTGGCCTGGTCGCAGGGGTCGTATTCGTAGCTGATCGACACCGGGATCAGGTTCAGGCCCTGGATCACCGCGCCGAACGGCTCGTCCTTGCGGCTCATGTGGAACATCTTGAGGATCGCCGAATCGGTACGGTCGTCACCGTCCTTGGCGCGGCCTTCGGCCTGGGCGATCCAGATCGACACGCAATCGTTGCGGATCGAGTGGTTGATGTAGGCCGAGAGCAACTGATAGGCGGCCAGCTTCTCGCGGCGGCCACTGATCGAGCGGTGCACGATGAAGCTCTTGTTCAGGCGCATCATGTCGCTGACGAATGGCTTTTGCAGCAGGTTGTCGCCGATGGCGATGCGCGGCGTCGGCAGGCCGGCGTGGTACACCGCGTAGTTGACGAAGGCCGGGTCCATGACGATGTCGCGGTGGTTGGCCAGGAACAGGTAGGCGGTACCCGACTTGAGCTGTTCGACGCCGGTGTAGGTGACGCCATCGGTGGCGCGGTCGATGGTGCGGTCGACGTAGTACTCGACCTTGTCCTGCAGCGTGGACACGCAGCTTACGCCGGCGAATTCCTTGCGCAGGCGCCGGGCGATCAGCGGTTTGAGCAGCCAGCCGAAGGCGCCCGCGGCGCGCGGGAAGCGGAAGTGGGTGAGGATATCGAGGAATGCCGGGTCGCTGAGCAGGCGTGCCAGAACGGCAGGGACCTCAGCGTCGTCGTACGGTCGGATGGCATCGAATTCGCCCATCATGCTCTCTTGTTGGAAACGGCTAGGGTAATTAGGTAGGGGCGGGCTCCGAAAAACGGCTCGGACGCACACTGACCCTGTAAACAGACCGGCAATTATACGCACAAGTCACTCCGGAGGCCGCGATGCTGGAAACTGCGATCTACGATTGCCCTTATTGTGGCGAAGAAGTCGAAACCACGGTGGACCTGTCCGGCGGCGACCAGGAATACATCGAGGACTGCCAGGTGTGCTGCAAGCCTATCCGCTTCGTGCTGCAGGTGCATGGCGAGGAGTGGATGCTCGATGTCTATGGCGAGAACGATTGATGCAACGGATCTATGACCCGGAAAGCCTATTGGAGGCGCAGATGCTGGTGGGCATGCTGGCCAGCGAGGGCATCGACGTGCACCTGGTCGGGCGCGACCTGATGGGCGCCGTGGGCGAGTTGCCGATGCACGGTTTGCTGGGGCTGGCGGTACCGGACGAGCAGGCCGGGTACGCACGGCAGTTGATCGATGCGTACAATGCCGCCCAGCCGCTTGCCGGCGACGAACCGGAGAGTTATCCCGGAACCCTGATCTGCTAGGTTTTGATTTCGCCCATGTGTGGACGCTACGCCCTGTTTCGCTGGTCCCAGAGCTTCGCCGGCTTGCCGGGCTTCCCTGCGGGCCAGCAGGCTCAATGGAACATTTCGCCCGGTGCCACGGTGCTGATCCAGCGCCAGCTCGACGGCCAGCTGCAGCTGGCCGGTGCGCGCTGGGGACTGACTCCGGCCTGGCTCACCGACCTGTCCCGCACCCCGGCCCAGGCCCGTGCCGAGACCCTCGCCGAGCAGCCGATGTTTCGCGAGCCGTTGCGTCAGCGGCGCTGCCTGATGCCGGCCAACGGCTTCTACGAATGGCGCGGCACGGCGCGCAAGCGTCCGTACTGGGTAACGCCGGGGGAGGGGGCGTCGCTGTTCTTCGCCGCGCTGTGGGAGGTTTACCCGGTGCAGGAGCAGGCATGGCTGAGTTGCGCGGTGGTGACGCAAGCGGCGATGAGCCAGCGCCGGCCGCTGATCCTGGACGAGGCCGAGCAGGCGCTATGGCTGGACCCCGAAACACCGATGGCGAGGCTGCACGAGTTGCTGGCCAAGCCGCCAACGGTGTTGCGTGAGCGGGCGCTGGCGAATTTCGTCAACGATCCGAAGCTCAATGGGCCGGAGTGCCTGACTCCGGCCTAGGTGACGGCGCGCCCGGGGATCAAACCCTGAACTGATTGATCAACCGCCGCTGCTGCTCGGCCAGCTTGGTCAGCTCGGCGCTGGCCTGGCTCGACTCATCGGCGCCACCTGCCACTTCGCCCGCCACCTGGCCGATGTTGATCACATTGCGGTTGATGTCCTCGGCCACGGCGCTCTGTTCCTCGGCGGCGCTGGCGATCTGCGTGTTCATGTCGTTGATCACCGAAACCGCCTGGGTGATGCTGGCCAGAGACTCGGCCGCGCGGCTGGCCTGCTGCACACTGATGTCGGTCTTGCCCTGGCTGTCTTCCATCACCTTGACCACTTCGCGGGTGCCCAGCTGCAGTTGCTGGATCATCTGCTGGATTTCCTGGGTGGCCTGCTGGGTCTTCTGCGCCAGGTTGCGCACCTCGTCGGCGACTACCGCGAAACCGCGGCCCTGCTCGCCGGCCCGGGCCGCCTCGATGGCGGCGTTGAGCGCCAGCAGGTTGGTCTGCTCGGCGATGGCGCGGATGGTCACCAGGATGGCGTTGATGTTCTCGCTGTCGCGGGCCAGGTCCTGGACCACGGTCACGGCGCGACCGATCTCGGTGGCCAGCTCGCTGATCGAGTGCGAGGTATCGCGGACGATGTCCAGGCCCTGGTTGGCGGCGCGGTCAGCTTCACTGGCGGCCTGTGCCGCCTGCGTTGCATTGCGCGCCACGTCCTGGGCAGTGGCGGTCATTTCGTGCACGGCGGTGGCCACCTGGTCGATCTCGGCCATCTGTTTGTGCACGCCCTGGTTGGTGCGGATGGCAATGTCGGCGGTGTGTTCCGACGAGTCGCTGACTTTCTGTACCGAACTGACCACCTGGCTGATCATCGCCTGCAACTTGGCCAGGAAAGTGTTGAAGCCCTTGGCGATGGCGCCCAGTTCGTCGGCCCGGTCGCTTTGCAGGCGCCGGGTCAGGTCGCCTTCGCCCTGGGCGATGTCGTCGAGCATGCTCACCATCTGCTTGAGCGGGCGGGCAATGCCCAGGGCCAGCAGCCAGATCACCAGCAGGCCGAGCGCGGCGATGCCCAGGCCGACCACGGTCATACCGGCGATATCGGTGCGGCGCTGTTCGGCCAGGTCCTGCTGCAGGCGGTTGACGTCGGCCATGACCGTGCTCAGCGGCAGCTCCAGCAGCAAAGTCCAGCGTGCGTCGGTGCCGGCGATCTTGAATGGCAGGTACAGCTCGATGCGGTCCTTGGTGGCGTCCACTTCATAGTGCAGCGCCTCGCCGCTCAGGTTATTGAGGGTGTTGGCTTCGTCGCTGTCCAGCACGTCGCCGGCCTTTTCACCGAACTTGGCCGGATCGCGGGTGTAGGCCACCAGGCGCCCGTTGCTGGAGACCAGCGCCAGTTCACCGGCACCTTCATAGAGCTGGCGGTCGGCGGCATTGAGCAGGTCCTGGATGAAGTTCACCGACAGGTCGGCGCCGGCCATGCCCTGGAACTGGCCGTCGATCATGATCGGCTCGACGAAAGAGGCGAGCATGACCATCTTGTCGCCCACTTTATAGGGCGCGGGATCGATCACGCAGGCCTTTTTCGACTCCTTGGGGCACAGGTAGTACTCGCTGGCGCGCACGCCGGTGGCGAGCACCGTGCGGTCGTCGACATCGGCCAGCTTGTCCTGGCCGAGGCTACCGTCGCCATTGCGGAACCACCAGGGCAGGAAGCGCCCGCTGGCGCTGTCGATACCCACCAGGTGGCTGCCGACGTAGCGGCCATCGGCATGGTCGAGGGCGTTCGGCTCCCAGCCCAGGTAGGCGCCCAGCACGCTCGGGTTGACCTCCACGGTGCGCTTGAGCTGGTTGATCAGGTGTTCGCGATCGACGCGCATCAGTGGCTGGCCGTCGGCGCCCTGCATGCCGAGCATGGCATTGCCGGTGGCCAGGCCGCGGGCGATCGCCAGGGGCGCTTCCAGGCCGCGCTGGATCTCGCTGACCTGAGTGCGGGCCAGGGCCGAGAGGCGTTGTTCGATGACCGTCTCGAACTGCTGCTGCGTGCGCTGTTGTACCAGCGTCTGGGTCCGCTGCCCCGAATACACGGCGTACAGCACCAGGGCCGCGACAATGCTCAGCACGATGGCACCGGCCAGGGCGGCCACGGAAAACTGGATCGACTTGAACTTCATGGCAAAGCTCCGCGCGCAAGGAGGTCGTTACCGAGTGTTATCGGCGGGCTAATACCAAAGCATGAGGGGATTGTCAGAAATCTTACCTGTGGCTCTGGCAGGCGCGGACGTCTGGGCCTAGGATACGCGGCACGTAAATAGGGAGTGTTTTCATGCGTAAGTCATTCGTTGTCAGCATGCTGACGGCCAGCGTCCTGCTCGGCGGTTGCCAGGCGGTCAATACCACCAGTGGCGGTGCCGTGGGCGTCCAGCGCCAGCAGTACATGTTCAGCATGCTCTCGACCGATGAGGTCAACCAGATGTACGCCCAGTCCTACCAGCAGACCCTCGGCGAGGCGTCGAGCAAGGGCGTGCTGGACAAAACAAGCAATGATGCCAAGCGCGTGCAGGCCATTGCCAAGCGTCTGATTGCCCAGGCACCACAGTTTCGGCCGGATGCCGCGCAGTGGAATTGGGAAGTCAACGTGATCAAGAGCGACGAGCTCAACGCCAACTGCGGCCCGGGCGGCAAGATCATCGTCTACACCGGCCTGATCGACCAGCTCAAGCTGACAGACGCCGAGATTGCCGCGGTGGTGGGCCACGAGATTGCCCACGCCTTGCGCGAGCACAGCCGTGAAGCGATGTCCAAGGCCTATGGCGTGGAAATGGCCCGCCAGGGCGCCGGCGCGATCTTCGGCCTGGGCCAGGACAGCATGGCCATGGCCGATACCGTGGTGAACTACGCCATGACCCTGCCCAACAGCCGGGCCAACGAGAACGAAGCCGACCTGATCGGCCTAGAACTGTCGGCCCGCGCCGGCTACGACCCGAACGCCGCGATCACCTTGTGGAACAAGATGAGCAAGGCGTCCGAGGGGGCGCCGCCGGAGTTCATGAGCACCCACCCGGCGTCGAGCAGTCGGATCGCTTCGCTGCAGGCGGCGATTCCGAAGGTGATGCCGTTGTATCAAGCGGCCAAGCAGTAAGCCGCCGGGGTTGCATGCAAAACGTGGGAGCGGCGCACCGCCGCTCCCACGAAGGGTAAAGTCCCCTGCGCGATCAGCCAATCCAGCCACTGGTCTTCATCGCCGAATACACCGCGACGATGGCCAGCACGATGAACGCGGTCGCCGCCAGGCGACGGATCAGCGTCAGCGGCAGTTTCTCCGCCGCGAAGTTACCCGCCAGGACCACTGGGACGTTGGCAATCAGCATGCCTAGGGTGGTGCCGATGATGACCATGATCAGGTGCGGATACTGGGCGGCCAGCATCACCGTGGCCACCTGGGTCTTGTCGCCGATCTCGGCGAGGAAGAAGGCGATCAGCGTGGTGACGAACGGCCCGAAGCGGCGCGCGTTGCTGGTTTCGTCATCGTCCATCTTGTCCGGTACCAGTGTCCACAGCGCGGTGGCGGTGAAGCTCGCGGCAAGAATCCAGTGCAGCACCGACTCGGTGAAAAAACTGCTGACCCAGGCGCCCACGGCGCCGGCGGCGGCATGGTTGGCCAGGGTCGCGGCGATGATCCCGGCGATGATCGGCCAGGGTTTGCGAAAGCGTGCGGCGAGGATGAGCGCGAGCAATTGCGTCTTGTCGCCGATTTCGGCGAGGGCAACGATGGCGGTGGGGACGAGCAACGATTCCAGCATCAGGATTCCTACGGGGGCGGGTCGACACGGCTATGACACGTACAGCCTCCCCGCCCCGGGTAAGGTGTGCGTGTCATAGGTCTTGTCAAACCCTGGATCTGTCTGCGCAGATCGTGGGTCGCACGCGCCATGGCCTGTGGGCCAAGTGTGTTGACGCGTACCGGGCGAGCAGGGTGCTCGCGGGAGACTACTCCCCTAGGACGGAGCGGATTCTGCCTAGGCGAAACGCTTTCGGCAAGCCCTGTTTTTATCCACGCGTCGCCCGGTAGATGCGAAAGCCTTGTGCCTCGGCTCGGATTTCACAATTGCCCAGGGCGCCTTCGATGAGTGGTTGATAGCGCAGGAAACTGTTGGCTACCAGCCGCATTTCTCCGCCTTTTCGCAGATGTTCGCCTGATTTTTTCAGCAGGTTTTCCGATGCCTGGTAGTCGGTGTGCACACCGGTGTGGAACGGCGGATTGCTCAGGATCAGGTCCAGATCCGACGGCGCGGCATCGATGCCGTCGCCGCTGATCACCTCGCCTTCCAGGCCATTGGCCGCCAGGGTCAGGCGGCTGGCCGCGACCGCGAAGGCATCGACATCGAGCAAGGTGACCCGGCTCTGCGGATAACGGCGCTTGATCGTGGCGCCGAGCACGCCGGCGCCGCAGCCGAAGTCCAGGACATGGCCGTTGGGCAGGCCGTCGAGGTGGTCCAGCAGCAGCGCGGTGCCCTTGTCCAGGCGCCCATGGCTGAACACCCCGGGCAGGCTGATGACTTGCAGCGGACCATCGGCCAGCGGCAGTTCGAAGCGTTCGGCCAGGCTTTCCAGTGGCGTGGCCCCAGGGGGGTTATCCACGGTTACCTGCCACAGCTGGCAGTGCCTGGCGCTGTCGAGCTTGCGCGGTTTGCCGAACACCTGCAGTTGCTTGGCCGCGCCTTCGATGCCGCCGCGCTTTTCCCCCACCAGGTACAGCTGGCGACCACCCAGGCGCGAGGCCAGGGCGTTGAGCAGGTAGGCGGCCAGCTCGCGGGACTTGGGTAGGAACAGCACGGCGGAGTCGAAGGCCACCTCGGGCACTTCGACACCATAGTGGCTACGCCCGGCGAAGCGGCTCTCGAGCAGCGCCTGGTCGCCGGCATGCCAGGTCCAGCCATGGGCGCCGGGCAGTTGGCCGAGCAGGCCGTCGGCCTGGGCCCCGGCGATCAGCAGCGGGCCTTGGAACAGCTCTGCCTGGCGGAGCAACACTTCACTGCGCGGGTCCATGGACGACGCCTCCTGAAAAAAGTGGCGCAGTGTAGCAGAGGCGTCGGCGGATCAGCCGACCACTCGCCGCGGTTGGCCGGCGAAGTAGGCCTGGGCGTTCTCGGCCAACTGGCTGACGATGCGCTGGCGCGATTCCACCGCGCCCCAGGCGCTGTGCGGGGTGATGATCAGGCGCGGGATGTCCGCCGCCAGCAGCGGGTTGCCCTCGGCCGGCGGCTCGACGCTCAGCACATCGGTGGCGGCGCCGCCCAAGTGGCCGCTGCGCAGGGCATCGGCCAGGGCCTGTTCGTCGATCAGCCCGCCGCGGGCGGTGTTGACCACCAGTGCCCCCGGCTTGAGCAGGGCCAGTTCGTTGGCGCCGATCATGTGCCGGGTCTGCTCGTTGAGCGGGCAGTGCAGGGTCAGGGCATCGACCTGTGGCAGCAGTTCGTCCAGCGGCAGGCGATCGGCGCGGGCGGGCCGGCCGGGAATCTGCCCGCTCAGCACGCGCATGCCGAACGCCTCGGCCAGGTGCGCCACCGCGCCGCCCAGCTCGCCATGCCCGAGCAGGCCGAGGGTCTTGCCCTCCAGCTCGACGATGGGGAAGTCCAGCAGGCAGAACTGGCTGGCCTTGGCCCACTGCCCGGCCTTGACCGCCTGGTTGTAGTCGCACAGGCGCGTGGCCAGGGCCAGCAGCAGGGCCAGGGTGTGCTGGGCCACCGACGGCGTGCCGTAGCCCTGGCAGTTGCACACGGTGATGCCCTGGGCTCGGGCGGCGGCCAGGTCGACATTGTTGGTGCCGGTGGCGGCCACCAGGATCAGCTTGAGGTCAGGGGCGGCGGCCAGTGTGGCGGCATCGAGCAACACCTTGTTGCTGATCACCGCCGTGGCGCCTTGCAGGCGTTCGGCGACCTGATCGGCAGTGGTGGTGGCGCACAGTTGCAGTTCATCGAACTGCGCCTGCAGCGGTGAAAGGTCGAGGTCACCCAGGTCCAGTGACTGGTGATCGAGAAACACGGCGCGACGTGGGCTGGGCATCGGGGGCTCCGGTGGTAGGGCGGCGGGCATCAACGCAGTGTCTGGTCCGCCGGCGCCATTCGTCAACGGTGCCGTCCGCACTCATACCTCGCGGGCGCAAATCATTCCTTCGGCTGATTTGACCGGTGCGTCACCGAACTACAGTGGATTACTGAACCGTTCTGCCCGTATTGAAGAAAAGGGATACCCATGTTGCAGACTCGCATCATCAAGCCCGCCGAGGGCGCCTACGAATACCCGTTGCTGATCAAGCGCCTGCTGATGTCCGGCAGCCGCTACGAGAAGACCCGCGAGATCGTCTACCGCGACCAGGTCCGCCTTACCTACCCGCAGCTCAACGAGCGCATCGCCCGCCTGGCCAACGTGTTGACCGCGGCCGGTGTGAAGGCCGGTGACACCGTGGCGGTGATGGATTGGGACAGTCACCGTTACCTGGAGTGCATGTTCGCCATCCCGATGATTGGCGCGGTGGTGCACACCATCAACGTGCGCCTGTCGCCCGAGCAGATTCTCTACACCATGAACCACGCCGAAGACCGTTTCGTGCTGGTCAACAGCGATTTCATCGGCCTCTACCAGGCCATTGCCGGGCAGCTGACCACGGTCGACAAGACCCTGCTGCTGACCGATGGCCCGGACAAGACCGCCGACCTGCCGAACCTGGTGGGCGAGTACGAGCACCTGCTGGCCGCGGCCAGCCCGCAGTACGACTTCCCTGACTTCGACGAGAATTCGGTAGCCACCACCTTCTACACCACCGGCACCACCGGCAATCCCAAGGGGGTGTACTTCACCCATCGCCAGCTGGTGCTGCACACCCTGGCCGAAACCTCGGTTCTGGGCAGCCTGGACAGCGTCAGGCTGCTGAGCAGCAACGACGTCTACATGCCGATCACGCCGATGTTCCACGTGCACGCCTGGGGCATCCCCTACGCGGCGACCATGATGGGCATCAAGCAGGTCTACCCGGGGCGCTACGAGCCAGACATGCTGATCAGGCTGTGGCGCGAGGAAAAGGTCACCTTCTCCCACTGCGTGCCGACCATCCTGCAGATGCTGCTCAACTGCCCGTCGGCGGCCGGCCAGGATTTTGGCGGCTGGAAGATCATCATCGGCGGCAGTGCGCTCAACCGGGCCCTGTACCAGGCGGCGCTGGCTCGCGGCATCCAGCTCACCGCCGCCTATGGCATGTCCGAGACTTGCCCGCTGATCAGCGCCGCGCACCTGAACGACGAGTTGCAGGCCGGCAGCGAGGATGAGCGCACCAGCTACCGGATCAAGGCTGGCGTGCCGGTGCCTTTGGTCGAAGCCGCCATCGTCGATGGCAGTGGCAACTTCCTGCCCGCCGATGGCGAAACCCAGGGCGAGCTGGTGCTGCGCGCGCCCTGGCTGACCATGGGCTACTTCCGCGAGCCGGAGAAGGGCGAGGAGCTCTGGCAGGGTGGCTGGCTGCATACCGGCGATGTCGCCACCCTGGACGGCATGGGCTTTATCGACATCCGCGACCGCATCAAGGATGTGATCAAGACCGGTGGCGAATGGATCTCTTCGCTCGACCTTGAGGATCTGGTCAGCCGGCACCCGTCGGTGCGTGAGGTGGCGGTGGTCGGGGTCCCCGACCCTCAGTGGGGCGAGCGCCCGTTCGCGCTGCTGGTGGTGCGTGAGGGGCAGAGCATCGATGCCCGTGCGCTCAAGGAACACCTCAAGCCTTTCGTCGAACAAGGGCACATCAACAAGTGGGCGATTCCCAGCCAGATCGCCCTTGTTACTGAAATTCCCAAGACCAGTGTTGGCAAGCTCGACAAGAAGCGTATCCGCGTGGATATCAGCCAGTGGCAGGCCAGTAACAGCGCGTTCCTTTCCACCTTGTAACCCAGGCGCGGGGCGCGCGTTTTTCAGCGCGACCCCGCAGGCTAGACAGCATGTCGCCTTGTCAATCGCTAGAATTGAGCCATGCTTGAGCACTGCCAGCGCGCAGGCCGGCCGACTCGGGGTGGGCCGCAAGCAGGACGCGCAAATCACACTTTAGAGGGATCAAGCACCTGTGACCGCTGGCTATAGTCGGGTCAGGGGATTTTCAGGAATGGGGGAGGGCACCACGCGCCAATGCGCGGTGCCACGGGCAGGAGCCTGCTTCACCAGGCGCTCGAGCCGTTTCTGAAAGGACTCACTGCCATAACAAAAAAGTACATGGAGTAGCGTCGATGACATCTGCAAACCTGTTCTGGCGCCGGGCGAAACTGCCCCTGGCCGTCAGCCTCGCTTCTACGCTCGCAAGTCCTGCTTTCGCGGTCAGCTTCAACATCGGTGAAATCGAAGGCCAGTTCGACTCGTCGCTCTCCGTTGGCGCCAGCTGGTCGACTGCCAACCCCAACAAGAACCTCATCGGGGTCAACAACGGCGGCAACGGCCTGTCCCAGACCTCTGACGATGGTCACCTGAACTTCAAGAAGGGCGAGACCTTCTCGAAGATCTTCAAGGGCATCCACGACCTGGAACTCAAGTACGGCGACACTGGCGTGTTCGTTCGCGGCAAGTACTGGTACGACTTCGAGCTCAAGGATGAAAACCGCGAGTTCAAGGACATCAGTGACTCCAACCGCAAGGAAGGCGCCAAGTCCTCGGGCGCTGAACTGCTCGACGCCTTCGTGTATCACAACTACTCCATTGCCGATCTGCCGGGCTCGGTGCGCCTGGGCAAGCAGGTCGTGAGCTGGGGTGAGAGCACCTTCATCGGCGGCGGTATCAACTCGATCAACCCGATTGATGTATCCGCGTTCCGACGTCCGGGTTCCGAGATCAAGGAAGGCCTGATCCCGGTTAACATGTTCTATGTCTCCCAGAGTCTGACCGACAACCTGTCGGCCGAGGCCTTCTACCAGATCGAATGGGATCAGACGGTCGTCGACAACTGCGGCACCTTCTTCTCCCAGCCCGACATCATCGCCGACGGTTGCACCGACAACCTGCGTGTGCTGAACAGCAGCCGTACCCTCAATGCCTTGCCAGCAGCAGCGCGGGGAGTGTTGGCCGCCAATGGTGTCAACTACAACGAGGAGGGCGTGCTGGTTCGCCGAGGCGCCGACCGTGACGCTCGTGACAGTGGTCAATGGGGCGTCGCGTTCCGCTACATGTACGAGCCGCTGGACACCGAGTTCGGCGCGTACTTCATGAACTACCACAGCCGCGCACCTATCTTCAGTGCCACCGGTGCCTCGCGTGCGACCTTTGCCCGCGCAGCTGCGCTGCCAGCGGCATTGCGGTCACTCGCGCCGCTGATCGTGGCGGGTAACTCGCAATACTTCGTCGAGTATCCGGAAGACATCCGTCTCTACGGGCTCAGCTTCTCCACCACCTTGCCCACCGGCACCGCCTGGAGCGGCGAGATCAGCTACCGCCCCAACGCGCCTGTGCAATTGAACAGTACTGACATCCTGTTTGCTGGTGTAAAACCACTGGGGGGGCCGTTGTTCGGCAATGCTTCGGTACTGAACGGCCAGCCAGGAGAAGACCTTCACGGTTACAAACGCAAGGAAATCACCCAGTTCCAGACCACCTTCACCCACTTCTTCGACCAGGTCATGGGTGCCAGCCGCATGACCCTTGTCGGTGAAGTCGGTGTCACCCACGTCGGTGGCCTGGAGAGCCGTGACAAGGCCCGTTATGGTCGCGACCCGGTCTACGGCCCGGGTGACCTGCCTGGCAATGCCTGCCGTCTGCTCAACACGAGCACCATCGGTGGCTCCGGGTTGGGCAGTTCGTCTGCCAACCTGACGCGCAATTGCGAGGGTGACGGTTTCACTACCAGCACCTCGTGGGGCTATCGTGCGCGCGCCATCTGGGATTACAACGACGTCTTCGCAGGGGTCAACCTCAAGCCCAGCGTGGCCTGGTCCCACGACGTTTCGGGTTACTCCCCTGGCCCAGGCGGCAACTTCGAGGAAGGCCGCAAGGCGGTCAGCCTTGGCCTGGACGCCGAGTACCAGAACACCTACACGGCGAGCCTGTCGTACACCAACTTCTTCGATGGCAAGTACACCACCGTGGATGACCGCGACTTTGTCGCCCTCAGCTTCGGCGTGAACTTCTAAGAAACCTGATCCAGGACGACACACAATGAAAATGACCACACGTCTGCTGCAAGCCGGTGTACTGGGCATGTCCCTGCTGGCAACCAGCGTCATGGCTGCGGTTTCCGCCACCGAAGCGGCCAAGCTGGGCTCCACACTGACACCGATGGGCGCGGAGAAGGCTGGTAACGCCGATGGCTCGATCGGCCCGTGGGAGCCGCTGTCCAAGAGCGCCGGCAGCGTCGATGCGAAGGGCTTCCTGTCCGACCCCTACGGCAGCGAGAAACCCCTGTTCACCATCACTGCGCAGAACGCCGACCAATACAAGGACAAGCTCTCGCCTGGCCAGCTGGCGATGCTCAAGCGCTATCCGGACACCTACAAGATCCCGGTGTACAAGACCCACCGCGGCTCCACGGTACCGGACGATGTGTTCGCCGCGATCAAGGAAAACGCCACCAAGACCACCCTGGTCGCCGGCGGCAACGGCCTGGAGAACTTCCGCACCGCCGTGCCGTTCCCGATCCCCAAGGATGGCCTGGAGGTGATCTGGAACCACATCACCCGCTACCGTGGTGGCAGCGTGACCCGCCTGGTCACCCAGGCCACCCCGCAGCAGAACGGCTCGTACAGCCTGGTGTATTTCCAGGACCAGTTCGTGTTCCGCGACAAGATGAAGGACTACGATCCGGCCAACCCGGGCAACATTCTGTTCTACTTCAAGCAGGAAGTGACCGCCCCGGCGCGGCTGGCCGGGACCGTACTGCTGGTCCACGAGACACTCGACCAGGTCAAGGAGCCGCGCAAGGCTTGGATTTACAACGCCGGCCAGCGCCGTGTGCGCCAGGCGCCGCAAGTGTCGTACGACGGCCCGGGGACTGCCGCCGACGGCCTGCGCACCTCCGACAACCTGGACATGTACAACGGCGCGCCGGACCGTTACGACTGGAAGCTCGAAGGCAAGAAGGAGATGTACATCGCCTCCAACGCCTACAAGCTGGACGATCCGAAGCTCAAGTACAGCGACATCATCAAGGCCGGGCACATCAACCAGGACTTGTCGCGTTACGAGCTGCGCCGCGTCTGGCACGTGGTTGCCACCCTCAAGCCGGGTCAGCGCCACATCTATGCCAAGCGTGACTTCTACATCGACGAGGACACCTGGCAGGCTGCGGTGATCGACCAGTACGACGGTCGCAACCAGTTGTGGCGCGTTTCCGAGGCCCACGCCCAGCCGTACTACAACGTGCAGGTACCCTGGTACACCCTGGAGGCCATCTACGACCTGCAGTCGGGTCGCTACCTGGCCTTGGGCATGAAGAACGAAGAGAAGAGCGCCTACAACTTCGGCTTCAGCGCCAGCAAGGCCGATTTCCAACCGGCAGCCCTGCGTCAGGCGGGTGTGCGTTGAGCTGACAGTCGTCGCAACTCCGTTTGATCTCCCAGAACGCCCCGGCTAGCCGGGGCGTTTCTGTTTGTGCGGGCGTGAAGTCGAGCGGCCTGTCGCTGCTGTTTCTTTTTGTCGTAGTCTTTTTAGGGCAAAGCGCCTGCATCATCTTCAAATGCGCAGCGTTTGCCGCTAGTCTCGCAACAAGCCCTTACGCCGCCCTATTCCAATCAGAACGAGCCGGCCATGACAGACCTGTCCCGTACCCACGGAGTCGCCAGCCAGGCCTTGGGCCTGCTGGATGGGCGTTTCTTCCGGCCGCCGCTGCCTGAAGCGCACGTCCCCAGAGCACGCCTGTGCCAGCGCCTGCAAAGTGGCCTGGGGGGGCGTCTGTTACTGGTGAACGCACCGGCGGGGTTTGGCAAGAGTTCGTTGGCCATTGAGTTCTGCCAGGCGCTGCCCAGCCACTGGCGCAGCCTCTGGCTTGGCTTGAGCCAGCGCGATGCTGATCCGGGGCGTTTTCTCGAACGCTTGCTCGAAGGCTTGCAGCAGTTCTGCCCGGCACTTGGCGGCCAGGCCCTGGGGCTTTTGAAGATGCGCCAACGGCATCAACCCTTCGCCTTCGAAGAGTGGCTCGACGGCCTGCTTGATGAACTCGCGCTCTACCTGCAACCGGACACGCCCTTGCTGCTGGTACTGGATGACTATCACCTGGCCCAGGGGCCGGTGCTCGATCGTTGCCTGCAGTTCTTCCTCAACCATCTGCCGGCCGGGTTGGCCCTGCTGGTCACCAGTCGTCAACGGCCCGACTGGCACCTGGCGCGCCTGCGCCTATCGCGCCAACTGGTCGAACTCAACGAGCAGGACCTGCGCCTGACCCCCGATGAAGCGCTGGCCGTGATCGGCCGCCAACCCACCGGTTTGCGCGGCCAAGCCCTGGACAACCTGATCCAGCGCAGCGACGGTTGGGTGGCAGGGCTGCGTTTCTGGCAACTGGCGGCCAGCGAGTCCGGCGAGGACCACGCCTTGCCCCAGGCGCTGCATGGCGGCGAAGGGCTTATCCGCGACTACCTGCTGGAGGAAGTCATCGACATCCTGCCGGCCCCCGTGCAGGCGTTTCTCTACGAGACTGCCTGCCAGGAGCGTTTCTGCGCCGAATTATGTGACGCCCTGCGCGAGCGCCATGACAGCGGCGAGATCCTGAGCTATCTGCAGGCCCACCAGGTGTTCCTGGTGCCGCTCGACGAGCATGGGTTGTGGTTCCGTTATCACCACCTGTTCTCCGACCTGCTGCGTAGCCGGCAGGCCTGTGAGCCACTGGCGGGGCTGCACCTGCGTGCCTGCCGTTGGTTCGAAGGGCAGGGCCTGCTGGACGAAGCGGTGGAGCAGGCCCTGCGCGCGGGCCACCTGGACGTGGCGGCGGGCCTGGTACAGAGCCTGTCCGAGGAGCAACTGCTGGCGGAGCAGAATGTCGGCATGCTGCTGCGCTGGAAGATGGACCTGCCCGACAGCTTGTTGATCAGCACGCCCAGGCTGATCGTCCTGTATAGCTGGGCCCTGGGTTTGGCCTGCCAACTGGACGCCGCCGAGGAGCTGGCGGCCTACCTGAGCCGCTTCCTGCCCGCACCGTCGGCTACGGCACAGAAGTCGATGCTCGCCCAGTGGCTGGCCCTTAGCGGGGTCATCGCCCGTGGCCGCGGCGATCGCGAGCGGACACTCGCCTACTGTGGCGAGGCGCTGCAGAGCTTGCCGAACAAGCGCTACGGTCAGCGGCTGGTGTGTCTGTCGACCCTGTCGAACCTGGCCATCGCCGATGGCGATTTCTGGCGAGCGCGGGGCTGGAACCGCGAAGCACTCGAATTGGCGCAACGGGTCGGCAACCCGCTGTTTGAGGCCCTGGCCCATTACGATCGGGCGCGAGTACTGCACGCCCGGGGTGAGGTGCTGCGAGCCCTGGACGAAGTGCGCCAAGGATTGCAGCGGTTGCAGGGCCTTTCGGGGCAGCGCCTGTATGCCGTGCGCGCACGCCTGACCTTGTACGAGGGCTACTTGCTGGCGGCCCGCCTGCATTACGCCCAGGGCCGTGCGCGCTTGCGCGCCGGGCTCAGCGAGGCGCGCAGCTGCCGCGACATCAGCGTCCTGATCGGGCATTGCGTGATCGCCTCGTTGGACGGTCGCGAAGGGCGTTTTGCCGAAGCGTTCTCGGAACTGGCCGAGGCGGAGCGGCTGATGCATATCTGGGATGTGCCGCCGATCTTCTACCTAGCCATGATTACCCTGGTGAAGTGCGAGCTTTGGTTGGCCCAGGGCCGAACGGACCTGGCCGAGTCCTGGCTGCTGCGCTTGGGGCAGACCTATGGTGGCGAGCAACCTGCGGCCGCACCGGAGTTCCACCCGTTGTTGCCACTGCACATCGAGTTGCAGCAGGCCTTGCTGGAACGGGTGCTGGCCCGCCCCGGTGACGCCGAAGCGCGGTTGCGCACGCTGGTCGAGCGGGGCCAGGCCAGCGGTGGCATGACGCTGGTGGTCAGCGCTCAGTGCCAATTGATCGCCCTGCTGCTGGCCGAGGGGCGTGACGCCGAAGCGGCCAGGTTGCTCGCATCTGCCCTGGAAGCGGCCCAGGGCGGTGCTCTGCAGGCCTTCCAACGCTTGATCGAAGAGCAGCCACACTGGCTGCGCGAGCAGTTGACGGGGCGTGCGGCCTGCCCGGCGCAGAGCGATCTGCTGGCCCATCTGCCGCAGGCGCTGGCTACCGGCGGGGGGGCCACCGAGGCTCTGAGCAGCCGTGAGTTCGCCGTGCTGGAACTGATCGCCCAAGGCTGTTCAAACCAGCAGATCAGCGAGCGCCTGTTCATCTCCCTGCACACGGTCAAGACCCACGCCAGCCATATCAACAGCAAGCTCGGTGTCGAGCGCCGCACCCAGGCGGTGGCCAGGGCCAAGACCCTTGGCTTGCTGGTCTAGTGGCTTAAGGCGAGGTCGGCCGTTAAGATAGCGGCTTTAGGCCATCATTCGGCGTTACCTTTCCGGGCTCATCTTTCCCGAACCGCTGCCGATACAGGCCTCGGCGGTATGCATCGCCACGCGCCACTTCCCCACTTTTTCAATACAGGTCGTGTTGATGCTGCAGTATGGGCAAAAAAGCTTTCTGATCGTCGACGACTTCACCGACTTCCGAACCTCGACCCGTTCGATGCTTCGCGAGCTTGGCGTGCGGGACGTCGACACCGCCGACAGTGGCGAACAGGCGCTGCGCATGTGCGGGCAGAAGCGTTACGACTTCATCCTCCAGGATTTCCACCTGGGTGACGGTAAGAAGAACGGCCAGCAAGTGCTCGAGGACCTGATCCTCGACAAGCTGATCAGCCATGAATGCGTGTTCATCATGGTCACCGCCGAAAGCAGCCAGTCCATCGTGCTCAGTGCCATCGAGCACGAGCCCGACGCTTACCTGACCAAGCCCTTCAACCGGGTCGGCCTGGCCCAGCGCCTGGAGAAGCTGACCCAGCGCAAGACGCTGCTCAAGCCGATTCTCCAGGCCCTCGACCGCAGCCGTCCGGCCGAAGTGCTCGCCGCCTGTGCCGAGTTGTGCAAGAAAGACCCGCGCTTCGCCCCGCTGTGCCTGCGCTACCGCGCTGACGCACTGCGCGATCTCAATCGCTTCGAGGAACTGGAGAAGTTTCTCAAGAACATCCTTGCCAGTCGTCCGCAGCCCTGGGTTTACGCGGCGCTCGGCAGCCTGCTGCACAAGCGCGGGCAGAACGCCCAGGCCCAGGGTGTCTACGAGCAGGCCCTCAAGGCCTTCCCGATCATGCCCAACCTGTACGATGGCATGGCCGAGGTGCTGGTGGCCCAGGGTGAGACCCGGCGTGCCCAGCACATGCTCGAGGAGGCGGTGCGCCTGTCGCCGCTCGCCGTGCGCCGCCAGGCCGCGCTGGGCAAGTTGGCACTGGACAACGCCGACTTCGAAAGCGCCTCCAAGGCTTATCGCCATGCGGTGAACCAAGGGCAGAGTTCGCGCTACAAGGACGCCGAGAGCAACCTGGGGCTGGTCCAGGCGTTGATGAACAAGAACAGTGGCAACGGTCTCGACGCCCGTACCCGGGTCGAGATCAACACCGTGCTCAGCGAGGTGGCCAAGGAGAATGTCGAGGACCAGGGCCTGCAGGTGCGTGCGCGGTTAATGAAGGCCGCCAGCCTGCAGCAGGCTGGCGATCCAGAAACCGCCGCCAAGCTCACTGAGCAGGCCATGCAGCGTCTGGAGAAGATGGACCAGTTCTTCTCCGTGGAAGCGGCCCTGACGGTGGCCAGGCAACTGCAGCAACTTGGCCAGGACGCGGCGGGTACCTCGATCCTCAAGGGGTGTGTGGAAACCTACGGCGACGACCCCAAGGTCATGCAGAGCGTCGCCAAGCTCACCGACGATCCGCTGGTGCTGGGGGCGGTGACCGAAGCCGTGGACCTCAACCGCCAGGGTGTGCGCAGCTACCAGGGCGGTCAGCTCAACGAAGCGCTGGGCATGTTCCGCAAGGCGTTGTCGCTGCAGCCGAAGAACATCAGCATCGCCCTGAACACCGCCCAGGCCCTGCTGCGTATCGGCGGCGAGACGCCACCGCCGGCACTGATGCAGGAGTGCCGCGACTGTCTCACCAGCGTGGCCGGCATTCCCGCCAGCGACAGTCGCTATGACCGCTACCGCAAACTGCACATCCGGGTCTTCGGCGCATGAACCAGGACAACCAGGGGCTGGACTTCTCCACGGTGATCGCCTCCACCGTGCACGACCTGAAAAACTCCCTCTCGGCGCTCACCCATGCCCACAGCCAATGGCTGGCGCGCCTGCCCGAAGCGCTGCGCGGCGGCACCGAGCAGGGTGTGGTGGAGCATGAGCTCAGCCACCTGAACGGTATGCTCGTGCAGTTGCTGGGGCTGTACAAGCTGGGCGTCAACCAGCTGCCCATCTGCCCGGACTACCACGAGCTGGACGACTTCCTCGAGGCCCAGCTGGCGGCCCAGGAAGAGGTGATCAAACACCGCGACATCCTTGCCACCTGGCGCATCGAGACCGAGAGCCCGCTGGGCTTCTTCGACCGCGAACTGGTCGCCTCGGTGGTGGCCAATGTGCTCACCAACGCCATCCGCTATGCCGGCCATGCCCTGCTGATCAGCATCGAGGAAGAGGGCGAGCAACTGGTGATCAGCGTCAACGACGACGGCGCCGGTTATCCACAGCGCATGCTCGAACGCCAGCACGACTATGTGCAGGGCATCGACTCGCAGAGCGGCAGCACCGGGCTGGGGCTGTACTTCGCCGCGCGAATTGCCGCGCTGCACGAGCGCAACGGGGTACGCGGGCGGATCGAGATTGCCAATGGCGGGACACTGGGGGGCGGGTTGTTCCGGTTGTACCTGCCTTGAGATCTGCCGCGTTCGTCAGCTCTTTCAGAGGCTTTGATCACGAGTTGGCATACCGCAGGCCTGGCGATAGTCTTGTCGGACATCCGTGATTTCTCCAGGCCAACAATGAACGCTCTACCTTCAACCCTCATCCGCGAAACCTTCCCCGTCGGCCCGCTGCAGTGCAACTGCACCCTGATCGGCGACCCGCTCAGCAAAAAGGCCATCGTCGTCGACCCGGGCGGGGACGAGCAGAAGATCCTCGCCCGCCTGCAGCATCATGGCCTGACCCTGGTGAGCATCATCCACACCCATGCCCACTTCGACCATTTCCTCGCCTCGGGCAAGCTCAAGGAACTGACCGGTGCCACGCTGCACTTGCACAAGGCCGACCAGCCGCTGTGGGAAAACCTGGAGATGCAGTGCCAGATGTTCGGCATGCCCTACACGCCGGTGCCGTCGCCGGACCGCTGGCTGAGCGACGACGAGGAGCTGGCCTGCGGTTGCGGCGTGGCCTTGCACACCCCAGGGCATACGCCGGGTTCGATGAGTTTCTGGTTCGCCGAGCACAAGCTGCTGATCGCTGGCGATACGCTGTTCCGTCGTGGCGTAGGGCGCACCGATTTGTGGGGTGGCGATCAGCGGGCTATCGTTCGATCCATCAAGGAACGGCTGTACCGCCTGGATGAGGAGGCCATCGTGGTGACCGGCCATGGCCCGGACACCCGCCTCGGCGACGAGATGCGCGAGAATCCGTTCGTGCGCGCCTGAGGTTTCATGGAATTTTTCCGCCGCGCTGCAATCCAAGGCTGGCATAGATCCGTAGGTGATCCGCTGCACTTTTGAATTTCAGTAGGAGCTTGTCCATGTTCACCATGCGTCGTCTGATTATCGTCGCTACCGCCGCCGCCCTGATGTCCGGTTGTGCCAGCCCCAACCCGTATGACAACCAGGGCCAGGCGCAGGGCTCCACAGGGATGAGCAAGACCGCCAAGTACGGTGGCCTGGGCGCGCTGGCCGGTGCCATTGCCGGTGCCGCCATCGATCACAACAACCGTGGCAAAGGCGCGCTGATCGGCGCCGCCGCGGTGGGCGCCGCCGCCGCCGGCTACGGCTACTACGCCGACAAGCAGGAAGCCGAGCTGCGCGCCAAGATGGCCAACACCGGCGTCGAGGTGCAGCGCCAGGGCGACCAGATCAAGCTGATCATGCCGGGCAATATCACCTTCGCCACCGATTCGGCGAACATTTCCCCAAGCTTCTACTCGCCGCTGAACAACCTGGCCAACTCGTTCAAGCAGTTCAACCAGAACACCATCGAGGTGGTGGGCTTCACCGACAGCACCGGCAGCCGCCAGCACAACATGGACCTGTCCCAGCGTCGTGCCCAGGCGGTCAGCACCTACCTGACCTCCCAGGGCGTGGATTCCTCGCGGGTCAGCGTCCGTGGCATGGGGCCGGACCAGCCGATCGCCAGCAACGCCGATGCCAATGGCCGTGCGCAGAACCGCCGCGTCGAGGTCAACCTGAAGCCGATCCCGGGTCAGCAGTATGACCAGCAGGGGACTGTGCAGCAGTATCCATAAGTCGCCTGGCTGCAACCGATCGCGGGGCAAGTCTCATCGGCGCACCGCCGCTCCCACGCCATCCACTCATGGCGTGGGAGCGGCGGTGCGCCGATGCGACTTGCCCCGCGATGCTTTCTAGCGTTTGGTACTGGCCTGAATCGCCGTCAACGCGATGGTATGCACGATATCGTCCACCTGCGCCCCACGGGGCAGGTCGTTGACCGGCTTGCGCAGACCTTGCAGCATCGGCCCGAGGCTGACGCAGTCGGCGCTGCGCTGCACCGCCTTGTGCGTGGTGTTGCCGGTGTTCAGGTCGGGGAACACGAACACCGTGGCGCGTCCGGCCACCGAGCTCGACGGCGCCAGTTGCCGGGCGATCTCGGGGTTGGCGGCGGCGTCATACTGCAACGGCCCGTCGATCAGCAGGTCGTGCTCGGCCTGCTGCGCCAGGCGCGTGGCTTCGCGTACCTTTTCCACCTCCTCGTCGCTGGCCGCCGAATCGCTGGAATAGCTGAGCATCGCCACCCGTGGCGCGATGCCGAACGATTCGGCGGACTCGGCGCTCTGCCGGGCGATTTCGGCCAACTCGGCGGCGCTGGGATGCGGGTTCATCACGCAGTCGCCATACACCAGCACCTGGTCGGGGAACAGCATGAAGAACACCGACGACACCAGGCTGCTGCCCGGCGCCGTCTTGATCAGCTGCAAGGCCGGGCGGATGGTGTTGGCCGTGGAGTGCACCAGGCCGGAGACCAGGCCGTCCACTTCGCCGAGGGCCAGCATCATGGTGCCGATCACCACCGGGTCTTCCAGCTGCTGCTCGGCCATCGGCGCGTTGAGGTTCTTGCTCTTGCGCAGCTCGACCATCGGTTCGACATAGCGGCCACGGATCAGCTCGGGGTCGAGCACCTCCAGGTCCGGCGGCAGGCTGATGCCCTGGGCGCGGGCCACGGCCTGCACGTCCTCGGGCTTGGCCAGCAGCACGCAGCGGGCAATGCCACGGGCCTGGCACAGGGCGGCGGCCTGCACCAGCAGGGGCTCGGCGCCCTCGGGCAGGACGATGCGCTTGTTGGCCTGCTGGGCGCGCTGGATCAACTGGTAGCGGAACACTGCCGGTGACAGGCGCAGTTCCCGTGGCGTGCCGCAACGCTGGTGCAGCCAGGCCGCGTCCAGCTGGCTGGCGACGAAGTCGGTGATGAACTCGGCGCGCTCGCGGTCGTCCACCGGGATCTCGCGGTTCAGCGAGTTGAGCTGGTTGGCGGTGTCGTAGGAGCCGGTGCTCACCGACAGGATCGGCAGGCCGGCCTGCAGGGCACCGCGGCACAGCTCGAGGATGCGTGGGTCGGGCTTGCTGTCGCTGGTCAGCAGCAGGCCGGCCAGGGGCACGCCGTTGATCGCGGCCATGCACACGGCGAGGATGATGTCGTCACGGTCGCCCGGGGTCACTACCAGGGTGCCGGAGGTCAGCAGTGGCACGGTGTTGGCCACGGTGCGGGCGCAGATGATGATCTTGCTCATGCGCCGCTGGTCGTAGTCGCCGGCGTTGAGTACCTGGGCGCCGAGCAGCTCGGCCACGTCGCGGGTTCGCGGGGCGTTGAGCTCGGCCTGGTACGGGATGCAGCCGAGCAGGCGGAAGTCGTTGCCGCGCAGCAGCGGCGAATGCTCGCGCAGGCGCGTGGCGAAGTCGGCCATGCTTTCGTCGGTGCGCACCTTGTTGAGGATCACACCGAGCACCTTCGGGTCCCGCGGGCCGCCAAACAGCTGGGCCTGCAGTTCGACGCGACCGGACAGCTCGCTCAATACCTCGTTCTCCGGTGCCGACACCAGGATCACCTCGGCGTCCAGGCTCTTGGCCAGGTGCAGGTTGACCCGGGCGGCATAGCTGGCGTGGCGGGTCGGCACCATGCCCTCGACCACCACCACGTCCTTGCCGACGCAGGCTTGCTGGTAGAGGCGGATGATCTCCTCGAGCAGCTCGTCGAGCTGGCCGTCACCGAGCATGCGCTCGACATGCCCCAGGCTCAGGGGCGTGGGCGGCTTGATGCCGTGGGTGCGGGCCACCAGTTCGCTGGAACGCTCCGGCCCGGTGTCGCCGGGGTGCGGCTGGGCGATCGGCTTGAAGAAGCCGACCTTTAGCCCCGCGCGCTCCAGGGTGCGCACCAGTCCCAGGCTGATGGAGGTCAGGCCGACGCCGAAGTCGGTCGGCGCAATGAAAAATGTCTGCATGCGTGCTTCTCGAAATAAGCGGTGCAAGGAATTCAGCGGCCAAGGGTATCGCTAACCGCCCCCTGCGCGCACCAGCCGCAGGCGAATACCTGGCCGATGCGCCGGGCGCGCTCGTCGGCATCGAGCACCCAGGGCCGGGCCTGCCACGGCGGCTGGTGGCGCAGGTGCTGGGTGTGGCCGCAGGACAGCTCGACCACCCAGTGGTCCTCCTCGTCGAGGTGGAAGCCGGTGATCCGACTGATGGGCGGCCCTTGGTCCGAGTCGCGTTCGCAATCGGTCGATGCGTTGGTTACACTTGTCCGTTCTACATTCTTTTGCAAAAGGTCTTGCCCCATGCTGATCGCCGCCAACAAGGCTGTCTCCATCGACTATACCCTCACCAACGACGCAGGTGAGGTCATCGACAGCTCCGCCGGTGGTGCGCCGCTGGTCTACCTGCACGGTGCCGCCAACATCATCCCGGGCCTGGAAAAAGCCCTGGAAGGCAAGCAGGCCGGTGACGAGCTGACTGTTGCCATCGAACCGGAAGACGCCTATGGCGAGTACTCGGCCGAACTGGTCAGCACCCTGAACCGCAGCATGTTCGAAGGCGTCGACCAGCTGGAAGTCGGCATGCAGTTCCACGCCTCGGCGCCGGACGGTCAGATGCAGATCGTCACCATCCGCGACATCGACGGCGACGACGTCACCGTTGACGGCAACCACCCGCTGGCTGGCCAGCGCCTGAACTTCAAGGTCAAGGTTGTCGACGTGCGGGAGGCCAGCGAAGAAGAAATCGCTCACCGCCACATCCACGGTGAAGGTGGCCATCACCACTGATTTTCTGCGCTAAGCTCAGAGAGTCGCCAGGCGCTCGGGCAAGCCGGACTTGCCCTCCTCAGGAGGGTGGACGGTTTGGCCGCGCGCCTTTTTAGTGGGCGGGATTCGCCCCAGCGGCAATCGGGAACCTGAGAGGGGATTTCATCATGAGTGCATTTCACGACCTGACGTTGAAGGCGTTGAACGGCGAGGACCTGCCGCTGGCCCCGTTCAAGGGCCAAGTGGTGCTGGTGGTCAATGTCGCCTCCAAGTGCGGGTTGACCCCGCAGTACAAGGCCCTGGAGAACCTTTATCAGGACTACAGGGACAAGGGCTTCAATGTGCTGGGTCTGCCGTGCAACCAGTTCGCCGGCCAGGAACCTGGCAGCGAGGAGGAGATCCAGGCGTTTTGCAGCCTCAACTATGGGGTGAGCTTCCCGCTGGGCGCCAAGCTCGAGGTCAACGGGCCGCAGCGTCATTCGCTGTACCGCCTGCTGGCGGGTGAAGGGGCCGAGTTCCCCGGCGATATCACCTGGAACTTCGAGAAGTTCCTGGTTGGCAAGGATGGCCGTGTATTGGCGCGTTTCGCCCCGCGTACCGCGCCGGATGATCCGACCGTGGTGCAGGCGATCGAGAAGGCGCTGGGCTGATTTGCGCTATTTGCCGGATACACGCTCTTCAGGCCACTCCACATCCTCTGTAGGAGATCGCCGAGCCCCGTGGGAGCGGCCTTGCGTCGCGAAAGGGCTGCGTAGCAGCCCCCGATTTCCGTGTTCATGCAACAATCGCCGGGGCCGCTTTGCGGCCCTTTCGCGACACAAGGCCGCTCCCACGCTGGAACTCTGCTCCCTGCGCGACAGCGTAGCCCTAAAGGCTGGGCGATCTCCTACAGGGAAGGCGTCTACCCCTCTGGCCCGCGCTGTCAGAACGCTACCGACGTCTGCACATACAACGTTCGCGGCTCACCCACGTACTTGCCCTTGTTGTTGTCGTCGAACGAGCGGGTGTAGTACTCGCGGTTGAACAGGTTCTTCACCCCCACCGCCACCTTCAGGTTCGAAAGCTGCGGGCCGAAGTCATAGCCGGCGCGGGTGCTGACCAGCATGTAGCCGGGGATGCGCCCGGTGCTGCCGTCGGCGCTTTCGCTGCCAGTGTTGGCGTTGTCGGCGTACTGGCTGCTCTGGAAGCTGCTGTCCAGGTTCAACTGCCATGGGCCTTCGGTGTAGCCGATCCCCAGCGTGCCCTTGTGACGGGACGAGAACGGTACCTGGTTGCCCTTGTTCGGGCCGTCTTCGCGGATGGTGGCATCGACGAAGGCGTAGCCGGCGTGCACGTCGAAACCGGCCAAGACCGGGCTCAAGCCGTCGAGGGCGTAGCGCACGCTGGTCTCGATACCCTGGTGGCGGGTCTCGCCGCGGGCGATTACCGAGTCGTTGGTCTGGTTGCTTTCGTACTGGTTGTCGAAGTTGATCAGGAAGGCGCCGATCTCGGCCTGCAGGTCGCCATTGTCGTAGCGGGTGCCGACTTCCCAGGTGCGCGCCTTCTCCGGTTTCACCTCGCCGCTGCTGACCCGGTTGGGCATCTGGCTGTACTGCACGCTGCCGAACGAGCCTTCGGTGTTGACGTAGAGGTTCCAGTTGTCGGTGAGGTGGTACATCACGTTCAGGGCCGGCAGGGCGGTGTTGTAGCTGCCTTGGTACTGCTGGCCGTTGAGCTTGTTGCTCTGCTCGGAGTCGATCATCTCGTAGCGGATGCCCGGGGTGATGGTCCAGCGGCCGATGTCGATGCGGTCGTCCAGGTAGATGGCATGGGCCTCAGTGCTGCCGCGGGTGTCGCGGTCGTTGCGGCTGGCGGTGGTCGGCAGGGCGCCGTTGACCGGCTCGCGGTAGCGCAGTTCGTGGCCGGCCTCGTTGACGTAGCGGTAGCCGATGCCCAGTTCGTGCCAGCTGTCGCCCAGGGCCACGCCCTGCGAGAAGCGGGTCTCGATGCCACGCACCCAGTACTCGCGCGGCGACAGCGAGACGAAGCTGCCCTGGTCGAGGTAGCCGCTGCGCAGGGTTTTGGTGAAGAAGCTGTTGACGCTGAACTGACGGTCGTCCTGCTTGTAGTCGTAGCCCAGGTTGAACAGGGTGCGGCGGCCCCAGAACCTGTCCTTCAGGCGGGTCGATTGGTACGGGTCGGCGTCGAAGTCGGCAGTGCTCAGGCCGCCGGGCATTTCGGCTTCACCCTCGTAGTACTGAGCCATGGCATGCAGGCTGTTGGCTTCGTCCAGTTGCAGCTTGCCCTTGAGCATCAGGTCGTCGATCTGCGTGTCGCTGTGTTCGCGCCAGTCGCTGCCGCGGGTGCCGGAGTAGAGCAGGGCGCCGCCCAGGCCGTTGGCATTGGTGCCGCCGATCAACAGGTTGGCGCTGTTCTTCAGGCCATCCTGGCTGGACGAGGGGCTGATCTGGTTCTGCATCGCCGCATTGAAGGTGGCTTCTTCGGGGATGGCACGGGTGACGAAGTTGACGATGCCGCCGACGTTCTGCGGCCCGTAGCGCACCGCGCCGCCGCCGCGCACCACGTCCACGGCATCCATGTTGCCCAGGCTGATCGGCGCCAGCGACAGCTGCGGCTGGCCGTAGGGGGCGAAGGGCACCGGGATGCCGTCCATCAGCACGGTGGAGCGCGAGGCCAGGCGCGGGTTCAAGCCACGGATGCCGAAGTTCAGTGCCAGGTCGTGGCTGCCGGTGCCGTTGTTTTCCGGGGCGTTGACGCCGGGGATGCGGTTGAGCACTTCGCGGGCGCTGCTGGCGCCGCTGCGTTCGAATGCCTCGCGGCGCACCACGTCGCGGGCGCCGGGGTGTTCGAAGACGTTGTCCTGGCGGGCCTCGGCCAGCCAGTCGCCGACCACGGTGGATGCGCCCAGCTCGATCGCGGCGTTGCCGCCCGTGGCCGGCAGCGGTTGCAGGCTGTAGGCGTTGTCGGTCTCTTGGCGCGCCTGCAGGCCGCTGCCGCGCAGCAGGGCATCGAGCCCCTGGCCGACCTCGTATTGGCCCTCCAGGCCGGGGCTGCTCAGGCCCTGGGTCAGGCCCGGGCTGAACGAGATCAGCGCGCCGCTTTCGCGACCGAACTGGTTCAGGGCCTGTTCCAGTGTGCCGGGGGCGATGTGGTAGTCGCGGTGCTCGCCGGCCAGGGCGAGCGGGGTGGCGAGGAGCAGGGCGTAGGCGAGGGGGCGCAGGCGCAGGGGCATGTGACGGAGGTCCTGTGACAAGGGGTTCTGTCTTCTCTGTCACGCGAGGTTCGGGAAATGGCTCAACTGAGTTGAAAAAACGGGTGCTCCCGGGAACGGGCCAGCCTCTTAGCCAGTTGACGCGGCTTCGAGCGACACCCAGTACCGGGTGAACCGCCGTACCTTCACCGGCAGCGTCACTTCCAGCATCTCCAGAATCCGTTCACTGTCTGCCAGCGGATACGATCCGGAAATCCGTAGATCGGCCACCCGCTCGCTGCATCCCAACTGCCCGAGTCGATACCGCGACAGCTCGGCGAGAAAGTCACCCAGGCGCATCTGCGACACCACCAGCATGCCCTCCACCCAGGCCGCCCGATTAGGGTCCAGCGGTGCAACCGCCTGCCAGCCGCCACGGGCCAAGCGCGCTTGGTGCCCGGCCAGCAGCGGTGTGCCGGCCACGCTGGCGCTGCCGCTGAACACCGATACCAGGCTGAAACCGTCGAACTGACGGACGTCGAAGCGTCCGCTGTGCAGATGCAGCTCGCCCTGGGCCGTGGCCAGGCGCAGTGGCCGTGGGTCGTTGATCACGTCGAGCAGCAGTTCGCCTTCCTGCAAGCGCACCAGGCGCTGCCGGCCGTCGAAGCGCACGTCGGCAGCGCTGCGGGTGTTCAGGTGCAACAGGCTGCCGTCGTCGAGGGCCAGGCGGCGGCGCTGGCCGACCGGGCTGCGGTAGTCGGCCATCAACCCAGGCAAGGGATTGTGTTGTTGCAGGCCCAATCCGGCGGCGCTGGCCAGCCCCGCCAGCAGCAGCGCCTTGAGGGCGCGGCGCCGGGCCGGTGAGGGCGGTGCCTGCAGGGTGGCGTGGACCACCGGGGCGGCGACGCCGCGCAGGCGCTGGTTGACCTGCTGGATATGGGCCCAAGCCCGTTGGTGTTCGCTGTCGGCCTGCAGCCAGCGCTCCAGGGCGTGGTGCTGGTCGAAACCTTCGCTCTGCGACTCGATCAGCCAATGCACCGCCTGTTCGGCGATCTGCGAGGAAAAGACTGCGTTCACAGGGCGAAGTAGCAGCGCAGGGCTGCCTTGTGCAGGTAGCGCTTGACCGTCGCCAGGGAAATGCCCAGCTCGCGGGCGATCTCGCCCTGGCTCAGGCCATCGACCTGGGCCAGCAGGAAGGCGCGTTTGACCAGCGGCGGCAGGCTATCGAGCAGGCGGTCGAGCTCGAGCAGCGTGTCCAGGATGAGGGCTTTGTCTTCCTCGCTGGGCGCCACCTGCTCGGGCTGCTGGGCCAGGGCCTGGAGGTAGGCGCGTTCCAGTTCCTGGCGGCGGAAGTGGTTGCACAGCACGCGCTTGGCCACGGTGGTGAGGAAGGCCCGGGGCTCGATCAGCTGCGGCGCCTCGCGGGCCTGGAGCAGGCGCAGGTAGGTGTCCTGGGCCAGGTCGGCGGCGCTCTGCGGGCAGCCCAGGCGTCGTCGCAGCCATCCGGTCAGCCAACTGTGATGGGCGTGGTAGAGACCTTCGACGGTGGAAGAGAGGGCACTGGACACCGATACGACTCCGGCGCCAGAAGGCGCAACTGGAAGTAAGAATTGTTCGCATTGTATTCATGCCGCCGGTGTTCGGCAATCGCTGCCGCCGCAAGGCATGCGTACCGCTGGTGCCTGCATGCTTTGCTTATGAGAATTGAAATCATTAGTATTGCACTCCCAATCCCCGGACCCTCGCCATGAAGAGCAAAGCCGCCGGCCTTCCCCTGAGCTACCGCCTGGCCGTGACCTCACGCAGTCTGGCCGCGCTGCTGGGTGGCTACCTGCTGGCGTCGATGGCCAGTGTCTGCATCACCCTGCTTGCGCCGATGACCCAGGCCGACGCGACGATGACCGGGATGATGCTGTCGTTCGTCTTCTACCTGATCGCCTTCATCGGGTGCTTTGCCTGCCGCAGCGCCTGGCGCGCCTGGCTGGGCGTGCTGCTGCCAAGCCTGGCCCTGGGGCTGATCAACGTGCTGGCCTACTGGATGAACCTGCCATGAAAGAAGGCTTCCGCCAGGCCATGGCCTGGCTGCACACCTGGACCGGCCTGATCTTCGGCTGGCTGCTGTTCGCCATCTTCCTTACCGGGACGCTGTCGTACTTCAAGGAAGAGATCAGCCACTGGACCCAGCCCGAGGTGCAGAGCCATCCGCTCGACCCGGTGAGCAGCCTCGGGCTGGCCCAGCGTTACCTCGAAACCCATGCCGGTCACGCCAGCACCTGGTTCGTCCGCCTGCCCAGCGAGCGCGAGGCGGCGCTGAGTGTCAGCTGGCGCGACCCGAACGGCGGTGGGCGCCGGGGTTTCACCGACAAGGAACTCGACGCCCGCACCGGCGAGGCGGTCGAGGCCCGTGACAGCCGTGGCGGCGAGTTCTTCTACCGCTTCCACTTCCAGCTGCAGATGCCCCACCCCTGGGGCCGCTGGCTGTCGACCTTCTGCGCCTTCATCATGCTGCTGGGGCTGGTCACCGGGATCATCACCCACAAGAAGATCTTCAAGGAGTTCTTCACCTTCCGCCCGGGCAAGGGCCAGCGTTCCTGGCTCGATGGCCACAACGCCATCGGCGTGCTGGTGCTGCCGTTCCACCTGATGATCAGCTATAGCAGCCTGGTGATCTTCATGTACATGGTCATGCCGGCCAGTATCCTGGCCAGCTATGGCGACAGCAGTGGCTACTTCAACGATGTGTTCGGCCGCGACGAGGTGCCCGAGGCGGTGGCCCAGGCCGCGCCGCTGGCGCCGTTGACCGAACTGTACGCCAAGGTCCAGGAACAGGCGCCGGGCGCGCGCATGGGCTACATCCAGGTGCACAACCCAGGCGACCGCAACGCCCGGGTCACCTTCACCCGCGCCTCGGCCGACAGCGTCGCCTACCAGCGCAGCGCCACCTGGACCTTCGATGGCGTCAGTGGCGAGCTGCTGCGACGCGGCGCGCCGGAAAGCGTGGCGATGACCACCTCCTTTACCTTTGTCGGCCTGCACATGGGCAACTTCGCCGGGCCCTGGCTGCGCTGGTTGTACTTCGCCTTCGGCTTGGCCGGCACGGCGGTGATCGGCACGGGCCTGGTGATGTGGCTGGGCAAGCGCCAGCTCAAGCATGCCAAGAGCGAGCGCATGCCCGGCGAGCTGCGCCTGGTCGAAGTGCTGAACATCGCCAGCATGAGCGGCCTGTTGCTGGGCGTGGCGGCGTTCTTCTGGGCCAATCGGTTGCTACCAACGACGCTGGACGGCCGGTCCGATTGGGAGATCAATGCTTTCTTCCTGGCCTGGGGCGCGTCTTTGCTCCACGCCATATTGCGCAGCGGGCGCCGTGCCTGGGGCGAACAACTGACGCTGGGAGCGCTGGCGTTCGCCTTGCTACCGCTGCTCAACGCGTTGACCACTGACAAGGGGTTGGATCACTCCATCGCCGCGGGTGACTGGGCGATGGCCGGTTTCGACCTGACGGCCCTGGCCACCGGCGTGTTCCTGGCCTGGGCTGCCGGCAAGATGCTGCGTGCACCCAAGCCGGTCGCCAAGCGTGCGCGACGCACCGCCACGACCGTGGAGGCGAGCTGATGCTGGGGGTCGCGCTGATGGGCTTCGCCGGTTTCGCCGGCCTGTGCCTGGCCATGGAAAAACACTTCAACGACCTGCTCGGGCGCAACCCCACGGGCCGGCAACTGCGAGCCTTGAAGCTCGCGGGCTGGGTCTTGCTGTTGCTGTCGTTGATCTTCGCCGTGCTCGGGCGCGGCTGGGCCCTGGGCCTGGTGGAGTGGATCGCCGTGCTGATGGCCGGCGTGACCCTGTGGGTGTTCGGCCTGCCTTACCAGCCGCGCCTGCTGCTCGGGGCGGCGTTCGCCAGTCTGGTGCTCGGGCCGCTGTTGGCCGTGCAGGCGGTCTAGGTCCTTGAGCGACTCCGAAGCCGGCGGCGGTCGGGCGCGTTTTCTCCAGGTGTTCCTGGCCCAGCGCGCGCGCATGGAAGCGCTGGTCAGCCGGCGCGTCGGCTGCCGCGCCACGGCGTCGGACCTGGTCCAGGACCTGTTCCTGCGTTTCTGGCGGCGCCCCGAGGTGAAGGTCGAGGCGCTCGACACCTACCTGCTGCGCAGCGCCAGCAACCTGGCCATCGATTACCTGCGCAGCGAAGGCAGCCGCGACCGCGCCGCCGAAGGCCTGCACGACCTCGACGAGCCGCAGGGCAGCCAGCTCCCCGAGCAGGCCCTGGAGGTCGACCACGACCTGCAGCGTATCGAGGCGGCCCTGCGGGCGTTGCCCGAACGCACCCGGCAGATCTTCCTGCTCAACCGCATCCATGGCTGTACCTACGGCGAGATCGCCAAGGCCATGCAGTTGTCCCAGAGCGCGGTGGAAAAGCATATGATGCGCGCCCTCGAAGCGTGCAAGGCGAGCGTCGCCGAACCCGCGTCCCCACTGCGCCGGCCAGGGAGCGCCCGTCGATGAGTCTTGAACAGCCGATCACTGCCGCACAGTCCCAGGCCGCCCTGCGCTGGCTCGGGCGCATCCAGCAGCAGCCGGCGCAGGCCGAGGGCGCGGCGTTCAAGCGCTGGCTGCTGGAGAGCCCGGCCCATCGCCAGGCCTACGCCGAGGCCCAGGCGCTGTGGCGCTTGAGCGAGGCGCCGGCGGCGCGGCTGGCGGCCGAGGAGCAAACGAGTCTGCAACAGTACCTCGACGCCATGCGCCGGCCCGCGCGCAAGCGGCCTTGGCGCGGCCTGGCGGTGGCGGCAAGCCTTGTGCTGGCGCTCGGCTACGCGGCGGGCTGGCAGCCGCAGTTCTGGCTGCAGGACCTGCGTGCCGACTACTCCAGCGGCGCGCAAGTGCGCCAGGTGACCCTGGCCGACCGTTCGCGCCTGACCCTGGATGCCGGCACGGCCGTGGCGGTGGATTTCGCCCAGGGCGAGCGGCGCGTGCGCTTGCTGCGCGGCGCCGCGTTCTTCGAGGTGACCCATACTGGCGAGCCATTCCTGGTGGATGCCCAAGGCGGGGAGGTGCGGGTGCTGGGAACCCAGTTCGAGGTGCGCGAGCAGGGCGAGGGTGCCCAGGTCACCGTGCGCAGCGGGCGGGTGGCGGTGGCGGCGGCCGAAGGACAGGTTGCCCGCGAGCTGACGGCCAATCAGCAACTGGCCTATGCCGGCGGCGTGGCCGGTGGGATCGAGGCGGTGGACAGCGACAGCCGATTGGCCTGGCGCCAGGGCTGGCTGAACTATTACCAGGTGCCGTTGGCGCAGGTGATCGAGGACCTTGGGCGTTACTATCCCGGGCGGATCTTGTTGCTCGACGGGGAGCTGGGGCAGCGTAGGGTCAGTGGTAGTTTTCCAGTGGCGCAGCCGCTCGCCGCACTGGATTCGCTGGGCAAGGTGATGGGCTTCTCACGGCAGACGGTGCTGGGTCGGCTGACCGTCTTGCGTTGACCTGTTCCGACGCCATCGCGGGCTCGCCCCGCGATAGCGTCGGTAACGCAAAATTTTTTCGATCAGGTGATGAGGTATCCCCCCACGGCATCCGTGTAGTGAGTGGAAGTGCGATTCATTCGCAAACGTTCATCCCTCTCACAGGTCCGCGTCCATGAAGTTCACCCCGCGTTGCGTCCCGCTCTGGTTCGGCCTCTGCTCCCTGCCCGCTATCGCCATCGTGCCCCAGGCCCTGGCCGCGCAGCAGAGCCAGGTCTACAGCTTCGCCCAGCCAAGCCAGCCGCTGGCCCAGGCACTCAACGCCTTCAGCCGCGCCACCGGGCAGAGCGTGGTCTACACCCTGGCCCTGCCGGATGTGCAGGCCCCGGCACTCAACGGCACCTTCGACGCCGACCAGGCGCTGCAGCAGTTGCTCGGCAACTCGGGCCTGGCCTGGCGCCGCCTCGACGCCCGCACCCTGACCCTGGAGCCGGTCGACAGCTCCGGCGCGCTGACCCTGCAGGCCACCACCATCAACTCGCAACTGGACGACTACAGCTACCAGCCGCCGGCCAGCGCCACGATCATGCGCGGCCAAGGCGCGACGCTGGACATCCCCCAGGCCGTCAACGTGGTCCCGGCCCAGGTGATCCGCGATCAGGCGCCGCGCAACCTGGATGATGCGCTGTACAACGTCAGTGGCATCACCCAGGGCAACAATTTCGGTGGCACCGCCGACACCGTGATGAAGCGCGGCTTCGGCGACAACCGCGATGGCTCGATCATGCGCGACGGCATGCCGATCGTGCAGGGCCGCGCCCTCAACGCCAGCACCGAGCGGGTCGAGGTGCTCAAGGGGCCGGCCTCGCTGCTGTATGGCATCCAGGACCCGGGCGGAGTGATCAATGTGGTCAGCAAGCGCCCGCAACTCCAGCAGTACAACGCCCTGACCCTGCGCGGCTCGACCTATGGCAGCGGCAAGAACGGCAGCGGCGGCGGCCTGGACAGCACCGGGGCGCTGGGTGACAGCAACCTGGCCTACCGCCTGATCGTCGATCACGAGGACGAAGACTACTGGCGCAACTACGGCGTGCACCGCGAGTCGCTGGTGGCCCCGTCGCTGGCCTGGTATGGCGAGGACACCCAGGTGGTGCTGGCCTATGAGCACCGCGAGTTTCTCTACCCGTTCGACCGCGGCACCGCCTTCGGCAGCGACGGCCACCCGTTGAACATTCCCGCCACCCGCCGCCTCGACGAGCCGTTCAACGACATGGAGGGCCGCTCCGACCTGTACCGCCTGGAGGTCGATCATCGCCTGGACGACGACTGGAAGCTGCACTTCGGCTACAGCTTCAACCGCGAGACCTACGACGCCAGCCAGGTCCGCGTGACCGGCGTGGATGAAAGCAAGGGCACGCTGTCGCGCAGCATCGACGGCACCCAGGGCGCCCTGAGCCGTGATCAGTTCGCCACCCTCAGCCTCAACGGCAGCGTCGAGCTGGCGGGCATGCGTCACGACCTGGTGGTCGGTGTCGATCACGAGGACCGCAAGGTCTACCGCGCCGACCTGATCCGCCAGACCAGCCGCTCGAGCTTCAGCTACCTGAATCCGGTCTATGGCCGCGAAGTGCAAGGCACCAACGTGCGCGCCAGCGACAGCGACCAGACCGACAAGCTGCGCACCGACTCGCTGTTCCTGCAGGACGCCTGGCACCTGGACGAGCACTGGATCCTGGTCGCCGGCGGGCGCTTCCAGCAGTACGACCAGTACGCCGGTCGCGGCCGGCCGTTCAACGTCAACACCGACACCAGCGACCAGACCTGGGTGCCCCATGCCGGCGTGGTGTACAAGGTTGATGACCAACTGTCGTTCTATGGCAGCTACAGCGAGTCGTTCAAGCCCAACTCGACCATCGCCCCGCTGAGCCTCGGCGGTGGTCGCACCCTGACCCTGGACTCAGGTATAGCGCCGGAGGAGGGCAAGTCGTGGGAACTGGGGGCCAAGCTCGATGTGCCGGGGGCGTTGACCGGTACCCTGGCGTTGTTCGACATCACCAAGCGTAACGTGCTGGTCGCCGACGGCGACACCCTGTCGGGCACCATTCTCTACAGCAACGCAGGCGAAGTGCGATCGCGGGGCGTCGAGCTGGACCTGACCGGACAGCTCAGCGAGCGCTGGAGCTTGATCGGCGCCTACGCCTTCACCGACGCCGAGGTGACCAAGGATCCGCAGCTCAAGGGCAATCGACTGCAGAACGTCGCCCGGCATAGTGGTTCGCTGTCGGCGGTGTATGACTATGGCAGCCTGTTCGGCGGTGATCGCCTGAGACTTGGGGCTGGTGCGCGCTATGTGGGGGAGCGTGCGGGGAACGCCACCAATGACTTCGATTTGCCGGCTTATACCGTGGCGGATGCCTTTGCCAGCTACGAAACAAAATGGGACGAGCACAAGGTGCGGTTGCAGTTGAACGTGAAGAACCTGTTCGACAAGGTGTATTACAGCTCGGCGGTGAATCGGTACTTCGTTGCGGTGGGGGATGCGCGGCAGGTAAGTCTGTCGAGTACCTTCGAGTTCTGAACGTCAGGACTGTCATTTTTACCAGTAGACGCCTGCCTGGGCCGATTCGAAGATGGCAACCACGGATGCTCAGGAGGCCAACTACATGAAGAAGCCAAACCCATGCCCCAAGGCGATCAGTCGTTATGTGAAGGGCTGGACGCGGCGCGATGCCGAGCTCCTGGCAAGCGCTTTTTCGCGCAAGGGTATTTATGTCGACTCGCCCCACCCAATGCTCGATCGCAAGTCACTGCCCGCGTTCCTGCGCAATGTGTCCTGGCGAAACTTTCCTGACATGACGTTCGACACGCTGGGTATCTACGGTGACGGTCAACGTTTTACCTGGGAGTGGGTGATGCACGTGACGGGTAGCGGGGTCATTGCCGGTTCGGAAAACAAGAAGATCGCGGTGCCCGGGGTCGACCTTCTCGAGATGAAAGGCAACAAGATCAGGCGAGCGATGACTTACTTTGATCGCAAGGCACTGTGGGACGCTGTGCTCAGCTGATCGTGCTCATCCGCGCAAGGCCTGGCGATAGGCACCTGGCGTCGCCCCAAGTGCCTGCCTGAATCGATTGCTGAAATGGCTGGCACTGGCGAAGCCGCAAAGCAGCGCCACTTCACCCAAGGGTTGCGTACCCTCTCGCAGCAACTGGCAGGCACGGTACAGGCGTCGGGCCAGCAGGTACTGATGCGGCGGCAGACCGAAGCTTGCCCGGAACATCCGCGCGAAGTGGTATTCGGACAGGTTGCAGCGCAGCGCCAGCTCACCCAGCGTCAGCGGCTGTTCGAGGTTGGCCTCGATATAGTCCGCCAGTTGCCGGCGCTGGTGCGGTGCCAGCCCGCCCTTGAGTTTCAGCCCCTGGCGCAGGCCGACCTGGTTGAGCACGGCGTGGTCGATGATGTCGTGGGCCAGGCTGCTGGCCAGCAGGCGTTCGCCGGGCTCGGACCAGTCCAGGCCGATCAGCTCGCGAAAGCGCCGGGCCTGCTGCGGGTCGTCGAGGAAGGTCGCCTCGCGCAGTTGCATCTCCCGCGGCTCGCGGTCCAGCAGGCGGGTGCAGCCGAGGGCGAACTGTTCCTCGCTGATGTACAGGTGGGCCAGGCGGATCGAGCCGTTGATTATCCAGTTCGACTCATGGCCGGCGGGCATCACGCACAGCTTGTCCGGCGCGCCGCGATCGCCAGGGCGCTGGCGGCGGAAGGTGCCGGTGCCGTCGGCGATGTAGCACGACAGCGTGTGGTGGCTGGGCGCCTGGTAGTCGCGGGCATCGTCGCGGTTGCTCCACAAGGCCGCCGCCAGCCCGTCGCCCAGGTGCGCGCTCAGCTCCAGCCGGGCGTGGGGCGAGGCGTTCAGGACGTTGAAGACCTGCAGGTGATCGAGTGGGGGCATGGGCGGTTCCTCTGCTGGCCATCGTACTGCGCTGGCGTCGGGATGGCAGCTAGCAGGGGAGGAAAAGCGCAAGTTTATGCAAGCGCCGAACAGCAATGGCGCAAGAAACTGGGCTTATGGGGTTTTCATCGCGGGGCAAGCCCGCTCCCACCGAGGTCGCATGCGCCCTGTGGGAGCGGGCTAGCCCCGCGATAGGCCTGATACCTGTCGAGGGAGTCCATCATGAACCTGTCGCTCTACCTGCTCACCGTCCTGATCTGGGGCACCACCTGGATCGCCTTGAAACTGCAGTTGGGCGAGGTCGCCATCCCGGTGTCGATCGTCTACCGCTTCGCCCTGGCCGGGCTGATCCTGTTCGCCTTCCTGCTGCTCACCCGCCGCCTGCAACCGATGAACCGGCGTGGTCACCTGGTGTGCCTGGCCCAGGGCTTGTGCCTGTTCTGCGTCAACTTCATGTGCTTCCTAACTGCCAGCCAGTGGGTCGCCACCGGCCTGATCGCCGTGGTGTTCTCTACCGCCACGTTGTGGAACGCCATCAACGCGCGGATCTTCTTCGGCCAGAAGATCGCCGCCAATGTGCTCGGTGGCGGAGCCCTGGGCCTGCTCGGCCTGGGCCTGCTGTTCTGGCCGGAGCTCTCGCACCACGCTGCCAGCCGCGAGACCTTGTATGGCCTGGGGCTGGGCCTGCTCGGCACACTGTGCTTCTCGGCCGGCAACATGCTCTCCAGCGTGCAGCAGAAGGCCGGGCTCAAGCCCATGACCACCAATGCCTGGGGCATGCTCTATGGCGCCTCGATGCTGGCGGCGTACTGCCTGGTCAAGGGCATTCCCTTCGATATGGAATGGAACGCCCGCTACATCGGCTCGCTGCTGTACCTGGTGATCCCGGGTTCGGTGATCGCCTTCACCGCCTACCTGACCCTGGTCGGACGCATGGGGCCGGAGCGGGCAGCCTATTGCACCGTACTGTTCCCGCTGGTGGCGTTGAATGTGTCGGCATTCGCCGAGGGCTACCAATGGACGGCGCCGGCGTTGCTCGGGCTGGTGGCGGTGATGGCGGGGAATGTGCTGGTGTTTCGTAAACCGAAGTCCAAGCCAGTCGAAGGGATGCTGGCCGTCAAGTAACCACGGCCCTGTCGCGGAGCCCCGCGACAGGGCCGGTACGTCGGGCTGAACGTATCAGCCCTTCCACACCTGGGGATTCACAAGGTCCCGCGGCCGCTCGCCCAGCAGCGCCGCCCGCAGGTTGTCCAGCGCCCGGTTGGCCATGGCCTCACGGGTCTCGGCGGTGGCTGAGCCGATGTGCGGCAGGGTCAGGGCGTTGGGCAGCTTGAACAGCGGCGAGTCGCCTAGCGGTTCCTTCTCGTACACATCGAGCCCGGCACCGCGGATCGTGCTGTTCTGCAGGGCCTCGACCAGCGCCGCCTCGTCCACTACAGGTCCGCGGGCAATATTGATCAGGAACGCGTTGGGCTTCATCAGTTGCAGCTCGCGGGCGCCGATCAGCTTGCGGGTGGCCTCGGACAGCGGTACCACCAGGCAGACGAAATCGGCTTCGCCCAGCAGTGCCTCCAGGCTGCGGAACTGCGCGCCCAGTTCCTGTTCCAGCGCGGTCTTGCGGCTGTTGCCGGTGTACAGCACCTGCATGTTGAAACCGAAGCGGCCACGGCGGGCGATGGCCGCGCCGATGTTGCCCATGCCGACGATACCCAGTGTCTTGCCGTGCACATCACAGCCGAACTGCGCCGGCCCCACGGTAGCCTGCCAGTGGCCGGCCTTGGTCCAGGCGTCCAGTTCGGCGGTGCGCCGGGCACAGCCCATGATCAGGGCGAAGCCCAGGTCGGCGGTGCTTTCGGTGAGCACGTCGGGGGTGTTGGTCAGGGCGATGCCGCGCTCGTTGAAGTAGTCCAGGTCGTAGTTGTCGTAGCCGACCGAGACGCTGGACACCACCTCCAGCTTGCCCGCGCCTTCGAGCTGCGCGCGGCCGAGCTTGCGGCCGACGCCGATCAGGCCGTGTGCCTCGGGCAGGGCTTCGTTGAACTGGGCACTGATGTCGCCGAGTTTCGGATTCGGCACGATCACGTTGAAGTCTTGTTGCAGGCGCTCGGCCATGGCCGGGGTAATGCGGCTGAAGGCCAGGACGGTCTTTTTCATCGGACTGCTTCTCTGCAAGGCGTGAGGTGGAATCGGGCAGAAGAGCGGGGCCGCTGTGCGGCCCTTTCGCGACGCAAGGCCGCTCCTACAGGTACCGCGTGATCCTGTGGAGCGGCCTTGTGTCGCGATGGAGGGCGAAGCCCTCCCATGGTCCTGTCTGCCAGACGCTGGAATCAATGGTTAGCAACCTACCATTGTCTCCACCCCCAATGCAGCCGCTTTTTTTTAGTTGGCGATCAGCAGCTCATGGGTCTTCAGGTCGGCCTCATGGGCGGCAAGGATCTCCGGCAGCGAATTGCGCAGGTACTCGACCCAGGTCTTGATCTTGGCATCCAGGTACTGGCGCGACGGGTAGATCGCGTACAGGTTCAGTTCCTGCAGGCGGTATTCCGGCATGATCCGCACCAGGCTGCCATCGCGCAGGCCGTCGATGGCCGAGTAGATCGGCAGCACGCCCACGCCCATGCCGCTGCGGATCGCGGTCTTCATCGCGTCCGCTGAGTTGACCTGGAACGGCGAGGTGGTGATGTTGACCATCTCCTGGCCTTCCGGCCCGTCGAACAGCCACTTCTCCAGCGGGATCACCGGGCTGACCATGCGCAGGCAGGCATGCTTGAGCAGGTCGGCCGGCTTGTGCGCGCTGCCGTGGCGGGCCACGTACTCGGGCGAGGCGCAGACGATGCTGTAGGTGATGCCCAGGCGCTGCGAGACGAAGCCCGAGTCCGGCAGCTCGCTGGCCAGCACGATGGACACGTCGTAGCCCTCGTCCAGCAGGTCGGGCACGCGGTTGGCCATGGTCAGGTCGAAGGTGACGTCCGGGTGCGACTCGCGGTAGCGGGCGATGGCATCGACCACGAAGTGCTGGCCGACGCCGGTCATCGAATGCACCTTCAGTTGCCCGGCAGGGCGAGCGTGGGCGTCGCTGGCCTCGGCCTCGGCTTCTTCCACGTAGGTAAGAATCTGTTCGCAGCGCATCAGGTAGCGCTTGCCAGCCTCGGTCAGCGCGATGCGCCGGGTGGTGCGGTTGAGCAGGCGGGTTTGCAGATGGGCTTCCAGGTTGGAGACCGCCCGCGACACGTTCGCGGTGGTCGTATCCAGTTGCGCCGCGGCAGCGGTGAAGCTACCGAGCTGGGCCACGCAACTGAAAGCACGCATGTTTTGCAGGGTGTCCATGGGTCACTCTCGGTTTAGAGGACAAAATTGTGACATGAAGTTGCGGAATTCCGCTTCCGACTAAAGCCGGATTATCGCTGTTTTGGTAACAAAGATTCGCAGGAATCTGCGCTTATCGCCAATGAAACCCGCCCCTAGAATTGCCCGGCCCCTTCACCTCTTCCTCGGGAAATCGCAGCTGTGCCGCGTCGCCACATCAGAGCGCTCCATGCGTTCAGTGCCTGTGCCTTTTGTCTCACCTTGAGCGGCTGTATCGGAACCTGGGGCATCGCCCCGCAAAGCAATACCCTCCAAGCCAACCAACTGACCACCGACGCCGCGATCCGCGAGGCCGCGCGCGACGCCCACTGGCCGGCCCAGCAATGGTGGCGCGACTATGGCGACCCACAGCTCGACGCCTGGATCGCCCAGGCGCTGGCCGGCAGCCCGAGCATGGCCATGGCCGCCGCGCGGGTGCGGGAAGCCAAGGCGATGGCCGGCGTGGTCGAGTCGGCGGAAAAACTGCAGGCCAATGGCAACGCCACGCTCAAGCGCCACAACTGGCCCGAGGATCAGTTCTACGGCCCGGGCGCGCTGTCCGGCGCCAACACCTGGGACAACAACGCCGCCATCGGCTTCAGCTACGCCCTGGACCTGTGGGGCCGCGAGCGCAATGCCAGCGAGCAGGCCGTGGACCAGGCACACATGAGCGTCGCCGAGGCACGCCAGGCTCAACTGGAGCTTGAGAACAACGTGGTGCGCGCCTATATCCAGCTCAGCCTGCATTACGCCCGGCGCGATATCGTCCAGGCCGAACTTGCGCAGCAGGAGCAGATCGTCGCCCTGGCCAAGCGTCGCCTCGACGGCGGCATCGGCACCCATTTCGAGGTCAGCCAGGCCGAAGCGCCGTTGCCGGAAACCCACCGCCAGATCGACAGCCTCAACGAGGAGATCGCCCTGACCCGCAACCAGCTGGCCGCCCTGGCCGGCAAGGGGCCGGGAGAGGGTGCCAAGCTGCAACGCCCGACTCTGACCCTTGGCGCGCCGCTGAAACTGCCGTCGAACCTGCCCGCCGAACTGGTCGGCCAGCGTCCCGACGTGGTCGCCAGCCGCTGGCAGGTGGCGGCCCAGGCCCGTGGCATTGACGTGGCCCACGCCGGCTTCTTCCCCAACGTCGACCTGGTCGGCGGCCTTGGCTTCATGGCCACTGGCGGCGGCCCGCTGGAGTTCCTCACCGGGCGCAAGTTCAACTACAACGTGGGGCCGGCCATCAGCCTGCCGATCTTCGACGGCGGCCGGCTGCGCTCGCAATTGGGCGTGGCCTCGGCGGGTTATGACGTGGCCGTGGCGCGCTACAACCAGACGGTGATCGGCGCGTTGAAGAACATCTCCGACCAGCTGATCCGCCGCGAGTCGATGAAGGAGCAGGCGCACTTCGCCGCCGAGTCGGTAGCCGCGGCGCAGAAGACCTACGACATCGCCACCGTCGCCTTCCAGCGTGGCCTGACCGATTACCTCAACGTGCTCAACGCCCAGACCCTGCTGTTCCGTCAGCAACAGGTGCAGCAGCAGGTGCAGGCCGCGCGCCTGGCCGCCCACGCCGAGCTGGTCACCGCCCTGGGCGGCGGCCTGGAGGCGGGCAAGGACGTGCCGGATGAGCAGCGTCAGGCCGCACCGAAAACCCCGGCCACCCTGGCCATCTTCGATCAGCCGGACCACGCCGAATGAGCGCATCGAGCTTGCCCCTGCGCTGGCTGCGGAGCCTGGAATGGCGCCGGGGTTTCTTCGCCTGGGCGCGCACCGACGGGGTCACCTGGGTCTACATCTTCAAGGTGCTGGCCGCCGCGTTCATCACCCTGTGGCTGGCCATGCGCCTGGAGCTGCCGCAGCCGCGCACGGCGATGATCACTGTGTTCATCGTCATGCAGCCGCAGAGCGGCCATGTGTTCGCCAAGAGCTTCTACCGGGTACTCGGCACCCTGGCCGGCTCGGCGATGATGGTCGCGCTGATGGCGATCTTCCCGCAGAACACCGAGCTGTTCCTGCCCAGCCTGGCGTTGTGGGTCGGCCTGTGCTCGGCGGGGGCCATGCGCTACCGCACCTTCCGCGCCTATGGCTTCGTGCTGGCCGGTTACACGGCGGCGATGATCGGCCTGCCGGTGTTGCAGCACCCTGACCAGGCGTTCATGGCGGCGGTGTGGCGGGTGTTGGAGATCGCCCTGGGGATTCTCGTCTCGACCTTCGTCAGCGCCGCGATCCTGCCGCAGTCGGCCAGTGCCGCCATGCGCAACGCCCTGTACCAGCGCTTCGGCGTGTTCGCCGGGGTGGTGGTCGAGGCGCTGCGCGGCGACAGCCAGCGCGACCGCTTCGAGACCAGCAACGTGCGCTTTGTCGCCGAGGCGGTGGGCCTGGAGAGCCTGCGCAACGTCACCGCCTTTGAAGATCCGCACATGCGCCGACGCTCCGGCCGCCTGGTGCGGATGAACAGCGAGTTCATGGCCATCACCACGCGCTTCAACGCCCTGCACCGGTTGCTCGAGCGCCTGCGCGCCCGTGGCCCGCTGCAAATCGTCAGCGCCATCGAGCCTGGCCTGGGTACCCTGGCCGAGTTGCTGCAGCCCTATGTAGGCCGGGCGTTGACCGATGCCGACGCGCTGCGCCTGGCCTTGGAACTGGGCACCTACAAGGAAGGCCTGCAGGCCCAGGTGCGCGGCCTGCGCGCCGAGTACCTGCAGACCAACCCGAGCGAGTCCGATCTGCTCGATTTCCACACCGCCTTCGAGCTGCTCTATCGCTTCGTCGACGAGATGTACAGCTATGCCGAGACCCATGCCTCGCTGGCCGTGCACAAGCACGAACGCGAGCAGTGGGACGAGCCCTACGTGGCCCAGACCAGTTGGCTGGTATCGCTGGCCGCTGGCGTGCGCGCCTCGGCGGTGCTGCTGTTGCTGGGCAGCTACTGGCTGCTCAGCGACTGGCCCAGCGGCGCCATGATGACCCTGATCGCCACGGTCACCGTGGGCCTGTCGGCGGCCTCGCCGAACCCCAAGCGCATGTCGTTCCAGATGGCCTGTGGCACGGCGATCGGCGCCTTCGTCGGGTTCTTCGAGACGTTCTTCGTGTTTCCCTGGATCGACGGTTTTGCGCTGCTGTGCATGGTGCTGGCGCCGGTGTTCGTGCTTGGGGCGTTCCTCGCTTCGCGCCCGGCCTATGCCGGTTACGGCCTGGGCCTGCTGGTGTTCTTCGCCATCGGTTCGGTGCCGAACAACCTGACGATCTACGACCCCTACACTTTCATCAATGACTACATCGGCATGGTCATCGGCATGTTCGTCTGCGCCGCGGCCGGGGCGATCATCCTGCCACCCAACAGCCGCTGGCTGTGGAGCCGCCTGGAACAGGAACTGCGCGAGCAGGTGCTGTTCGCCATCGGCGGGCGCCTGCGCGGGTTGGGCTCGGCGTTCGAGAGCCGCACCCGCGACCTGCTGCACCAGGCCTATGGCCTGGCCGCCGGCAAGCCGCAGGTGCAGAGCGAGTTGATGGGTTGGATGTTCACCGTGCTGGAGATCGGCCACGCCATCATCGAACTGCGCAAGGAGCAGGATCGCGCGCCGATCCATCCGGCCTACGCCGAGTCGCAGCCCTGGCGCCAGGCCATCCGCGTGATGGGCCGGGCCCTGGCGCGACTGTTCCTGCAGCCCAGCGCCAGCAACCACGAGCGCGCCCTGGTGGCGGTGGACCACGCCATCAGCCGCGTGCAGGCCACCGACGAACCCTTCGCCCGGCACTTCGACACCTCGGTGCTGCGCCGGGCGCAGAGCTACCTGCACTTCATCCGTTCCTCCCTGCTTGACCCACAGTCGCCGCTGGCACCGGCGAAAGGAATGCACCATGCCCCGTGAGATCGCCTTCCATGGCGTGTACATGCCCACCATGACCTTGATGTTCCTGTTCGCCCTGGGCCTGGCCTGGGGCCTGGACCGGTTCATCGCAAGCGTTGATGGCTATCGCTTCTTCTGGCACCCGGCGCTGTTGCGCCTGTCGCTGTTCGTCTGCCTGTTCGGCGCCCTGGCGCTGTCGCTCTACTGGTGAGAATCCTGCAATGAAAAAGTTCTTCAGCCTGATCGCCACCCTGCTGGTGCTGGCCGCCGCCGTGGCGATCGGCCGCCAGTTGTGGCTGCACTACATGACTACGCCATGGACCCGCGATGGCCGGGTGCGCGCCGATATCATCAACGTCGCCGCCGATGTGCCGGGCTATGTGGTGGACGTCCCGGTCAAGGACAACCAGCGGGTGAAGAAGGGCGACGTGCTGATCCGCATCGACCCCGAGCACTACCAACTGGCGGTGGACCAGGCCAAGGCGCTGGTGGCCTCGCGCAAGGCCACCTGGGAGATGCGCAAGGTGAATGCCAAGCGCCGCGCCGATCTGGACAACCTGGTGATTTCGAAAGAGAACCGCGACGACGCCAGCAATATCGCCAGCTCGGCACTGGCCGACTACCAGCACGCTCAGGCCCAGCTCGCCGCTGCCGAGCTGAACCTCAAGCGCACGCAGATCGTCGCCACCGTCGATGGCTACGTGACCAACCTGAACATCCACAAAGGCGACTATGCTCGCACCGGCGAGGCGGTGATGGCGGTGGTGGATGAGCAGTCGTTCTGGGTGTATGGCTTCTTCGAGGAGACCAAGCTGCCCCACGTGAAGGTGGGCGATGTGGCCGAGTTGCAGATGATGAGCGGCGAGCGGATCAAGGGGCATGTGGAGAGCATTGCCCGTGGCATCTACGACCGCGACAACCCGCAGAGCCGTGAGCTGATCGCCGACGTGAACCCGACCTTCAACTGGGTGCGGCTGGCGCAGCGGGTGCCGGTGCGGATCCATATCGATGAAGTGCCGGATGGGTTCCTGCTGGCGGCGGGGACCACGTGCACGGTGGTGGTCAAGGCGAGCGCGGAGTGATCCAAGCAGACCATCGCGGGGCAAGCCCGCTCCCACGAGTATGAGGATGCTCTGGGAGCGGGCTTGCCACGCGATGGTGGCGGTGAGCTTATCGCGAGACTTCAGCCAACGTCAGTCGGCACGCCTACCAGAACGGGTACATGTGCCCGATCAATCACCTTGGCACTGATCGACGGATCCAGCAGCCTTCCGACCCGCGACAAGTGGCGGTGGCCGATGATGATCAGCTCGCATTCAAGCTCCCGGGCCTTGGTGATGATCGCCTCCACCGGCTGGCCGGCGACCATGCAGCCCAGGCTTTCGAAGCCGGCTTCGCACAGGATGCCCACGGCGCTGTTCACGGCGTGCTCGGCCAATTGCTGTTCGTCGCAGGCCGCGGGGTACTCCTCCAGCTCCTCCTCAGTGTAGGCCGTGCGGTGATCGTGCACGGCGAAGGTCGAGTCGATGGCCAGCAGCACGTGCAGGGTGTGTTCGCCCGGGCGGCAGTAGCGGCGGGCTAGGTCGAGCAGGGCGTGGCTGGCGGGGGAGGCGTCGATGGCGATCAGGACCGGGTGGGGCATGGGCAATCCTTTGGAGAATGGATGGCAGTGTTGGCCTCATCGCCGGCAAGCCGGCTCCCACAGGGAGATGCGCTGCCAGTGGGCGCCGGCTTGCCGGCGATGAGGCCACACCATTCTCGGTTCATTCGCCCACATGGATAAATGGCCGCCCACGCACGGTGCCATTGCGCCTGACGCAATCCACCAACCTGATACCATCGCGTTTCCCACAGCTGTCACGGAAAACGGCCATGCAACTCCCGGACATGAACCTGCTCGTCGCCCTCGATGCCCTGCTCGACGAAGGCAGCGTGGTCGGCGCCGCCCAGCGCATGAACCTGAGCCCGGCGGCCATGAGCCGCACGCTGGGGCGCATCCGCGAGGCCATGGGCGACCCGATCCTGGTACGCGCTGGCCGTGGTCTGGTGCCGACACCACGGGCACTGGCCCTGCGCGACCAGGTCCGGGCGCTGGTGGAGCAGGCCGGTCTGGTGTTTCGCAGTGGCGACGAGGTCGACCTGCCGAACCTCGACCGGGCCTTCAACATCCGCACCAACGACCTGTTCATCGCCCTGTATGGCGCGCGCCTGCTGCACATGATGCTCGAGCAGGCGCCGAACACCGTGCTGCGCTTCGTCCCCGAGCACCAGGGCGACGATGACCTGGTGCTGCGCCACGGGCAGATCGACCTGGTGGTCAGTTCGAGTATCGACATGGGGCCGGAGATCAAGGTGCAGAGCCTGTTCGACACCTGGTTCGTCGGGCTGGCGCGGGCCGACCACCCGATCTTCGACGCCGAGATCACCCCGGAGCGCTTTGCCCGCTATCCGCAGATCAGCGTGTCACGACGCGGACGGGCCAACGGCCCCATCGATGTGGAGCTGGGCACCCATGGCGTGCAGCGCAGGGTGGCGCTGATCACGCCGAGTTTCCATTCGGCGATGTTCTCGTTGCCAGAGTCGGACCTGATCCTGCCGATGCCGGCGAACATCCTCGGCAGCGTGACCAAGTTCGGCCTGCCGCTGCGCTCGTTCGAGATCCCGGTGCCGCTGGAGCGGGTGCGGGTGATGCAGGCCTGGCATCCGCGTTTCGACAACGATCCGGCGCATCGCTGGTTGCGCCAGACCATGCGCGCCTGCTGCGCGGGCGAGCCCACGCCGGCCTCAAACCCTGCGCGTTCCCTGTAGGAGCGGCCTTGTGTCGCGAAAGGGCCGCAAAGCGGCCCCGACGATCTTTGCATGAACGCTGAAATCCTGGGGCTGCTGCGCAGCCTTTTCGCGACACAAGGCCGCTCCCACAGAGTCCCAGCAAGGCTCGAGTGAAACGGTGAACCGGTGGGAGGGGGCCCACGAAGCGGGCGCCGCCGATCTCCATGGATTGCGTCTGACGCAACATAAACCTGCCAACAAGTCAGTTTTCGTCAGTATTCGACCTACTTAGACTTGCTCCAGCCCTGAATTTGTTGCTGGAGATGTCTATCCATGAGTTCCCTGACCGCGCCCTGCGCCGCGCTGGCCGCCGCTCCCGCACCGGCCGCCCCCGCGCAGACGGCGTTCGGCCTGCGGGTAGTGGTCGGGCTGTTCGGCGTGTTGCTGGCGGTGCTGTGCGCCGGGCTAAACGAGGCGGTGACCAAGATTTCCCTGAGCGACATTCGTGGCGCCATGGGCATCGGCGCCGACGAAGGTGCCTGGCTGTTGGCGGTGTATGCCGCCGCCTCGGTCTCGGCCATGGCCTTCGCGCCCTGGCTGGCCACCACCTTCTCGTTGCGCCGCTTCACCATGAGCGCCGTCGGCGTGTTCGCCGTGCTTGGCCTGATCCAGCCCTTCGCCCCCAACCTGCATAGCCTGATGCTGCTGCGTGTGCTGCAGGGCTTCGCCTCGGGCGCCTTGCCGCCGATGCTGATGAGCGTGGCGCTGCGTTTCCTGCCGCCGGGGATCAAGGTCTACGGCCTGGCCTGCTACGCCCTGACCGCCACCTTCGGGCCGAACCTCGGTACGCCGTTGGCGGGCCTGTGGACCGAGTACGTCGGCTGGCAGTGGGCGTTCTGGCAGATCATCCTGCCCTCGCTGCTGGCGATCGCCTGCGTCGGCTGGGGCCTGCCCCAGGATCCGCTGCGCCTCGAGCGCTTCAGGCAACTGGACTGGCGCGGCGTGTTGCTCGGTCTGCCAGCGATCAGTTGCATCGTCCTCGGGCTGTCGCTGGGCGACCGCTGGGGCTGGTTCGACTCGCCGCTGATTTGCTGGCTGCTCGGCGTTGGCGTGTTGCTGCTGGCGCTGTTCATGTTCAATGAATGGTCCGAGCCGCTGCCGTTCTTCCAGTTGCGCATGCTCACGCGACGCAACTTGAGCTTCGCCCTGGTAACCCTGGCCGGGGTGCTGGTCGTGCTCTCGGGCGTGGGCAGCATTCCGTCCGCCTACCTGGCGCAGATCCAGGGCTACCGCCCGGCGCAGACCAGCCCGCTGATGCTGCTGGTGGCCATGCCTCAACTGATCGCCCTGCCGTTGACCGCGGCGTTGTGCAACATCCGTGCGGTGGACTGCCGCTGGGTGTTGGCGATGGGCCTGGCCATGCTGGCGGCCTCGTGCGTGGGCAGCAGCCTGCTGACCTCGCAGTGGATCCGCGGCGACTTCTACCCGTTCTACCTGCTGCAGGTGTTCGGCCAGCCCATGGCGGTGCTGCCGCTGCTGATGCTGTCGACCAACGGCATGCCCCCGCAGGAAGGCCCGTTCGCCTCCGCCTGGTTCAACACGGTCAAGGGGCTGTCGGCGGTGATCGCCGGTAGTCTGCTCGATGCCCTGGGCACCCTGCGCCGGCATTTTCATTCCAACCACCTGGTCGACAGTCTGGGCAACGCGCCGCTGATCGACGACAACGCCGCTGGCCTGGCCAAGCGCATCCATGAACAGGCCCTGGTGCTGACCTCGGCCGACCTGTACCTGGTGATGGCGGGTATCGCCGTCGCCCTGATCTGCCTGATCCCCTTCGTGCCTACCCGGATTTTCCCGCCGCGTGCGGTGGCCTGATCCGTGGATGAATCCGAGACCTTGAAATGACCAACAAGCGCAAGACAATCCTTATCGGCTCGGTGCTCGCCGTGGCCGTGCTGGCCGCCATCGTCGGCCCCTGGATGTTCGGCAGCGACCATCGCCAGAGCACCAACGATGCCTATGTAACCGCCGACTACACCGTGGTCGCGCCGAAGGTGGCGGGCTTTATCAAGGAGGTGCTGGTGGAGGACAACCAGCAGGTGAAGGCCGGCCAGTTGCTGGCGACCATCGACCCGCGTGACTACCAGGCCGCCCTCGACGCGGCCCAGGCCCAGTTGCTGGTGGCCAGGGCGCAGAGCCTGGATGCCCGCGCCACCCTCGAGCGCCAGGCCTCGCTGATCGCCCAGGCCGAGGCCGCGGTGAAGGCGGCCCAGGCCGAAGCGGCCTTCGCCGATCATGAGGTGACCCGCTACAGCCGCCTGGCCGAGCAGGGCGCCGGCACTGTGCAGAATGCCCAGCAGGCGCGAAGTGGCGTTGACCAGGCCCGCGCCCGGCTGGCCAACACCCAGGCGGCGCTGGTGGCGACGCGCAAGCAGGTGGATATCCTCGGCGCCCAGGTGGCCAGTGCCGATGGCCAGCTGAAACGGGCCGAGGCCGGCCTGGAGAAAGCCCGACTGGATCTGTCCTACACCCGCATCACCGCGCCGGTGGACGGCATGGTCGGCGAGCGCGCCCTGCGTGTAGGCGCCTACGTAAACCCGGGCGCACGGCTGTTGTCGGTGGTGCCGCTGGCGCGCGCCTACATCGTCGGCAACTTCCAGGAGACCCAGTTGACCCATGTGCAGCCGGGCCAGCCGGTGAGCATCAGCGTCGATACCTTCTCCGGCGAGAAACTCCACGGCCGCGTCGAGAGCATCGCCCCCGCAACGGGCGTGACCTTCGCCGCTGTGAAGCCGGACAACGCCACCGGCAACTTCACCAAGGTGGTGCAGCGCATTCCGGTGAAGATTGTCTTCGACGACGGCCAGCCGTTGCTGGAGCGCTTGCGGGTGGGCATGTCGGTGGAGGCGGTCATCGACACCCAGGGTGACACGCTGGCCGGTAAAGAGGTGACTGCGCGATGAAAGCGGCATCACGCTTGAGTCCTTTGCTGCTGGCCATGTTGCTTGCCGGCTGCACACTAGGACCGGACTTCCAGAGCCCGGCCAGCGAAGCGCCTCAGGATTGGGCCTCGTTGCAAGGAGAGGCCGCGGCCAGCCAGCCGGTCGCCGAGCCAATGGAACTGCGCTGGTGGGACAGTTTCCACGACGCCCAGTTGAGCGCGCTGATCCAGAAAGTCACCGAGCGCAACCTCGACCTGCAGATGGCCAGTGCCCGCCTGCTGCAGAGCCGCGCCTTGCGCAGCACCGTGGCGGCTGACGAGATGCCCACGGTGGATGCAAACGCAGGTTACAGCCGGGCGCGCAACAGCGCCGAAGGGTTGAACGACCCCTCCGGCAAGGCCGGCAAGTCGGCGTACAACTTGTGGCAGGGTGACCTGGTCGCCGGTTGGGAACTGGACCTGTGGGGGCGCGTGCGCCGCCAGGTCGAGGCCGCCGACGCGAGCGTGGCGGTGGCCGAAAACGACCGCCGAGGCGTGCTGTTGGCGCTGTTGTCGGAGACTGCCGGCAACTACATCCAGCTGCGGGCCGTGCAGCACACCCTGGATATCACCCAGGACAACCTCAAGGTCGCCCGGCACAGTCTGAAACTGTCCGAAGGCCGCCAGGCCGAAGGTGTCGCCACCCGGCTCGATGTCGCCCAGGCCAGCGCCCAGGTGGCATCGATCGAGGCGCGCCTGCCGACTCTGGAGGCGCGTCGCGACGACCTGATCAATGCCCTGAGCCTGCTCGCCGCCGAACCGCCGCGCAGTTTGCAGGCCCAGCTGCTGCAAGGCGGTGAGCTGCCCGCGCCGCAGCAGCGTTTCGCCATCGGCGTGCCGTCGGAGCTGGCCGAGCGCCGCCCGGATATCCGCCAGGCCGAGGCCCGGCTGCATGCGGCCACCGCCAGCATCGGCGTGGCCAAGGCCGATTTCTATCCAAGCATCCGCCTGTCCGGGAGTGTCGGTTTCCAGGCCATGCAACTGTCCGATTTCGGGGCCTGGGACTCGCGCCGGTTCGCTTTCGGGCCGCAACTGTCGTTGCCGATCTTCGAGGGCGGTCGGCTCAAGGGCCAGCTGGAGCTGCGCGAGGCCCAGCAGCAGGAGGCGGCGCTGAATTACCGCAAGGTGGTGCTGGGCGCCTGGCATGAGATCGACGATGTGCTGCGTCTGTACAACGCCAGCCAGTTGCGCCGTGATCACCTGGCCGAGGCGGTGCGGCAGAACCGCATCGCCCTGGAGACCGCGCAGCGCCAGTACGTGGAAGGGGCGGTGGACTTTCTCAACGTGCTGACGGTGCAGTCGGCGTTGCTGGCCAGCGAGGAGCAGTGGATCGACAGTTCGGCGGCGGTATCGCAGGCGCTGGTGGGGCTGTACAAGGCGCTGGGTGGCGGCTGGCAGGCGTTCGATCAGGTCTGAGCAGTATCGCGGGGGCTCCCTGGTATGCGTAGGAGCGGCGGCGCGCCGATGCGACTTGCCCCGCGATGACGTCAGAGCGGTCGCAACAATCCGAAGCGCTTGCGCAACACCCAATCCAGCAGGCGCTGCGGCAACAGCCGGGCCATCAACGGCAAGGCCGTGCTGCCATTGCCGATACGCACCAGCGCAGGCACCGGCGACTTGCGGGTCGCCGCCAACAATCCCTGGGCAAACATCGCCGCCGGTGTCGGCCGATCCTGCGAGGCCCTCGCCCGGGCCTGAACTTGCTCGCGCAGCGGCCACCACGGCGAACCGCTGGCCAGCACCTGCTCGGCCTGCTGTTGCGCATTGCTGGCGAACTGCGAGGCGATCGCGCCCGGCTGCACCTCCATGACCCTGACCCCGAAAGGCGCCAGCTCCAGGCGCAGGGCATCGCTCAGCCCGTGCACGGCGGCCTTGGAGGCACAATAGGCACCGGCGAAGGGCGTCACCAGCACACCGGACACGCTGCCGATGTTCACCACCAGCCCCCGGGAACGGCGCAGCAGCGGGAACAGTGCCTGGGTCACGCCGACCAGGGCGAAGACATTGGTCTCGAATTGCTGGCGCATGGCCTCGACGCCGCCGTCGAGCAGCGGGCCCATGGCGCCGTAGCCGGCGTTGTTGATCAGGATGTCGAGGCTTTGCAGCTCCTCGGCCAGACGGGCGAGGGCTTCTGCGTCGTTCACGTCCAGTTGACGGGCATTGAAACCGGCGGCGGCCAGTTGTTCGACATCCTGTGCCTTGCGGGCGGTGGCCCAGACTTCATGGCCGGCATCGCGGAAGGCGTCGGCCAGGGCGCGGCCGATGCCGCTGGAACAACCGGTGATCAGGACGGTGGGCATGGGGCGGGCCTGTGTTCGGAAGAGAGGATTCAGTTGGCGAATGTACCTTGCAGGTGCTCGGCACGGAACTCCAGTGTTTGTGGCCGATAGCCCGAGCGCAGCGGTGGCAATGGCAGGCAATCGGTCCATTCGGCGCCCGGCTGCAGTTCCCCGGGGCCACGATAGCGCGGTGCGGCGTAGGTGTTCTCGGCCAGATTCACGGTATCGCCCGGCGCATAGGCGCCGACGCGCCAGCGCAGTTCACTGAGCGGGACTTGGTTGCCGTTCTTCATGCGCACCTGCAGGGCGCGGTCGGCGGGGCACTGGTCGGGGGCGTAGACCAGGCGGATATCGAGGCGGGCCAGTTGCGAGGCTTCGCGGGTGTCCTGCCAGACCACGTACAGCGCCACCAGCCCCAGGCCACAGACGCCAGCCATGGAAATCGGCAGGGCCTTGGCCGGGTAGCGCAGCAGCAGGACCAGCCAGGTGAGAACGAGCAGGGCGCCGATGATCATGGTGGGGCAGGCCTTGGTGGCGGGGGTTCGATTATCTTGGAGCGCCGAGCCGCAAGCTGCAAGCCACAAGAAAAAGCGAAACGGCGGCGAATCGAACATTTCGATTCACCGCCGTTTCGCTTTTTCTTGCCGCTTGCAGCTTATGACTTGCGGCTGTTACTGCGCGATGGTCTTCACCGAAACCCCACGCTCCACTGGCGTCGAAGTCCGCCCATACACATCCTCGAACCGTTCGATATCATCCTCGCCCAGGTAGCTCCCGGACTGCACCTCGATGATCTCCAGCGGGATCTTGCCCGGGTTGCGCAGGCGGTGCACCGAGGCGATGGGAATGTACGTGGACTGATTCTCGGTGAGCAGGAACACGTTCTCGTCGCAGGTTACTTCGGCGGTGCCGGACACCACGATCCAGTGCTCGGCACGGTGGTGGTGCATCTGCAGCGACAGGCTGGCGCCGGGTTTGACGGTGATGTGCTTGACCTGGAAGCGCCCGCCCATGTCCACCGAGTCGTACGAGCCCCACGGGCGGTACACCTCCAGGTGGTTCTGGGTTTCCGTGCGGCCCTGGGCGTCAAGGGTGTTGACCAGCTGCTTGACCCCCTGAACCTTGTCCTTGTGGGCGATCATCATGGCGTCCTTGGTCTCGACCACCACGATGTTCTCAAGGCCAATCACCGACACCAGCTTGCCGTTGCCGTGAATCATGCAGTTGCGGCTGTCCTGTACCACCACGTCGCCCTTGGTGACGTTGCCGTCGGCATCCTTCTCGTGCACGTCCCACAGCGACGACCAGCAACCGACGTCGCTCCAGCCGGCCGACAGCGGCACCACGCAGGCGCGCTGGGTCTTCTCCATTACCGCGTAGTCGATGGAGTTGTCCGGGCAGCAGGCGAAGGTGGCTTCGTCGATGCTCAGCGCATCGGTGTCCTCCTGGCTGCGCTCCAGGGCCAGCAGGCAGGTGTCGTAGATGTCCGGGTCGTGCTTTTTCAGCTCTTCGAGGAAGCGGCTGGCGCGGAACAGGAACATGCCGCTGTTCCAGAAGTAGCCGCCGGCGCGGACGAACTCGTTGGCGCGCTTCTCGTCGGGTTTCTCGACGAACTGCGCGACCCGCGCCACGCCCTCGGGCAGCAGCGCGTCCTGGCTCGAGCGGATGTAGCCGTAGCCGGTCTCGGGCTTGGTCGCCGGTACGCCGAACAGCACCATCTCGCCGCGCTCGGCGGCCACGGTGGCCAGGGCCAGGGCGCGTTGCAGGGCCTTCTGGTCCTCGATCACGTGGTCGGCCGGCAGCACCAGCATCAGCTCGTCACGGCCTTCGTTGACCAGTTTCATCGCGGTCATGGCCACCGCCGGCGCGGTGTTGCGGCCGAACGGCTCCATGAGGATGGCCTGGGTTTGCAGTTGCAGTGCGTTCAACTGCTCCTGGACGATGAACTTGTGGTCCTTGTTGCAGACCACGATAGGCGTGTCCATGCCATCGAACACCAGGCGTTCGATGGTCTGCTGGAACAGGGTGTGTTCGCCGGTCAGGGCCAGGAACTGCTTGGGGAACTGCTTGCGCGACAGAGGCCACAGACGCGAACCGCTACCACCAGAAAGAATTACCGGGATCATCATGTTTCTCCAATAGTCGTTTAGAGGCAGGGGAATCAGTTGCTAGCCACGGGGCGAGTGACCCATACCGGCGACAGGCTATTGCCGGAACCGGTGACATACAGCACGGCGGCTTCGCCGCGCGCCAGGGCGACGGGTTTGACGTCGCCGACTTTCTTGTCGCCTTGATACAGGGCCAAGTTGACCTTGACCGGGTTGATCTCGCGCTCGCCACGGCCCTTGGCGGCCACCGGGCTGACCACTTCGGTCTTGCCGTCGGCGGTCTTCAGGGTCAGCGACTGGTCGCTGAGGTTCTGCACCCGCACCAGGGCCTTCTGCTTGTTCTTGAACGGCGGCTCTTCGATAAGCTGCGGGTTGCCGCTGCTGCTGTTGACCAGGGTGTAGTACTTGTCGGCGGCGAGCTTCACCGGGACGCTCTTGCCGCCGACCTGGGCGGTGTAGTCACCGCCGGGCAGGAAGCTGAAGTCGCTGCTGGCCTGGGCGCCGACCTGCTTGATCTGGGTGTTGCCGACCGACGCGGCGGCGGGGCTGCCGGCGGCGTTGTACAGGCGCACGAAGGTCGAGCCTTTCGGCGCGCTCGGGCCATAGAGGGCGGCATCGGCGCCGGCGAAGGCCTGCAGCGAGGCCAGGGACAGGCCGGCGGCGAGGGTGAGGGCTTTGGCAATGGAAGTCTTGGTGGTCATGTGCGTATTCCTCTCTATCTTCAGTGGTCCGTCCGATTGGACGACAGGGCCAGGTTTTCTTCGGATTGACGGGAGTTCTTCAGCTGCGCGATCCACTGCGGATCGAAGGCGCTGAGGTCGTTCTTCATTGGCAGATACCGTTCGGGGAATTCCCACACCACGACCTGTGGCGGGGCGTTCTTGAAAGCGTCGCTCTGCAGGTACTTGAGCATCGGCAGCAGTGGGCCGTGGCCGTCCTCGGCGTAATTGGCGACGTCGCTGTGCAACGCCTGCTGCAGGGCTCCGAGGAAGTTCCAGTGCGGGTTGGCGCTGTAGCTGGTGCCCACCAGCGCCACCGGGATCCGGCTGTCGGTGAACAGCGCATCGTCGCCTTCGGCCTGCACCGGGTGGGTCTTGCGTTGTTGCAGGGTGTCGGGGGTGGGCAGCAGGTTGCTGAACAGTGGATCCAGCGGCAGGAAGTTGGTCAGGTCGCCCTTGTACGGCGCGCTGGCGCCGGCCTCGGTGATGTACGCCTGGGGCTCGCCGGTGAGCAGCTGCTGGCGATCGACGGCTTCGGCCAGCGATTGCGCGACCACTTCGGCGCCCATCGGCGTCCAGTGGGTGTCGGTACGCAGGAACACCTGGCCGCGGGCCTTGGCCTGCTCCAGCGGCGCCAGCAGGTCGGGGGCGAACACATTGGCCTGGCGCGCCTGGGCGTGGAACTGGTTGAACAGCTCGTCGTGCAGGCTGGCCGGCGCCTCCTTGCCGATGTATTCGGAATAGAGGCGGGCCTTGGCCGGTACGATCGCCAGCACCAGTTGCACGCCCTGGCGTTGCAGTGCGTCACGCACTCCACGCACCAGTGCCAGGTTGTCCTGTATCTGTTGCTGCGCGCCGGCGGTGGGCTTGAACTCCTCGTCGGTGAACAGCCACTGGTCGCGGCCCAGCACCACGCCGGGGCGGCCTTCGTTGAACAGTTTGAAGTCCAGCGCGGCCCACAGGTTGGTGCCAACGCGCTTGATCGGGAACTGCTCGTCGTAGTGGGTCTCGGCGGCCTTGGCCAGCTTGCCGTCGAGCAGGGTCATCTGCCCTGTGCGGTTGAAACTTTCCAGCCCGCCGACCGACCATGCGCCCAGCCCGACCAGCAGGCCCATGAACGTCAGCGAATAGGTGATGCGAAGTGTCCGGTTCATGATTCAGGCCTCAGAACTGGAAGTACAGGAACGGTGAGTAGCTCTGCGCCGAGAGCTTGAGCACCGAGGCGGCGAACAGCAGCAGGACCAGGGCGCGGGTCATGATCCGCGTCCAGTCCAGGCCCACCGAGCCGTCGGCGTTGATCTGCACCGGGGTGGCCTTGGGCGCGGGCGTTGCATTGCGGTAGAAGTCGCGCAGGCCGAAAAACGCCAGGCTCAGGTAGGTGACGATCAGCGTGGCCACCTGCAGGCCGGTGAGGTTGGCGCGGTTGAGTTCCGACAGCTGCCAGTCGCCGAAGCTGAACATGGCGCCGTACATGCGCGCCGCCACGTGCAGGTTCTCGGCGCGGAAGATCACCCAGCCGACCACCACCAGGAGGAAGGTGAAGGCCCATTTCACCGGGTTGAAGCGCTGCGGGTTGGTGTCCAGCCCCAGTGCGCGCTCGATGGCCAGCCACAGGCCGTGCCAGGCGCCCCAGATGATGTAGGTGAAGTTGGCGCCGTGCCACAGCCCGCCCAGCAGCATGGTCAGGAACAGGTTGCGGTAGGTGTTGAAGGTGCCTTTGCGGTTGCCGCCCAGGGTGATGTACAGGTAGTCGCGCAGCCAGGTCGACAGGCTGATGTGCCAGCGCCGCCAGAACTCGGTGATCGACTGGCTGATGTAGGGCTGCTTGAAGTTCTCCATGAAGCGAAAGCCCATCATCAGGCCCAGGCCGATGGCCATGTCGCTGTAGCCGGAGAAGTCGAAGTACAGCTGCGCGGTGTAGGCCAGCGCGCCGAGCCAGGCGTCACCGGTGGTTGGGTTCTCGAGGGCGAAGCAGTGGTCGGCGACCACCGCCAGGGTGTCGGCGATGAACACTTTCTTGATGAAGCCCTGCATGAAGCGGGTGCAGCCTTCGGAGAACTTGTCCAGGGTATGGGTGCGGTTGTTGAACTGGTCGACCAGGTCCTTGAAGCGCAGCACGGGGCCGGCGATCAGGTGCGGGAAGATCGCCACGAAGGCGGCGAAGTCGATCAGGTTGCGGGTGGCCGGGGTGTCGCCGCGGTACACGTCGATGATGTAGCTGATCGATTCGAAGATGTAGAACGAGATGCCGATCGGCAGCAGCACGTGGGTGAGGATGAACGGCTCCAGCCCCATCGAGGTCATGATCGCGTTGAGGCTGTCGACGCCGAAGTTGGCGTACTTGAAGTAGCCGAGGATGCACAGGTCGACGCCCACGCCCAGCAGCAGCCAGCGCTGCGCGGGCTTGGTGCGCACGCCGGCGGCGCCGACCTTCAGGCCGATCCAGTAGTTCCACAGGGTTACCCCGGCGAACAGGGCGAGGAAGTCCACCCGCCACCAGGCGTAGAAAATGTAGCTGGCAACCAGCAGCAGCAGGTTGCGATAGCGGTTCCCGCTCACGTAGTACAAGCCGAGGAAAACCGGCAGGAACAGGAACAGGAACACGTTGGACGAGAAGACCATCCCGGTTCTCCTAGTTATGCACAGCACCTGGGGCACAGCGCCCCCCAAACCCCCCGCGAAAATGCAGGGGAAACCTTTGTTGCCTAAACCATTGATGGGCCGCAAAGCGGCCCTTGGCCTTACTTCTTTTCTGCGCCCGGGTCATAGACCCGCGTCACATCGCCCCCCAGCCTGAAACTGTTGAACGGCTGCATGTCATGCTTGCGCTCGAGGGTGTCGCCGACGCACTGGTACAGCGCGCACCACGGCTCGAGCCAGGCGTACTTGCTGTCGATCTTCAGGTCCTTCAGGTCCTGCTTCACGCCGGCGCGGGTGTTGAAATGAACAGGGTCGCGGGCACCGGCCAGCACGCCTTCGCCAAGCCGTTGCAGGGCGAAATTGTTTTCCTTGCGCAGGTCCACGCCGTTGGCCTGGGCGAAGCTGGCGATCATCGCCAGCGGCGGCAGGGCGTAGTTGTGGTAGGCCAGGGCGCGTTGCTTGCGCTTGACCTCGTTGGGCAAGAAGCCCTGCTCGTCGATCTGGTTGACGCCGACCTTGTATTCCTTCACCGCCCAGTCGAACAGATCCTGCTGGTCGGTGGCGACGGCGGTGGCCATCACCGACCAGGCCGCCCAGTAACTGTGGTTGTTGATCTTGTCCAGCGGCAGGTCGCTCCAGTCGCGCACGGTCTGGCGCGCCAGGCGCACGAACCATTTCTCGATCTGCTCGGCTTCGGCGCGGTGCGCCGCCAGTGGCTGCGAGTTGGAGAACTTCAGGCGCAGCCACGAGCCGCTCATGCTGCCCAGGGCCCATTTGCGCATGGACTTGCCGGTATGGTTGTAATCGGTGGACATCAGCGCATCGGCGCGTGCCCAGGTGTCGAGCCAGGTCAAGGCGCAGTCCAGTTGTGCCGGGCGGCCGTCGCGCATGTACTGGCCTACCATCTTGCTGACGCCTTTCTCGAGGGTGGTGATGTCCTCGGTGGATTTGCGGAAGGCTTTTTCCGAGGCGACATTGAGCGTCGCCCGGGCCTTGTCCGAACCTTCGTACTTGCTGCGAAACTGCAGCGCGCCGGTATAGGGCTTGGGCGCGGCTTCGCAGCGGAAATTGCCGTCGCCTGTCTTGAGCTTTTCGATGCCCTCGTAGTAACCCAGGGGCGGTACCAGCGCGGCCTGCGCCGCGCCGCCGAACAGGGCGAGGGCGAGCAGGGCGGGAGCGGTCTTGCTGCTGATGGTGGTCATGGTCGCCTCACTGGCCAGCTTGCGCGGTGTGCTGCGCGGGGCTGGCGAAGTTGTTGCGTTTGCAGAGTTTGGCTTCGACTTTCTGCGTGCCGCTTTCCGGCCCCTGGACCTCCAGGGCTAGCAGGTTCTGGCCTGCCCAGTCTTCGTCCTCGCGCATCTGGAAGACGAAGCGCCCATCGGTGTCGGAGGTCTCGGGCTTCTCGATCTTGATGTCCTCGTGGCGGCCGTTGAGGTACCACAGGGTGGCCTGCAGCACTTTCACCGAGGTGTCCTCGAACTTGATGTCGAGCTGGTGGTTGCGGTTGACCAGGTCCTTGATCACGCCGTTCTTGCCGTTGACCATCAGCTCGTTCTTGCCGGGCTTGAGGGTGGCGCTGGCGCTCATCTGGGCCGGTCGGTCGTCGCAGCCGTCGTCGAGCAGGCCGAGGATCTGCCGCCAGATGGTTTCCTGGTCGAGACGGTAGAGCGGGGAGAACTCCCAGATCAGGATCTTCGGCGGGTTGTTCTGGAACTCCTCGCTGCCCAGGTACTGGATCATCGAACCTTCCAGGCCGCCGCCGGGGAAGGCGACGTTGAGCACATCGGCACCGATGTACTGCTCGAGGAAGCCCGAGAAGTTGTAGTTCTTGCCGCTGTGGCTGGTGCCGACCAGGGTGATCTGCGCGTTGCCCGAATCGCCGAACAGGTCGTCGCCGCCGCTGGCGCCGCCCTTGGGCTCGGTGGCGAACTGGTCCATGTACTGCACCGCATAGCTGGTGCCGCACAGCTGGCCGGCGACGTTGTGCAGGGTGCCGGTCTTGCCCATGCGGCCGGACTTCTTGGTCTCGAATTCCTTGCGCGGGATGCCTTCGAAGGCCGGCATCTGGTGCACGGTGTCGGCGACGATCTTCGCCGCGCGCTCGGCGCCATAGGGCGTCCAGTGCTGGTCGCCACGGAAGTAGAAGTCCTTGCCCTGGTCGGCCGCGGCCAGCTGCTCGTTGGTCAGCGGCGACAGGTCGGGCACGTTGTAGCCCATCTTGGCGAAGCGCTGGAGCATGGCCTGGTAGTTGCGCAGTGCCTTCTGGTAATCGAAGGCGGCCTTCTCCTCGGGGTTGAGCATGTTGCGGTTCACCAGGCCCCGGGTCGGCTGGTACACCACCACCAGCTCGACGCCGCGCTTCTTGAAGGCGTCGTGCACCTGCTGCAGGCGCTTGTAGCCGCCCGGGGTGGTGTCGAACTCGGTGCGCAGGTCTTCGCGGGTACGGAACAGCCAGTCGCCCTGGGCCTGCACCAGGGTGGTGAAGTTCTGCTGGTAGCGCGTGGTGTAGCGGCTGGCGTCGTGGGCCTCGGGGCACAGCTGGCAGCAGGGCTCGGCGCTGAAGGTCGGCGCCTTGACCTCATCGGCGCGCACGCCCTGGCTGATGGCCAGGAGGGCGGCGGACAGGCCCAGCAGTTTCATCAGGTGTGGAGTCATGGTCTGGGCTTCCTTAGTCGATCATTTCGGTCTGGCGTTCGACCGGGTCGATCAGCACGGCCTTCTGCTGGCGCACCAGCAGGTCGAGGATTTCGTCCTGGCGCTCGCCGAGCACGCCGTTGAAGCTGATGCCGTTGGCCTTGCGCGGCATCAGCATCGACACCTTGTACAGCTCCACCGACAGGGGCGAGTCGATCGACAGCGGGCCGGAGCCGTTGGCCGCCAGCTCGCCGCCGACCACGATCAGCGACACCTTGGTGTCGAACGGGTCGAGGGCGATGTCGCGGTCGGTGTCGGAGAGGTCCTTGATGTGCCCGTACACGCCCACCAGGCCGTTGGCCATGGCGACGTTTTCGTACAGGCGGATGTTCACGCTGTTGCGCACGCGGATGCCGTGGCGACGGTTGTTGATCAGCTTGTTGCCCCAGATCAGGTTGTCGCCGCTCTCGTACAGGGTGATGCCGTCGGTGTGGTTGCGGTAGATCTCGTTGTAGGCGATCAGGTTGTTGACGCTGTTGCGGTCGATCACCACCCCCGAGAGCTTGTTGTCGTAGCTCTTGTTGTTGATGATCCAGCTGTCGTTGACCTCGCGCGAAACGATGATCCCGTGCTTCTTCTTGGTGCCGTACACGGTGTTGCCGGCGATGATCAGGCGGTGCGAACGGTCGTGGGGGTCGATGCCGTAGACGATGTTGTCGCGGTAGGTCGAGTCCTTGATCACGAAGTCCTGGGTCTCGTAGCAGTAGAAGCCGTACCACATGTCGCTGAACTCGGAGCCGATGATCCAGCCGGTGGGTTCCGGGCGGCCCATCTGCTTGGCCATGTTCGGTGTGTACTGCGAGATGCTCACCCCGTACGACTTGGACTTGGCGTAGCCGAAGCTGGCCATCTTGCTGTTGATGATATAGGTCTCGGTGCCGCCCCAGCTGAGCAGGAACGGGCGGAATTCATCGGGCTTGCGGAAGGTCGCCGGGCCATTGGCCTGCTCGCGCCAGCCGGTCACCTGGGTGTCGCTGACAAACAGCTTGCCGTCGTTGACGATGAACGACCCACCTTCTTCGGACAGGCGCAGCTCCTTGACCTTGCCGTCGATCTCCAGCACGCCCTTGCGCCCGACCACGATCGGCAGGCGGGCGAGGTAGACACCTGGCGCGGTCTCGCGCAGGTACTGGTCGGGTACCTTTTTGCTCAGCTCCACCAAGTCGACATGCCCGTCGTCGACGAAGATCGCCTGGGGAATGCCGTGCTGGCGACGCACCCACTCGGCGCCCTTGTTGTCGCCGCCGATGAACTCCTTGAGGGTGTCCTCCTGGAGCATGCGGCGCACGCTGACCTTGCCCTTGTGGCGGCGGTCGATCTTCTTCTGCACGGCCTCGGCGGTGTAGCCGGACAGGTCAGGCAGTTTGGGCGGGGCCATCTTCAGCGGCTCGATTGGCGCGCTGGACACGGTGTAGGTCTTGGCCTGTTGCAGCCCCTTGGCCATCTCGGGCTCGGCGGCCTGGGCAAGGCCGCCGGCCAGCAGCAGGGCGCTGGCGAGCAGGCTGTGGCGAAGGTTCGGGTGCAGGTTCATGGCTATCCTCTCCCGGCCTCAGTAGCGCCAGATTACGTCGACGAAGGCGCGGTGCATGTACGAGTCGGCCTCTTTGCCATAGGCGTCGCCCGGCTTGAACACACCGGCGCGCAGGCGTACCAAGGCCGACGGTTCGTCGATCGACTGGCTGATCGAGGCCGGCAGCAGGCCTTGCTTGAAGTACTTGGTGACGACCACGTCCATCTCCTGGCCCAGGTCTTTCTCGCCCTGCACCAGTGGGCGGCTGATGCCGCCGTCGTCGACCACCGCGTTGATGCCGCTGGAGCCGATGTTCTGCTTGCCGTCGACGCGCCAGAACTTGTGGTAGATGAAGCTGGCGTCGTAGTCGTCGCGCAGCTGCCAGGAGGCGAACAGGGTGGCCGCCTGCAGATTGCCCAGCTCGCCGCGGAACGCTTCGCCGAAGCGGTGCACGCGCGAGCGGGTGCCGGTGAAGTTGGAGCGGTTGCTCTCCAGGCCGGTCTGCTCGAAGTTGTTCGAACCGTCGCTGCCGCCACCACCGCTGCCCCGGGCATAGGCCGCGCCGACCTGCCATTGCGGGTCCAGGCGCAAGCGGATGCCGAGGTCGGTGGCCCAGGCGTTGACCTCGCCGCTCTGTTTACCGGTGGCGACCCGTTCGTTGCCCACCGCCTGGCTGCTGAGGGTGTCGCGGTCGCCGGTCAGCCAGGTGACGCTGCCCCAGTAGTTGACGGTGTGGTCGTTGCGCCAGTTGTAGGCGTCGCTGTTGGCTTCCAGGCCCAGCCAGGTCAGATCGCCCGTGCGGGTCTTGTCGAGGGCGTCGACGGTCTCGCCGTGGCTCTTCAGGCTGCCGCCATCATGAGTGTGGTGGGCGCGCAGGCCGACCCAGTGGCCGGGTGTCCACTGCGTGGCGACGTTGCCGTAGACGTGGGTGCGGTCCTTGTCCTCTGGAGCTAGCTCGGTGAGGTCGGTGCGGTATTCGCTGAAGCGCTGGGCCACGCCCAGGTCGGCTTTGAGCAGGGTGGTGTCGAAGGTCCAGTTCAGCGCCTCGATGTTGGTGTCGCGCCACATGCCGTCGTCGCTGCGCAGGCGCTGGTGACCGAAACGCAGCTGCTCGCCGGGGTAGGGGGTCAGGCCGCTGTAGCCGATCCAGAACTCGCGCATGGCCAGGTAGCTCTTGTCCGGCTTGCGGCTGTCGTCGCCGTTGTCGATGGTGGTGCCGTCGTCGTTCTGGCGCAGGGTGTCGGTCTCGATGATGTCGGTGGCGGCCACCGCCTGGCCCATGGCGAAGGCGCTCCAGTGTCCGCGCTCGCCGTACACCCAGGGCCGCAGGTCCAGGCCCAGGCCGTTGACGTCGCCGCCGGAGCGGGTGCCCAGGTCGCGGTCGTCCTCGGACTGGCCGGTGATCTTCACGTCGAGACCGAAGTTCTTCTGCGCGGTTTCGGCCGCCAGGGTCGGCATCGACCACAGCAGGGCGAAGCCCAGGCCGATGCCGGCTTTCACGAAGGGGTTGAGCGTCATAGCGAATCCTCGGCGTCTACGTCGTCTTTCTCGTCCTGCAGCGCTTCGATGGCCAGGGTGCTGTTGGCGCCCCGGGCCATGCTGCCGCGCGCCTGCTTCTCCTGCGCCAGCAGGTTCTGCGCCTGGTTGCGCTGGTCGGGCGTGAGCTGCTGGTCGAGCTGTTGCAGCAGTTCGGTCGACTGCGGGGTCGGGTTGACCTGTGAGAGCTGGGCGAATACCCAGGCATTGGTCGGCGCCGGGCGGATGCCGTGGCCTTCGCTGAACAGCTGGGCCAGGGCGTAGTCGGCGCTGTTCTGGCCACCGCGGGCGGCGGCCAGCAGATGGTCCACGGCTTTCTGCGGCTCGACCTGGCCCAGGTAGCCACGGCGGTAGAGCTGGCCAAGGTAGTAGTCGGCGCTCACCTCGCCGGCATCGGCGGCGGCCTGCAGGTGTTCCTGGGCCTTCTGCGCGTCGGCGGGCACGCTCTTGCCTTCGTAGTAGAGCCGGCCCAGCAGCAGTTCGGCGCGGGGCTGCTCGGCCTCGCGGCCCTTGTCGATGTAGGCCATCAGCTGGTCGGTGTCGCCCAGCTCGGGGAAGTCGTAGAGCAGTTGCGCCAGGCTCACCCAGGATGCCGGGTTGGTCGGTGCGACCTGCTTGAGCAGGTCCTTGGCAGTCTTCTCGTCGGTCTGGCCGAGGCTGCGGTCGGCCAGTACCCGGGCGACGCTGTCGACCCGGGTGGCCGGCACGGCGCCACGGGCATGAGCGGCTTTGAGTTGTTCGAGCAGGGCAGCCTGCTGGTCGGGCTGGGCGCGTTTCTGGTAGACGGTGGCCAGTTCGACATAGCAGATGTCGGTGCTGGCCAGTGCCGCCTTGCAGATCTTCTCCACATCGCCCAGGTGCTGGTCGTAGGTGCCCTGGGTGCGGTACAGCAGAACCTGGGCCAGGCCCGCCTCGGGGTTGCCGGCGGCGCGCCACTGGTCGATCTGCTGCTGGGCGTTGACCTTGGGGAAGCTCTGCGGGTACTGCAGGTAGAGCATCGCCAGGGGGATCAGGGTGTTGCCTTCGCCCTGTTGCGCGGCGAGTTTGAGCAGCGACTCGGCTTCTTCACGCTCGGCCTGGGTGCTGTCGGGCTTGGCCACCAACAGGCGGCCGAGACGCGCCTGGGCACGGGGCGAGGTGGCGGCGGCGGCGCGGTAGGTGGCTTCGGCTTGCTTGAGCTTGGCCGGGTCGCGGGTACCGACCTGGATGTCCGCCAGGCCGATCTGGGCGTCGCTGTAGCCGAGGTCGGCCAGAGCCTTGTAGTTGCGCTCGGCGGTGGCGGTGTCGCCACGCTTGAGCGCTTCATTGGCCAGGCGCTGGTCGGGCAGGCCGGCGCAGCCAGCCAGGGTGATGGCCAGGGCCAGGGTGCATAACCCGAGGCTGAAGGCCTCACTGTGGGAGCCGGGGTGTCTGCTGGTCATCGGCATGATCCTCTTACAGCCCACGGGCCACGGCCTTGTCGATCAGCCAGTTCAGCGACGGGCCACGGTCGCTGTTGACCGCGGCCGGGCGCCCGGCGAGCTCGGCCGGCAGGCTGCCGTCGGGCTTGATCTGCACGCGGATGTCGGAGGCCAGGTTGTCGGTGTCCAGGCTGGAGCTACCGGTGATCCGCCCGGTGCGCACTTCGTCCTCGCCGGCGATCTGGAAGTTGACCTGGGTACCCGGCTTCACTTCGTCGAACTGGCGATAGCTGAAGCGCGCCTCGATGGTCGGGACGCTGGTGCGCGGGATCAGCGCGAACACCGGCTGGCCCTTGCTGGCGTACTGGCCGTCATCCACCAGCTGGCGCGAGACCACGCAGTCGCACGGGCTGGTGAGGGTGCCGGAGAGCTGCTTGCCGAACAGTTCCTCGACCTTGGCCGGCTCCAGCTGAGCGTCGTCCAGGTGGCCCTTGAGCAGGTCGAGCATGCTGGTGTTGAAGGTCGCCAGCGGCGCGCCCTTGGCCACGGTCGCGCCGTTCTCCACCAGGCTTTGCAGACTGCCGTCGCGGGGCATGGTGACGTTGGTGGTGGGCACCGCGACCACGCCGGCCTCGGCATGGCTGACGAAGTACAGGCCGTACAGCGACTTGGCGACGAAGCCGAAGGCCACCAGGCCGACCACGAACACCCCGGCGGTCACGGTGACCGCACGCAGGCGGCCGAAGGCGGAAAGACCGGAGCCACCGTCCTTCTGCTTGCGCGCCTTGGTGAAGTTGTCGCGCTGCAGGGTACTGAGCACATCGCCGACGCTGATCAGCTCGCCGGACAGGTGGCTGGTGATGATGTGGCGCAGGGTGGCGATGTCGCGCGGCTCGAGGTTCTGGAACTCGGTACCGGTGCGGCCGGTCTCGCGGCTGCTGGTACGCACCAGCAGTTCGACGTCCATCGACAGGCCGAGGTTGTCGACCACGAACTGCAGGCGACCGCGCAGCACTTCGCCTTCCGGCAGTGGTTTCTTCGCGTGGAAGGACAGGCCTCCGGCGGACAGGTCGTCAACCTTCACCTCCTGCGCTTCGCGGTTGCCATCCAGGTAGCGCAGCTTGGCGGGGATGCGCACCCGGGCGTGCTGGCGCTGCGCTTCGGATTCATGCACGACATTGACGTTCACGGCGGTATTCATGGCGATATTCGTTCCTGTTGTCCGATCCGGGGGCTCACACGACCATGAACAGCACGGCGACGAAGATGCTCGCGGCCGAGAAGGTCATGGTCCGCGAGGACCAGGTGTTGAACCATTGTTGAAAACTTGCGAGGTCGCGCTTGAGGGCAGTGGGCTGGCGGGTCCAGGACTGCTTGTCGAGGCGGAAGAACACGTAGATCTTCATCACCGCGCCGACGATCTGGTTGTAATAGAGGATCAGCGGGTAGGCCGGGCCGACGTTGTGGCCCGAGCACAGCAGCATGACGGTGAGGATCAGCCGGGTGATGCCGATCCACAGCAGGTACACCAGCAGGAACTGCAGGCCGAACTTGAAGCTGGCGATCACCGCCACGGTCAGGCCCAGCAGGCTGGTCCACATCGACACGCGCTGGTCGAGCAGCACGATGCTGGTGAACAGCCCCAGGCGCTTGAGGCCCAGGCCCAGGGCACGGGAGTTCTGCCGCAGGTTGTTGCCGTACCAGCGGTACATCAGCTTGCGGCTGGCCTTGATGAAGCTTTTTTCCGGCGGGTGCTCGACCGTGTTGATCGCGGCATCGGGCACGTAGAAGGTGTCGTAGCCCAGGCGCATCAGGCTGAACCAGCTGGACTTGTCGTCGCCGGTGAGGAACTTGAAGCGGCCCAGGCGCCAGTGCATCAGCGAGTCGCTCTCGACGTCGGCGATGAACTCGGGGTTGGTCACCACGCTTGCGCGGAACATCGACATGCGCCCGGTCATGGTCAGCACGCGCTTGGACAGGGCCATGGAGCACATGTTGATGTGGCGCTGGGCGAAGCGCAGCTTGTGCCACTCGCTCATGATGTAACCGCCGCGCACTTCGCAGAACTCGTTGGTGGTCAGGCCACCGACGTTGGGGTACAGGCCGAACCATGGCACGGTCTTGCGCACCACGCCCTCGGCCAGCACAGTGTCGCCGTCGATCACCGCCACCACGGCGTTTTCGTCCGGCAGCATCCGCGAGATGGCGCGGAAACCATAGGCCAGGCCGTCACGCTTGCCGGTGCCGGCGATGCGCACGATGTCCAGAGTCACGTGGGACGGTGGGTTGTACTTGGCCCACAGGCTTTTCACCAGCAGCTCGTCGGACTTCTCCACCAGCGAGCAGACCACGGTGGTGGGGAAGCCGCAGTCGATGGCCTCGCGGATCACCGAGCTGTACACCTGGGCGGTGGTCAGGGCCTCGATACGAAAGCTGGTGACCATCAGGTACACGTGCGACGGGTCGGCCGCCTGGCCCAGCTTGCGCACCTTGCGGCGCAGGTAGGGGTACACGATGTACAGGAAGATCATGCCGCGGATGAAATGGGTGGCGCCCATGGAGTAACGCCAGATGCCGACGGCACCGACCAGGAAGATGAAGTGCTTCGACTGCGAGTCGAAGATGTCGCTGGGCAGAGCCAGGGCGATCAGCATGAGCAGGCTCATGTAGAGCAGCCAGCCGGCGCATTGCAGCAGCATGGTCTGGAACCTTTGCATGTTCGGCATCCGTCGAGAATTCGGGGGAGGTCGAGCGGCGCGCTGGGGAGGGACGCGCCGCCCGGCCGGGTTTACCAGCAGATACCTTCGGTGCGGCTGGTGGCGCAGGTCGGCTTGCTCATGAAACCGACCAGGTCGATCACCTGCTTGCCTTCCGGTGCCTGCTGGGCCAGGGCGCGGAACTGCTCGTCACGGTTGCCCAGGATGATGATCTCGGCGTTGTCCACCACCTGCTCGAAGTTGGCGTTGAGCAAGGAGGAAACGTGGGGGATCTTCGACTCGATGTAGTCCTTGTTGGCGCCGTGGACACGGGCGTACTCGACGTTCTGGTCGTAGATGTCGAGCTGGTAGCCCTTGCCGATCAGGCGTTCGGCCAGCTCCACCAGCGGGCTTTCGCGCAGGTCGTCGGTGCCGGCCTTGAACGAAAGGCCGAGCAGGGCGACCTTGCGCTTGTCGTGGCTCTCGATGATGTCAAAGGCGTTCTGCACCTGGGATTCGTTGCTGCGCATCAGCGAGTCGAGCAGCGGGGCGCGCACGTCGAGGCTGGCGGCGCGGTAGGTGAGGGCGCGCACGTCCTTCGGCAGGCACGAACCGCCGAAGGCGAAGCCTGGGCGCATGTAGTACTGCGACAGGTTCAGCGCCTTGTCCTGGCAGACCACGTCCATCACCTCGCGGCCATCGACGCCTGCGGCCTTGGCGATGTTGCCGATCTCGTTGGCGAAGGTGACCTTGGTCGCGTGCCAGACGTTGCAGGTGTACTTGATCATCTCGGCCACTTCGACCGGCTTGCGGATGATCGGTGCGTCGAGCTCTTCGTACAGGGCCTGCAGCACGTCGCCGCTGGCGCTGTCCAGTTCGCCGATGACGGTCATCGGCGGCTGGTCGTAGTCCTTGATCGCGGTACTTTCGCGCAGGAACTCCGGGTTGACCGCGACGCCGAAGTCGACGCCGGCCTTCTTGCCCGAGCAGTCTTCCAGAATCGGGATGACCACGTTCTTCACGGTGCCCGGCAGCACGGTGCTGCGCACCACCACGGTGTGACGGCTGGCCTTGTCGCGCAGCACGTAGCCGATCTCGCGGCATACCGACTCGATGTATTCCAGGCCCAGGTCGCCGTTCTTCTTGCTCGGTGTGCCTACGCAGATCATCGACACGTCGCTGGCGCGGATGGCTTCGGCGAAGTCGGTGGTGCCGCGCAGGCGGCCGTTGGCGATGCCCTGTTGCAGCAGTTCTTCGAGGCCCGGTTCGACGATGGGCGACTTGCCCTGGTTGATCAGGTCGATCTTGGTGCTGGAAACGTCCACACCAATCACGTCATGGCCTCGTGCCGACAGGCAACCTGCACAGACTGCACCCACATAACCCAAACCAAAGATGCTGATACGCATCGCATTCACCTCATGTGTTTATCACGTCAGCCCTTCAGCGAAGAGCCGACTGGGTTGATTGACCAGCAGTTTTCGGGCGCACGGATCCATGGCGAATTGACACTTCACCGAACGCAGGCATGAATAAATCCGGAGCGCAGAAGTTATGCACTCAAAGTTGGCAGTCAAAGGCCAATATTAAAAATGGCGTGCCCTGAAATGCAGCCGTCGTTATTGCAATTCACCGCTGGTGAAGTGCTGTGCTTGTTTTTTCAAGTGGATAAATCCTTTGAAATCAACCACTAGGACGAATTTTAGGGGCGCTTTTCTCCTGCATGGATCATGGCTTTTGGCACTTCCTGTACCGCCGTTGAAGTTTTCGGGCCGGTTGAGAATTGCGGCCCGTTGTCATCTGTAAGTCATCTCTCACGCCGGGCGCTTGAAACGCGTTACGGGTGCTATGAGCCATCTCCCTTGGCAGAAGTTCCGGGGGCGGTTTCGTCACGATGAAAGATTTCTAAATATTTTTTCAGAGGGAAATACTTTCAATCTGATAGCACGCGGCAGTTTCGTCCCCGTATATAAAGGGCGAAATCGCAGGGGGATGGTTTTAGGCCATCATGCGAAAAATTTTTTCAATTTTCGTCAAAAAACTACGAACGGTCTTATGGCGTTTTGCAATATGGATAGGGCTGGTGGTTTTTTGGCGTCTGTAATTTGGCGAATTCAAGGGTGAGCGCGTGCCCCGTTGCAGGGCAGGGGGTGTGGGGCTGCGAAGCAGCCCCCGGGGTCATCAACCCTCAGCGTGATCGCGCAGGAACACCAGATGATCCGGCTTCGACTGCTCGGCGCTGTAGTAGTACCCCTGCACATCAAAGCGCTTGAGCTGCTCCGGATCGTTGATCCGCTCCTGGATCACAAAGCGGCTCATCATTCCGCGGGCCTTCTTGGCGTAGAAGCTGATGATCTTGTACTGGCCGTTCTTCAGGTCCTTGAAGTCGACATCGATCACCCGCGCCTTGAGCGCGCTCTTCTTCACCGCGCTGAAGTACTCGTTGCTGGCCAGGTTCAGCAGCACGTCGTCACCCTGGTCGGCCAGGGCCTGGTTCAGCCACTCGCTGATGCGCGTGCCCCAGAAGGCGTACAGGTCCTTGCCACGGGCATTGGCCAGCTTGGTACCCATTTCCAGGCGGTAGGGCTGCATCAGGTCCAGCGGGCGCAGCAGGCCGTACAGGCCCGAGAGCATGCGCAGGTGGTCCTGGGCGTAGCTGAAGTCATCCTCGCTAAGGCTCTCGGCGTCGAGCCCGGTATACACGTCGCCCTTGAACGCCAGCAGTGCCTGCTTGGCGTTGGCCGGGGTGAAGTCCGGGGTCCAACTGCCGAAGCGGGCGGCGTTGAGGCCGGCGAGCTTGTCGGAGAGGTGCATCAGCTCGGCGATCTGCGCCGGCGCCAGTTCGCGCAGTTGCCCGATCAGTTCCTGGGAATCGTCCAGGTACTGGGGCAGGGTGTGGCGCTGGGTTACCGGCGGGGTGTCGTAGTCGAGGGTCTTGGCGGGGGAAATCACCGTCAGCATCGGGTCGGCTCCTGGAATCGTCGGGCGAATTCTACGGGGCCGCTGGCACAACGCCAAACTATGGCGACGATAGTCACCGAACATCGCCACATTAAACCGCGGGTGGTCGCGTTATAGTGCGCGCCATGCCTTCAAGGAGATTGCTCATCGTGCGTATCGCGTTTGCCCTGTTCGCCGGGCTGCTCAGCCTGGGCGCGCAGGCGGCCCCGGCGGATTTCGTCAGTTTCGATCGAGCGCTGTGGCCTGAGCAGTTGGACAGCCCGACGCTGTTCGACGTGGCATCGCGGGCTGAGATCCTGTCGTTCGCCCGGGTGCTGCACGAAAGCGAGATGCTCGATGAGCAGGCGTTGACGGCCCGGCTCGGCCTGCGCCAAGTCAACCTGACCGTCGTGCGGGCCGTAAGGGCACGTCTGTGGCAGCGCCTGTGGACAAGTTATCAACAGGCGCAGAAGAGTTGCGAGCAGGATGCCTCGTTCTGCTACCCGGTCGAGTCCATGGCCGACCTGCGCACGCAGTCCGCCGTTTTCGCCGAGGATGTCGGCACGTTCTATGCAGGATGGGTCGAACCTAGTCGCCAGTTCCACACGCGGTACCTGGATGAGCAGTTGCGCAAGGCCGCGCTTTTCCCGCAGACCACCAGCGAGGTGGCCAAGCTATCCAGCCGCGAGCGCAATGGCGAGGCACTCAACGACCGGATGTTCCTCCTGACCTTCGTCGGCGGCCCGGGGCCGCAGGGCGGCAGCACCGATGCGGTGGCCGACTACCTGAGGCGGCAAAAGCTCGACGGGATTTTCTTCGTGCTCGGCAATCGTCTGCAGCAACGTCGCGACGCCGGCCCGGTGGATGAGCTGTATGCCGGCCAGTGCGTGGGTATCCAGGGTTGGGAGTACCGCTCCCACGCCCAGTGGCAGGACTGGCAGGATTCGCTACGACGCAGCCAGGCACGGGTTCAGGCCGACCTGGCGGAGCAGTACGTGCCCTTGTTCCGCCCGCCCTATGGCCAGCGCCGCGCCGATGGCGAAGGGTTCATGGACAGCCAGCAGTTGCGGGTATCGTTGTGGGACATCGATGCCCAGGATGACGGGCCGCTGACCGCCGAGGCCTCGGCACAGCGGGTGCTGACGCTGATGCTGCTGTGGCGCAAGGGCGTGATCCAGTTCCGCGACAACCAGCCCAAGGCGCAGCCGGCGCTGGAGTGGCTGCTGCAGCACACGGCCCAGAGCGGAATCGGCTGGGAGGATTGCCGGGAGTACGCCCGGCGGGAATAAAGAAGGGCGGGCGGATCAGTGCGCCAAGGCGCCGCATTGCGCCTCCCGTTGCATCGACTCCAGGTTGCGTTCGATCGTCTCGCAGATCGTGTCCATCGGGATCTGGTGCTCGCTGAAGCGGAACGGGCTCTGCAGGTCCGTGCCGATCCGCTCGATGGCCAGCAGCATGAAGCCGACCACCGTCGAGGCCAGCGGCGTGAACCAGCCTAGCGACTCCACCAGCCCCACCGGCACGATCAGGCAGAACAACGTGATGAACAGCCGCGGGAAGTACACATAAGGGTAGGGCAGCGGCGTATTGGCGATCCGCTCCATCCCGCCCTGGGCGTTGGACATGTCCACCAGGGTCGATTCCAGCCGCGCCAGGCGAATGCTGTCCAGCCGACCGGCCTGGTACTCCTGGGCCAGCAAGGCCGCCGAGCCGCCGAGGATATCATTGGCGAAATTGTTCGAACGATTGCGCCGCTCGAACTCCCCGGGCGGTATGAAGGCCATCAGCTCATCCGGGCACTGCTCGCCCTTGAGGTGCGCCGCCAGGCAGTTCACGTAGGCGATATGCCGGCGCAGCAAGGTCGCCTTCACCGGGTTCGGCCCATCGACCGGATCATCGACCAGCGTCAGCACCTGCCGGGCGAAGCTGCGCGAGCTGTTCACCAGCGCCCCCCATAGCGTGCGCGCCTCCCACCAGCGGTTGTAGGCGCTGCTGTTGCGAAAGCTCACCAGCACCACCAGCGCCGAGCCCAGCAGGGTGAGCGGGATCAGCGGCAGGCTGAACTTGCTGTTGAAGAACAGCATGAAGTCGATGGTGACCAGCACGTCCCAGATCAACAGCCAGAACAGCGACCAGCCGATGTAGCCGAAGGTCTTGACCACCAGGCGGAATTTGCGGGCGAGGAGGGCGTTCACGTGGGGGAACCTCGATGCGGGGGATGCAGGTTCCGACGTCGCGGGAGGGGCAAGGTTCGGTGGGATTCGTCGCAGGGTGTAACGGGAATTTACCGATCGCTCAAAGGTTGCGCGGGCGATTTTAGGCGGACTTGCCCCGCGAAGGGCTGCAACGCAGCCCCAATCCAGGCCACACCGCACACACGTAAATCACCTCAACCTCAGCTCAACTCCTGCTTCATCTGCACCAGCGCTACCCGGGACCCATCCGGCGCCCGCCGCTCCTGGATCCCGAACGGCACAAAACCCAGCTGTGGATAAAGTAGCAGCCCTGCGGTGTTGTGATTGAAACACGACACCCAGACCTCCCGCGCCGCAAAGGCTTGGAGAGCCAAGTCGATCATGCACTGCACCAGATAACGTGCCACGCCCTGACCCCGCGCAGTTGGGGCTACAACCACATTACCCAGTGCGCAGACGCCTTCATACTCGGCCTTGTAGAAATTGGCGAAGCCAACGATCACCCCGTCGATTTCGACCACCGTCGAGCCGCTGCGCTGGGCGATGGCTTCGCTCAGTTGCGCGGGAGTGAGCGGGTAGGTGGCCATGTTCACGGAGCGAGCCCGGTACCTGGCAACGCGGGTGCGTTTTCTCAAGCTGCCGCGTCGTCGCGCCTCCTGTCAGAGCGACTCAAGCCGATCACCCTGTAGCGCATTTCTGGTAGTGGCGGCATGATGGCGAAAACGAAACGAGGCCATCCAATGATTTGTACGGAATGCGTGTCGCTTATTCCGCTTAAAAAGTTTATCGCTTGCCATGGTGCTTTTGGTGACTGCATATATTGTAAAAAGCCCAGAATGTGCCTTCAAGAAACGGACGTTTTGGACTATGTTGCGGAAAGAATTCTAGAATCACATCGAAAACTCGATGAGCTATCCTCCTTTGAGCAGCACATGTTTTTTAGTGGTTCGGACAACATCAAGCTAAGCCCATACTGGGAAATTATTCAAGACGATTTCCCACTAGGTGTAGCAGAGTTCATAGAGACAGCGATCAGGTATTTAGAAGACAGGCTGAGCGAAGACGAGCATGGCCAAGAACAGCTTTTCGCCCTTGACGACGGAAGCCTTGAAACTAATTACTACGACCAGCGCTGGGCGAAATTTGTTAGTGATACGCATCACGGATACAGATATTTCAACTTTGAAGCAAAAGCGTTTCTAGATTCACTCTTCGACTTCACCTGCAAAGATGGTCGCTTGAAGGACGAGTTAATCACGACTCTCACCCAAGATGACAAGCTTTATAGGGCGCGAAAAGTTGCAAAACCTGAGGAATGGGAGGACTTCAAGAAAAATCCAGGTTCTGCTCTAGGACCTGCGCCAGCCATTAAAGCCGGTGACCAGCGCATGACACCTTCCGGCATCTCTGCCATGTACTGCGCCTTCGACGCAAAAACCTGCTTGAGTGAGATACGCTCAGTTACAGGAGACCTCGTCATTAGCGGTGCATTCGAGCCAGTTACTAAACTTGCATTTCTTGACCTGCGGAAACTTGAAGAAATGTCCAAGATCGAGGTGCACCCATTCGAAGTTGGATATACCGAGGCGTTACATGCCCACCGTTTCTTAATACAGCTTATTCACAAGCTCTCTAAGCCAAAAAGCAGTTCAGATGCGCTCGGTTACATATCGACCCAGATAGTGTTCGAGTATCTGCGACTGCGATTCAAAAACGAAGTCTCAGGATTGATATTCCCGTCAGTGCAGACTGGGCTCACAGGAAGCAACGCCGTGCTATTTCCTGAGAATGTCGTTATCGCTCCCGCTGGCTACCAGCTGGAGCATGAGGACCCAATAGGACCAGGCGACCCCTTTGGAAGTCCAATACCAAACATTAGATACAGCGAGCGTTCGATGAGGCTGCACAGGATCACAGCCGTCAAGACCGAATCGAATGATTACCACGATCTACTAGATTATGTTCTGGACCAGTTCCTATGACGTCAGTCTTCAATCCTACACCACCAGGACTGCGCATATGCACACCCGTCTATAACTTCGAATCCACTGAGTACAAAACCCAATGTAGCCATGCCTGAGAGCTTAGCGTCTTACAGCGGGGGAAGCGGGGGCTGACTCATAGGCAGCCCTGGTGCCACTTCCGCTACGTTGCATGCCCGGCCAAGCCGCGCCTCTTGAACACATGTCACCCTCACATCTCCCTTAACCCCGCGCTCTTGGCGGCGCTCCTGCGCCGTCAAATCGATACCGCGTTTCCGCATCGGCGTAACGAGAACTCACATGTTTACGCCCTTCTCACCAGTGATCCTGCGCCGACGCCTCATGAGCGTAGACAAGCGCCTCATCTGCCAGCTCTAGCATCTCTGCGAGAGTTCCTCGGTCGACAACGTGCGCATCCCTCATGGCGTATGCCTGATGCAGCAGCTCCCGATGATGCTTCGTTGGTGCTTGAAGCAGAGCCTGCGTGTTGTGCAAAAGGTGATACCACTCTGACACTGTGGTGACGGTCGGTTGGGAAATGAGCATAGGGACACCCATGAAAAATACTGTATGTAAATACAGCATTCGGAATTTCTAGCCTTGTACAGCCACCACCAACCGGGCGCCGACGAGCGCGCCGAGAAAAGGCGCGTGTCGAAAAAAAATCGTGACAGGAAATCACTTATCCCCCTCCCGCCGACGCGCTTTGCCTCGCGAAATAGTGCAAACCAGCGGTGGGGTGCAATGCCTGCTGCAGGCCCCGCCGTCTGTGGGCTCTCGCAAGGTGGCCGCCATTTCACACTGTGAAAGGAAATGAAGGGTTGTGCAGCCGTGGTTGCACTATTCGGCGGGGGTAGTGGGGCGGGGCGGGTAGGCTGTAGGCCACGGAGTCCGTGAGGGAGCGGCGGAAAACCCCGAATCTGCCGGGTTTTTCATTTTGGACATGGTCATTTGAACTCGTGCAGAGCGCACCAGGTGCAGAACGCTGATGCGCCTGGAGCCCCCGAACGGTGGAGGGCCGGCGCTTCGTCAGCGTTGCACAGCGTTTCAGTCCTGCTCAGCTGCCACCAAGCGGAGGTGCGGGAGGTTGGCTTCCTTTTTGAGGCGCTGGAACTCCTTGGCGACGACTGGGGTTAGCAGGCGGTCCAGGGCGTGACGTAGCTGCACGGCCTGAGTTTCAGTCAGCCGCTTCACGGATCCGGTACGAGCACTTGCACACGCCACCTTCTCAGGTGAGATACCGATCGCGTCCATCGCGCCATCGATGTAGCCGTCCAGGTACTCGCGGCGCTTGAACAGGATCGAGCTCTCGGGCGCTTCCTGGTAGTCCCAGTGCACCTCCCATGCCTTGCCGGACTGGATGACTTCGATGACGGGCAGTGCCGCTTGGGTCGCTGGTTTGCGCATGCTGATGCTCTCGATCAATTCGCTACGCGGGGCAGTTTGAAGGATAGCTCCGGGGTGCCCCATGAAAGGTTTTTCAGGCTGACCCCGAAATCCCTGTCAGAACATGGATATCTGTCAGGAAATCGGCTGGAGGCCCCGTATTTACTGGGTTTTCGATCTGAAAACGAACTGGGAAATTCGTGGCAAATCTGACAGATCAAAATAAAAAGCCTTATAAATCAATGACTTGAGAAAACTAAATCTGACACGGTGGTTTTGTCAGGTTCTGACACCCCGCTGACACCTTTCTGACACTACATGAAAACGCTGTAGGCCTTGAGATAGAAGGGTTAGACAGAGGTAAGAATATCTATCTGACAAATCTGACAGGCTTTTTAGGGGTCAACCTAAATTTTGCTTTGCGTCGTGCAGGGGGGCGTTTCGTATGACGCGCATACACAGTGAGGGCCTGAGAAAACCGGCCTATCACACCGCGATGCTGTCTCTATTCGCCTTACTCAACTCAGCCTTTTTCACCCTGGGAGCATCGGTCAAGGTCAAAGTGAAGGTGTACTGAAAGAGTCCCGCACAGGTATCCGATAGCCTCACTGAGGTCATGCTGACCTGAGCTGCCATCGTGGGCATCAACAGCCGCGATAATCGCCCGCTGTGAACTGGTCAGACTTGACTCAGATGGAGCAAGCTCGTGGGCCATGGCGTTCCGCAAACGATTCAGACCGGTCACCGCTGGCCACAGGGAGTCCACGCTGCTCGCGTTTGGGTCAAGGGAACGAGACAGCAAGGCGATTTGCTTGAAGGTCAGCCGAGCTTCTTTAAGGTGTTCTGGATGCGGGACGGAGCGGCTGCAGTAGTCGCGGAGGATCTGCTCCAGCATCAGGTGGGCCTTCAACACCAGAGATTCTATATCCATCTCATCTGGGAAATGCTTGTCGACCAACCTTTGGTGCTTACCCACAAAACCGCTGAGCAGTGAAAAATCCTGATCTGCCATGATGGATTGATCCGCAGCAAGTTAGGGCCTTGTTACGCACGTTGTTGCGCAAAGGCCAAATAAAAAGGGCCTGCATCGCTGCAAGCCCTTAATTTATATGATGCCGGCACCAGGAATCGAGCCCGGGACCTAATTACAAGTCAGTTGCTCGGCCAGTGCGCTTGCATCGCTCCAGCTGGCTTACGCCACGATTACGCCGTAGGCGTAAAAAAAGCCTGTAGATCAAGGATCTACAGGCTTTATCTGGTGCCCCGAGGGAGACTCGAACTCCCACTCCTTTCGAAAACGGATTTTGAATCCGCCGCGTCTACCAATTCCGCCATCAGGGCTTGTGGCGCCGCAGTATAGAGAGGTCGCCCAAGGTGGTCAATCGGCTTTCATGGTCAATTTTCACGCATTGGGCTAAACTTCCCGGCCCTGTCGAACCCGAACATCATCATGCGCGTCGCCGATTTTTCTTTCGAACTCCCCGATTCCTTGATCGCCCGCCATCCACTGGCCGAGCGTCATGGCAGCCGCCTGCTGGTGCTCGATGGCCCCAGCGGCGAACTGGCCCACAAGCAGTTCACCGACCTGCTCGACTACCTGCGCCCCGGCGACCTGATGGTGTTCAACAACACCCGGGTGATTCCGGCGCGGCTGTTCGGCCAGAAAGCCTCCGGCGGCAAGCTGGAAGTGCTGGTCGAGCGCGTGCTCGACAGCCACCGCGTGCTGGCCCACGTGCGCGCCAGCAAGGCGCCGAAAGAAGGCACGCAGATCCTCATCGACGGCGGAGGCGAGGCCGAGATGGTCGCGCGCCACGACACGCTGTTCGAACTGCGCTTCAGCGAAGAGGTGCTGCCGCTGCTCGAGCGCGTCGGTCACATGCCGCTGCCGCCGTACATCGACCGTCCCGACGAGGGCGCCGACCGCGAGCGCTACCAGACCGTCTACGCCGAGCGCGCCGGCGCCGTGGCCGCGCCCACCGCCGGCCTGCATTTCGACGAAGAGTTGCTGGCGAAGATTGCCGCCAAGGGCGTCGAGCGCGCCTTCGTCACCCTGCATGTGGGCGCCGGCACCTTCCAGCCGGTGCGGGTCGACAAGATCGAAGACCACACCATGCATAAAGAGTGGCTCGAAGTGAGCCAGGACGTGGTCGACGCCGTGGCCGCGTGCCGCGCCCGTGGCGGCCGGGTGATCGCCGTGGGCACCACCAGCGTGCGTTCGCTGGAAAGCGCCGCGCGCGATGGCGAGCTCAAGGCCTTCAGTGGCGACACGGACATCTTCATCTTCCCGGGCCGGCCGTTCCATGTGGTCGATTGCCTGGTCACCAACTTCCACCTGCCGGAGTCCACGCTGCTGATGCTGGTCTCGGCCTTCGCCGGTTACCCCGAGACCATGGCCGCCTACGCGGCGGCGGTCGAGAACGGGTACCGTTTCTTCAGTTACGGTGATGCCATGTTCATCACCCGCAATCCGGCGCCACGCGGCCCAGAGGATCAAGCATGAGTCGCACCTGTCGAATGTCGTTCGAACTGCTGGCCACCGACGGCAAGGCCCGTCGTGGCCGGCTGACCTTCCCCCGTGGCACCGTCGAGACCCCGGCCTTCATGCCGGTGGGCACCTACGGCACGGTCAAGGGCATGCTGCCGCGTGACATCGAGGCCATCGGCGCCGAGATCATCCTCGGCAATACCTTCCACCTGTGGCTGCGCCCGGGCACCGAGGTCATCAAGAAACACAACGGCCTGCACGATTTCATGCAATGGAAAGGCCCTATCCTCACTGATTCCGGTGGTTTCCAGGTGTTCAGCCTGGGCGCCATGCGCAAGATCAAGGAGGAAGGCGTGACCTTCGCGTCGCCAGTGGACGGTTCCAAGGTGTTCATGGGCCCCGAGGAGTCCATGCAGGTCCAGCGCGACCTGGGTTCGGACATCGTGATGATCTTCGACGAGTGCACGCCGTACCCGGCCGAGCACGACGTGGCGCGCACCTCCATGGAGCTGTCGCTGCGCTGGGCCCAGCGCTCGAAGAACGCCCACGGCGACAACACCGCGGCACTGTTCGGCATCGTCCAGGGTGGCATGTACCAGGACCTGCGCATGCGCTCGCTGGAAGCACTGGTCAACATCGACTTCGACGGCCTGGCCATCGGCGGCCTGTCGGTGGGCGAGCCCAAGCACGAGATGATCAAGGTGCTGGACTACCTGCCCGCGCAAATGCCGGCTGACAAACCTCGTTACCTTATGGGGGTAGGCAAGCCGGAAGATCTTGTAGAGGGTGTGCGCCGCGGCGTCGACATGTTCGACTGCGTGATGCCCACGCGCAATGCGCGCAACGGCCATCTGTTCGTCGATACCGGGGTGATCAAGATCCGCAACGCGTTCCATCGCCACGATGAATCGCCGCTGGATCCGACCTGCGATTGCTATACCTGCACCAACTTCTCCCGCGCCTATCTGCACCACTTGGACAAGTGCGGCGAAATGTTGAGCAGCATGCTGAATACCATCCACAACTTGCGCCATTACCAGCGCTTGATGGCCGGTTTACGCGAGGCTATTCAACAGGGTAAATTGGCCGCCTTTGTCGACGCCTTCTACGCCAAGCGCGGGCTGCCTGTGCCGCCCTTGGACTGACTGTTCGCATCCATTATTAGAAAATATTCATTAGGAGTGCCCAATGAGCTTCTTGATTCCCGCCGCCTACGCGGACGCTGCAGCACCAGCCGCCGGCCCAGCCGGTACCGGCTTCGAGTGGATCTTCCTGGTTGGTTTCCTGGTCATCTTCTACCTGATGATCTGGCGCCCGCAGGCCAAGCGTGCCAAAGAACAGAAAAACCTGCTGAGCAACCTGCAAAAAGGTGACGAAGTAGTCACCACCGGTGGCATCGCCGGCAAGATCGTCAAGGTCGCCGACGACTTCGTGGTCCTGGAAGTGTCCGACAACGTCGAGCTGAAGTTCCAGAAGGGTGCCGTGGCGGCGACCCTGCCGAAAGGTACGCTCAAGGCTATCTGAGTTACCGGTTTTCTTTTCCAGTCGGGGCGCGCAAAGCGCCCCGCGTCTTGAACGGGCGGCGTGATGCTGAACAAATACCCTCTGTGGAAATACCTGCTGATCGTGGTGGTACTGGCGATCGGCTTCATTTATTCCGCACCCAACCTCTATCCGGATGATCCGGCGGTGCAGATCAGCGGCGCCAGCTCCGCCCTGCATGTCAGCCAGGCCGATCTCGATCGCGTGACCAAGGCCCTGACCGATGCCGGCATCACCGTCAAAGGCGGCAGCCTGGGCGAGAAGGGCAGTGCCCTGGTGCGCCTGACCAATCAGGAAGACCAGCTGCCGGCCAAGGATGTGGCGCGCAAGGCCCTCGGCGACGACTACGTCGTGGCCCTGAACCTGGCCCAGACCACCCCGCAGTGGCTGCGCAACCTGGGTGCCAGCCCGATGAAGCTGGGCCTGGACCTGTCCGGTGGTGTGCACTTCCTGCTGGAAGTGGACATGGACAAGGCCATGACCGCTCGCATGAAAGTCTACGAAGGCGAGGTCAAGACCTTGCTGCGCAAAGAGCGCGTCCGCTACCGCAGCCTGCCCCAGCAGGACGGCGGCATCATGCTGGGCTTCGCCGACGATGCTACCCGCGAACAGGCACGCAGCCTGATCCGCAAGAATTTCAATGATTTCGACCTGACCACCACCGAGCGCAACGAGCTCGCCGTGCTGCGTCTGGCGCTGACCCAGGCGAAAGTCGCCGAGATCCGCGAATACTCGATCAAGCAGAACCTGACCACCGTGCGCAACCGGGTCAACGAGCTGGGCGTGGCCGAGCCGCTGGTCCAGCGCCAGGGCGCCAACCGCATCGTGGTCGAGCTGCCGGGCGTGCAGGACACCGCCGAAGCCAAGCGTATCCTCGGCAAGACCGCCAACCTGGAGTTCCGCTTCGGTGCCGAGCCGGGTGCGTCCAAGGCCACCACCGAGGTGTTCGAGTTCCGCGAAGGCGGCCGCTCCGCCCCTGTAGAGCGCGGCCTGATCATCACCGGTGACCAGGTCACCGACGCCCAGGCCAGCTTCGACGAGCACGGTCGCCCGCAGGTGAACATTCGCCTAGACGGCCACGGCGGCGAGCTGATGAGCCGCGCCACCCGCAGCAACGTCGGGCGCAGCATGGCGGTGATCTTCATCGAGCAGAAGCCGGTCACCCGCTACCAGAAGCAGGTGGTCGACGGCGTCGAGAAAGAAGTCGCGGTGCAGACCTTCCAGGAAGAGAGGAAGATCATCAGCCTGGCGACCATCCAGTCGCCGCTGGGCAGCCAGTTCCGCATCACCGGCCTGAACGGCCAGGGCGAATCGTCCGAACTGGCCCTGCTGCTGCGTGCCGGTGGCCTGGCCGCGCCGATGTACTTCGCCGAAGAGCGCACCATTGGTCCGAGCTTGGGCGCCGACAACATCACCAAGGGTATCGATGCGTCCCTGTGGGGCATGCTGTTCGTCTCGCTGTTCATCATCGCCATCTACCGCGCCTTCGGCGTGCTGGCGACCATTGCCCTCGCAGGCAACATGGTCCTGCTGCTGGCGCTGATGTCGCTGCTGGGTGCCACCCTGACCCTGCCGGGCATCGCCGGTATCGTGCTGACCATGGGCATGGCGGTGGACGCCAACGTGCTGATCTTCTCGCGTATCCGCGAAGAGATCGCCGCCGGCATGTCGGTGCAGCGCGCCATCCACGAAGGTTTCAACCGCGCCTACTCGGCGATCGTCGACGCCAACCTGACCACCCTGCTGGTCGGTGGCATCCTGTTCGCCATGGGTACCGGCCCGGTCAAGGGCTTCGCGGTCACCATGTCCCTCGGGATTTTCACCTCGATGTTCACCGCCGTCATGGTGACCCGCGCACTGGTCAACCTGACCTGTGGCGGGCGTGACATCAAGAAGCTGTGGGTTTGAGGGAGCTGCGATGAAAACCATCAACTTCATGGGCGTGCGCAATGTCGCGTTCGCCATTACCGTGCTCCTCACCGTGCTGGCGCTGTTCAGCTGGTGGCACAAGGGCCTGAACTTCGGCCTGGACTTCACCGGCGGTACGCTGATCGAGCTCACCTACGAGCGTCCGGCGGACCTGGAAAAGGTCCGTACCGAACTGGTCGGTTCCGGCTTCCACGATGCCGTGGTGCAGAGCTTCGGCGCCACCACCGACCTGCTGGTGCGCATGCCGGGCGATGACCCGCAGTTGGGCAACCGCGTGGCCGAGGCGCTGCAGAAGATCGGCGGCGACAACCCGGCCACGGTCAAGCGCGTCGAGTTCGTCGGCCCGCAGGTGGGCGAGGAACTGCGTGACCAGGGTGGCCTCGGCATGCTCCTGGCCCTGGGCGGGATCCTCATCTACCTGGCGTTCCGCTTTCAGTGGAAGTTCGCCGTGGGCGCGATCATCTCGCTGGTCCACGACGTGGTGGTCACCCTGGGTATCCTGTCGTTCTTCCAGATCACCTTCGACCTGACGGTGCTGGCGGCGGTGCTGGCGATCATCGGCTACTCGCTCAACGACACCATCGTCGTGTTCGACCGGGTGCGCGAGAACTTCCGCGTGCTGCGCAAGGCCTCGCTGATCGAGAACATCAACATCTCGACCACCCAGACCCTGCTGCGGACCGTCGCCACCTCGGTGTCGACCTTGCTGGCCATCGCCGCGCTGCTGTTCTTCGGCGGCGACAACCTGTTCGGCTTCTCCCTGGCGCTGTTCATCGGTGTCATGGCGGGTACCTACTCGTCGATCTACATCGCCAACGTGGTGCTGATCTGGCTGAACCTGAGCAGCGAAGACCTGATCCCGCCGGTCAAGACCGAGGGTGTGGACGACCGTCCGTAAGGCTTGTTCCGCGCCATTCGGCGCAAAGAGAGGCGCGAGTGTTGAACTCGCGCCTTTTTTTTTGCTCCAAGGCAGGGAGAAGGCGGGCCGGAGTCCGCGGGTACGATCAGGAGGTTCACGTGAACAAGTCAATGCTGGTGGGTGCGGTTCTGGGTGCTGTCGGTGTGACTGCCGGAGGTGCTGTGGCGACCTACAGCTTGGTGAACAAGGGGCCTGAGTACGCCCAGGTCACCGACGTGCAGCCGATCAAGCAGCAAGTGAAAACGCCGCGTGAGGTCTGCAAGGATGTCACCGTGACGCGCCAGGCGCCGGTCAAGGACCAGCACCAGATTGCCGGTACGGTGGTCGGCGCCATCGCCGGTGGCCTGCTGGGCAACCAGATCGGTGGCGGTACCGGCAAGAAGATTGCCACCGTGGCCGGTGCGGTCGGTGGCGGCTATGCCGGCAACAAGGTGCAGGAAGGCATGCAGGAGCGTGATACCTACACCACCACGCAAACCCGTTGCAACACGGTCAACGACATCAGCGAGAAGGTGGTTGGCTACAACGTGACCTATTCCATCGGCGACCAGGTGGGCAAGGTGAAGATGGACCACGAGCCGGGCTCAACCATCCCGCTGGACAAGAATGGCAAGCTGGTCTTGAGCCAGAACCAGCCAGGTCAGTAAACCTTTCGCAGGCCGCTCCCACAGAAGGCGTCGATCGCAGATACAAAAAAAAGCACCCCGAGGGGTGCTTTTTTGTGCTCGCAATCAGCGCTTAGCGCTTCATGTGCTCTGGCAGGTGCGGCTGGATGGCGGTCAGCACGGCCTTGAAGCACTTGATGTTGCCCGCGACGATGTGGCCCTTCTCGAGGAAGTCGTGGCCACCGTTGAAGTCGCTCACCAGGCCACCGGCTTCCTGGATCAGCAGCACGCCCGCGGCCATGTCCCACTCGGACAGGCCCGACTCCCAGAAGGCGTCGAAGCGGCCGGCGGCGACGTAGGCCAGGTCCAGGCTGGCGGAGCCGGCGCGGCGAATGCCGGCGGTCTGGCCGGTCAGGGCGCGGAACATGCCCAGGTAGTTGTCCAGGTCGGCCATCTGGTTGTCACGGAACGGGAAGCCGGTGCCCAGCAGTGCGCCTTCCAGGCTGGTGCGCGAGCTGACGCGCAGGCGGCGGCCATTGAGCTGGGCGCCACGGCCACGGCTGGCGGTGAATTCTTCCTGGCGAACCGGGTCGACGATCACGGCGTGCTCGAGGCGGCCTCGGTATTTGCAGGCGATGCTGACGGCGAAGTGCGGAACGCCACGCAGGAAGTTGGTGGTGCCGTCCAGCGGATCGATGATCCACAGGTAATCCTTGCCTTCTTCGCCGGTGCCGGCGTGCAGACCAGTCTCTTCGCCCTGGATCGAGTGGTTCGGGTAGGCCTTGCGCAGGGCCTCGACGATGACCTTCTCGGCGGCGCGGTCAACCTCGGACACGTAGTCCTTGGCCTGCTTTTCGTCGACTTTGATGCTATCCAGGCGTTCGATGGAGCGGAAAATCAGTTCACTGGCGCTGCGAGCGGCGCGCAGGGCGATATTCAGCATAGGCTGCATGGGAAGGTCACCTGGAGATGTTAAAGAGGAAAGCCGATCATTCTAGCAGAAATCTTTCACGACAGAAGTGTCACATTTGCTTTCATGGCGTTACGCTGGTCGGTTCTGTAAGATCGAACCCTCCTGTTTCCGCATCCGAGAGCACGACACCTTGCTGCAAAATATTCGTGTTGTTCTGGTCAATACCAGCCACCCCGGCAACATCGGCGGCGCTGCGCGAGCCATGAAAAACATGGGCTTGTCGCGTCTGGTGCTGGTGCAGCCAAAAGAGTTTCCGGCCGCGGACGCCAGTGCCCGCGCCTCGGGCGCCGACGACGTGCTGGACAACGCCCAGGTGGTCGACAGCCTCGAGCAGGCACTGGTCGGCTGCAGCCTGGTCATGGGTACCAGCGCCCGTGAGCGCAGCATCCCCTGGCCGCTGATCGACCCGCGCGAATGCGGGGCCAAGGCCGTGGCCCAGGCCATGGGCGGCGAAGAGATCGCCCTGGTGTTCGGGCGCGAGCACGCCGGCCTGACCAACGAAGAACTGCAGCGATGTCACTTCCACGTGCACATTCCCTCGAACCCCGACTTCAGCTCGCTGAATCTGGCCGCCGCCGTCCAGGTGCTCTCCTATGAGGTGCGCATGGCCTGGCTGGCAGGGCAGGGCAGTGCGGCGAAGGTCGAGAAGGTCGACGCCAGCGAGCTGGCGACCATGGACGAAATGGAGCTGTTCTACGACCACCTGGAAAAGACCCTGGTGGACATCGGCTTCCTCGATCCCGAGAAACCCAAGCACCTGATGGCGCGCCTGCGCCGGCTGTATGGGCGAAGCTCGGTGGAGCGTCCGGAAATGAGCATTTTGCGCGGCATCCTTACCGAGACCCAGAAGGTCGCACGGGGCGAGCCGCATAAACGGAAGGACTGACAGATGTTCGAACGTCTGCGTGAAGATATCCAGAGCGTTTTCCATCGTGACCCGGCGGCGCGCAACGCCTTCGAGGTCCTGACCTGCTACCCGGGGATGCACGCCATCTGGCTGCATCGGCTGGGCAATGCCCTGTGGCGACGCGACTTCAAGTGGCTGGCGCGGCTGGTGTCGAACTTCGGTCGCTGGATGACCGGCATCGAGATTCACCCAGGTGCGACCATCGGCCGGCGCTTCTTCATCGACCACGGCATGGGCATCGTCATCGGCGAGACCGCCGAGATCGGCGACGACGTGACCCTGTACCAGGGTGTCACCCTCGGCGGCACCAGCTGGAACAAGGGCAAGCGTCACCCGACCCTGGAAAACGGCGTGGTGGTCGGTGCCGGGGCCAAGGTGCTGGGCCCGTTCACCGTCGGCGCCGGGGCCAAGATCGGCTCCAACGCCGTGGTCACCAAGGCAGTGCCGGCGGGCGCCACGGCGGTGGGCATTCCGGGGCGGATCATCGTCAAGACCGAGGATGACGCCGTCGAGGCCAAGCGCAAGGCCATGGCCGAGAAGATCGGCTTCGATGCCTACGGTGTCAGCGGCGACATGCCGGACCCGGTGGCCCGCGCCATCGGCCAGATGCTCGACCACCTGCAGGCCGTCGACGAGCGCCTGGAGGGCATGTGCGGCGCGCTGACCCGGATGGGCAGTGACTACTGTGCCAAGGAGCTGCCGGCTCTGCCCGACGACGACTTCGCCGCGGCCTGCGCCGAACTCAAGCAGGGCGACACTCAGTCGCATTGATTGCGCCGGACCGACACAAGGGGCGTGTGCTTGCGCCCCTTGTCTGCTACACTCGCGCCCGCCTCCCGCATGCATACCCGACTAAAGCACTAGGTCTAATAGTTGACTTAAATGCTCGGGAATCGCATACTCGCACACATCCTGTAACTCCCGTGGTACCCATACGCCATGCGACTGACTACCAAAGGCCGATACGCCGTGACCGCCATGCTCGACCTGGCGTTGCACGCGCAGCAGGGGCCGGTGTCTTTGGCCGACATTTCCGAGCGCCAGGGCATTTCCCTCTCTTATCTGGAACAGCTGTTCGCCAAGCTGCGCCGCAGCAGCCTGGTATCCAGCGTTCGCGGTCCGGGCGGCGGCTACCAGCTGTCGCGGGGCATGGAAACCATCCAGGTGGCCCAGGTCATCGACGCGGTCAACGAATCGGTCGATGCCACCCGTTGCCAGGGGCTGGGGGACTGCCACGCCGGTGATACCTGCCTGACTCACCACCTGTGGTGCGACCTGAGCCAGCAGATCCATGAATTCCTCAGTGGCATCAGCCTGGCCGACCTCGTCATGCGCCGCGAGGTGCAGGAAGTCGCCCAGCGCCAGGACCTGCGCCGTGTCGCAGGCCGAGTTGCCCAGTTGGACAAGATTGAGACGTCCGCCGTCGACTGAAACCACAGCGACGAGCGACGCCACCGCCTGATAGGAGATACTCAATGAAGTTGCCGATCTACCTCGATTACTCCGCGACCACGCCGGTCGATCCCCGTGTCGCCCAGAAGATGGCCGAGTGCCTGCTGGTTGACGGGAACTTCGGCAACCCGGCCTCGCGCTCCCACGTGTTCGGCTGGAAGGCCGAGGAAGCAGTCGAGAACGGCCGCCGCCAGGTCGCCGAACTGATCAACGCCGACCCGCGCGAGATCGTCTGGACCAGCGGTGCCACCGAGTCCGACAACCTCGCCCTGAAAGGCGTGGCGCACTTCTATCAGACCAAGGGCAAGCACATCATCACCTCCAAGATCGAGCACAAGGCGGTCCTGGACACCGCTCGCCAGCTCGAGCGTGAAGGTTTCGAAGTCACCTACCTCGAGCCTGGCGAAGACGGCATCGTCACCCCAGCCATGGTCGAGGCCGTGCTGCGCGACGACACCATCCTGGTCTCGCTGATGCACGTGAACAACGAAGTCGGCTCGATCAACGACATCGCCGCCATCGGTGAACTGACCCGCTCGCGCGGCGTCTTGTTCCACGTCGATGCCGCCCAATCGGCCGGCCGTGTCGAGATCGACCTGCAGAAGCTCAAGGTCGACCTGATGTCGTTCTCCGCGCACAAGGTGTATGGCCCGAAAGGCATCGGCGCGCTGTACGTCAGCCGCAAGCCGCGTGTGCGCCTGGAAGCCATCATCCACGGCGGTGGCCATGAGCGCGGCATGCGTTCGGGCACCCTGCCGACCCACCAGATCGTCGGCATGGGCGAAGCCTTCGCCATCGCCAAGCAGGAAATGGCCGCTGAAAACGTGCGCATCAAGGCCCTGAGCGACCGCTTCTTCAAGCAGGTCTCGGACCTCGAAGAGCTGTACGTCAACGGCAGCCAGACCCAGCGCGTGCCGCACAACCTGAACCTGAGCTTCAACTACGTCGAGGGCGAGTCGCTGCTGATGTCGCTGAAGGACATCGCCGTTTCGTCCGGTTCGGCCTGCACCTCCGCTTCGCTCGAGCCGTCCTACGTCCTGCGCGCCCTGGGCCGCAATGACGAACTGGCGCACAGCTCGATCCGCTTCTCCTTCGGTCGCTTCACCACCGAGGAAGAAGTCGACTACGCCGCGCAGAAGGTTTGCGAAGCCGTGAACAAGCTGCGTGAATTGTCGCCGCTGTGGGATATGTACAAAGACGGCGTCGACATCTCCAAGATCGAGTGGGCCGCCCACTAAGCAGTCGCCGGCAAGAGCGGCTCCCTGATGAGGAAGGAATTGCACCATGGCATACAGTGAAAAGGTCATCGACCACTACGAAAACCCGCGCAACGTCGGCAAGATGAACGCCGACGATCCGGATGTCGGCACCGGCATGGTTGGCGCCCCGGCCTGCGGCGACGTGATGCGCCTGCAGATCAAGGTCAACGAGCAGGGTGTCATCGAAGACGCCAAGTTCAAGACCTACGGTTGCGGTTCGGCCATCGCCTCCAGCTCCCTCGCCACCGAGTGGATGAAGGGCAAGACCCTGGACGAGGCCGAAACCATCAAGAACACCCAGCTGGCTGAAGAGCTGGCACTGCCGCCGGTCAAGATCCACTGCTCCGTGCTCGCCGAAGATGCCATCAAGGCAGCTGTTCGCGATTACAAGCAGAAGAAAGGCTTGATCTAAGTCGACTGTCGCGAGGTAAGGAGTTCCGATGGCTATCAGCATGACAGAAGCCGCCGCCAACCACATTCGCCGCTCCCTCGATGGGCGCGGCAAGGGTGAGGGCATTCGCCTGGGCGTGCGCACCACCGGCTGCTCGGGCCTGGCCTACGTGCTGGAGTTCGTCGACGAGCTCGCCGCCGAAGACCAGGTGTTCGAGAACCATGGCGTGAAGGTCATCATCGACCCGAAAAGCCTGGTCTATCTCGACGGCACCGAGCTGGACTTCGTCAAGGAAGGGTTGAACGAAGGCTTCAAGTTCAACAACCCCAACGTGCGCGGTGAGTGTGGCTGCGGCGAAAGCTTCAACGTTTGAGGCTGGCCGTGGGTACTCCTTGTCATTTCGCCCTGTTTGACCTGCAGCCTGGTTTTCGTCTGGACCTCGACAAATTGGCCGTTCGCTACCGCGAGCTGGCCCGCGAGGTCCATCCGGACCGTTTCGCCGACGCTTCCGAGCGCGAGCAGCGCGTAGCGCTGGAAAAGTCGGCGGCCCTCAACGACGCCTACCAGACCTTGCGCAGCGCGCCGCGCCGGGCCCGCTACCTGCTGGCCATCGGCGGCCATGAGGTGCCTCAGGAAGTCACGGTGCGCGACCCGGACTTCCTGCTGCAGCAGATGCAGTGGCGCGAAGAACTCGAAGACCTGCAGGACGAAGCCGATCTCGACGGTGTCGCCGTGTTCAAGAAGCGCCTCAAGGTCGCCCAGGACACGCTGAACGAGGATTTCGCCGCCTGCTGGGATATTGCTGCAGAGCGTGAGCAGGCCGAGCGCCTGATGCGCCGCATGCAGTTCCTCGACAAGCTCGCCCAAGAAGTGCGCCAACTCGAAGAGCGCCTCGACGATTAACCCCGGCGTTGCCCGTGATGACGCCTAAGGTACTCAGATAAGCATGGCCCTACTGCAGATCGCCGAACCCGGTCAGAGCCCCCAGCCGCACCAGCGCCGCCTGGCGGTGGGCATCGACCTGGGCACCACCAATTCTCTCGTCGCCGCCGTGCGCAGCGGGCGCAGCGAACCGCTGCCCGATGCCCAGGGCAGTGTCATCCTGCCATCCGCCGTGCGTTATCTCGACAACGCTGTCGAAGTCGGCCTGGCCGCGCGCGAGGCTGCCCCCAGCGACCCGCTCAACAGCATCCTGTCGGTCAAGCGTCTGATGGGGCGTGGCCTGGCGGACGTCAAGCAGCTGGGCGAGCAACTGCCGTACCGTTTTGTCGGCGGTGAATCGCACATGCCGTTCATCGACACCGTCCAGGGTCCGAAAAGCCCGGTGGAAGTGTCGGCCGATATTCTCAAGGTGCTGCGCCAGCGTGCCGAGGAAACCCTCGGTGGCGAGCTGGTCGGCGCGGTGATCACCGTCCCGGCCTATTTCGACGATGCCCAGCGCCAGGCGACCAAGGACGCCGCCAAGCTGGCCGGCCTCAATGTCCTGCGCTTGCTCAACGAACCGACCGCGGCTGCCGTGGCCTATGGCCTGGATCAGGATGCCGAAGGCGTCGTGGCGATTTTCGACCTGGGCGGCGGTACCTTCGATATCTCCATCCTGCGCCTGACCGCTGGTGTCTTCGAAGTGCTGGCTACCGGTGGCGACACTGCCCTGGGTGGCGATGACTTCGACCATGCGATTGCCGGCTGGATCATCGGGCAGGCTGGCTTGTCCGCCGACCTCGATCCGGCCACCCAGCGCCTGCTGCTGCAGACCGCTTGCGCGGCCAAGGAAGCCTTGACCGACAGTGAAGCGGTCAGCGTCCAGCATGGCGCCTGGCAGGGCGAGCTGACCCGTGCTGCCTTCGAAGCCATGATCGAACCGATGATCGCCCGCAGTCTCAAGGCCTGCCGCCGCGCCGTGCGCGACAGCGGCATCGAGCTGGAAGAGGTCGGCGCGGTGGTCATGGTCGGCGGTTCGACCCGTGTGCCGCGCGTGCGCGAGGCGGTCGGCGCGCTGTTCGGTCGTACCCCGCTGACCTCGATCGACCCGGACCAGGTTGTGGCCATCGGTGCCGCCATCCAGGCCGATACCCTCGCCGGCAACCGCCGCGAAGGCGGCGAGCTGCTGCTGCTCGACGTCATCCCGCTGTCCCTGGGGCTTGAGACCATGGGCGGGCTGATGGAGAAGGTGATCCCGCGCAACACCACCATTCCGGTGGCCCGCGCCCAGGAATTCACCACGTACAAAGATGGCCAGTCGGCCATGATGATCCACGTGCTGCAGGGTGAGCGCGAGCTGATCAGCGACTGCCGTTCCCTGGCGCGCTTCGAGCTGCGCGGCATCCCGGCCATGGTCGCGGGCGCGGCGAAGATCCGCGTGACCTTCCAGGTCGACGCCGACGGCCTGCTCAGCGTCGCGGCCCGCGAACTGGGTTCGGGCGTGGAATCGAGCATCCAGGTCAAGCCGTCCTACGGCCTGACCGACGGCGAGATCGCCCGCATGCTCAAGGACTCCTTCGAGCATGCAGGCTCCGACAAGCACGCCCGCCAACTGCGCGAGCACCAGGTCGACGCCGAGCGCCTGCTCGAGGCGGTGCAGGGCGCCCTGGACGCCGATGGCGAGCGCCTGCTCAGCAGTGACGAGCGCGACGCGATCGAATTCCAGATGCAGGAACTACGTGATTTGCTGACCGGCACCGATGGCGCCGCCATCGAGCAACAGACCAAGCGTCTGTCGCAGGTGACCGATGCATTTGCCGCCCGTCGCCTTGATTCGACGGTCAAAGCCGCACTGGCCGGGCGCAACCTGAATGAGATCGAGGAGTAACCGATGCCGCTGGTGACATTCCTGCCGCACGAGAAGTTCTGCCCCGAGGGCTTGACCGTGGAAGTGCCTACCGGGACCAATATCCTGGAGCTGGCCCACGACCATCACATCGAGATGGAAAGCGCCTGCGGCGGCGTCAAGGCCTGCACCACTTGCCACTGCATCATCCGCAAGGGCTTCGACTCGCTTGAAGAAGCCGACGAGCTCGAAGAGGACATGCTGGACAAGGCCTGGGGCCTGGAGGCGCAGTCGCGCCTGGGTTGCCAGGTGGTTGTCGGCGATGAGGACCTCACCATCGAGATCCCCAAGTATTCGCTCAACCACGCCGCCGAAGCGCCGCACTGAGGGCCTGTACATGAGTCTGAAATGGGTTGATGTACTTGAGATCGCCATCCAGCTTGCGGAAAGCAAGCCCGAGGTCGATCCTCATTACGTGAATTTCGTCGATCTGCGCGCCTGGGTCATGGCGCTGCCGGACTTCGATGACGATCCGTCGCGTTGCGGCGAGAAGGTTCTCGAGGCCATCCAGGCGGCCTGGATCGAAGAAGCCGACTGAGCGCACGCTGCAGGTTAGGCAATCCCCTGGAACCCGCGTATAATTCGCGGGTTTAATTTTTCGCAACACTCAATATTCTGGAGTTTTCCATGGCTGTTCAACGTACTTTCTCCATCATCAAGCCTGACGCCGTTGCCAAGAACGTCATCGGCGAGATCACCACTCGCTTCGAAAAAGCCGGCCTGCGCGTCGTCGCCTCGAAAATGAAGCAGCTGTCCAAAGCCGAAGCCGAAGGCTTCTACGCCGAGCACAAAGAGCGTGGCTTCTTTGGTGACCTGGTTGCCTTCATGACTTCCGGCCCCGTCGTTGTACAGGTTCTGGAAGGCGAAAACGCCATTCTGGCCAACCGTGAGCTGATGGGTGCCACCAACCCTAAAGAAGCGGCTGCCGGCACCATCCGCGCCGACTTCGCCGAGTCGATCGACGCCAACGCCGTTCACGGTTCGGACTCCGAAGCCGCCGCTGCTCGCGAAATCGCTTACTTCTTCGCTGCTACCGAGGTAACCACTCGCTAAGCGAAGGCTTACGGGTGAGGGTGAATCCATGACGACATCGACTGACAAGATCAACCTGCTGGGGCTGACCCTGGCGGAAATGGAACAGTTCTTCGACTCAATCGGGGAGAAGCGCTTCCGTGCCGGTCAGGTGATGAAATGGATTCACCATTTTGGCGTCGATGATTTCGCCGCCATGACCAATGTCGGCAAGGTCTTGCGCGAAAAGCTCGAGGCCGTTGCCGAGATTCGGGGCCCGGAAGTGGTCAGTGAAGACATTTCCGCCGACGGCACCCGCAAGTGGGTGGTCCGCGTTGCCTCTGGCAGCTGCGTCGAGACCGTCTACATCCCTACCGACGATCGCGGCACCCTGTGCGTGTCGTCGCAAGCCGGCTGCGCCCTGGACTGCAGCTTCTGCTCCACCGGCAAGCAAGGCTTCAACAGCAACCTCACCGCCGCCGAAGTGATCGGCCAGGTGTGGCTTGCCAACAAATCCTTCGGGACCGTTCCGGCCAAGATCGATCGCGCCATCACCAACGTGGTCATGATGGGCATGGGCGAACCCCTGCTGAATTTCGACAATGTCATCGCCGCCATGAAGATCATGATGGAAGATCTGGGCTATGGCATTTCCAAGCGTCGCGTCACCCTGTCCACCTCGGGCGTGGTGCCGATGATCGACGAACTGGCCAAGCATATCGACGTGTCGCTGGCCCTGTCGCTGCACGCGCCGAACGACGAACTGCGCAACCAGCTGGTGCCGATCAACAAGAAGTACCCGCTGAAGATGCTGCTGGAGTCGTGCATGGGCTACATGTCCACCCTCGGCGGCAAGCGCGTGCTCACCATCGAGTACACCCTGCTCAAGGACGTCAACGACCAGCCCGAGCACGCCGCGCAGATGATCGAGCTGCTGCGTGATGTGCCGTGCAAGATCAACCTGATCCCGTTCAACCCGTTCCCGCACTCGGGCTACGAGCGACCGAGCAACAATGCCATCCGTCGCTTCCAGGACCTGCTGCACCACGGCGGCTTCAACGTGACCACGCGCACCACCCGCGGTGACGACATCGATGCCGCCTGCGGTCAGCTGGTGGGTCAGGTCAACGACCGTACCCGCCGCAGCGAGCGCTACATCGCCGTACGCCAGCTGGCTGCCGACGAGCCGCAAGACAGCGCCGCGCGCCCCTGACGAGCACCTGCCCCATGAGCCTGCGCGCCGCGCTGTCGATCCTGACGCTTTCGCTGCTGGCCGGCTGCGTGTCCGGCGGCGCGGGTGACCCTCTGGCCAGCCGCCAGGGGCGTGAGGCGGCGGGGCAAGCCTACGTGCAGTTGGGGCTGGGGTATTTGCAACAAGGTTTAACTGAGCGCGCCAAGGCGCCGCTGGGCAAGGCCTTGGCCCTGGACGCTCGTGACGGCGAGGCCCATGCGGCACTGGCCCTGGTGTTCCAGGCCGAGGATGAGCCGGTACTTGCCGGCGAGCACTTTGCCAAGGCCTTGGCCATCCGCCCGGATGACACACGAATCCGCAACAACTACGGCAGTTTCCTATATGCTCAGGGCCGTTTCGACGAGGCCCGGGCGATGTTCCTCCAGGCTGTCGCCGATACCCTGTATCCTGAGCGTTCCCGCGTGTACGAGAACCTGGGGCTCACCGCCTTGAAGCTGGGGCAGGGTGAGCAGGCGCGTGTCTACCTGGAAAAAGCCCTTCGGCTCAATCGGCGGCAACCGAGGGCATTGCTCGAAATGGCTGAGTTGTCCTACGAAAACAGGCATTATGTGCCGGCCCGGGATTACTACGATCGATTCAGCCAGCTGAGCGACCAGGATGCCCGCAGCCTGCTGCTGGGCCATCGCCTGGCAATCGCCCTCGACGAACAGGGCACCGCGACCCGTTTGGGCCAGCAATTACAACGACTTTATCCCGGTACGCCGGAATATCAGCAATACCTGTCGGAGCAACGATGAAAGCCGCGCACACTGAAGTAGCAGCAGCGACTCGCCAGAACCCCGGTGATGTCTTGCGCCAGGCCCGCGAAAAGCGCGAATGGAGCCAGGCCGAGGTCGCTCGCAAGCTCAACCTCACGGTATCTTCGCTGAACAACCTGGAAAACGGCGCCTTCGACAAGCTGCCCGGGCACACCTTCGCCCGTGGCTATATCCGCGCCTACGCCAAGCTGATGGACATGGACCAGGCGCCCCTGGTCGAGGCCTTCGACCAGATCACCGGCACCCACGCCCAGGGCAGCGAAGTGCACGCCCTCGGTCGCATCGAAGAGCCGGTGCGGCTGTCGCACAATATCCTGCGGGTGGTCAGCCTGTTGCTGCTGGTCGCGGTGGTCGGCGGTGGCTTCTTCTGGTGGCAGGACCAGAGCAGCCTGCGCGGCAAGGACTTGGCCAAGATCGCCCTGGAGCATGTCGAAGTCGAGAGCGCCGACGGCACCACGCAGATTCATCCGCTGGACGAGCCGGAAGACCAGGCCGTGAGCGAGGGCCAGCAGCCCGAGGGCCAGGCTCTGCCACTGGAACCTAACGCTACCGAGCAGGCGCCGGTCGCCGAGGCCCAGGCGCCAGTTGCGGCCGTGACACCCGCCGCGCCAGCCACCAGCGCCGCGCCGACCGCCGTCGCTCCCGTGGCACCGGTTGCCGCGCCTGTTGCGGCAGCGCCAGCCGCTCCTGTCGCGCCGACCGCAGCAGCTGCGCCCGTTGATGCCGCACCGGCCCCGGCCGGCAGTGCCAAGGTCCATATCCAATTCACCGCCGATTGCTGGACCCAGGTCACCGACGGCAACGGCAAGGTGCTGTTCAGCGCCATCAAGCGCAAGGGCGACAGCCTGGAACTGACCGGCAAGCCACCGTTCGCGGTGCGCCTGGGCTTCGCCCGCGGCGCCCAGGTGAGCTACAACGGCCAGGCGGTCGATGTCGCCCCGTTCACCAGTGGCGAAACCGCTCGCCTGAAGTTGGGACAGTAAGTCATGCACGGCGAATCTCCGATCAAACGTCGCGAATCCCGCAAAATCTGGGTCGGCAATGTGCCGGTGGGTGGTGATGCGCCCATCGCGGTGCAGAGCATGACCAACACCGACACCAACGATGTCGCCGCCACCGTGGCGCAGATCCAGCGCCTGGTCGATGCCGGCGTGGACATCGTGCGTGTCTCGGTGCCAGACATGGACGCCGCCGAGGCGTTCGGCCGCATCAAGAAACTGGTCAGTGTGCCGCTGGTCGCCGACATCCACTTCGACTACAAGATCGCCCTGCGCGTGGCTGAGCTTGGCGTCGACTGCCTGCGCATCAACCCGGGCAACATCGGCCGTGAGGACCGTGTGCGCGCCGTGGTCGACGCGGCCCGCGACCGCGGCATCCCGATCCGTATCGGCGTCAACGCCGGTTCCCTGGAAAAGGACCTGCAGAAGAAGTACGGCGAGCCCACCCCGGCGGCGTTGGTCGAGTCGGCGCTGCGCCATGTCGAGCACCTCGACCGCCTGGATTTCCAGGACTTCAAGGTCAGCGTCAAGGCCTCCGACGTGTTCATGGCCGTCGAGGCCTACCGCCTGCTGGCCAAGCAGATCATCCAGCCGCTGCACCTGGGGATCACCGAAGCCGGCGGCCTGCGCTCGGGGACGGTGAAATCCGCCGTCGGCCTAGGTATGCTGCTGGCCGAAGGCATCGGTGACACCATCCGCATCTCCCTGGCCGCCGATCCGGTCGAGGAAGTGAAGGTCGGCTACGACATCCTCAAGTCGCTGCACCTGCGTTCCCGTGGCATCAACTTCATCGCCTGCCCGAGCTGCTCGCGGCAGAACTTCGATGTGGTCAAGACCATGAACGAACTGGAAGGGCGCCTGGAGGACCTGCTGGTACCGCTGGACGTGGCGGTGATCGGTTGCGTGGTCAACGGTCCGGGCGAGGCCAAGGAATCGCACGTGGGCCTGACCGGCGGCACGCCGAACCTGGTCTACATCGATGGCAAGCCATCGCAGAAGCTGAACAACGACAACCTGGTCGACGAGCTGGAAAAGCTCATCCGCCAGAAAGCGGCCGAGAAGGCCGAGGCCGACGCGGCGCTGATCGCCCGCGGCTGAGACACAGATTCGTAAGGACTACTCGTGAGCAAATCGCTGCAAGCCATCCGTGGCATGAACGACATCCTGCCCGACCAGTCGCCGCTGTGGCGCTATTTCGAGGGCACCGTGGCCGGCTTGCTGGACAGCTACGGCTACAGCCAGATCCGCACGCCGATCGTCGAGTTCACCGAGCTGTTCAAGCGCTCGATCGGTGAAGTCACCGATATCGTCGAGAAGGAAATGTACACCTTCGAGGACCGCAACGGCGACTCGCTCACCCTGCGCCCCGAAGGCACCGCAGCCTGCGTGCGTGCCGTGCTCGAGCACGGCATCACCGGCAACGGCCAGGTGCAGAAACTCTGGTACATCGGCCAGATGTTCCGTCACGAGCGTCCGCAGAAGGGCCGCTACCGCCAGTTCCACCAGATCGGTGTTGAGGTGTTCAACCTCGATGGCCCGGACGTCGACGCCGAACTGATCATGCTGACCTGGCGCCTGTGGGGCCTGCTGGGCATCCAGGACGCGGTCGAGCTGCAGCTCAACAGCCTGGGCACCAGCGAAGCCCGCGCCCGCTATCGCGACGCGCTGGTCGAGTTCCTCTCGGCCCGCCTCGAGCAACTGGACGAGGACAGCCAGCGCCGCCTGAAAAGCAACCCGCTGCGCATCCTCGACAGCAAGGATGCGAACACCCAGGCGGTGCTGGTCGGCGCGCCGAAGTTGGAAGACTACCTGGACGAAGAGTCCCGCGTGCACTTCGAGGGCCTGAAGGCCCGCCTCGACGCCGCCGGCATTCCGTTCGTGATCAATACCAAGCTGGTGCGTGGCCTGGACTACTACAGCAAGACCGTGTTCGAGTGGGTCACCGACAAGCTCGGCGCCCAGGGTACCGTCTGCGCCGGTGGTCGTTATGACGGCCTGGTCGAGCAGATGGGCGGCAAGCCGACCCCGGGCGTCGGTTTCGCCATGGGCATCGAGCGCCTGATCCTGCTGCTGGAGACCCTGGGCAAGGTGCCCGAGTCGATCAGCCGCACCATCGACGTCTACCTGTGCGCCTTCGGCGAGCCGGCTGAGTTGGCCGGCCTGCGCCTGAGCGAAAGCCTGCGCGATCGCCTGCCGGGCCTGCGCCTGGCGGTCAATGCCGGTGGCGGCAGCTTCAAGAGCCAGTTCAAGAAGGCCGACAAGAGCGGCGCGTTGTTCGCGCTGATTCTGGGTGACGACGAGCTCGAGAAGCAGCAGATCGGTCTGAAGCCCCTGCGTGGCCAGGGCGAACAACAGAACATTGCCTGGGATGCGCTTGCCGCGCACCTGGAAACCGCGATCGCCCAGGCGTGACGCGGTCTGACAACGAATAGGCGAATAGGAGTATTGGGGTGTCGAGTACCGATGATGAGAGCCTGGCTGCAGCCAAGGACTGGTGGAACCGCAACGGCAAGCCGCTGCTGACCGGCGCCCTGCTGGCTGGCGTGGTGGTGTTGGGCTGGCAGACCTGGCACAAGTATCAGGCCAACCAGTCCCAGGGCGCCTCGGCGCTGTACCAGGCGCTGCTGGAAACCTCGTTGACGCCTGACGGCAAGCCCGACGCGAGCAAGGTCGCCGAGCTGTCCGGCAAGCTCAAGAGCGAGTTCGGCGGCACCGCCTACGCCCAGTACGGCAGCCTGTTCGTGGCCAAGGTCGCGGTCGAAAGCGGCAAGCTGGACGATGCGGCCAGCGAGCTCAAGGGCGTGCTGGACAAGCCGGCCGACGCCACCCTCGGCGAGATCTCGCGCCAGCGTCTGGCCCGCGTGCTCGCGGCCCAGGACAAGGCCGAGGACGCGCTCAAGCTGCTCGAGGGCGATACCGACAAGGCCTTCCTGGCCAGCCGCGAAGAACTCAAGGGCGACCTGCTGGTACAGCTGGGCCGCGCCGACGACGCGCACAGCGCCTACGAAAAAGCCAAGGCCGCGCTGTCCGACGACGCCGCGATCGGTGGCCTGCAACTGAAGCTGGATGACCTGGCCAAAGGGGACGCCTGAAGTGAAGGGTTGGAAACAAGCAGCAGTGCTCACCCTCGCCGTGCTGGCGGCGGGTTGCAGCAGCAACAGCAAGAAGGAACTGCCCCCGGCCGAGCTGACCAAGTTCACCGAGGAAGTGGTGCTGAAGAAGCAGTGGAGCCGTTCGATCGGTGACGGCCAGGGCGAGACCTACAACACCCTGGTGCCGGCCATCGAGAACGACCGCATCTACGCCTCCGACGTCAACGGCGAGGTCTTCGCGCTGAACCGCATCACCGGCGACGTGGTGTGGAAGAAGGACCTCGAGCTGCCGGTATCCGGCGCGGTGGGCGTGGGCTACGGCCTGGTCATGCTGGGGACCCTCAAGGGCGAGGTCATCGCCCTGGATTCCAGCACCGGCGAGGAGCGCTGGCGCTCGCGCGTCAGCAGCGAAGTGCTGGCGCCGCCCGCCAACAACGGTGACGTGGTGGTGGTACAGACCCAGGACGACCGTCTGGTCGGCTTCGACGCCGCCACCGGCGACCGTCGCTGGATCTACGAGAACAGCCCTGCCGTGCTGACCCTGCGCGGCACCGGCGCGCCGGTGGTGACCAACCGCCTGGCCGTGGCCGGCCTGTCCACCGGCAAGGTGGTGGCGGTCGATATCAGCAACGGCGTGCCGGTGTGGGAGAGCCGCGTGGCGATTCCGCAGGGCCGTTCCGAGCTGGACCGTGTGGTGGACATCGACGGCGGCCTGCTGCTGTCCGGTGGCACCCTCTACGTCAGCACCTACCAGGGCCGCGTCGCCGGCCTGGACCTGGAAAGCGGCCGCGTGCTGTGGCAGCGCGATGCTTCCAGCTATGTGGGTGTCGCTCAAGGCTTCGGCAACGTCTACGTGAGCGAAGCGTCGGGTACCGTGCAGAGCGTCGACGAGCGTTCTTCCAGCTCGCTGTGGAGCAACGATTCGATGGCCCGCCGTCAGCTGTCGGCGCCGGAAGTGTTCTCCAGCTACGTGGCGGTGGGCGACTTCGAGGGTTACCTGCACCTGCTCAGCCAGGTCGATGGCCGCTTCGTCGGCCGTGAGCGTATCGACAGCGATGGCCTGCGCGCCCGACCCCTGGTGGTCGGCGACACCATCTACGTCTTCGGCAACAGCGGCAAGCTCGAGGCACTGACCATCCGCTGAAGCTATGCTTGAGCTCGCTCGCGGGCTCAGGCCGCGGCGCATGAAGCGCCGCCCGAACTCCGGCCGCTGCCTTGCAGCGGCCTTTGCATTTTCAAGAATTCAAGAGTGGAGAGCCGCATGGTTCCCGTAATCGCCCTGGTGGGCCGGCCGAACGTCGGTAAATCCACCATGTTCAACCGCCTGACCAAGACCCGCGACGCCATCGTCGGCGACCTGTCGGGCCTGACCCGTGACCGCCAGTACGGCGATGCCAGCTGGCAAGGTCGTTCCTACATCCTGATCGACACCGGTGGTATCACCGGTGACGAAGTCGGCATGGACGAGAAGATGGCCGAGCAGTCGCTGATGGCCATCGAGGAAGCCGACTACGTGCTGTTCCTGGTCGATGCCCGCGCCGGCATGACCGCCGCCGACCAGATGATCGCCGATCACCTGCGCAAGCGGAACAAGGAAGCGATCCTGGTCGCCAACAAGATCGACAACATCGATCCCGATATCGCCCGCGCCGAGTTCTCGCCGCTGGGCATGGGCAACGCCATCCCGGTGGCGGGCTCCCAGGGCCGCGGCATCAACGCCCTGATGGAATCGCTGCTCGGCCATATTCCCCGTGACCCCGAGGAAGAAGCCCTCGAAGAGGATGTCGCCGAAGGCGAGGAAGCCACGCGCATTCCCGGCCCGAGCGAGAAAGACGGCATCAAGATCGCCATCATCGGCCGCCCCAACGTCGGCAAGTCGACCCTGGTCAACCGCATGCTCGGCGAGGAGCGCGTGGTGGTGTACGACCAGCCGGGCACCACCCGCGACAGTATCTACATCCCGTTCGAGCGTGATGGCGAGAAGTACACCTTCATCGACACCGCTGGCGTGCGCAAGCGCGGCAAGATCCACGAGGAAGTCGAGAAGTTCTCGGTGGTGAAGACCCTGCAGGCGATCAAGGACGCCAACGTGGTGATCTTCGTCATGGACGCCCGCGAAGGCGTGGTCGACCACGACCTCAACCTGCTGGGCTTCGCCCTGGACGCCGGCCGCGCCGTGGTCATCGCCCTGAACAAGTGGGACGGCATGGAGCCGGGCGAGCGCGACTACGTGAAGACCGAGCTGGAACGCCGGCTGTTCTTCGTCGACTTCGCCGACATCCACTTCATCTCGGCGCTGCACGGCACCGGCGTGGGCCACCTGTACAAGTCGGTGCAGGCCGCGTTCAAGTCGGCGGTCACCCGCTGGCCGACCAGCCGCCTGACGCAGATCCTCGAAGACGCCATCAGCGTGCACCAGCCGCCGTTGGTCAACGGTCGCCGCATCAAGCTGCGCTATGCCCACCTTGGTGGCGCCAACCCGCCGCTGATCGTGATCCACGGCAACCAGACCGACAAGATCCCCAACTCGTACTCGCGCTACCTGGAGAACACCTACCGCCGGGTGCTCAAGCTGGTCGGCACGCCGATCCGCATCGAGTACAAGGGCGGTGACAACCCGTTCGAGGGCAAGAAGAACACCCTCACCGATCGCCAGGTCAACAAAAAGCGCCGCTTGATGTCGCACCACAAGAAGGCCGAGAAGAAGCGCCGCGACAAGCGTTAGTAACAACGCTTGCAGAACCCTCGTTGGGAGGGGCCCCGCGATGAGAGTGTTCAGGTCAGTTGACTGCCTGATCTGATCTCATCGCGGGGCAAGTCGCATCGGCGCACCGCCGCTCCCACGCTTCATTCTGCTGTTGGGTTGCAACGATTGACCCACCGCAATCCCCCTATTGTTTCAACCTTTTTCCTGACTGCTTGATCCGCTATGCTCGGACCCAACCCCGTGCCGGACAAACCCCAGGAAAGAGGGCTCCATGATCCGCAGCAAACTGCCGAACGTCGGCACGACCATCTTTACCACCATGTCGCAACTGGCCATGCAGACCGGTGCGCTCAACCTGTCCCAGGGCTTCCCTGACTTCAATGGACCCCAGGCCCTGCTCGATGCCGTTGGCCGGCATGTGGCCGCCGGGCACAACCAGTATTCGCCGATGACCGGCCTGCCAGCCCTGCGCCAGCAGGTTGCAGCCAAGATCGCCCGGCTGTATGGCGTGGCAGTGGATGCCGATCACGAGGTGACCATTACCCCGGGCGCCACCGAGGCGATCTTCTGCGCCATCCAGGCGGTGATCCACCCCGGTGACGAGGTGATCGTCTTCGACCCCAGCTACGACAGCTATGAGCCATCGGTGGAGCTGGCCGGTGGCCGCTGCGTGCATGTGCCGCTGCGCGACGGCAGCTTCAGCATCGACTGGCAGAGGTTCAGCGACGCCCTGAGTCCGCGCACGCGCATGGTCATCCTCAATTCGCCGCACAACCCCAGCGGCGCCTTGATCAGACGCGAAGACCTGGACCAGTTGGCCGCGTTGATCGGCAACCGCGATATCTATCTGATCAGCGACGAAGTCTATGAGCACCTGATCTACGATGGCGTGCGCCACGCCAGCGTGCTGGCCCACGCGCAGCTGTACAGCAGAGCCTTCGTCATCAGCTCGTTTGGCAAGACCTATCACGTCACCGGCTGGAAAACCGGTTACGTGGTTGCGCCACCGGCGCTCAGCGCCGAATTGCGCAAGGTGCACCAGTACGTCAACTTCTGTGGCGTGACTCCCTTGCAGTGCGCCCTGGCCGACTTCATGGCCGAGCACCCCGAGCACATCGACGAGCTACCGGCCTTCTACCAGGCCAAGCGCGACCTGTTCTGCGATTTGCTGCAGGCCTCGCGCTTCACTTTCACCCGCACCCCGGGCACTTACTTCCAGCTGGTGGACTATTCGCAGATCCGCCCCGACCTGAACGATGTCGACATGGCCCTGTGGCTGACCCGTGAGCATGGCGTGGCCAGCATCCCGGTGTCGGTGTTCTACCAGCAACCCATCCCCGAGCAACGCCTGGTGCGCCTGTGCTTTGCCAAACGCGAGGAGACGCTGCGCCAGGCAGCGGAGAAACTATGCGCGATCTGAGCCAACTGCCGAACCTGAAAATCGCCCTGGTGCAGACCACCCTGGCCTGGCACGACCGCGAGGCCAACTACGCGCACTTCGAGGAGCTGATCGGCCAGGCCGGCGAGGTGGACCTGGTGGTCCTGCCGGAAATGTTCACCACCGGTTTTTCGATGGAGTCCGAAAGCCTGGCGGAGCCGGAAAACGGCCCGACCTACAAGTGGCTCAAGGCCCAGGCGAAGAAAGCCAACGCGGTGATCACCGGCAGCGTGATCATCCAGGCCGCTGACGGCAGCCACCGCAACCGCCTGCTGTGGGCACGGCCCGACGGCGAGATCCTGCACTACGACAAGCGTCACCTGTTCCGCATGGCCGGCGAGCACAAGCACTACACTCCTGGCGAGCGCCAGGTGCAGTTCGAGCTCAAAGGTTGGCGGATCCGCCCGTTGATCTGCTACGACCTGCGCTTCCCGGTGTGGAGCCGTGACGCCCAGGACACCGACCTGCTGCTGTACACCGCCAACTGGCCGGCGGCGCGGCGCCTGCACTGGAACCGCCTGCTGCCGGCGCGCGGCATCGAGAACCTGTGCTTCGTCGCGGCGGTGAACCGGGTCGGCACCGATGGCAAGGGCTTCGCCTACTCCGGCGACAGCCAGGTGCTGGACTTCCAGGGCGAGAACCTGCTCAGCGCGGGCGAGGCCGACGGGGTGTTCACCGTGGTGTTGCGGGCGGCGGAGCTGGCGGCGTATCGGGCGCGGTTCCCGGCGAACCTGGATGCCGATACCTTCGATCTGCATTAAGGGCCAATCGCGGGGCCAGCCCGCTCCCACGGTATCGTGGGAGCGGGCTGGCCCCGCGATGCTTTCAGGCTTCAGTACACATCTCGCCGGTATCGCCCGTCCTCGATCAACTGCTGTACGACAGCCTCGCCCAGCATCCCCTGCAACGCCGCATCCACCCCGGCCGCCATGCCTTGCAGGCTGCCGCAGACATACACGCAAGCGCCATCCTCGATCCAGCGCTTGAACTCGGCGGCCTGCTGCAACAGCACGTCCTGCACATAGATCTTCTGCGCCTGGTCCCGCGAAAACGCCAGGTCCAGCCGTTGCAGGTCGCCGCTTTCCACCCAGCCCTGCAGCTCCTCGCCGCACAGCAGATCGTGCGCCCGGTTGCGTTCGCCGAACAGCAGCCAGTTGCGTTGCTCGCCTCCAGCAATGCGGGCCTTTAGCAGGCTGCGCAGACCGGCCAGGCCGGTACCATTGCCGATCAGCACCAAGGGCGCCGATTCGACGGGCAGGTGGAAACCGCTGTTGCGACGCAGGCGCGCGCTGACGCTGCCTTCCAGCGGCAGGTATTCGGTCAGCCAGCCGGAGCCCAGGCCCAGGTTGCCATCGGCGTGGCGCTCCTGGCGCACGATCAGCTCCAGCACGCCATCGCTGGCGATGGAGGCAATCGAGTATTCACGGGCGGTGAGCGGTATCAGTGCGTCGACCAGTGCCTGGGCATGCAGGCCGATCAGGTGTTCGCGGCTGACCGGCAACTGGCGGCTGGCCAGGGCCTGCGCCAGGGTTTCCTGCAGGCCGTCGAGCTGCACCGGGCTGCCTGGGTCAAGGCCCAGGCCGGCAAGGAAGGCATCGACACGGGGCTGGCCGTTGCGTGGCAGGATTTCGATCAGGTCACCGGCCTCCCAGGTTGCGGGCGCTTCTGCCTGCAGGCCCAACAGGTACACCGGCGCCCCCTGGCTGCCGGGGTTGAGCTGATCGCGGCGCGACAGGCGCCAGTTGCCGAAGCTTGGCGGCTGCCAGGCGGCGACCGGGCGGGCGCCGGTCAGGTGCGTCAGCGCCTGTTGCCACAACCGCAGGGCGGCGGGGTCGGCGTTGTCCACCTCAACCGGGCTGAAGGCGCAGGTGGCGCCACGTTCGCCGAGCCAGGCCTGGAGTCGGCGGGCGAAGCCGCAGAAGTGCGGGTACTGGCGGTCGCCCAGGGCCAGCAGGGCGTAGTCCAGGTGATCCAGCGGCCAGGCTTGGCCGAGGACCTTGCGCTCGAAGCCACGGGCGCTGTCCGGAGCTTCCCCGTCGCCGAAGGTGCTGACCACGAACAGTGCTCGGTTGGCCTGGCGCAATTCGGTTTCGCCCAATTCGGCCAGCGGGCGTACCTGCACCGACAAGCCGGCGGATTGAAGTTGGCCGGCGCTCTGCCAGGCCAGCTGTTCGGCGAAGCCGCTCTGGCTGGCGAAGCCGATCAACCAGCTATCTCCGTCATTGGCCTGAGGGGCCACCGCGCCACGTGCGGCGCGAACCTGACGCTTCTTGCGTCGACGGTCGAGGTACAGCAGCCAGCCGGTGACGAAGAACAGCGGCATGGTCAGGCTGGCGAGGGTGACGATGATTCGCCCCGGCAGGCCGAAGTAGCTGCCCACGTGCAGAGCGTAGACGCTCTGCAGCAACTGGGCCTTGAACGACTTGTCGGTGTAACGCTCGTGACGTTTGACCTGGCCGGTGGCCGGGTCGAGGGTGAGGGTGTTCAGGGCGCGCTCGTGGTCGGCGCCTTGCAGCAGGTAGAACAGGGTCGCCGGTTGCCCGCCGGCCGGCGGCAGGCGCAGGTTGTAGGTGGACAGGCCGGGGCCTGCGGCGGCCTTGAGATTGGTCCAGATGGCATCGTAATCGACAACAAGAGGCGGGGCGTTCTTGTCCACCCTGGTCGGGCCATGGCGACCGCCGCGACCTTCGCCACGCTTCTGCTCGCCGGCCGCGGGTTGGTCGGCCAGCAGGCGATTGAGGCCTTCGCGGTACCATTGGTAGGACCAGAACAGCCCGGTCAGGGCGAACAGCAGGTAGAACAGCAGGCACCAGGTGCCGAATACCGCGTGCAGGTCCCAGTTGAAGGCGCGGCCTTTCTTCGCCCAGTCCAGCGTCAGCCAGGCCCGCCAGTCCAGTGCCTTGCGCGGCCAGCGCAGGTACAGCCCCGAGAGGCAGAAGAAAATCAGCATCAAGGTGCAGGCGCCGGTGATCTGCCGGCCTGTGTCGCCCATGGCCAGGAACCGGTGCAGGTTGAGCATGAGGTTGAAGAAGCCCAGGCCAGCCACGTCACCCTTGAGCTCGCCGGTGTACGGGTCGGCGTAGCGCAGCGCGCCACGGCGCTCGCCGGGGGCGGGGGTAAAGAAGATTCGCGCGGCGTTGCCCTCGCGGGTATCGACCCAGAGCATGGAGACCTTGTCGCCTTGCGCGGCCTCGACCCGGCGCACCAGTTCGGCCGGCGCCAGCACGCCTTCCTGGCGGATCTCGACCTTCAGTACCTCGGCGTTGAATGCCCGCAGCAGTTCTTCCTGGAAGGACCAGATCGCGCCGGTCATGCCCATCAGCGCCAGCACCAGGCCGGCGGTGATGCCAAGGAACCAGTGCAATTGGAACAGCGTCTTCTTCACCACATCGATTACCTTGTATTGCCGCCAGGGACTGCGCGGCGTGCATTATGCCTTGATACGCAAAAGCCCCGTTCAAGCGAATGAACGGGGCCTGGTGCTGCTGCATCAGAAGTGGAAGTTGGCGCTCATCAAGGCAGTGCGGCCAGCGGCCACATGGGCGTAGTGGGTCGAGAACACCTGGTCGAAGTAGCGTTTGTCCGTCAGGTTCTGCAGGTTCAGCTGCAGGTCCACATTCTTGGTCAGGCGATAGGTCGCCATGGCATCGTAGCGCCAGTAGGACGGTACTTCGACGGAGTTCGCCTCGTCACCGAAGCGGGCGTCGACGAAGGTCGCGCCAGCACCGAGGGTCAGCTGCGGCACGATGTCGTAGGTCGACCAGAAGGTGAAGTTGTTCCGCGGCGTACTCGGCATATGGTTGCCTTGGTTCGCTGCCGTGGTGGTCTTGACGATCTCGCTCTCCATGTAGGTGTAACCGCCGTAGACCTTCCACTTGCTGGTCAGGTTACCGGCGTAGGTCAGCTCCAGCCCCTGGACTCGCTGCTCACCATCGAGCACCTGGTACGTCGCATTGTCAGGGTCGGTGACCCGTGCGTTGGTCTTGTCGGTACGGAACAGTGCGGCAGTGAGCGAGAGGTTCTCGTCGAAGAAGTCCCACTTGGTGCCTATTTCGTAGTTGCGATTGCGTTCCGGATCAAGATTGCTGTTGTTGGCGGCCAGTTCCAGGCCACCGTTGCCGCTGGATTCACCCGACGGGTTGCTGGACGTCGACCAGGCCGCGTAGACGCTGCCGTTTGGCAGGGGCTTGTAGACCACACCCACTTGGTAGTTCCACAGGTGCGCATTGTTTTCACGGGAGAAGTCGCCGGCCACCGAGCCTCGACCGCCGGTGCTGTAGCCGCTGGACTTGGTCTGGTAGTCGTCGTAGCGCAGGCCGAGGTTCAGCGACCACTGTTCATTGAACGTGAGGGTGTCGAAGACATAGGCGGCGCTGGTCTTGGTGTCGGTGTCGGTGTAGGCCGGACTGTCGGTGATGGTGCCCGACCAGCTATCGTCCGGGGAGGGATCGTACAGGCTGGTGCAATCGCCGGAGGCGAGCAGCGCGGGGTTGCAGGTCGTGCCGGTTCCCGCGGCGGAGGTGATCACATAGCCACGGTTGTGGGTGTCGCTGTAGGTGAACTCCAGGCCAGTGACCAGGCTGTGTTCGATGAAGCCTGTGTTGAACTTGGCACTCAGGTCGGTCTGGTTGACCCAACCCTTGGAGGTGGAGTTGCGGTTCTTGGTGGAGCGATAGACTGTGCCGTTGGCAACGTTGCCCTTGCTGTCATCAGGGTTGGTGACGATGTAGTCGAGCGTCGAGCGCGACATGCGCAAGCTGTTGGACAGTGTCAGGTTGTCGTTCAGGTCATGTTCGATGCGCAAGGTGCCACTGTCGTTGCTGGTCTTGCGATAGTCGCGACCGTTCAGGCCATAGAAGTTGTCGCGATCGACATGTGCCGGCCCGTCCACGTTGTACTTGCTGCGCGTGGCACTGCGGTTCAGCGGGATGCCGTAGTCCGGCATATCGTCGGTCTTGAGATGGTAGTAACCCACCGTGACCCGGGTATCGGTGCCCAGGCCGAAGGCAAAGGAGGGGGCAACGCCCCAGCGACTGACATCCACATCGTCACGACCGGCGACATTGGCCTCGTGCTTCATCAGGTTCAGGCGAAAGGCCGAGCTGTCGGTCAACTGCTTGTTCAGGTCCAGGGTCGTGCGCTTGGTCTGGTCGCTGCCCCAGGTGAAGCCGCCATTGTAAGCATCACCCAATTTTGCAGTCTTGGTGACCAGGTTCAGACTGCCGCCAGTGGAGCCGGCGCCGGTAAAGGCCGAACCGGGGCCTTTGCTCACTTCGACCGACTCGACGTTGAAAATTTCGCGGCTTTGCGAGGCGACATCACGCATGCCGTCGACGAACACATCGCTTTCGGCATTGAAGCCGCGGATGATCGGTCGATCACCTGCGGGGTTGCCGCCCTCGCCCGCACCGAAGGTGATGCCTGGGGTCGTGCGCAATGCGTCCACCAGGGTGGTAGCCCCGGTGTCACGGATGACCTGCTGCGGGATGACAGTGACACTCTTCGGCGTTTCACGCAGGGGAGCCGTGTACTTCTTCGAGCTGGCCGTGTCCGACTTGTAGGTGGTGGCATCCTGCGTCGCATTCACGCTGGTGGCGTCCAGCGAGATGACGGCATCCGTGCTCTGCTCGGCAGCCAGCGCCCCTTGTGAAGCGGCGGCGGTGACGGCAACGCCGATGGCGGAGGCGAGCAGACGTGGTGAACTCACAGCAGATGGCACGTGACGCATTGTTGTAGACCTTCCCCAAGGTATGAAGGCCGCGGATGTTAATGTAAGCGAATGTAAGGAACAATTGAGAAGCGTTACCATTCGCCAGAAATTTACATTCTTTACAATTTTGCCTTACGGTTTTTGCGGTCTCATCCGTCGTGCCATGAATAAAGGGGCTTGTGGTAGGTAAAAGTGAATCAATATCATTGACGCTCCTATGGTCATATCTGGTGCCGCCGCCATGCTGCTTCACATTCCCGGGCTGTTCGACGCCGATGAGATCTCGCGCATCCGCGAGGCCCTGGAGCAGGCCGACTGGGCCGACGGCAAGATCACCGCGGGGTACCAGTCGGCCAAGGCCAAACACAACCTGCAGTTGCCCGAGGGCCATGCGCTGGCCAAGGAGATTGGCAGTGCGCTGATCGAGCGGCTGTGGCGCAACCCGTTGTTCATGTCGGCGGCGCTGCCGCACAAGGTGTTCCCGCCGCTGATCAACTGCTACCGCGAAGGGGGCAATTTCGATTTCCACATCGACAACGCCCTGCGCCAGCCCAAGGGCAGCCCGGAGCGGGTGCGCACCGACCTGTCCTCGACGCTGTTCCTCAGCGATCCGGACAGCTACGACGGCGGCGAACTGGTGATCCAGGACACCTATGGCGTGCGCGAGGTCAAGCTGGCCGCCGGCGACATGGTGCTGTACCCCGGCACCAGCCTGCACAAGGTCAACCCGGTCACCCGCGGTGCGCGCTATGCGGCGTTCTTCTGGACCCAGAGCCTGGTGCGCGAAGACAGCCAGCGCACCTTGCTGTTCGAGATGGACAACGCGGTCCGCCAGCTCACTGCCGATGTGCCCGAGCATCCGTCGCTGCTGCAACTGACCGGCACCTATCACAACCTGCTGCGCCGCTGGGCCGAGGTCTGAGCCGTGTCCTATCAGTTGCGTCGTGAGGATGTGGTGGATGTGGCCGGGTTGCAGGCGATGCTCGAACACAGCCCGGGTCAGGCCGCCCAGGCGATCCTCGCGGCGGCGGGGCAGGGGGTGGTCGAGGCGCAGTTGCTGCTCGGGCAGATCCTGCTCGATGGGCGCGGTATCGAAGAAGATGCCGGTGTGGCCCGCCGTTGGTTCGCCATCGCCGCCCAGGGCGGCAGCGCCATGGCGCACAACATGCTCGGCCGGTGCCTGGAGCACGGTTGGGGTGGCGAGGTGGATCTGGCGCAGTCGGCCATTCACTATGCCCGTGCGGCCGACGCCGGCCTGGACTGGGGGATGTACAACCTGGCCAACCTGCTGGCCACCGGGCGCGGGGTGCCGGCCGACCAGGCCCAGGCGTTGATGTGCTACGAGAAAGCCGCACAGCTGGGGCATGCCAAGTCGATGAACCTGTATGGGCGCTACCTGGAGCAGGGCATTGCCACCGCGCCAAGCCCTGCCCGGGCCGTGCGCTGGTGTCGGCGTTCGGCCGAGGCCGGGGATTTTCGCGGGATGTTCAGCCTGGCGCTGGTGCTGGCCGAGCGGGGGGAGATCGGGGAGGCCGGGCCATGGCTGGAACGGGCCAGGGTCGAGGGCAACCTGAATTTCCTGCGCAGTGCGCTGGTGACGTTGCAGGGGGCGGGGCCGGCGCTGATGGCCCATGCGGCGCGCTATGCCGAAGAGATCGAACTGCGCGGTACTTGAGTATGTCCGTTCCGGTCATATCGCGGGGCAAGCCCGCTCCCACGGGTCTTCACCACAGGCGTGGGAGCGGGCTTGCCCCGCGATGGAATTGAAAACGGGGCCTTGCGGCCCCGTTGTGCATTACAGGTAGTAGGCTTTCAGCGGCGGGAAGCCGTTGAACTCCACCGCGCTGTAGCTGGTGGTGTAGGCACCGGTGGACAGCCAGTACAGGCGATCGCCGATCGCTAGGTTCAGCGGCAGGCCGTACTTGTAGTTCTCGTACATGATGTCGGCGCTGTCGCAGGTCGGTCCGGCGATCACCACTTCCTCGGTCTCGCCTTTCTTCTCGGTCCAGATCGGGAACTTGATCGCCTCGTCCATGGTTTCGATCAGGCCGGAGAACTTGCCCACGTCGGTGTAGATCCAGCGCTCGACCGCGGTGCGCGACTTGCGCGCCACCAGCACCACTTCACTGACCAGGATGCCGGCGTTGGCGATCAGCGAGCGGCCAGGCTCGAGGATGATTTCCGGCAGGTCGTCGCCGAAGTCTTCCTTGAGGAAGCGGATGATTTCCTCGGCGTAGGTCTCGAGGCTGTTGGTACGGGTGATGTAGTTGGCCGGGAAGCCACCGCCCATGTTGATCAGCTTCAGTTCGATGCCGTCTTCTTCCTTCAGGCGCTCGAAGATCACCTTGACCTTGGCGATGGCCGCGTCCCACACGCTGATGTCGCGCTGCTGGGAGCCGACGTGGAAGGAGATGCCGTAAGGCACCAGGCCCAGGTCGCGGGCGAGGATCAGCAGGTCCATGGCCATGTCGGTCTGGCAGCCGAACTTGCGCGACAGCGGCCAGTCGGCGGTGGTGGAACCTTCGGTGAGGATGCGCACATAGACCTTCGAGCCCGGCGCGGCCTTGGCAATGTTGCGCAGGTCGGCTTCGGAGTCGGTGGCGTACAGGCGCACGCCTTTCTCGAAGAAGTAGCGGATGTCCTTGGACTTCTTGATGGTGTTGCCGTAGCTGATACGGTCGGGGCTGACGCCACGGCCCAGCACCTTGTCCAGCTCGTAGATCGAGGCGATGTCGAAGCTCGAGCCTTTCTCCTTGAGCAGGTCGATGATCTCGACCGCCGGGTTGGCCTTGACCGCGTAGTAGACCTTGGCGAATTCGAAACCGGCGCGCAGGTCGTCATAGGCCTGGCTGATCATCTGGGTATCGATGAGTACGAACGGGGTTTCCTGCTTGTCGGCGAACGCCTTCATCTTCTGGAAGGTGTCACGCGCAAAGTAGTCTTCGACCTGGATCGACATGCTCAAGGGCTCCATGGGCAAACTGAAAAGATAAGTGGCAGCACACTGAACGTCCTCCGTATCCCCACTTTGGTTCGCCTACTTCCCAAGGCATGTCGCCGAAAGCAAAAAGGTCAACCGTGCCGGGAAAGGGCGGCGGGTGACCTTGCTGTCTCGTCGTCAGTACTTGAGCCGGATGGATCGTTTCCAGCATGGACGTTCGGCGCGCACTTTAGGATGTGAAAACCGCAAGATCAACAGGCAGGTCCGGGGTGTTCGTCGTGTATCGACGCTCCACCGCTGCAATTACCGACCGGTGCGTGGCATGGATGTTCCGGAAAAGGCCGTAAGCGTTAAAAATTGTGGAATAGGTGGCGATCTGGTCGCGAACGGCTGAAAGCTGGGTTCTTTGCATGTTGGCTGGCTTTCGCCGAGAAAGAGCCGAAGAATCGGCAGAAGACCGTTTGTCGGAGTTGTGTGGTGAACGGGCTTTTTCCGGAGAGTGTTCATATTTATGGCCACGGTGTGACGCCCGTCATTTTTTTTGAATTCGTCATAAATTTTTTGTTACCGACACTGGAAACCACCCTTGGTCGGCTCAAGGCAGGGCCAATTGCCGTCATTTATGAGAAGCATTACTATTCGCGACCTCATCTGCCTCCCTGACGACCCCGAACGTGTCCGGACACAAAGGCTTTCTCGACCACTACCATGAGCTGATCGGCACCTGGACGCGCAAGTTGCGCAGTCGTCAGCAGGCCGAGGACCTCACCCACGACGCCTTTGTCCGGGTTCTGGAAAACCCGAGCGAGCAGGTCGAGCAGCCGCGTGCCTACCTGCACCAGACCGCCCGCAACATTGCCGTCGATGGCTTTCGCCGCGAGGACCTTCGCCAGGCACTGGAACTTGAGGCGTTCGCCGACGGCGCCGCCAATGGCAGCGACCCGGAGGCCTACGTGCAAGCCCTGGAACTGGCCGACAGCGTCGAGCGGGCGTTGGCCGAGTTGCCGCTCAACTGCCGCCGGGTGTTCATCTGGCAGAAACTCGAGGGCCTGACCCAGGCCGAGATCGCCGAGCGCATGGGTTTGACCAAGAACATGGTCGAAAAGTATATGATCCGCACGCTCCGACACCTGCGTGAGCACTGTCGGCCAGATGAGTCAGGAGACCCCATTGTTCAGACAGCACGCGCCCGACCCCGTGGGTGAGCAGGCGGCCAGCTGGTTCGCCCGGGCCCAGGAGGCGCCGCATGACAGCGCCGTGCAGCAGGCCTTGCAGGCCTGGCTGGCGGAGCACCCACGTCATCGCGAGGAGTATCAGCGCCTGGTACAGCTGTGGCGCGCCGCCGATTTCATCCCCCGACAACGCCTCGAAGCGCTGTGCCAGCCCGAGCCGGCGCGCCCGCTTGCGCGCCGCCACCTGCTGCGCCAGGCCTTGGCGGCCGGTGTAGCAGTGGCCGCGCTGGGGCTGGGCTGGACAGGTTGGCAGTACCAGCAGCTCAACCATCAGGACACGTTGAGCACGGCCCATGGCGAGCGGCGTCAGGTTGAACTGCCGGACGGATCAAAGCTGGAACTCAACAGTGCCACCCAGGTGCAGGTGATGTTCTCTGCGGGGCGTCGCCATGTGCGCCTGGAGGCGGGCGAGGCGATGTTCATCGTCGCCCACGACAGTGGCCGGCCATTCGTGGTGAGCACCGCTCAGGGTGAAGTCACCGTCACCGGCACCCGCTTCGATGTGCGCCAGGACTTGAGCAGCACCCGCGTGGCGGTGGAACAGGGTTCGGTGAAGGTGCAGGGCGCGGCCGAGTCGCTGGCGCTGCTCGGCGCCGGCCAGGGTTCGCACATCGACGCCCAGGGCAAGGTCGCCGCGCCCTATGCCGTCGACGCCAATGCCGTGACCGCCTGGCGCCAGGGCAAGCTGGTGTTCGACAACGCGCCGCTGAGCGAGGTGGTGGTGGAAGTCTCCCGTTACCGCGCCCAGCCGCTGCATGTGGCACCCGGCAAGGCCGCCGCGCTGCGGCTGTCGAGCACCTTTAGCACCGACGATCCGGACGCACTGTTGCGCGCACTGCCGAGCATCCTGCCGGTGCAGGTGAAGACCCGTCCGGATGGCTCCAGCGAAATTATTTTGAAATAAATTCAGGTTTTTTTCCGTTCGTTCGTCTTCCCCGCCAGCTGCAACTGCCAAGCATTTCCATTTGCATGCGGTTGGCGTTTATCCCGACTCTCAGGACCCCTCGAAGACGTGAACAACAATAAGCCCCTTCTCCAGCTGCGCCGCCTGGCGCTGGCCCTGGCGGTCAGCGCCGCCGGCACCAGCTACGCCGACAGCATCCAGATCCAGGCCCAGCCATTGGCGGGCGCACTCAAGCAACTGGGTCAGCAGACCCACCTGCAGCTGTTCTTCAGCCCCGAACTGGTGGACGGCAAGCAGGCCCCGGCGGTGTCCGGCAACCTGGCGCCGGAGCAGGCCCTGCAGCAACTGCTGCAAGGCAGCGGGCTGACCTTCGAGCAGTCCGCGGACACCGTGGTGGTCAAGCCGGTCCAGGCCGCCGGCACCCTGACCACCGGCAGCCTGGAGCTGGCGCCCACCGATGTGAAAGTGGTTGGTGACTGGCTGGGCGACGCCCAGCAGAGCGTGGTGCAGAATCATCCCGGTGCTCGTACCGTGGTGCGTCGCGAAGCGATGGTGGAGAAGGGCACGATGAACGTGCGCGATGCCCTGCGCGGCATCCCCGGCGTGCAGGTGCAGGACTCCAACGGCACCGGCGGCAGCGACCTGTCGCTGAACGTCGGCGTGCGTGGTCTTACCTCGCGCCTGTCGCCGCGCTCGACCGTGCTGATCGACGGCATCCCGGCGGCCTTCGCCCCTTACGGCCAGCCGCAGCTGTCGATGGCGCCGATCTCCTCGGGCAACCTCGACAGCATCGACGTGGTGCGCGGCGCCGGTTCCGTGCGCTATGGCCCGCAGAACGTCGGCGGGGTGATCAACTTCGTGACCCGGGCGATTCCCGAGAAGGCCTCCGGCGAGTTGTCCACCACCCTGGAGACTTCCCGCCATGGCGGCTGGAAGCACACCGAGTCGGCCTTCGTCGGCGGCACCGCCGACAACGGCATGGGCGTGGCGTTGCTGTATACCGGTGTGAACGGCGACGGCTACCGCAGCAGCAACAACGACAACGATATCGACGACGTGATGCTCAAGACTCACTGGGCGCCGACCGATGTCGACGAGTTCTGGCTCAACTTCCACTACTACGACGGCCGTGCCGACATGCCCGGTGGCCTGGCCCAGGCCCAGTACGACCACGATCCCTTCCAGTCGGTGCGCGACTACGACTATTTCAGTGGCCGGCGCAAGGACGTGTCGTTCAAGTGGCTGCGGCAGATCGACGACGCCACCCAGTTCGAGGTGCTGACCTACTACACCGACAGCTTCCGGGGCAGCGCCATCGCCGCGCGCGACATGAAGACCCTGTCGTCGTACCCGCGCAACTACCACACCTTCGCCATCGAGCCACGCCTGTCGCGGATCTTCTTCGTCGGCCCGACCACCCAGGAAGTCAGCGTCGGGTATCGCTACTTGAAGGAAGCCATGCGCGAGCAGTCCACGCGCCTGGCCCTGGTCGACAACGTGCCCACTGTCACCCCGACCTCCGACGGTCATGTGTTCCAGGACCGCAGCGGCGGCACCGAGGCCAGCGCCTATTACATCGATGACAAGATCGACGTCGGCAACTGGACCATCACCCCGGGCATCCGCTTCGAGCACATCAACACCGACTGGCGCGATCGCCCGGTGCTGGACGCCAACTACCGCCCGGTGCCGGAGAAGAACCGCAGCATCACCAGCAACGAACCGCTGCCGGCGTTGAGCGTGATGTACCACCTGTCCGACGCCTGGAAGCTGTTCGCCAACTACGAGACATCGTTTGGCAGCCTGCAGTACTTCCAGCTGGGCCAGGGCGGTACCGGCAACAACACGGCCAACGGCCTGGAGCCGGAGAAGGCCAAGACCTACGAAGTGGGTACGCGCTATGACAACGGCGGTTTTGCCGGTGAGTTGACCGCGTTCTACATCGACTTCGACGACGAGCTGCAGTACATCAGCAACGACATCGGCTGGACCAACCTGGGGGCGACCAAGCACCAGGGCATCGAGGCCTCGGTGCGCTACGACCTGGCCGGTCTCGACCCGCGGCTGGAAGGCCTGTCGGTCAATGGTGGCTACACCTACACTCGCGCCACCTATGAAGGTGATATCCCCGGCTTCAAGGGCCGCGACCTGCCGTTCTACTCGCGCCAGGTGGCCACCGCCGGGCTGCGTTACGCCGTCAACCGCTGGACCTGGAACCTGGACGCGTACGCCCAATCCAAGCAGCGCGCGCCGGGAACCGGGATGAATGCCAACGGCAGCTTCAACGGCAACTACATCACCGAGCCGAGTGCCGACGGGCAGTATGGCGATATTCCGGGGTACGTGACCTGGCATGCCCGTGGCGGCTATGACTTCGGGCCGCAGCTGTCGAACCTGAAGCTGGCGGCGGGGGTGAAGAACCTCTTCGACAAGCAGTACTTCACGCGTTCCAGCGACAACAATGCCGGGATCTATGTGGGGGAGCCGCGCACGTTCTATGTGCAGGCCAGTGTAGGGTTCTGATTCGAGATTGCCGGGGCCGCTGCGCGCCCCATCGCGACACAAGGCCGCTCCCACAGGTACTGCGCCGGCCTGGAGGCTGATGCTATACCTGTGGGAGCGGCCTTGTGTCGCGATGGGGCGCAAAGCGCCCCCGGCTATCCATCAGGAGACTACTGCCTCCGCCGGCGACACGATACTGGTCTTGCCGCCCCGCGACCTGCCCGAGCTCAGGTACGCCGCAATCGACTCCTGCGTCACCTCCCCCAGGAACACGCCTTCGCTATCCAGCACCGGCAACCACGCCCGATTGAACTCGTACATCCGCGACAGCAGGATGCGCAGGTGCTCGTCATGCGCCGCCGTGGCGTTGAACGGTCGCAGGAAATCCCCACACGTCCCGTGCTGTCGGTGCATGTCGCGCCGGCGCACATAGCCCAGCGCCTTGTTCGCGGCATCTGTCACCACTGCATAACGGCGATCGTGCTCATCCAGCAGTTCCAGCGCCTCGCTCACCGACGTTTCCGGGCTCAACGCTGGCGCGTTGTCCGCCGCATCCTCGGCGCGCACCAGCAGCAGGCGTTTCAGGGTGCTGTCCTGGCCGACGAAGTTACTGACGAAATCGTCCACCGGATGGGCCAGCAAGGTGTCCGGGTGATCCAACTGCAGCAACTTGCCGGCGCGGAAGATAGCGATCTTGTCGCCCAGCTTGATGGCCTCGTCGATGTCATGGCTGACCATGATCACCGTCTTGTTCAGTGCCCGCTGCATCTCGAAGAACTCGTTCTGGATCATCTCGCGGTTGATCGGGTCGACCGCGCCGAACGGCTCGTCCATCAGCAGCACCGGCGCCTCGGCGGCCAGGGCGCGGATCACGCCGATGCGCTGCTGCTGGCCGCCGGAGAGCTCGCGCGGGTAGCGCTGCAGGTACTGCTTGGGCTCGAGCTTGATCATGTGCATCAGCTCGCGAGCGCGGTCGTGGCATTTCTGCTTGTCCCAGCCGAGCAGGCGCGGGACCACGGTGATGTTCTCCTCGATGGTCATGTTGGGGAACAGTCCGATCTGCTGGATCACATAGCCGATATGACGACGCAGGGTTACCTCGTCCAGCGCGCTGGTGTCTTCGCCGTTGATGAACACCTGGCCCGAGGTCGGGGTGATCAGGCGGTTGATCATCTTCAGCGTGGTGCTCTTGCCGCAGCCCGAGGGGCCGAGGAACACGCAGATTTCGCCCTCGTTGACGGTGAGGCTTACCGCGTCGACGGCTTTGACGTCCTTGCCGTTGACGTTGAAGGTCTTGCTGAGGTTCTTCAGTTCGATCATGGGCGCAGTCCTTCCGGAGTCAGGGCACGTTGCAGGGTTTGCAGGAGCAGGTCGGCGATGATCGCCAGCAGGCTGACCAGCACGGCGCCGACCAGCAGCATCGACATGTCGCTGCGGCTGATGGCGGTGAGGATGAGCACGCCCAGGCCACCGGCGCCGATGGTCGCGGCGATGGTCATCACGCCGATGTTCATCACCACGGCGGTGCGCACGCCGGCCAGGATCACCGGCACGGCGATGGGCAGCTCGACCATGCGCAGGCGCTGGCCGAAGGTCATGCCGATGCCGCGGGCCGCCTCGCGGATGCCCGGTTCGACGTTGGTCAGGGCCAGGTAGGTGTTGCGCAGGATCGGCAGCAGTGAATAAAGGAACACGGCGGTGATCGCCGGCAACGGCCCCAGGCCCTGGCCGAACTTCGAGTAGAACGGCAGCAGCAGACCGAACAGGGCGATCGAGGGGATGGTCAGCAGCACCGTGGCGCTGGCCTGCAGGGGGCCGGCGAACACCGGGAAGCGGGTCATCAGGATGCCCAGCGGCACGCCGACGACGATGGCCAGGCCCACGGCGATGCCAACCAGGGTGATGTGCTGCCCGGTCAGTTGCAGGACTTGCGCCCAGTCGAGATGGGCAAAGGTGTCGAGCAGGTTCATGGTTGTACCTCGCCGAGTGAGTGCTCACGCAGGAACGCCGCGGCGACCACGGTCGGGCTCTGGTGCTCGACATCGACCTGGGCGTTGAGCTTGCGCATGGTCTGGTCGTCGAGCTGACTGGCCAGCGGCTCGAGCAGGGTGGCCAGCTGCGGGTGGGCGTCGAGTACTGCCTTGCGCAGCACGGGCGCCGCGGTGTAGTCGGGGAAGTAGTGCTTGTCGTCTTCCAGCAATTTGAGATCGAATGCGTCCAGGCGCCCGTCGGTGGTGTAGACCAGGCCGGCGAACACTTGGTTGTTGCGCATCGCGGTGTAGACCAGGCCGCCATCCATCTGGCGGATGTTGCGCCGGTCCAGGGGCAGCCCGTACATCTCGCGCAGGCCAACCAGGCCATCGGGGCGGTTGGCGAACTCGGTGTCCAGGGCCACCAGGTGGTGACGGTCGGGCTCGTCACGCAACACGTGGTTGAGATCGCTGATGGTGTTGACCTGCGGGTAGGCCGCGGCGACCTCCCTGGGCAGTCCCAGGGCATAGGTGTTGCTGAATTTCGACGGAGTCAGCCAGACCAGTCCTTTCTTCGCATCGAGTGCCTTGACCCGGGCGTAGGTGGCTGCGGCGCTGGGCATGCGCTCGTCGATATGGTTGTAGGACACCAGCGAGACGCCGGTGTATTCCCACATCAGGTCGAGCTGGCCGGTTTCCTGGGCCTGTCGGGCGATGTTGCTGCCAAGGCCGGCGGTCACCCGTACATCGAAGCCGTTGGCACGCAGGTACTGGGCGGTGATTTCGGCGAGCACGGTCTGTTCGGTGAACACCCGCGCGCCGATGCGGATCAGCGGTTTTTCCGCCGCCTGGGCAAAGCCTGCGCATAGCAGGGCCGCGCCCAGCAACAGGGCGATTGTCTTCTTCATGGTTTCCCTCTCGTTAACGGGCCAGGCCACGTTCCAGCCAGCGCTTGCTGGAGAAACTCACCAGCGCGTCGAGCGCCAGGGCCAGCAGCGCGGTGCACGCGGCACCCAGCAACAGCTGCGGCTGGTTGTTCAGGGCGATGCCGGGGAAGATCAGGCTGCCCAGGCTGTTGGCGCCGATCAGGAATGCCAGCGGCGCGGTACCCACGTTCAGCGCCAGGGCCACGCGCACCCCGCCGACGATGATCGGCACGGCATTGGGCAGTTCCACCTGCCACAGCTGCTGGCGCGGGGTCATGCCGATACCGGTGGCGGCTTCCTTGAGCGAGGCGGGGACGTTTTTCAGGCCCTCGTAGGTATTGCGCACGATGGGCAGCAGGGAGGCGAGGAACAGCGCGAAGATCGCGGGACCTGCGCCGATGCCCAGGATGCTCAGGGCGATGGCCAGGACGGCCAGGGGAGGAATGGTGTTGCCAACGTTGAAAAACTGCATGAAGCGCTCGGCCTTGTCGACCCGGTGCGGTCGACTCAAGGCAATGCCGGCGGGGATGCCCACGGCCAGCGCCGCCGCCATCGAAGCCAGCACCAGGACCAGGTGCGCTTGCAGGTAGAACCCAAGATCGTCGCGGTAGCGGGCGATCGTGTCGATGCCGATCCAGTGGACCAGCAGGGCCAGGATGACGAGCACGGCGGCCCATCCCAACAGCCCTTTTCCGTAGCGTGCAGCCACAGGCGGACTCCTTTTTTATAGTCGGCGATCACACCCCCGTGCGGCCGGCCATTCCTGGCGGCGGGCAGCGTGGTCGCGAGCAGCAGCCCGATGCGCGGCATCAGGCCATGAGCCGAACCCCGTCGGGCTCGTGAAGCAGGTGAAACCAGCCCTGAACCAAAGCGGGTTGCAGGGGAGTGGACGTCTCCGTGGAGGGAAAGGTTCCCATCTTGGGCGGCATTTGGCCAGTGTTAATAACTGGTTGCTTGTGAACATGACGAGAAAAAACGGCGTATTTAAGTGCTGAAGGCGTTGAAGTAACTGTCCTGTGGCCATTTGTCGTGATAAAGCGATTGTCCGGTAGATTGGTTGTGGTTGTTCCGGTCCTTTCGCGGGCAAGCCCGGTCCCACGCGTGCCCGTTCGGGAGGCGCCTTTCGTATCTTCGGTTTTGGCCCGCGCCCCGACTTCAGGTATGATATCGCCCCTTTTTGAATCCCCAGTCAGGCGATTTCCCATGACCAACCAGGCCGCCGAAGTCGCGAAGCGCCGCACTTTCGCAATCATTTCCCACCCCGACGCCGGTAAGACCACCATCACCGAGAAGCTCCTGCTGATGGGCAAGGCGATCTCCGTCGCGGGTACCGTGAAGTCGCGCAAGTCCGACCGCCACGCCACCTCCGACTGGATGGAAATGGAGAAGCAGCGCGGCATCTCCATCACCACCTCGGTGATGCAGTTCCCTTACCGCGAGCACATGATCAACCTGCTCGACACCCCCGGCCACGAGGACTTCTCGGAAGATACCTACCGCACCCTGACCGCGGTGGACTCGGCGCTCATGGTGCTCGACGGTGGTAAGGGTGTAGAGCCGCGTACCATCGCCCTGATGGACGTCTGCCGCCTGCGCGACACGCCGATCGTCAGCTTCATCAACAAACTCGACCGTGACATCCGTGATCCGATTGAACTGCTCGACGAGATCGAGGCAGTCCTGAAGATCAAGGCCGCGCCAATTACCTGGCCGATCGGTTGCTACCGCGACTTCAAGGGCGTGTACCACCTCACCGGCGACTACATCGTCGTCTACACCCCGGGCCACGGCCACGAGCGCACCGAAGCCAAGATCATCCAGAACCTGGACTCCGACGAGGCCCGCGCGCACCTCGGTGACCAGTACGATTCGTTCGTCGAGCAACTGGAACTGGTGCAGGGTGCCTGCCACGAGTTCAACCAGGACGAGTTCATCAACGGCCAGCTGACCCCGGTGTTCTTCGGTACCGCCCTGGGCAACTTCGGTGTCGACCATGTGCTCGACGCGGTCGTCGACTGGGCGCCACGCCCGCTGGGCCGGGTGGCCCACGAGCGTACCGTTGAGCCCGTGGAAGAGAAGTTCACCGGTTTCGTGTTCAAGATCCAGGCGAACATGGACCCGAAACATCGCGACCGCATCGCGTTCATGCGTATCTGCTCGGGCAAGTACGAGAAGGGCATGAAGATGCGCCATGTGCGGATCAACAAGGACCTGCGCATCGGCGATGCGCTGACCTTCTTCTCCTCCGAGCGTGAGCAGCTGGAAGAGGCCTATGCCGGCGACATCATCGGCCTGCACAATCACGGCACCATCCAGATCGGCGACACCTTCACCGAAGGCGAGGCCCTGGGCTTCACCGGTATCCCGCACTTCGCCCCGGAGCTGTTCCGCCGCGTGCGCCTGAAGGACCCGCTGAAATCCAAGCAGCTGCGCCAGGGCCTGCAGCAACTGGCCGAAGAGGGCGCGACGCAGGTGTTCTTCCCCGAACGCAGCAACGACATCATCCTTGGCGCGGTCGGTGTGCTGCAGTTCGACGTGGTCGCCAGCCGTCTGAAGGAAGAGTACAAGGTCGAGTGCGCCTACGAGCCGATCACCGTCTGGTCGGCGCGCTGGATCAGCTGCGACGACAAGAAGAAGCTCGAGGAATTCCAGAACAAGGCCATGGAGAACCTGGCCATCGACGGCGGCGGTCACCTGACCTACCTGGCCCCGACCCGGGTCAACCTGTCGCTGATGGAAGAGCGCTGGCCGGACATCAAGTTCCGCGCTACTCGCGAGCATCACTGATCGTACAGGCCTACATCTGATCCTGTAGCAGCGGCCTTGCCGACGCCTCGGCAAGGCTGCTCCTGCAGGGGCTGCGTAATACCCGCAATCAATTCCCTGCTTTTATGCTGGTCCAGATCCGCGTCCTGATCCGGTCGATCTTCGCCGGCATCGCCTCCAGGGCATACAGCTTGCCCATCACATCCGCGCTCGGGTAGATCATCGTGTTGCCCTTCATCGCCGGGTCCACCAGCCCGTCGGCCTGCTGGTTGCCATTGGCGTATTGCACGAAGTTGCTGATGTTCGCCATCACTTCCGGCTGCAACAGATAGTTCATGTAGGCGTACCCGGCTTTCTCGTTGGGCGCATCGGCCGGCATGGCGACCATGTCGAACCACATCGGCGCGCCTTCCTTCGGAATCGAGTAGCCCACCTTCACCCCGTTCTTCGCCTCCTCGGCGCGGTTCTTTGCCTGCAGCACGTCACCCGAGAAGCCCACCACCAGGCACACATCGCCATTGGCCAGGTCGCCGGTGTACTTCGAGGAGTGGAAGTAGCTGATGTACGGGCGCACTGTCATCAGCAACGCCTTGGCCTTGTCGTAGTCCGCCGGGTTCTGGCTGTGGTGCGGCAGGCCGAGGTAGTGCAGGGCGATCGGCAGCAGCTCGGGGCCATTGTCCAGTACGGCCACGCCGCAGCGCTTGAGCTTGGAGAGGTACTCGGGCTTGAAGAACAGGTCCCACGAGTCGATGGGCGCGTTGTCGCCGAGCACCGCCTTGACCTTGTCGATGTTGTAGCCGATGCCAGTGCTGCCCCACAGGTAGGGGAAGCCGTACTGGTTGCCCGGGTCGTTCACCTCCAGCGCCTTGAGCAGCACCGGGTTGAGGTTCTTCCAGTTCGGCAGCTGCGACTTGTCCAGTTTTTTCAGGGCCTTGCCCTGGATCTGCCGGGCCATGAAGTGGTTGGACGGGAACACCACGTCGTAGCCGGAGTTGCCGGTCATCAGCTTGCCGTCGAGTGTCTCGTTGCTGTCGAACACATCGTAGGTGGGCACGATGCCGGTGGTTTGCTGGAAGCTCTTCAGGGTGTCCGGGGCGATGTAGCTCGACCAGTTGTAGATCTTCACCGAGTCGGCGGCGCCGGCAACGCTTGCGGCCAGCATCAGGGGAGCGATAAGGAGCGTGCGCATGTCGGGGTTACCTTGCTTTGTCTGTTGTTATCGAAGGCAGGCGATCAGCGGATCAGAAAATCAGTACGTAGGTCTTGCGCACGGTCTCCTGGATATCCCAGGTGCCGACGCTGTTGGCCGGTAGCATCAGGGCGTCTCCGGCTTCTATGACTAGCGGCTCGCCGCCATCTGGGGTGAAGGTGCAGCGGCCCTTGATGAAGTGGCAGAACTCCTGTTGCACGATCTGCCGCCGCCAGCGCCCCGGGGTGCACTCCCATATCCCGGTCTCGACGCCGTCATTGCGTTCGATGCAGGTGACCGAGGTGACCGCAACCGGCTCGCCGAGGGGCACGGCAACCGGGGTGGCGCTGTCCAGGATAACGCTGTCGGTGTGCTTGAACTGGGTGATGCTCATGACCGGTGGATCCTGTGTGGTGATGAAGGGAAGTCAGTGCATGAAACCTTCCATGAAGTCGGCCAACCCGCTGGCCAGGCGCCGCCGCCAGGGGGCACTGGCCGGGTTGGCGAGGGTCCGGTCCTCGTGGACGAAACTCTGGATGATCGCGTTGTAGCCCAGCCAGCGGCAGGGCTCAGGTGGCCAGCTGGCCAGGCTCGCCAGCGGGCGGTTGTCATGCACCCAGGGCTGGGCGGTGAGCGCGTTGTGCTGGCCGAGGATCAGGGCCGCCAGGGTGCGTCCGCCCAGGTTGGTGGCGCCGACGCCTTCGCCGCCGTAGCCGCCGGACAGGGCGATGCCGCGCTGGCGATCGCACAGCATGTGCGGGCGGAAGCGCCGGGCCATGCCCAGGTTGCCGCCCCAGGAATGGGTGATGCGCACATGCTTGAGCTGCGGGAACAGCTCGCCGAACAGGTAGCGGCGTAGCTCGATCTCGTTGTCGGTGAGGGTGAAGTTCTCGCGCAGGCGACCGCCGAAGCGGTAGCCGCCGCGGGCACCGAACACCAGGCGGTTGTCGGCGCTGCGCTGGCCGTAGGTGACCTGGCGGCTGTTTTCGCTGAAGGCCTGGCCCTGGCTCAGGCCGATCTGTTCCCAGGTCGACTCGGGCAACGGCTCGGTGGCCACCAGCAGGCTCTGCACCGGCAACTGGTGCCGCCCGAGCGGGGGCAAGCTGGCGGCGTAGCCTTCGACGGCCGGCACCATCCAATGGCTGCGGATGCGTGCCAGTGGGGTGCGCACTTCGCCGGTCTGCCAGTCGATGGCCGGGGTGTTTTCGTAGATCGGCACGCCCATGGCCTCGACCGTCCGTGCCAGGCCGCGCACCAATCTGGCCGGTTGGATCGTGGCCACATGCGGGCTGTAGAGGGCGCCGTAGGGGTTGCTCACCTTCAACTGGGCATCCAGCTGTTCGGGGCGCAGCCAGCGGTAGTCGTCCTCGTTCATGCCCTGGCGGTAGAGGTCATCGAGCCAGGCGCGCAGGCTGCGTTCCTGTTCCGGGTAACGGGCGGCGCAGTACAGCACCCCGCCTTTGCGGTAGTCGCAGGCGATGCCTTCGCGCAGGAGCACATCGTGGACTTCGTCGGGAATGCCGTGCAGCAGGTCGATGCTTTCACGCCGCTGCTGCGGCGAGAGCGTGGCCAGCAGGCGATCCTCGCCCAGCAGGTTGCCCATCAGCCAGCCGCCGTTGCGTCCGGAGGCGCCGAAGCCGGCGATATTGGCCTCGATCACGGCGATGTTCAACTGCGGCGCCTGGCGCTTGAGGTAGTAAGCGGTCCACAGGCCGGTGTAACCGGCGCCGATGATGCACACATCGACATCAAGGTCCTGGCGCAGGGCCGGGCGCGCGCACAGGGGCTCGTCGAGCTGGTCCATCCACAGGCTGATCGTGCGCAGGGGTTGCATCGGGTCGGGCTCCACATCCGGTCGAGGTCTGTGGGCGATCCTAGTGAAGCGCAAGGCGGGCTGTCTTACGTGCGTGCACGCAGGGAAATTTGCTTGAGGTAGGCCTTGGGCGACAGTCCCGTGTGCTCGCGAAAGCACTTGTAGAAGGCTGACAGCGAGTTGAAGCCGGCATTGAACGCCAGTTCGTCGATAGCTGTACGCGCGCTGCCAGCATCGAGGCTGGCTATCAGGTGTTGCAGGCGCGCCTGGTTGACGTAGCGGTAGAAGCTCTGACCGAGCACCTGGTTGAGCAGGTAGGAGATCTGGTTGCGGCTGTAGCCGCTTTCGTCGGCAACCTGCTGCAGGTCGAGGTCCGGGTCGAGGTAGGGACGTTGGGCCTGGAAGTAATGCTCCAGGTCCTGGGCCATGGTCGACAGCTGGCGTGGTGACAGGCCCAGGCGGCTGGTCGCCGGGCGCGGGCCGTGCGGCAGGCTGGCATTGCTGCCCTGGCGCACCAGGGTGGCGTATTCGTTGACCCGCCAGATCAGCCCGTCCCGGACCGTGATCGCTTCGCTGGACTGGAACGCCACCAATCCCTGGCCGCCCTGGACCGTGACCTGGTACTGGATGAACGCTGTGCAGCCGTCGACGCGGATGCGGTCGCTGTGGACGATGTCCTCGCCGGCTTCATGGGGCAGGCAGGCGCGCACGTAGTCGCGCAGTTCGTCGAAGCCGAGCACGCGGTTCTGGAAGAAGTCGTGGTACTGGATGTCTGGGTGGTACAGCGCCATCACCCCGTCCAGGTCGCGATGCTTCCAGCACAGGTGGTAGCGCATGACGGTGTCGGCGGTGAGCGGGGTCTGCCCAGGGCCGTCGGGGACGGTGGTGATAGACATGCCGCTGATGGTGCCTCGTCATGTCCCGGTCTGACAAGAACGCTTGCATTCAGGATTGCAGAAGGCCCTGTCTTTTTCGGCACGATCTGGCATTTTGCATGATGTTCAGCGATTTCCTACAAGCCAACTACCTGATTTATAGAGAAGTCATGTTTTGACACAAAGTGGCACAGCACCTGCACCGCCTTACCCGAGAACGGACCTCCCCTCAGATAAGGCGTCGAAATCATGATCACACCTGCCGATTACCCCACCAACGACCCCAATCGCTCCGGTGTTTCCTGGGCCGCGATCTTCGCTGGCGCAGCAGCAGCGGCCGCATTGTCCCTGATCCTGGTGATATTGGGATCAGGGTTGGGGCTGGCCGCCACCTCGCCTTGGGCCGACGAAGGCGCCAGCGCCAAGGTCCTTGGCATTTCAACCATCATCTGGCTATTGATCACCCAGATACTGGCCTCGGGTCTAGGTGGTTACATCGCGGGACGTCTTCGCGTGAAATGGGCCAACCTGCACGGCGACGAAGTGTATTTCCGCGACACTGCCCATGGCTTCCTGGCCTGGGCGGTTGCCACGCTCGTGGCCGCCCTGTTGGTGCTGGGTACTGCGGGCAACCTGCTGGGAGCCGGTGTTACTGCAGCGTCCGGGGTGGCTGGCGCCACTGCGGCTGCAGGCGTGGCTGGCAGCGATCGTCAAGGTCGAGACTCGATGGGCTACTTCGTCGATGGCTTGTTCCGCGGCCAAGGCCCGGTGGCGGTCAGTGACGACGCGGCAAATGGTGTGGCGGCGCGCATTCTGACACGCTCGCTAGTCCAGGGGGGCGCACTTTCGCCGGAGGACCGGACCTACCTGGCCCAGGTTGTCGCCCAGCGCACACGCCTGACACAACCCGAGGCTGAAGCCCGGGTCGATCAGGTCTATGCGCAGCTGCAGCAAGCCAAGCTCGAGGCCAAACAAGCTGCAGACGTTGCGACCAAGGCGGCGGCCTGGACGGCGTTGTGGACCTTCGTCGCCCTGCTTTGCGGCGCCTTCTTCGCCAGCCTGGCGGCATTGTTCGGCGGCCGGCAGCGTGACCGGGTGCAGTGGCTGCAAGGCAGTCCGGCCGACTACAACGTGCGCCACACCGCTGCACCGATCCGATAACTTGGAACAAGGAGATCTGTCATGCGCTCATTATTGCTGTGGATGCTCGGAGTACCTATTCCCGTGATCATCCTGATTGCATTGTTCATGCACTGAGAAATGAAAACGCCGCCCCGAAGGGCGGCGTTCTCATTGGGGCATCCCGCTACAGGAACTGCTCGGCATAATGGCAAGCCACCTGCCGTGTACTCACCTGCCGCAACGCCGGTACTTCCTTGGCGCAACGGTCGGTGGCATAAGGGCAACGCTTGTGGAACGCGCAACCATCCGGCGGATTCAGTGGGTTGGGCAGTTCACCGGCGATGCGGATCTTCGGCTTGAGCGGATCCGGGTGGATCGCCGGGGTCGCAGACAGCAGCGCCTGCGTGTACGGGTGCAACGGCTTCTCGTAGATATCTTCCTTCGGTCCCATTTCCGCCGGCCGCCCCAGGTACATCACCAGCACCTGGTCGGCCACATGACGTACCACCGCCAGGTTGTGGGAGATGAACACGTAGGCGGTGTTGAACTCCTTTTGCAGGTCCATGAACAGGTTCAGCACCTGGGCCTGGATCGACACGTCGAGGGCCGAGGTCGGCTCGTCGGCCACCAGCACCTTGGGCTGCAGCATCATTGCCCGGGCCAGGGCGATGCGCTGGCGCTGTCCGCCGGAGAACATGTGCGGATAACGCTGGTAGTGCTCGGGGCGCAGGCCCACCTGCTCCATCATCTTCTGCACTTTCTCGCGACGCTCGGTCTTGCTCAGCGAGGTGTTGATCAGCAGTGGCTCGGCGAGCTGGTCGCCGATCTTCTGCCGTGGGTTGAGCGAGGCGTAGGGGCTCTGGAACACCATCTGCACGTCGCGACGCAGTTGCTTGCGCTGGTCCTTGCTGGCGCCCTTGACCTCGTGGCCGGCGATTTGCAGCGAGCCGGAGGAGGGTTCCTCGATCAGGGTCAGGGCCCGGGCCAGGGTCGATTTGCCACAGCCGGACTCACCGACCACGGCCAGGGTCTTGCCGGCCTCCAGTTCGAACGACACGCCGTTGAGCGCGCGGACCAGCGCATGCCCCCTGAACATGCCGCGGGAGACTTCGTAGTGGCGGGTCAGCTCACGAGCGGAAAGAACGACGGCCATCACGCCACCTCCTGGTTCAGCGGATAGAAGCAACGCACCAGGCTGTGGGCCTGGGGATCGAGGGCCGGGCGCTGCCGGCGGCAGTTTTCCTGGACATAGGGGCAGCGCGGCGACAGCAGGCAGCCTTGCGGGCGGTCATAGCGGCCGGGGACGATGCCGGGCAGGGTGGCCAGGCGCTCGGCGCCGATGCTGTGCTCGGGGATGGCCGCCAGCAGCGCTTCGCTGTACGGGTGGGCGGGGATGTCGAACAGCTCCGGCACCTGGCCGACTTCGACGGCCTGGCCCGCGTACATCACGCATACGCGCTTGGCGGTCTCGGCGACCACCGCCAGGTCGTGGGTGATGAGAATGAGCGCCATGTTGCGCTCCTTCTGCAGGTTGACCAACAGCTCCATGATCTGCGCCTGGATGGTCACATCCAGGGCAGTGGTCGGTTCGTCGGCGATCAGCAGCTTCGGCTCGCCGGCGATGGCCATGGCGATCGCCACCCGTTGACTCATGCCGCCGGACAGCTGGTGCGGGTAGGCGTCCAGGCGGCTTTCGGCGGCCGGGATCTCGACCTTCTTCAGCAGCTCAAGGGCACGCTGGCGCGCGGCCTTGCCTTTCAGGCCGAGGTGCTGGCGCAGCACTTCCTCGATCTGGTAGCCCACGGTGTAGCTGGGGTTGAGCGCGGTCATCGGGTCCTGGAAGACCATGGCGATGTCCTTGCCCACCACTTTGCGGCGCTGGCGGCCGCTGAGCTTGAGCATGTCGATGCCGTCGAAGTTGAGCACGTCGGCGGTGATGCGCCCAGGGGCGTCGATCAGGCCCATCAGGGCCATCATGGTGACGGACTTGCCGGAGCCGGACTCGCCAACGATGGCGAGGATCTCGCCGGCGTCCACGCTCAGTTCGAGGCCATCCACCACGGGCACGGCATTGGCGTCGCCGAAGCGCACGTTCAGGTTGTTGATCTGCAACAGTGACATGGCGTTCTCCTCAGGCGGCGTTCTTGAGTTTCGGGTCCAGCGCATCGCGCAGGCCGTCGCCCATCAGGTTGATTGCCAGCACACTGAGCAAGATGGTCAGGCCGGGCAGGCTCACCACCCACCAGGCGCGCTCGATGTAGTCGCGGGCCGAGGCCAGCATGGTGCCCCACTCGGGGGTCGGCGGCTGGACGCCGAGGCCGAGGAAGCCCAGGGCGGCGGCATCCAGAATGGCCGAGGAGAAGCTCAGCGTTGCCTGGACGATCAGCGGCGCCATGCAGTTGGGCAGCACGGTGACGAACATCAGGCGTGGCAGGCCGGCGCCGGCCAGGCGCGCGGCGGTGACATAGTCGCGGTTCAGCTCGCCCATCACCGCGGCGCGGGTCAGGCGCACGTAGGAGGGCAGCGAGACGATGGCGATGGCGATCACCGTGTTGATCAAGCCTGGGCCGAGGATGGCGACGATGGCCACGGCCAGCAGCAGCGATGGCAGGGCCAGCATCACGTCCATCAGGCGCATGATCGAGGGGCCGAGGATCTGCGGGAAGAAGCCGGCCAGCAGGCCCAGCAGGATGCCCGGGATCAGCGACATCACCACCGATGACAGGCCGATCAGCAGCGACAGGCGGGCGCCCTGGATCAGGCGCGAGAGCAGGTCGCGGCCCAGTTCGTCGGTGCCGAGGATGAACTGCCAGGTGCCGCCTTCGAGCCACACCGGTGGGGTGAGCAGGAAGTCGCGGTACTGCTCGCTGGGGTTGTGCGGCGCGACCCAGGGGGCAAACAGGGCGCAGAACACCACCAGGGTCATGAAGGCCAGGCCGGCCACCGCGCCCTTGTTGCGCGAGAAGGCCTGCCAGAACTCTTTGTATGGCGAGGGGTAGAGCAAGCTTTGGTCGACCACGCTGGGCGGGGTGACGGATTTTGGAATCGGGCTGGTCATGGCGGAGTCCTCAGCGCTGATGACGGATGCGTGGGTTGGCCAGGCCGTAGAGGATGTCCACGACGAAGTTGACCAGGATCACCAGGCAGGCGATCAACAGGATGCCGTTCTGGACCACGGGGTAGTCACGGGCACCGATGGCCTCGATCAGCCATTTGCCGATGCCCGGCCAGGAGAAGATGGTTTCGGTGAGCACGGCGCCCGCGAGCAGCGTGCCGACCTGCAGGCCGAACACGGTCAGCACCGGGATCAGCGCGTTGCGCAGGCCGTGGATGAACACCACGCGCGACGGCGAAAGGCCCTTGGCGCGGGCGGTACGGATGTAGTCCTCGCGCAGCACCTCGAGCATCGACGAACGGGTCATGCGGGCGATCACCGCCAGCGGGATGGTGCCCAGCACGATGGCCGGCAGGATCAGGTGCATCACTGCATCCTTGAACGCGCCTTCCTCGTCGCTGAGCAGCGTGTCGATGAGCATGAAGCCGGTTTTCGGTTCGATGTCGTAGAGCAGGTCGATGCGTCCGGAGACCGGCGTCCAGCCCAGGCTTACCGAGAAGAACATGATCAGGATCAGGCCCCACCAGAAGATCGGCATCGAGTAGCCGGCCAGGGAGATCCCCATCACCCCGTGGTCGAACAGCGAGCCGCGCTTGAGCGCGGCAATCACCCCGGCCAGCAGGCCGATGACCCCGGCGAACAGCAGGGCGGCCATGGCCAGCTCCAGGGTTGCCGGGAATAAGGTGAGGAACTCGTTCCATACGCTTTCACGGGTGCGCAGGGATTCGCCGAGGTCGCCCTGGGCGAGCTTGCCGACATAGTCCAGGTACTGGGCCGGCAGCGGTTTGTTCAGGCCCAGGCGCTCCATGGCCTGGGCGTGCATTTCGGGGTCGACCCGGCGTTCGCCCATCATCACTTCGACCGGGTCGCCGGGGATCAGGCGTATGAGCGCGAAGGTCAGCAGGGTGATACCGAAGAAGGTCGGGATCAGCAGACCCAGGCGTCGGGCAATAAAACTCAACATTGTCAGGGGTACCTCATCAGCCGGTAACGGCGCGCCGCCGGGGCCTCTTGCACAAGGTCCGGCGGCTGTTGTTGTTCTACTTCACCCGGGTGGTGGCGAAGTTGTTGTTGGTCAGTGGGTTGATCACATAGCCTTCGACGTTCGCGCGCATGGCGGTGAACATTTTCGGGTGGGCCATGCTGATCCACGGCTGGTCTTCATCGTACACCGCCAAAGCCTCGTTATAGAGCTTGGCGCGCTCGTCGTTGTCGATCACTTCGCGGGCGCGGGTGATCAGGTCCTGGAATTTCTGGTTGCACCAGCGCGCGTAGTTCTCGCCACTCTTGGCCGCATCGCAGCTGAGCATCGGCGTGAGGAAGTTGTCCGGGTCGCCGTTGTCGCCGGCCCAGCCCGCCGACACCAGGTCGGCCTCGCCCTTCTTGGCGCGACGCAGCATTTCGGCCCATTCCATCACGCGGATGTCGAGCTTGATGCCGATCTTGGCCAGGTCGGATTGAAGCATTTCGGCCGACAGACGCGGGTTGGGGTTGGTCGGGCCGCCGCCGTTGCGGGTGAACAGGGTGATCACCGTGCCTTCCGGCACACCAGCCTCCTTGAGCAGGGCACGGGCCTTGTCGAGGTCGTGGGGCGGGTTCTTGTTGTCGGTGTTGTAGCCGATCATGGTCGGCGGGTACGGGTTGACCCCCGGTAGCGCGTTGCCCTTGCCGAACAGCTGGTCGACGTGGGTCTGGCGGTCGAAGGCCATGTTGATCGCCTTGCGCACGCGCACGTCGCTCAGGTACTTGTGCTGGGTGTTCATCGAGATGTAGCCGGTGACCAGCGCCTCGATCTCGGCAACCTTGAGTTTTGGATCGGTCTTGATCCCCGGCACGTCGTCAGGCTTGGGGTACAGGGCGATCTGGCACTCGTTGGCACGCAACTTTTGCAGGCGCACGTTACTGTCGGTGGCGATGGCGAAGATCAGCCCGTCGGCTGGCGGCTTGCCGCGGAAGTAGTCCGGGTTGGCCTTGTAGCGAACCTGGGCGTCCTTGCTGTAGCGCTGGAACACGAACGGGCCGGTGCCGATCGGCTTGCTGTTGAGATCGCCGGTCTTGCCGGCCTTGAGCAACTGGTCGCCGTACTCGGCGGAGTAGATCGAGGTGAAGGCCATGGCCAGGTCGCGCAGGAAGGGTGCTTCCGGGCGGGTCAGGGTAATCACCACGGTGTGGTCGTCGGTCTTTTCGACCGACTTGAGCAGGTCCTTGAAGGCCATGCTCTCGAAATAGGGGTAGCCGACGCTGGTCTTGTCGTGCCATGGGTGGTCTTTCTTCAACTGGCGGTTCAGGCTCCACAGCACGTCATCGGCGTTGAAGTCGCGGGTGGGGGTGAAGTAGTCGGTGGTGTGGAACTTGACGCCTTCGCGCAGGTGGAAGGTATAGACCAGCCCGTCGGGGCTGACGTCCCAGCTGGTGGCCAGGGCCGGCTGGATCTCGGTGGTGCCGGGCTTGAAGTCGACCAGGCGGTTGAAGATGGCCTCGGCCGTGGCGTCGGCGGTCACGGCGGTGGTGTACTGGACGATGTCGAAGCCTTCCGGGCTGGCTTCGGTGCACACCACCAGCGGCTTGGCCGCCAGATTCGATGCGGCGCCCAGGATGACGGCTGCCAAGGCAGCACGTAGCGGTAGCATTTTCATGGAACCTCCCTGCAGTGCTAGTTCCAGCGTAGCCGCCACGGCCCGTGGGGAGTCGGGCCGTGGCGCCAACGGTCAGAGGATGTTGAACGGAATGGTGGTCACGACGCGGAGCTCGTCGAGGCTGCCGTCGGCCTGGGCCTTGCTGGCACGGTGGGCGGTATAGGTGGCGCGGATGGTGGTGTCCTTCAGCATGCCGCTTTGCACCGCGTAGCTGGTGCCGATGCCCCACTCGTAGTGGTTTTCGCCGTCCTGGCCACGGACGTCATAGGCGGTGCCCTTGTAGTGGGTGCCGTCGATGCCCCAGCCGCGGGCGTTGTAGACGTTGAACTTCAGGCCCGGCACGCCATACGGCGCCATGTTCAGCACATAGCTGATCTGCAGGGACTTTTCGTTCGGACCGTTGAAGTCCGACAGCAGGGAGTTGGCCAGGTAGATGCCGTTGGTTTCGTGCAGGTAGTCGAAGTATTCGTTGCCGTTGACCTGCTGCCAGGAGGCGCTGAGGGTATGGGCCTGGTGGGTCAGGCCAAACGACAGGCTGTAGGTGTCGTTGTCGATCTCGCCCATCTTCTTGCTGCCTTCGTCCACGGTCTTGTAGTAGTTCAGACCGGTGGTCAGGCTCAGCACCGCGCTGTCGCCCAGCACGTGGTTGGCGCCGAAGTAGTACTGGTTCCAGAAGTCCTCGACCTTGGTGGCGTAGAGGCTGGTGGTCAGGCTCTTGAGCGGCTGGTAGTTGAGGCCGACGGTGCTGGCGCGGTCGGTTTCCCTGCCGTTGCCGTATTCGCTGCGGAACTTGCTCAGGCTCTGCTCGGTACGCGGCGAGACGCGGTCGAAGGTACCCACGTCGAACGACAGGTTCTCGAACTCGGCGCTATGCAGGAACGCACCCTGGAAGCTCGACGGCAATGCGCGGTTGCCGATATAGGCGATCATCGGCGTGTCGACCGACTGGCGGCCCACGGTCAGCGTGGTGTTGGAGATGCGGGCCTTGACATTGCCCAGGCCCATCTTGCTCCACTGGCCGATCGGGTCGCCGTCGCTGTGGGTCAGCGTACGGTTGTTCGGGCCGGCCACGGCGGCGCGGCCCTGCTCGAGGGCGATGGCGTTGTAGGCCGCGGCCTCGACGGCGAAGCCCACGGTGCCTTCGGTGAAGCCCGAGCTGTAGTTGAGGATGGTGCCCTGCACCCAGTTGTCACGGCTGTGGGTGTCGTGGCGGGTGCCGTCACCCTTGGTGTACTTCCACAGCGGCGCACGGGTGGCGCGTTCGCGGGCATACCAGTTGCGGGTGCTGCCGGACAGGCTCTGGCCATCGATGAAGCCTTTGGCTTCGGCCTGCTCACTGCTGGACTTGAGCGCGAACGGCACGAAGTCCTGGCTCACGGGTTCGGCCTGGGCGAGGGCGCAGAAGGCGCCGACGGACAAGGCCAGTGCGGTGGTTGTGGTACGAATCAACATGAAAGCTCCCTGATATTTTTTTAGTTATCACCCGACCTTGTGAGCCGGGCTTGTCACGGTGACGCGGTACTGCAGTGTCTGCCTTGGGGTTGCCAGGCAAATCCGGGCTGCACGCGGGCGTGGGAGTGGGTTGCACTCCCACGCCCGCGTGAAGGGTCAATCGATGCTGACGCCGGAGAAAACGTTGCGTCCGAAGGGGCTGACCTTGAAGTCTTTCACGCTGATGCTCAGCGGCTGGTTGACCGTGGAGTGCGCGACCGGAGTGATCGGCACTTGTTGCTTGAGGCGTTGCTGGGCTTGTTCGTAGAGGCTGGTGCGCTGGTCGCGGTCGGTGACCTGCTTGGCTTTCTTGACCAGGGCGTCGTACTGCGGGTCGCACCACAGCGAGTAGTTGTTGCTGCCGATGGCGTCGCAACTGAACAGCGTGCCCAGCCAGTTGTCCGGGTCGCCGTTGTCGCCGGTCCAGCCGATCAGGGCGATGTCGTGTTCGCCGTTCTTCATGCGCTTGAGGTATTCACCCCACTCGTAGCTGACGATGCGCACCTTGAAGCCGAGCTTGCTCCAGTCGGCCTGGAGCATTTCGGCCATCAGCTTGGCATTGGGGTTGTAGGGGCGCTGCACCGGCATGGCCCACAGGGTGATCTCGGTACCTTCCTTGACCCCGGCCTGCTTGAGCAACTGCTTGGCTTTGTCCGGATCGAAGGGCGCGTCCTTGATCGATTTGTCGTAGGACCACTGGGTCGGCGGCATGGCGTTCGACGCGGCCTGGCCGGCGTCCTGGTAGACCGCCTCGATGATGGCTTTCTTGTTCACCGCCATGTCCATGGCTTGGCGCACCTCCAGCCGGTCGAACGGCGGGTGCTGGGTGTTGTAGGCGATGTAGCCGAGGTTGAAGCCGGGCTGGGTCATCACCTGCAACTGGCCGTCCTGCTTGAGCGCTGGCAGGTCGGCCGGACGTGGGTGCAGGGTGATCTGGCACTCGTTGCGGCGCAGCTTCTGGATGCGCACCGAAGGGTCGACGTTGATCGAGAACACCAGGTTGTCGAGCTTCACCCGGTCCGGTGCCCAATAGTCCTTGTTGCCCTTGAAGCGGATCTGCGAATCCTTCTGGTAGCGCTGGAACACGAACGGGCCGGTGCCGATCGGCTTCTGGTTGATGTCGCTGGCCTTGCCGCCGGCCAGCAGGTGCTCGGCGTACTCGGCGGAGAGGATCGAGGCGAAGGCCATGGCGATGTTCTGCAGGAAGGCGGCATCGACCTTGTTGAGGGTGAAGACCACGGTCAGCGGGTCGGTCTTCTCGACCTTGGCGATGTTCTTGTCCAGGCCCATGCTGATGAAGTACGGGAACTCGGTGGGGTAGGCCTGGCGGAAGGGGTGGCTCTTGTCGAGCATGCGGTTGAAGGTGAACAGCACGTCGTCGGCGTTGAAGTCGCGGGAGGGCTTGAAGTCCTTGTTGGCATGGAACTTCACCCCGGGGCGCAGGTGAAAGGTGTACTTCAGGCCGTAGTCGGACACTTGCCAGTCAGTCGCCAGGCCCGGCTGCACGGCGGTGCCGCCACGCTCGAACTCGACCAGGCGGTTGTAGATCGGTTCGGCGGCGTCGTTGTCGGTGGCCGCGGTGTACTGGGCGGTGTCGAAGCCCGCCGGGCTGCCCTCTGAGCAGAACACCAGGTTGTTGGCGAAGCTCAGCGGGGCCTGGCTCAGCAGGCCGAGGGCAAGCAGGGTGGAACACAGTGTGGTCAGGCGCATGGCAGATCCTTTGTCCGTCTTTTTCGGGCCGCGACAGGCAAAACGCGGCTGCAACATCCCGGTCCTGACGATAGGTGCGCCAGAATGTGGGAGCCAGGGCTTCGCTACTGATTTGGGAGTGGGAGCGTTCCGGCGAGCGTGAGGGAATTGCCCTACGTATCGCCCGGTCGTGTCATCGTCCCGCCGGAAAAACCGGCAGGACGATCACGGCCGTTACTTGTCTACGCTGACCCCGTAGAAGGAATTCAGGCCGAAGGGGCTGATCTTGAAGTCCTTCACTTTCGCGCTCATGGGCTGATACACGGTGGAGTGGGCGATGGGGGTCATCGGCACCTGCTCCTTGAGGATGTGTTGCGCCTGCTTGTAGAGCTCGGTGCGCTTGGCCTGATCGGAGGTCGCCTTGGCTTGCTTGATCAGGTCGTCGTAGGGCTTGTAGCACCACTTGGAGAAGTTGTTGCCGTCCATGGCGTCGCAGCCGAACAGGGTGCCCAGCCAGTTGTCCGGGTCACCATTGTCGCCGCTCCAGCCGATCAGCATGGCGCCCTGCTCGCCAGCCTTGGAGCGTTTGATGTACTCACCCCACTCGTAGCTGACGATCTTGGCGTTGATACCGATCTTCTTCCAGTCGGACTGGAGCATTTCGGCCATCAGCTTGGCGTTGGGGTTGTAGGGGCGTTGCACCGGCATGGCCCACAGGGTGATCTCGGTACCTTCCTTGATGCCGGCTTCCTTGAGCAGTTGCTTGGCCTTCTCTGGGTCGTATGCGGCGTCCTTGATGGTGTCGTCATAGGACCACTGGGTCGGCGGCATGGCGTTGACCGCCAGCTGGCCGGCACCCTGATACACCGACTCGATGATCTGCTGCTTGTTGACCGCCATGTCCAGCGCCTGGCGGACCTTGAGTTGGGACAGGGGGTTCGCTTCGTTGCTGCCCTTGACCTTGTCCATCACGTTGTAGGCGATGTAGCCGAGGTTGAAGCCAGCCTGGTGGGGCATCTGCAGGTTCTTGTCCGCCTTCAGCGGCTCGATGTCGGCCGGCCGTGGGAACAGCGTCACCTGGCACTCGTTCTTCTTCAGTTTTTGCATGCGCACCGAGGCGTCAGTGCTGATGGCGAAGATCAGGTTGTCGATCTTCACTTCCTCGGGATTCCAGTAGTCCTTGTTGCCCTTGAAGCGGATCTGCGCGTCCTTCTGGTATTTGCTGAACACGAACGGGCCGGTGCCGATGGGCTTCTGGTTGATGTCGGCGGGTTTGCCCTGCTTGAGCAACTGGTCAGCGTACTCGGCTGACTGGATCGAGGCGAAGTGCATGGCCATGTTCTGGATGAACGCGGCGTCGACCTGGGCGAGGGTGAACTTCACCGTGTGATCGTCGATCTTCTCCACCTTGGCAATGTTCTTGTCCATGCCCATGTCGGTGAAGTAAGGGAACTCGGTGGGGTAGGCCTTGCGGAACGGCTGGTTCTTGTCGAGCATGCGTTCGAAGGTGAACAGCACGTCATCGGCGTTGAATTCGCGGGTGGGCTTGAAATATTCGGTGGTATGGAACTTCACGCCTTCGCGCAGGTGGAAGGTGTAGGTCTTGCCATCGTCGGAAACCTCCCACTTGGTGGCCAGGCCCGGAATCACCGCGGTGCCGCCTCGCTCGAATTGAGTCAGGCGGTTGAAGATGGTTTCGGCGGAGGCGTCAAAGTCAGTTCCGGTGGTGTACTGCCCGGGGTCGAAACCGGCTGGGCTGCCTTCGGAGCAGAACACCAGGTTGGATGCGGCGAGGGCAGAAGGAGCGCCGGCTAGCAAGCCTGCGCCTAACAGGAACGGAATGACTGCGTGTTTGAGCATGGTGGCCTCATTGTTGTCATTTTTCGAATTGAGGCGGCCTCGTGAGCCGACCTGCGGATACTTATGCAGGGGGTGTTCCCAATGCAACACTCAGCAGGATGGTTGGCGCCAAAATTGTGGTACGGACGTACATGGATGTCGCATCCATATAACTTTGGCGAATGTTGATCGTTTGCGTGGGTGAAAAGGGCGAAAATTTCAGGATGTTTCGCACTTTATGCGACAAGCAGATGCACCCGTTTGGTGCGTAGGAAAGGTCTGAAACCGTTGTCCGAGACGTTCTGCACGCCTCGAACATCCGGTTGGGTGGGTCAAGGGACCTGAACTTCGATCAGGCCATCGGCGCTCATGCTGACTTCGCTGGTGCCGGCTTCGATATCCGGTGCCGGCGCAGCCTCGTCGGCGGCGCCCTTGGCCATCATCGCCATCGGCGCGCTGCGCAGGTACGGACGCGGGTAGCCGCTGCTGTTGAGGTTCAGGCTGACCACCTTGTAGCCTTTGCCGCCCAAGGCCTCGGTGGCCAACTGAGCGCGTGCCTTGAAGGCGGCGACGGCATCCTTGAGCAGCTCGTCCTCGTTGCTCTTACGCGTGGCCGGGGCGATGGAGAAGTCCATGCCGCCCATTTTCAGGTCCTGCAGCAGCTCGCCAGTGAGCTTGGACAGGGCCGGGAAGTCGGCTCCCTCCAGGCGCAGCTCGGCGCGCTCGCGCCAGCCGGTGATCTTCTGGCCCTTGGTGTCGTAGATCGGGTAGCTGTTGCGGCTGCCCTGGCTGATCTTCACATCCTTGACCTGGCGGGCCTGCTGCACGGCCTTGTTCATGGTCTCGGTGATCTCCTTGGCGAGCTTGCCCGGGTCGGTGTTCTGGGCTTCGCTGTACAGCGTCACGACCATCAGGTCGCGCGCCACTTCCTTGCTGACTTCGGCGCGCAGCGACACCTGGTTGTAGCGCGGCTCGTCGGCCGCCAGGGCCGGCAGGTTGGCGAGCATGCCGCAGGACAGGGCAACAGCGGCGGCGCCGCGACGGGAAATGTGCATGTGGAGCTCCTTGGCAAGGTAAGGCGTGGATGAGGACATCCGTTCCACGCATGGCCGATCAGACCGGCAACAGTGTAGTGGGTTCAAAAATGCCATCATGAGTCTGTGACAAAGTGTGGCGCTTTGCCGCATCGCTGCAGCGAGGCGCCCGGCTTCGGTATACTCCAGCCGATTTTCCTGGAGCACTCATTGGGAGAGCTCATGCTCGCCGTCGCACAACCGTTGTCCGCTACACGCCAGAACCTCTGGCGCCTGACCTTTATTCGCATTCTCGTGCTGGCGGCCCAGGCCGGCTCCGTGGGCGTTGCCTACTGGACCGAGCTGCTGCCGTTGCCGTGGTTCTCGCTGGCGGTGACGCTGGCCCTGTCATCGCTGCTCTGTGCGTTCACCGCCCTGCGCCTGCGCCTGTCGCTGCCGGTCACCGAGCTCGAATACGCGCTGCAGCTGGCCTGCGACCTGCTGATCCACAGTGCGCTGCTTTACTACTCGGGCGGTTCGACCAACCCCTTCGTCTCCTATTATCTGGTACCGCTGGCGATCGCCGCGGTCACGCTGCCGTGGCTCTACTCGTTGGTGCTTTCGGGCATCGCCCTGGTGGCCTACAGCCTGCTGCTGGTGCAGTACTACCCGCTGGAAACGCTGCCGCTGGCCAGGGACACCATGCAGGTCTATGGCATGTGGCTGAGCATCGCCCTGGCCGCCGGGGTGATCACCTTCTTCGCCGCGCGCATGGCCGAGGAGCTGCGCCGCCAGGAGAACCTGCGCGCCGAACGCCGTGAAGAAAGCCTGCGCGACGAGCAACTGCTGGCCGTGGCCACCCAGGCCGCCGGCGCCGCCCATGAGCTGGGCACGCCGCTGGCGACCATGAGCGTGCTGCTCAACGAGATGCGCCAGGATCATGCCGATCCTCTGCTGCAGGAGGACCTGCAGATCCTCCAGGACCAGGTCAAGCTGTGCAAGGAGACCCTGCAGCAACTGGTGCGCGCCGCCGAGGCCAACCGGCGCCTGGCGATCGTCGAGCAGGATGTCACCGCCTGGCTCGACGAGGCACTCAACCGCTGGCACCTGATGCGCCCGGAGGCCAGCTACCGCTTCCAGCGCCTGCGCGATGGCGTGGTGCCGCGGCTGACACCGCCGCCGGACCTGACCCAGGCGCTGCTGAACCTGTTGAACAACGCCGCCGATGCCTGCCCGGATGACCTGGAAGTGCGCCTGGACTGGAACGCCCAGGACATCGTCATCAGCATCCGCGACCATGGCCCGGGCGTACCGCCGGCCATCGCCGAAGCCATCGGCAAACCCTTCATTACCACCAAGGGCAAAGGCTTTGGCCTGGGCCTGTTCTTGAGCAAGGCCAGCGTGACGCGTGCGGGCGGTTCGGTGAAACTCTATAGTCATGAGCAGGGTGGCACCCTGACCGAATTGCGCCTGCCCCATGGCAAGCGAGGAGATGCATGATGAGCGAAGAAAACCAGGTTGAAGGCGAAGAGCTGCCGCACCTGCTGCTGGTGGACGACGACGCCACCTTTACCCGAGTGATGGCGCGAGCCATGGCCCGTCGCGGGTTCCGCGTGAGCACCGCGGGTTCTGCTGAAGAGGGCTTGAAGCTGGCTGAGCAGGACCTGCCGGACTACGCCACGCTGGACCTGAAGATGGAAGGCGACTCGGGCCTGGTGCTGCTGCCCAAGCTGCTGGAGCTGGACCCGGAGATGCGCGTGGTGATCCTGACCGGCTACTCGAGCATCGCCACGGCGGTCGAGGCGGTCAAGCGCGGGGCCTGCAACTACCTGTGCAAGCCGGCGGACGCCGACGATGTACTGGCGGCGCTGCTCTCGGAGCACACCGACCTGGACACCCTAGTGCCGGAAAACCCGATGTCGGTGGATCGCCTGCAGTGGGAGCATATCCAGCGGGTGCTGAGCGAACACGAAGGCAACATCTCCGCCACGGCGCGGGCGCTGGGGATGCACCGGCGCACGCTGCAGCGCAAGTTGCAGAAGCGCCCGGTACGGCGCTGAAGTCCACTGGGGACGCTGCGCGCCCCATCGCCGGCAAGCCGGCTCCCACAAGGATCACCGATGCCCTGTGGAAGTCGGCTTGCCGGCGAAAGGGCCACGTAGTGGCCCCCAGCGTTTTGTCAGGCTTTCCCTCCCGAGCGGTCAACCCGCACCGCCAGCTGCCCAGCCCCCGATGGCGCCTCGAACGCCACCTGTCCCCCCGCCGGCACTTTCGCCCGGCCAATCACCTTGCCGGCACGCAGCAACTCCAGCGGCATGCCCTCCATCGACTGGCCCGAAGCCAGTTCCAGTTTGACCTTGATATTCATCGGTGACCTCCTTGTCACGCGTTGCGATCGATATAGAGCGTGGTCTTGCCGTCCAGGCTGGCAATCAGTTCCGGTGAACCGCCGCGGAACTGGCGGAACAGGTTGCGCCCGCGTTGCTTGCCGTCCGCCGGCACTTGCACGCTCGGGTGGAACTGGTCGGTCAACTCGACATAGGTACTCCACGGGCCGATGTACGACTCATTGAGCTGGTCGGTGACGCTGAAGGCGTAGCGCACCGCGTTGCCCCGTTGCCAGTTCAGGCCATCGGGCTCGCGGCGCTCCCAGCCGGTGATCGCTGGCGAGGTGCCCGGGGCATCGATGAAGCCGGTGGGCTTGTTCGGCTTGTAGTCCTTAAGCAGCAGGTAGGTGCTCCAGCCCCACCAGTCGCCGATGCGGGTGCGATCGTTGAGGTCGTTGACATCCTTGCGCCGCAGTACGGTCTTGCCGTCTTGGAAGTACAGCGGGGCGAAGTTGCCGGGCACCAGGTCCTGCTCGGCGGCCCGCAGGTCGGGCGCCAGGCGCAGCGCCGCGAAGTCCTTCGCCGCCGGCGCGCGGCCTTCGGCGAAGGCCTGGAACACCTCGTCGGCCGACCGTTGCACGGCGCGGCCCACCTGGCGACGGTTGGCCACATCGACGCTGTCGAAGTAGCGCTTGTCGCCGTAGGCGCGCCATTGCTCGTTTTCGGCATTGCGCACGGCCAGGCCGTACTTGCTGTCCTCGTCATGCATGAAGCGCGAGATCAGCGAGCCGACGTCACTCGGCGTGACGGTATTGGCCAGGGCCTTGCGCGGCACCCGCAGGTGGCCGGCGGAGAACAGGTCGGTGAGGAAGTGGTCGGCGAAGGCGTTCATCGCATAGGCCAGTTGCAGGTCGCGCTCCTCGCCGCTGGCGCGGGCTTTGAGCGCCTGCTGCAGGGCGGCGGCGTGGCCGGCCTGGTAGGCCGCCAGCGCCCAGGGGCCGAAGTGGTCCCAGTTGCTGGCGGCCAGTTTCAGGTAGCGGCCCAGGGGGAACAGGTCGGAGGCGAAGCTGCCGCCCCCGGTGATGCGGTTCCAGCGCGCCGACAGGCTGTCACCCAGCGCGTCATAGGCCTCGTGGGGCTGACGGCCGTCCTTGATAGCCTGGTTGGCGGCACCGATTTCTTCCTGCATGACCGCAAGGATCTGTTCGGCTTCCGCCTTGGCCGCTGGCAGGCGCGCCAGGGAGTCGAAGGCCTGGGTGAAGCGCTCGACCCGTTCGGCGTCGTTGACGCCATCGGCGATCGGGCGCTCGGGCAAACCGTAGAAGTCGCCGCCCAAGGCAATCACCTGGCCATAGGTCAGGCTCAGGCCGTTGGGCAACGGCAGCGGCGACTGATGGGCGGGGATACCCGGTTGACCCGCTTCAAAGCGCAGCAGGGTGTTGTCGCCGATGGCGGTGTGTTCGCCGCCTTCGAAGAACAGCTCCGGCCCGCGCCGTGCGGATGGGCCGCGTGCCGGTGGCGGCGCAAGGCGGTGATACTTGACGGTGTGGTGGCCATGCATGACCAACATCAGATGGCTGTCGGGGCCGGGCAGGGCGACGCCCTGTTCCTCGAACAACTGCTCGAGGTCGGCGACCACCAGCGTTGCCTGGGCCTTCGCGGCGACAGGCAGAGTGTGCATTCCTGACATGATTTGCTCCTTGCAATGTCTGGATCGTCCATTTTTATACTGTATACATATACAGTAATTCTTACTATATTCAGGAAAATTCCTACGTCAAGATCTCTTTGTGCGGGCATCTGGCTACTGTGGCGGGCGCAACTCCCCGGCACTCACGTATGATTGCGCCCCTGACGGTAATTCCCGGGAACACGTTGCATGCTTGCCCTTCTTATCCAGACACTGAACATCACGGCCCCTGTGTTCGCCATGCTGTTCATGGGCGTGCTGCTCAAGCGCATCCGCTTGATCGACGACAACTTCAACCGGGTCGCCTCGAAGCTGGTGTTCAACGTGTGCATGCCGGCGTTGCTGTTCCTCGGCATCTACCATGCCGACCTGGCGTCTGCGGTGAAGCCTGGGGTGATCCTCTACTTCGTGGTTGCGACGCTGGCGTGTTTCGGCCTGGCCTGGGGCTTGGCGATCTGGCGCTGTCCGCGGGCGGACCGGGGCGTCTACACGCAGGGCGCATTTCGCGGCAACAACGGCGTGATCGGCCTGGCACTGGCGGCCAGCCTGTATGGCGACTACGGTATATCCCTCGGCGCGCTGCTGGCCGGGCTGGTGATCCTGCTGTACAACTCGCTGTCGACGGTGGTCCTGGCGGTGTACAGCCCGGACCTGAAGTCCGACCCGTGGAGCATCTGCAAGAGCATCCTCAGCAACCCGTTGATCATCAGCGTGCTGCTGGCCACGCCCATGGCCTATGGTCAGGTGCCGCTGCCCAACTGGCTGCTGACCTCGGGGGACTACCTGGCACAGATGACCTTGCCGCTGGCGTTGATCTGCATCGGCGGCACCCTGTCACTGACGGCGCTGCGCGACAGTGGCCGGTTGGCCATCGATGTCAGCCTGGTGAAGATGGTCTGGCTGCCGGTGCTGGGAACGCTTGGCGCCTGGTTGTGCGGTTTTCGCGGTGCCGAGCTTGGCATCCTGTTCCTCTACATCGGCAGCCCCACCGCGGCGGCCAGTTATGTGATGGCGCGGGAAGCCAACGGCAACCATGAGCTGGCGGCGTCGATCATCGTGATCACCACGCTGATGGCCGCCGTCACCACGAACATCGGGATTTTCTTCTTGCAATGGGGTGGATGGATCTAGTCCATTGCAAGCAAAACCAATAACACTGCCTCACCTAAAGGACACTTCATGCAAGACCAGAGCACGCCCGAGCGCTTGCAGCGCGGGCTGAAGAATCGCCATATCCAGCTGATCGCGCTGGGCGGGGCCATCGGCACCGGGCTGTTCCTGGGCATCGCCCAGACCATCCAGCTGGCCGGCCCGTCGGTGTTGCTGGGCTACGCCATTGCCGGCCTGATGGCCTTCCTGATCATGCGCCAGCTGGGCGAGATGGTGGTCGAGGAGCCGGTCGCCGGCAGCTTCAGCCACTTTGCCCACCAGTACTGGAGCGAGTTCGCCGGTTTCGTCTCGGGCTGGAACTACTGGGTGGTCTACGTGTTGGTCGGCATGGCCGAACTCACCGCGGTGGGCATCTACGTGCAGTACTGGTGGCCGGACTTCCCCACCTGGGCTACGGCGGCGATCTTCTTCGTGGTGATCAACGCCATCAACCTGACTCAGGTGAAGGTATACGGCGAAATGGAGTTCTGGTTCGCCCTGGTCAAGGTGGTGGCGATCGTCAGCATGATCGGTTTCGGTGCCTGGCTGCTGACCAGTGGCCACGGCGGACCGGATGCCAGCGTCGCCAATCTGTGGCAGTACGGTGGCTTCTTCCCCAATGGCGTCACCGGGCTGATCATGGCGCTGGCGGTGATCATGTTCTCGTTCGGTGGCCTGGAGCTGGTGGGTATCACCGCCGCCGAGGCGGCCAACCCGCGTGAGAGCATTCCGAAGGCCACCAACCAGGTGGTCTATCGCATCCTGATCTTCTACATCGGCGCGCTGGCCGTGCTGCTGTCGCTGTATCCGTGGCAGAAGGTGGTGCAGGGCGGCAGTCCGTTCGTGATGATCTTCCACGAGCTGGACAGCGACCTGGTGGCGACGATCCTCAACGTCGTGGTGCTGACCGCCGCGCTGTCGGTCTACAACAGCTGCGTGTACGCCAACAGTCGCATGCTGTTCGGCCTGGCCACGCAGGGTGACGCGCCGCGCCAACTGCTCAAGGTCAGCCGTCGTGGCGTGCCGCTCACCGCGCTGGGCGTGTCGGCCTTCGCCACCGGCCTGTGCGTGGTAATCAACTACCTGATGCCGGGTGAGGCCTTCGGCCTGCTCATGGCTTTGGCGGTGTCGGCGTTGGTGATCAACTGGGCGAGCATCAGTATCACCCACTTGAAATTCCGCAAGGCCAAGCTGGCGGCAGGTATCCAGCCGTTCTACCGTAGCCTGGGGCATCCGCTGACCAACTACCTGTGCCTGGCGTTCATCGTGCTGATCCTGGTGGTGATGTACCTGACGCCGCCGATTCGTATTTCGGTGATGTTGATTCCGGCGTGGATTGCTGTGTTGTGGGTAGCGTTCCGGATCAAGAAGGCGCGGCAGGCCTGATTTTATCTAGTTCGGTTTCGGGATGCTTATGGTGTCCTGAAACCGAGCAGGCTTGGATGACGTAAAATCGTCATTCAAGTCTGTTTTCAATCTTTCGGTTGCCATCACAGGCAGTCAAAATATTGCCAACTGTCTAATCTCCAAATTCGCATCATTTGATCTTGATCTTGCTTCTAAATGCGCGATAGTTCAGGCGACGCCAATTGCGACTTCAGGAGGCCGAACGCAGGCCTCCTGAAGTCGCGAAGGTACGGGCGGCGCCTGGACTGGCGCAGCTGTCGCTAGTGGACGGGGTGGTTAATCTTCTGATCGCCAAGCTGTATGGATCACCCACATGGGTTACACAGTAGTTCACCCACATAGGTAACAGTCACGAGGCCAGGGCGCCCGCCCTTAATCGCTAGAACTCGCCTGATAGCTATCAATTACTTCCTGCGCCGCCCGAAACGCATCAATCGCCGCCGGCACCCCGGCATACACCGCGCAATGCAGCAGCGCCTCGCGGATCTCCTCAACGGTGCAACCGTTGTTAAGCGCCCCGCGTACGTGCCCCTTGAGCTCCTGCGGGCACTTGAGCGCGGTCAGGGCCGCCAGGGTGATCAGGCTGCGGGTCTTCAGCGGCAACCCGTCACGGGCCCAGACACCCCCCCAGGCATGCTCGTTGACGAAGTCCTGCAGCGGTTGAGTGAACGCAGTCGCGTTGCCCAGGGCGCGATCGACGAAGGCATCGCCCATCACCTGGCGGCGAATGCCTTCGCCGGTCTGTTTCGTGTCAGCCATGTTGTTTTCCTTAGTGTTGGCGGCGCCAGGCGCGGGCCGTGGTGTACAGCAGCACGACCCCGAGCACGGGCATCACATAGAACAGCATCAGTCGTTCAAGGCGTCCGGCCAGCGGCATGCCAGTGGTGAAGGCCACCACATGCAGGCCGTAGACCAGGTACAGGCAAAGGAACACCAGGCCTTCGGCGCGGGTGACCCGGTAGCCGGAATAGAACACCGGCAGGGACAGGGCGGCGACGCCGAGCATTACCGGCAGGTCGAAGTCCAGGGCGTTGGGTGAGATCGACAAGGGCTCGGGGGTGATCACCGCCGTGAGCCCCAGCACCGCCAGCAGGTTGAACAGGTTGCTGCCGATCACCGTGCCCACGGCGATCTCCCGTTCGCCACGCAGGGCCGCGATCAGCGCGGCGGCCAGCTCCGGCAGCGAGGTGCATACGGCCACCACGGTCAGGCCGATGATGCGTTCGGACAGGCCCAGGTCGGTGGCCACCTCCACCACCGCCTCGAGCAACAGGTGGCCAGCCAGGCTCAGAAGGACCAGGCCCACGACGATCTGCAACACCGCAGCGCTCCAGAAGCGCAGCGGGCTGGCATGCAGGGTGCTCGGCGCGGGGTAGGTGCGGGCGTAGTGGCGCGACTGATGCCAGAGCATGGCCAGGTAAGCCAGCAGGCCGAGCAGCAGCAGGCCACCTTCCAGGCGCCCCAGCTGGCCGTTGAGCGCGAGCAGGTACACCAGGGCGCTGGCCAGGATCATCAGCGGGATGTCCAGGCGCACCAGTTGGCGCGACACGCGCAGCGGAATGATCAACGCCGCCAGGCCGAGAATCACTAGCACGTTGAAGATGTTGCTGCCCACGACACTGCCCACCGCCACGTCCGGTGCGCCCTGGTAGGCGGCCTGCAGGCTCACGGTCAGCTGTGGCGCGGTGCTGCCGAAGGCCACCAGGCTCAGGCCGATGATCAGCGGGCGCACATGCAGGCGACCGGCCAGGCGCAGGGCGGCGCGCACCAGCAGTTCGGCGCCGATGATCAGCAGCACGAGGCCCAGGCCCAGTTGCAGCAGGCTGAAGGCGGGAAGGGTGGCCAGGTCGAAAATGGCGAGGGCTCCAGTCAGGTCAATCGCTCAGACCTTGTACCCGGACTCGCGCGGTTCCGCTACGGAGCATGCCGATTTTTTCTGCGGCGGCGCGTGACAGGTCGATCAGCCGGCCTCGGGTATGCGGGCCGCGGTCGTTGATGCGCACCACGACGCTGCGCTGGTTGGACAGGTTGGTGACCAGCACCTGGCTGCCGAAGGGCAGGCTGCGGTGGGCGGCGGTGAGACCGTGCTGGTTGAAGGGTTCGCCGCTGGCGGTGCGTTTGCCGTGGTGGCGGGCGCCGTAGTAGGAGGCGGTGCCGGTCTGGTCGTAACCGCGAGGGTCGATGTCATGGCTGGCGCAGCCGGCCAGGAGCGAGAAGAGGGTGAGGGAGGTGATGGCGCGTCTTAGCAAGTCGGATGCTCCGCTGTTGCCGCTGATCATCGCGGGGCAAGCCCGCTCCCACTGGCGTGGGAGCGGGCTTGCCCCGCGATCGGGATCACCCTTCGAGCTTGGCCTTGAGCAATTGGTTCACTTGCCCCGGGTTGGCCTTGCCTTTCGAGGCTTTCATCGCCTGGCCGACGAAGAAACCGAACATCTTGCCGCGCTTGGCCTCGTCGGCGGCGCGGTACTGTTCGACCTGTTCGGCATTGGCGGCGAGCATCTCGTCGAGCATCTTGTCGATCGCGCCGGTGTCGGTGACCTGCTTGAGACCTTTGCTTGCGATGATGCCGTCGGCATCGCCTTCACCGGCGGCCATGGCCTCGAACACGGTCTTGGCGATCTTGCCGCTGATGGTGTTGTCGCGAATGCGCAGCAGCATACCGCCGAGGTGCTCGGCGCTGACCGGCGACTGGTCGATCTCGACGCCCAGCTTGTTCAGCAGGCTGCCCAGTTCGACCATGACCCAGTTGGCGGCCAGCTTGGCGTCGCCGCCAATCTTCACCACTTGCTCGAAGTAGTCGGCCTGCTCGCGGCTGGAGGCCAGCACGTTGGCGTCGTAGGCCGACAGACCGTACTGGCTCTGGAAGCGCTCGACCTTCTGCGGCGGCAGCTCCGGCAGGGCGGCGCGCACGCTGTCGAGGAAGCTCGGCTCGATGACCACCGGCAGCAGGTCCGGGTCGGGGAAGTAACGGTAGTCGTTGGCTTCCTCCTTGCTGCGCATGGAACGGGTCTCGTCCTTGTTCGGGTCGTACAGGCGGGTTTCCTGCACCACCTTGCCGCCGTCCTCGATCAGGTCGATCTGGCGCTGGATCTCGCTGTTGATCGCCCGCTCGATGAAGCGGAACGAGTTGACGTTCTTGATCTCGCAGCGGGTGCCGAACTCGGTCTGGCCTTTCGGGCGGATCGAGACGTTGCAGTCGCAGCGCAGCGAGCCTTCGGCCATGTTGCCGTCGCAGATGCCCAAGTAGCGCACCAGGGCGTGGATGGCCTTGACGTAGGCCACCGCCTCTTTGGCGCTGCGCATGTCCGGCTCGGAGACGATTTCCAGCAGCGGGGTGCCGGCGCGGTTCAGGTCAATGCCGGTGGCGCCGTTGAAGTCTTCGTGCAGGCTCTTGCCGGCGTCTTCTTCAAGGTGCGCGCGGGTCACGCCGATGCGCTTGATGGTGCCGTCTTCCAGGGCGATGTCCAGGTGGCCCTTGCCGACGATCGGCAGGTCCATCTGGCTGATCTGGTAGCCCTTGGGCAGGTCGGGGTAGAAGTAGTTCTTGCGCGCGAACACGTTGCGCGGGCCGATCTCGGCATTGATCGCCAGGCCGAACATGCACGCCATGCGCACGGCTTCCTGGTTGAGCACCGGCAGCACGCCGGGCATGCCCAGGTCGACCAGGCTGGCCTGGGTGTTCGGCTCGGAGCCGAAGGTGGTGGCGCTGCCGGAGAAGATCTTCGACTGGGTGGCGAGCTGGGTATGAATCTCCAGCCCGATCACAACTTCCCATTGCATGTGTGAACTCCTCAGAAGCCGTTGGGGGCGCGGGTGTGCCAGTCGGTGACTTGCTGGTAACGGTGCGCGATATTGAGCAGGCGGCCTTCCTGGAAGTACGGGGCCAGCAGTTGCACGCCCACCGGCAGGCCGTCGACGAAGCCGGCCGGCATCGACAGGCCCGGCAGGCCCGCCAGGTTGGCGGTGATGGTGTAGAGGTCTTCAAGGTACTCGGCGACCGGGTCGCCGGCCTTGGCGCCGATCTTCCACGCCGGGTTCGGCGTGGTCGGGCCGATGATCACGTCGACTTCTTCGAAGGCGCTCATGAAGTCGTTCTTGATCAGGCGGCGGACCTGCTGCGCCTTGACGTAGTAGGCGTCGTAGTAGCCGGCCGACAGGGCGTAGGTACCGACCATGATGCGCCGCTGCACTTCGGCGCCGAAGCCTTCGCCACGGGATCGCTTGTACAGGTCGGTGAGGTCCTTGGGGGCCTCGCAGCGGTAGCCGAAGCGCACGCCGTCGAAACGCGACAGGTTGGAGGAGGCTTCCGCCGGGGCGATCACGTAGTACGCCGGGATGGCGTGCTGCATGTTCGGCAGGCTGATTTCCTTGACCACCGCGCCGAGCTTCTCCAGCTCCTTGACGCTGGCCTGGACCAGGTCGGCGATGCGCGGGTCGAGGCCGGCGCCGAAGTATTCCTTCGGCAGGCCGATGCGCAGGCCTTGCAGCGAGGCGTTCAGGTTGGCGCTGAAGTCCGGCACCGGCTCGTCGACCGAGGTCGAGTCCTTGGCGTCGAAGCCGGCCATGCCTTGCAGCAGCAGGGCGCAGTCCTCGGCGGTGCGGGCCAGCGGGCCGCCCTGGTCGAGGCTCGAGGCGTAGGCGATCATGCCCCAGCGCGACACGCGGCCGTAGGTCGGCTTCAGGCCGGTGAGGTTGGTCAGCGCCGCCGGCTGGCGGATCGAGCCGCCGGTGTCGGTGCCAGTGGTGGCCGGCAGCAGGCGCGCGGCCACGGCGGCGGCCGAGCCGCCGGACGAGCCGCCCGGCACGTGCTCGAGGTTCCACGGGTTCTTCACCGCGCCGTAGTGGCTGGACTCGTTGGCCGAGCCCATGGCGAATTCGTCCATGTTGGTCTTGCCCAGGGTGACCATGCCAGCCTCGGCCAGCTTGGCGACCACGGTGGCGTCATACGGGGCGGTGAAGTTGTCGAGCATCTTCGAGCCGCAACTGGTACGCACGCCGTTGGTGCAGAACAGGTCTTTGTGGGCGATCGGCGCGCCGAGCAGCGCACCGGTTTCACCGGCGGCGCGACGGGCGTCGGCGGCGCGCGCCTGCTCCAGGGCGTGGGTCTCGGTGACGGTGATGAAGCTGTTGAGCTGCGGGTCGAGCTGCTTGATACGCGACAGCAGGGCGCCGGTCAGTTCTTGCGAGGAGAACGACTTGTCGGCGAGGCCACGGGCGATCTCGGCCAGAGTGAGTTGATGCATGGCAGGCGCTATCCCTTAATCGATGACTTTCGGAACCAGGTACAGACCGTTCTCGGTCGACGGAGCGACGGCCTGGTAGCGGTCGCGCTGGTTGCTTTCGGTGACCTGGTCGGGACGCAGGCGCTGGGTGGTCTCCAGCGGGTGGGCGAGGGGTTCCACGCCGGTGGTGTCGACGGCTTGCATCTGGTCGACCAGCCCGAGAATACTGTTCAAGGCATCGGTGGTGCGTGGCAATTCGCCTTCATTCAGGCCCAGGCGGGCCAGATGGGCGATCTTTTCCACGTCGGAGCGTTGAAGCGCCATGGGGATCTCCAGGAAAACGACAGACGGAATGAGTCCGCAAATGAGGAACATGCTGGGATTCTGGCGGTCAAAGGGCCGCGATCATCGGCAGGCATGCTCGGAAAAACAGCCAATTTAACATATTGGCTCCTTGCCCAAAATCCCTGCCATTGTTAGAGTTTGCCGCACTTTTTTACCCACGCTTTCCCCAGGGTCACTTTCCCATGTTCAAGAAACTGCGTGGCATGTTTTCCAGCGATCTGTCCATCGACCTGGGTACTGCCAACACCCTTATTTACGTGCGTGAGCGCGGTATCGTCCTGAATGAGCCCTCGGTGGTTGCCATCCGTACCCACGGCAACCAGAAAAGCGTCGTCGCAGTCGGGACCGAAGCCAAGCGCATGCTGGGCCGTACGCCTGGCAACATCGCGGCCATCCGCCCGATGAAAGATGGCGTGATCGCCGACTTCAGCGTTTGTGAAAAAATGTTGCAGTACTTCATCAACAAAGTGCACGAAAACAGCTTCCTGCAGCCTAGCCCTCGCGTGCTGATCTGCGTGCCGTGCAAGTCGACCCAGGTCGAGCGTCGCGCTATCCGTGAATCGGCTCTCGGTGCCGGTGCCCGCGAAGTGTTCCTGATCGAAGAGCCGATGGCCGCTGCCATTGGTGCCGGCCTGCCGGTCGAAGAGGCCCGCGGCTCGATGGTCGTCGATATCGGTGGCGGTACCACCGAGATCGCCCTGATCTCGCTCAACGGCGTGGTCTACGCCGAATCCGTGCGCGTCGGCGGCGACCGCTTCGACGAAGCCATCGTCACCTACGTGCGCCGCAACTACGGCAGCCTGATCGGCGAATCCACCGCCGAGCGCATCAAGCAGGAAATCGGTACTGCCTACCCAGGCGGCGAAGTGCGCGAAGTCGACGTCCGTGGCCGCAACCTGGCCGAAGGCGTACCGCGTGCCTTCACCCTGAACTCCAACGAAGTGCTCGAAGCGCTGCAGGAGTCCCTGGCGACCATCGTCCAGGCGGTCAAGAGCGCCCTGGAGCAATCGCCGCCCGAGCTGGCCTCGGACATCGCCGAGCGTGGCCTGGTGCTGACCGGTGGTGGCGCGCTGCTGCGCGACCTCGACAAGCTGCTGGCTCAGGAAACCGGCCTGCCGGTGATCGTCGCCGAAGACCCGCTGACCTGTGTCGCCCGCGGCGGTGGTCGTGCCCTGGAGATGATGGACAAGCACGCCATGGACCTGCTCTCCAGCGAGTGATCGCTGCGCAGTAGCATCCTCAGGTTTACAGGTGGCACGCACAGTGCTACCTGTATGCGCTGTGCTGGCGCCCGCCCGGGCGCCGTTTCCGTCAACCCGCAGCAGGCCGGTGCATTGCTCCATGTCCCATGACCTTCTGAGTCGTCCACGAGGAACGGCCCATTAAACCGCTTTTCTCCAAGGGCCCCTCGCTGGGCGTTCGCCTGCTCGTGCTGGTGGTGATGTCGGTCGCGCTGATGGTGGTCGATTCGCGTTTCGACCTGCTCAAGCCGGTGCGCAGCCAGATGGGCCTGGTGCTGATGGAATCCTACTGGATCACCGATCTGCCGCAGCGCATGTGGCAAGGCGTGGCCGGCCAGTTCGGCAGCCGCACCGAGCTGATCGCCGAGAACGAGAAACTCAAGACCGAGGCCCTGCTGTTGCAGGGGCGCCTGCAGAAGCTGGCGGCCCTGACCGAGCAGAACGTGCGCCTGCGCGAGTTGCTCAACTCATCGGCGCTGGTCAACGAGAAGGTCGAGGTCGCCGAGCTGATCGGTGTAGACCCCAATCCCTTCACCCACCGCATCCTGATCAACAAGGGCGAGCGCGACGGCGTGTTCCTCGGCCAGCCGGTGCTCGATGCCCGCGGCCTGATGGGCCAGGTGGTAGAGCTGATGCCGTACACCTCGCGGGTGCTGCTGCTCACCGACACTACCCACAGCATTCCGGTACAGGTCAACCGCAACGGTCTGCGCGCTATCGCCAGCGGCACCGGCAACCCGGAGCGCCTCGAGCTGCGCCATGTGGCCGACACCGCCGACATCAAGGAAGGCGACCTGCTGGTCAGCTCCGGCATGGGCCAGCGTTTCCCGGCCGGTTACCCGGTGGCTACGGTCAACGAAGTGATCCACGACTCCGGCCAGCCGTTCGCCATCGTCCGTGCCATTCCGACCGCCGCGCTCAACCGCAGCCGCTACATGCTGTTGGTGTTCAGCGACCGACGCACCCCGGAAGAGCGCGCTACCGAGGCGGCGATTGCCCAGGAAGAGGCCGACCGCCAAGGCGCCGGCCACACTCCGCCAGCGGCCACGCCCGCGACACCCGCGCCGGCCCATGCCGCGCAGCCCGCGCCAGGTACGGCGCCTGCGGCTGCGCCAACGACGGCCAGCCCGGCGTCGGCCCAACCGGCCGCCGCGCCGGCTCAACCCCGGAGACAATAATGGCCAGCACCCGTAGCAGAAACGGCTGGGCCATCTGGCTGACCTTCGCCATCGGCCTGTTGCTCAGCGTCTCGCCCATGCCGCAGTTCATGGAAGTATTCCGGCCCATGTGGCTGGCCCTGCTGCTGGCCTTCTGGACCCTCGCCGTGCCCGGCAAGGTCGGCATGACCACGGCATTCCTGCTCGGCCTGGCCGAGGACGTGCTGTACGGCACCCTGCTTGGCCAGAATGCCCTGATTCTCACCCTGATCACCTTCCTGGTGCTGTCGTTGCAGCAGCGCCTGCGCATGTTCCCCATGTGGCAGCAGAGCCTGGTGATCCTGGTGATCTTCGGCATCGCCCAGCTGATCCAGCTCTGGCTGAGCGCGCTCACCGGCAATCGCCTGCCGACCCTGGCCCTGGTCTGGTCGGCGGTGATCAGTGCCCTGCTCTGGCCCTGGGTGAGTTTCGCCCTGCGCGGCTTGCGCGTTCGCCTGCACATTCACTGACGACCCGCCGCCACTGACAGGGAGATGTCCATATGACTCAGCTGTACCTGGCCTCCGGTTCGCCGCGTCGGCGTGAACTGCTGACCCAGATCGGCGTGCCGTTCACCGTCGTCAGCGCGCCCATCGATGAAACCCCGCTGCCGGGCGAAGCCCCGGCGGCCTATGTCGAGCGCCTGGCCCAGGCCAAGGCCGTGGCGGGCTTCGCCCACACCGACGGCGCCGGGGTGGTATTGGGCGCCGACACTACCGTGGTGCTCGATGGCCAGATCCTCGGCAAGCCGGAGAACCGCGAGCAGGCGCTGGCCATGCTTGGCGACCTGTCCAAGCGCGAGCACCAGGTGCTCACCGCCGTGGCGCTGACTGACGGCCAGCGCAGCATCAGCCGCTGCGTCAGCACCACCGTGCGTTTTCGCACCATCTCCTTCGAGGAAGCACTGCGCTACTGGGACAGCGGCGAACCGGTCGACAAGGCCGGCGGCTATGCCATCCAGGGCCTGGGCGCGGTGTTCGTCAGCGCTATCGAAGGCAGCTACTCGGCCGTGGTCGGCCTGCCCCTGAGCGAGACTGCCGAGCTGCTCGAACAGTTCGCCATCCCCTGTTGGCAGCAGCAAGAGGACACGACACCGCGCTAGGGCCTTTACATTTCGTACCGAGCCTAGCCAGCCATCCCGCAGCGATCCATCATTACCCAAGACCTTTGACGAGAGCCTGCCATGAGTGAAGAGATCCTGATCAACATCACCCCGATGGAGTCACGCGTGGCGGTGGTGGAGAACGGCGTCCTGCAGGAGGTGCACGTTGAGCGCACCCAACGCCGTGGCATCGTCGGCAACATCTACAAGGGCAAGGTGGTGCGGGTCCTGCCGGGCATGCAGGCGGCATTCGTCGACATCGGCCTGGAGCGGGCGGCGTTCATCCATGCCTCGGAGATCTCCCAGCGCGAAGGCTCGGCGGTGGAGAACATCACCGCGCTGGTGCACGAAGGCCAGGCGCTGGTGGTACAAGTCACCAAGGACCCCATCGGCAGCAAGGGCGCGCGCCTGACCACCCAGCTGTCGATTCCGTCGCGCTACCTGGTGTACATGCCACGCAGCAGCCATGTCGGCATTTCCCTGAAGATCGAGGAAGAAGCCGAGCGCGAGCGCCTCAAGCAGGTGGTCACCGACTGCATGGCCCAGGAAGACATGAAGGACGCCGGTGGTTTCATCCTGCGCACCGCCGCCGAGGGCGCCCGCGCCGAGGACATCCTCCAGGACATCCGCTACCTGCGCCGCCTGTGGGAGCAGATCGGTTCGCAGATCAAGACCTGCGGGGCACCCGTGGTCATCTACGAGGACCTTGGCCTGGCCCTGCGCACCCTGCGTGACCTGGTCAACCCCAAGATCGAGAAGATCCGCATCGACTCGCGGGAAACCTTCCAGAAGACCACGCAGTTCGTCGCCGAGCTGATGCCGGAGATCGCCGATCGCCTGGAGCATTACCCCGGCGAGCGGCCGATTTTCGACCTGTATGGCGTGGAAGACGAGATCCAGCGCGCCCTCGAGCGCAAGGTGCCGCTCAAGTCCGGCGGCTACCTGGTGGTCGACCCGGCCGAGGCGATGACCACCATCGACGTCAATACCGGGGCGTTCGTCGGCCATCGCAACCTCGAAGAGACCATCTTCAAGACCAACCTCGAGGCTGCTACCGCCATTGCCCGACAACTGCGCCTGCGCAACATCGGCGGGATCATCATCATCGACTTCATCGACATGGAGGACGAGGAGCACCAGCGTCAGGTCCTGCGCACCCTGGAAAAGCAGCTCGAACGCGACCATGCCAAGACCAACATCATCGGCATCACCGAGTTGGGCCTGGTGCAGATGACCCGCAAGCGCACCCGCGAAAGCCTCGAGCAGGTGCTGTGCGAGCCCTGCGCGGCGTGCCAGGGGCGCGGCAAGCTGAAAACCCCCGAGACGATCTGTTACGAAATTTTCCGCGAGATCCTGCGCGAGGCCCGCGCCTATCAGGCCGAGGGCTATCGGGTATTGGCCAACCAGAAAGTGGTGGACCGCCTGCTCGATGAAGAGTCGGGCAACGTCGCCGAGCTGGAAGCGTTCATCGGGCGAACCATCCGCTTCCAGGTGGAGTCCATGTATTCCCAGGAACAATATGATGTGGTGCTGCTCTGACCTTCGCTAAAGGCGGTCGCCCCATGGACGGGCTGGCAAATCGCTATTCACCGGCCATAGTTAAGGGACGACTTGGAGGGCCATGGCCATGGAACGTCTGACCCGCGTTCTGGGCGCCTTGACCCGCTGGGGGCTGGGGATCTGCGCCCTGCTGGCGGTGCTGGTGGCGCTGTATGTCAGCCTCGGTCGGCAACTGGTACCCCTGGTCGCCGAATACCGTGCCGACGCCGAACTCAAGGCCGAACAGGCCTTGGGCATGCCCGTGCACGTCGGTGCCCTGGAAGGGCGCTGGAGTGGCCTGGCGCCGGTGTTGCGCGTGCGCGACCTGCAGCTGGGCGAAGGCAAGTCGGCCTTGCGCCTGGACGACGTCAAGCTGGTGCCCGACCTGTGGGCCAGCCTCAAGGCCCGCGAAGTGCGCCTGGCGCGCATCCAGCTCAGTGGGCTGCAACTGATCCTGCGCGAACGCGAGCAGGGCGCCTGGACCCTCGAAGGCCTGCCGCAGCAGGATGATGCGCCGCTCGACCCGGCCGATGTGCTCAAGCGCCTGCGCCAACTGGGGCGGATCGATGTATTCGACAGCCAGGTCACCCTGCATCCGTGGCAGCGCGATCCTCTGACCCTCACCTATGTCAGCCTGGGATTGCAGGCCGGAGCGTCGCGCCAGAGCGTCGACCTGCGCGCCACGCTGCCCGATGGCCAGCCCCTGGCCCTTAGCCTGAACAGCCGCGCCACCGCCAGGACCTGGCGCGACGGCCGCGTGCAGGCCTACCTGAGCCTGCCACAAAGCGATTGGGCGCGCTGGCTGCCGCCGCAGCTGCTGGGCCAGTGGCAGGCCGACACCCTGCGTGCCGGTGGCGAGTTCTGGATCGACTGGAGCAAGGGGCAGTTGCAGCAGGCGATGGTTCGCCTCAACGCCCCGCAGCTCAAGGGCGCCTACACCGGGCGCAAGGCCATTACCCTGGACAACCTGGCCTTGTCGGCCTGGTTCCAGCGCCAGGACCAGGGCTTTGACGTCGTCGTCGACTCCCTGGCCATGAGCCTGGGCAAGACCCGCTGGGAGTCGCACCTGCAACTGGCGCAGCGTCCTGGCCAGAGCCCGGCTGAGGAAAGCTGGCAGGTGCAGGCCGATCGCCTCGACCTGACCCCGCTGACCCCGGTGATCGACGCCCTGGCGCCGTTGCCGGACAAGCTGATGACGGTGGTCGACGCGCTCAAGGTGACCGGCGCCCTGCGCAACGTGCGCTTGGACATCCGCCCCAAGGCCGAGGGCGACCAGCGGTTGCAGTTCGCCGCCAACCTGGAGAAAGTCGGCTTCGACGCCTATCACGGCGCGCCGGCCGCCGGCAACGTCAGCGGCGCCATCAGCGGTGATCTCGGGCACGGCGAACTGCGCCTGGATACCCAGGCCTTCATGCTGCATCTGTATCCGATCTTCGGCAAACCCTGGCATTACCCGAAAGCCAACGCGCGGCTGACCTGGACCCTGGACAAGGAAGCCTTCACCCTGGTCGCCCCCTACATCAAGGTGCTGGGTGACGAGGGCAAGATCGCCGCGGACTTCCTGATTCGCATCCATCTGCAACCGGGCCATGAAGACTACATGGACCTGCGCGTCGGCCTCACCGAGGGCGACGGTCGCTACACCGCCAAGTACCTGCCCGAGGTGCTCAGCCCGGCCCTGGACGAATGGCTGCGCAGCGCCATCGTCAAGGGCAATGTCGACGAGGGCTACTTCCAGTACCAGGGCTCGCTGCACCACAATGCGCCGCCCCATGCCCGCGATATCAGCCTGTTCTTCAAGGTCCACGACGCCGCGCTGGATTTCCAGCCGGGTTGGCCGCAGGTGCAGCAGGTCGACGGCAATGTCTACATCGAAGACACCGGCGTGCGCATCCACGCCCGCAAAGGGCTGCTGCTGGACACTCGGGTCAGCGATGTCAGTGTCGACATTCCCCATGTCGAGGGCGACCAGCACAGCCACCTGTTCCTCGACGGAGACTTCGACGGCAGCCTTGGCGATGGCCTGAAGATCCTCAAGGAGGCGCCCATCGGCACGGGAGAGATCTTTGCAGGTTGGGAGGGTGAAGGCCCGCTCAAAGGCAAGGTCAAGCTCGATATCCCCCTGGCCCATGGGCAACGGCCCAAGGTGCTGGTGGACTTCTCGACCAGCGACGCAACCCTGAAAGTGGCGCCGCCAAGCCTGGAACTGACCCAGCTCAAAGGCGATTTCACGTTCGATTTCGACAAGGGCCTTAGCGGCAACGGCATTAGCCTGCATGCCTTCGGCAAGCCGGTGACCGCGCAGATCACCGCCGAAGGACAGGGCGGGCAGATCCAGACCCGCATCAACGCCAATGGCCAGGTCGGCCTCAAGGTCCTGACTGACTGGTTGCAGTACCAGCAGCCGCTGCCGGCCTCGGGCGAGTTGCCCTATCAGTTGCAGGTGACATTCGGCGGCCGAGACAACCGCTTGAGTGTCAGCTCCTCGCTCAAGGGCCTGGCCATCGACTTGCCGGCCCTCTTTGGCAAGGCCGCCGGGGAAACCCGTGACAGCCGCTTCGGCCTGACCCTGCAAGGCCCCGAGCGGCGCATCGACGCCAGCTACGCCGACCTTGCCCGCTTCGCCTACGCCGCGCCCGCCGACAAGCTGGCCCAGGGGCGTGGCGAACTGTTGCTGGGTACGGGCGACGCCAGCCTCCCAAGTGGCCAGGGCCTGCGTGTGCGTGGCCGGCTCGAAACCCTGGACCTGGCGCCCTGGCAGCAACAGATGGAGCGCCTGGCCGGCAAGGACCCGGGCGGCAGCGCCCGGCAGAACCTGCAGAGCGTGGACCTGAGCATCGGCCAGCTCAAGGCCTTCGGCATGGACCTCAACCAGGCGGTGATCCGCCTGATGCGCGGCGGTCCGGCCTGGGACCTGCGCCTGGACAGCAAGGAAGTCATCGGCAACGCGCGCATTCCCGATGCCAAGGTCACGCCCATGACCATCCGCCTGCAGAGCCTGCGTCTGCCGCCCGCCGACCCGAACGAAGCCCAGGACGAACATGCGCCGGATCCGTTGGCCGGGGTCGACCCGCGCAAGGTGCCGCCGCTGGACCTGACCATCGACAAGCTGTACCGCGGTGACGACCTGTTCGGCAGCGCCAACCTGAAGCTGCGCCAGACGCCCAAAGGCATGGCCATGAACGATATCGACCTGGACCTCAAGGGCCTGCACATCGATGGCAGCGGTGGCTGGGAAGGGGAGCCGGGCAGCAGTTCGAGCTGGTACAAGGGCCGGCTGGATGGCAAGAACCTGGGGGATGTGCTCAAGGCCTGGGGCTTCGCGCCTACCGTCACCAGCCGCGACTTCCGCATGGACGTGGACGGCCGCTGGCCGGGCTCGCCGGCCTGGGTCAGCCTCAACCGTTACTCCGGCAGCCTCGACGCGGCGTTGCGCAGTGGCCAGTTCGTCGAGGTCGAGGGCAGCGCCCAGGCCTTGCGGGTGTTCGGGCTGCTCAACTTCAACTCCATCGGCCGGCGCCTGCGCCTGGACTTCTCCGACCTGTTCAGCAAGGGCCTGGCCTATGACCGGGTCAAGGGGTTGCTGGTGGCCAGCGAAGGGGTCTACGTGACCCGTGAGCCGATCACCGTCACCGGGCCGTCGAGCAACTTCGAGCTCGACGGCACCATGGATTTTGTCCGTGATCGGATCGATGCCAAGCTGTTGGTGACGCTGCCGGTGACCAACAACTTGCCGCTGGCCGCGCTGATCGTCGGCGCGCCGGCGATCGGTGGCGCGTTGTTCCTGGTCGACCGCCTGATCGGTGACCGGGTGGCGCGTTTCGCCAGTGTGCACTATCGCGTCGAAGGTCCGGTCAAAGAGCCTAAAATCACCTTTGTGAAACCTTTCGACAATTAACCTGGGGTGGTCATGACGTCAGCTGTGATCCAGATGGTCAGCCAGGACGATGTGCTGGCCAACCTGCAACGTGCCACGGCACTGCTCGAGCAGGCCGCCGCAGGTGGCGCGCGCCTGGCGGTGCTGCCGGAGAACTTCGCCGCCATGGGCCGTCGCGACGCGGCGGCCATCGGTCGGGCCGAAGCGCTGGGCGAGGGGCCGATCCTGCCCTGGTTGAAACGCACCGCCCGCGACCTCAGGTTATGGATAGTCGCCGGTACCTTGCCGCTGCCCCCGGTCGGCCAGCCGCAAGCCAAGGCCCACGCCTGTTCGCTGCTGGTCGATGAGCACGGCGAGATCGCCGCCCGCTACGACAAGCTGCACCTGTTCGATGTGGATGTGGCCGACAACCGCGGTCGTTACCGCGAGTCGGACGACTACGCCCACGGCAGCCAGGTGGTGGTGGCCGACACGCCCGTGGGCCGGCTGGGCCTGTCGGTGTGCTACGACCTGCGCTTCCCTGAGCTGTACAGCGCCTTGCGTGCCGCCGGGGCCGAACTGATCAGCGCGCCGGCGGCGTTCACCGCGGTGACCGGAGCGGCGCATTGGGAAGTACTGATTCGCGCACGGGCCATCGAGACCCAGTGCTATGTATTGGCGGCCGCCCAGGGCGGCCTGCATCCGGGGCCGCGGGAAACCCACGGCCAGGCGGCGATCGTCGACCCCTGGGGGCGGATCGTCGCGCAACAGGCGCGGGGCGAAGCGGTATTGCTCGCCACGCGCGACAGTGAAGAACAGGCGTCCATCCGGGCGCGCATGCCGGTGGTCACGCACCGGCGCTTTTTCTCGCAGGACGCCTTGCGGCCTGCGCACACCTCGGAGTGACTATGAGCGAGATTTTATCCACCGTCAGCGAGCAGCTCCTGGTCCCGGGCGGCCTGACCCTCGACAGCCTGCAGACGGTGCTGGGCGAGCTGGCCGGCCCCGGCATCGATGCCGCCGACTTGTATTTCCAGGGCCAGATCTCGGAAACCTGGGCGCTGGAGGACGGCATCGTCAAAGAGGGCAGCTTCAACCTCGACCAGGGCGTGGGCGTGCGCGCCCAGTCCGGCGAGAAGACCGGCTTCGCCTACAGCAACGCGATCAACCTCGAAGCCCTGACCTCGGCGGCCCGCGCCGCCCGTTCGATCTCCCGTGCCGGGCAGGATGGCAAGGTGCAGGCGTTCCGCAGCCAGGATGTGACTGCCCTGTATGCGTCTGACAATCCCCTGGATGTGCTGAGCCGCGCCGAGAAGGTCGACCTGCTCAAGCGCGTCGATGCCGCCACCCGCGCCCTCGATCCGCGCATCCAGCAGGTCAGCGTGAGCATGGCCGGGGTCTGGGAGCGGATCCTGGTCGCCGCCGCCGATGGCAGCCTGGCCGCCGATGTACGTCCGCTGGTGCGTTTCAACGTCAGCGTGATCGTCGAGCAGAACGGTCGTCGCGAGCGCGGCGGGCAGGGCGGTGGCGGGCGTACCGACTACCGCCACTTCACCGAGGAGCGGGTGATGGGCTATGCCCGCGAGGCGTTGCGCCAGGCGCTGGTCAACCTCGAGGCCATTCCGGCGCCGGCCGGCACGCTGCCGGTGGTGCTTGGCCCGGGCTGGTCCGGGGTGCTGCTGCACGAGGCGGTCGGTCACGGTTTGGAAGGCGACTTCAACCGCAAGGGCAGTTCGGCGTTCAGTGGGCGTATCGGCGAGCAAGTGGCCTCGAAGCTGTGCACCATTGTCGACGACGGTACCCTGGAGGGCCGCCGCGGCTCGCTCAGCATCGACGACGAAGGCACCCCGACCGAATGCACCACGCTGATCGAGAACGGCATCCTCAAGGGCTACATGCAGGACAAGCTCAACGCCCGCCTGATGGGCATGGCGGTGACGGGCAACGGCCGGCGTGAATCCTACGCCCACCTGCCGATGCCGCGCATGACCAACACCTACATGCGTGCTGGCGACAGCGACCCGGAGGAAATCATCCGCTCGGTGAAGAAGGGCATCTATTGCGCCAACCTTGGCGGTGGCCAGGTGGACATCACCAGCGGCAAGTTCGTGTTCTCCACCAGCGAGGCCTACCTGATCGAGGACGGCAAGATTACCGCGCCGGTGAAGGGCGCGACGCTGATCGGCAATGGTCCGGAGGCGATGAGGGGTGTGTCGATGGTCGGCAACGACCTGGCGCTGGACAGCGGCGTGGGTACGTGCGGCAAGGATGGGCAGTCGGTGCCGGTAGGCGTTGGCCAGCCGACCCTGAAGCTGGATGCGATCACTGTCGGTGGTACAGGGGCTTGATGATCAATCGCGGGGCAAGCCCGCTCCCACAGATGCCTGCAAAGGCAGCGTGGGAGCGGGCTTGCCCCGCGATGGCCTCAACGCAGACCGCGCTGGACCTCGTCGAGGTCGCGGATGTACTTGAACACTTTACGCGCAGCCGCAGGCGGCTTGTTCCGCGCCTTCTCGTGCTGGGCATGACGGATCAGCGAGCGCAGGTGCTGGCGATCGGTGTCGGGGAACTCGTTGACGAAGCGTTCGAGGTCCTCGTCGTTGCCGTCGATCAGGCGATCGCGCCAGCGCTCGAGGCCGTGAAAGCGCTCGTTGTACTGGCGGGTCGAGCTGTCGACCTGCTCGAGCACGGCATGGATGGCGTCAAGGTCCTGCACGCGCATCAGCTTGCCGACGAACGACATGTGGCGTTTGCGGGCGCCGTGGGCGGTGTGCTTGCTGGCCTCTTCCAGCGCCTTGCGCAGCTCGTCGGTCAACGGCAGGCGGGCCAGGGTGTCGGCCTTGAGGGTGGTGAGGCGCTCACCGAGCTCGACCAGCGCATGCAGCTCGCGCTTGATCTGGGTTTTGCTTTTTTCGCCGTCGAAGGCGTCGTCGTAAGAATCAACCATGGGGGCAGTCCGCAGGAAATCGCCGCCATGATAACCAGTCGGGGGCCGCTTGTCCGGCCCGGTCGTAGAATGACCCACGCCGTACGCAGAATTTTCAGTGGAGAGAACCATGAGTGCAGTCCAGAGCGTAGGCCCCAAGGACCTGCCGGCGTTGCAGGAACAGGTCGAGGCGATCGTCGCCGAGGCGCGCCGCCAGGGCGCCAGCGCGTGCGAAGTGGCGGTGTCGCTGGAGCAGGGCCTGTCCACCACGGTGCGCCAGCGCGAAGTCGAGACGGTCGAGTTCAACCGCGACCAGGGCTTCGGCATCACCCTCTACGTTGGCCAGCGCAAGGGTTCGGCCAGCACCTCGGCCAGCGGCCCTGAGGCGATCCGCGAGACCGTCGCGGCGGCCCTGGCAATCGCCAAGCATACCTCCGAGGACGCGTGTTCGGGGCTGGCCGATGCCGCCTTGATGGCCCGCGAGATCCCTGATCTGGACCTGTACCACGACTGGGACATCGAGCCGGAGAAGGCCATCGAGATGGCGCTGGCCTGCGAGGCGGCGGCGTTCGACGCCGACAAGCGCATCCTCAACGCTGATGGCACCACCCTCAATACCCATCAGGGCGTGCGGGTCTATGGCAACAGCCACGGCTTCATCGGCGGCTACGCGTCCACCCGGCACAGCCTGAGCTGCGTGATGATCGCCGAGGCCGAAGGGCAGATGCAGCGCGACTACTGGTACGACGTCAATCGCCAGGGCAACCTGCTGGCCGACCCGCGCAGCATCGGCCAGCGCGCCGCGCAACGCGCCGCCAGCCGTCTGGGCGCGCGTCCGGTGCCGACCTGCGAGGTGCCGGTGCTGTTCTCGGCGGAGCTTGCCGGCGGCCTGTTCGGCAGCTTCCTGTCGGCGATTTCCGGCGGCAACCTGTACCGCAAGTCGTCGTTCCTCGAAGGCACCCTCGGCCAGCGCCTGTTCCCCACCTGGCTGACCCTTGATGAGCGTCCACACATCCCGCGTGCGCTGGGCAGCGCGGCGTTCGACGGCGATGGCCTGGCCACCTACGCCAAGCCGTTCGTCGACAAGGGCGAGCTGGTGTCCTACATCCTGGGCACCTATTCCGGGCGCAAGCTGAGCCTGCCGAGCACCGCCAACGCCGGGGGCGTGCATAACCTGTTCGTCACCCACGGTGTGGAAGACCAGGCGGCATTGATTCGCCGCATGGGTCGCGGCCTGCTGGTGACCGAGCTGATGGGGCATGGCCTGAACATGGTGACCGGTGACTATTCTCGTGGTGCGGCGGGCTTCTGGGTCGAAAACGGCGAGATCCAGTTCCCGGTCCAGGAAGTGACCATCGCCGGCAATATGAAGGATATGTTCCAGCAGATCGTGGCGATCGGCAGCGATATCGAGACCCGCAGCAATATCCACAGTGGCTCGGTGCTGATCGAACGGATGACGGTGGCAGGCAGCTGATCGGCGCTCTGTCATCAGCAGGGAATTAGCGGTGCGTGCGAGCGGGCTTGTCCCGCGGTAATCTTACCTGCAATCGCGAGGCAAGCTCGCTCCCACGCTGCCCTGCTCATACCTTGTAAAAGACCCGGCCATCGCGCCGGGTTTCTTTTGCCCATTGCTCGACTTGAACTGATTCTAGTTATCACATAATAATGAATATCATTATCCAGTAACCCGGCGATGATGTTCATGAAATCCGTCCTCCACGAACTGCCTTACCTGGAAAACTGGCGCTGGCTCAGCCGGCGCATCCGCTGCGCGCTCGAACCCGACGAGCCGCGTCTGATCGAGCATTACCTGGCCGAAGGCCGCTACCTGGTGTGCTGCACCGAAACCTCGCCCTGGACCGTGGCGCTGACCGCCTTCCGCCTGCTGTTGGATACCGCCAACGATCGCATGCTGCCGTGGCATTGGCGCTGCCTGTGCCTGGACCAGGCCTGGCGGCCCTTGCTCGACCTGCGCAACCTCGATCGCCGCGAACAAAACCTGCGCTGGCAGCCCTACGCGATGCAGCTCGCCAACAGCGTGCTGCTGCCGTCGATTTCTCCCGAAGAACTGATGCAAGGACTTGAAGATGAGTGATACCCGTATCGAGCGTGACAGCATGGGCGAACTGCAGGTGCCGGCCCAGGCCCTGTACGGTGCCCAGACCCAGCGCGCGGTCGACAACTTCCCGGTCAGCGGCAAGCCGATGCCGGCCCAGTTCATCCGTGCCTTGCTGCTGGCCAAGGCGGCTGCGGCCAAGGCCAACGTCGAGCTGTCCCAGCTGAGCGCGGGGCAGGGCGAGGCCATCGTCAGGGCGGTGGAGCAACTGCTGGCCGGCGACTTCATCCAGCACTTCCCGGTGGATGTGTTCCAGACCGGTTCCGGCACCAGTTCGAACATGAACGCCAACGAGGTCATCGCCACCCTGGCCAGCCGCGTGCTGGGCGAGCCGGTCAATGCCAACGACCACGTCAACTGTGGCCAGAGCAGCAACGACATCATCCCCACCACCATCCACGTCAGCGCCGCCCTGGCCCTGCACGAGCAATTGTTACCGGCCCTGCGCCACCTCACCCAGGTGATCGAGGCCAAGGCGGTCGAAGTGCACAAGCACGTGAAGACCGGCCGCACCCACCTGATGGATGCCATGCCGGTGCGCATGAGCCAGGTGCTCGAAGGCTGGGCCGCGCAGGTCAAGGGCGCCCAGGCGCATATCGAAGCCACCCTGCCGAGCCTGCAGGCCTTGGCTCAGGGCGGTACTGCCGTGGGCACCGGCATCAACGCCCACCCGCAGTTCGCCGCAGGCTTTGCCCGCCAGTTAAGTGGCCTGACCCAAGTCAAGTTCACCCCCGGCGAGAACCTGTTCGCCCTGATCGGCTCCCAGGACACCGCCGTGGCCCTGTCCGGCCAGCTCAAGACCGCCGCCGTGGCGCTGATGAAGATCGCCAACGACCTGCGCTGGATGAACTCCGGCCCGCTCGCCGGCCTGGGTGAAATCGAGTTGCAGGGTCTGCAGCCGGGCTCGTCGATCATGCCGGGCAAGGTCAACCCGGTGATCCCGGAGGCCACCGCCATGGTCGCGGCCCAGGTGATCGGCAACGATGCCACCATCGCCGTGGCCGGGCAGTCGGGCAACTTCGAGCTCAACGTGATGCTGCCGGTGATCGCCCGCAACCTGCTGGAAAGCATCGAGCTGATGGCCAACGTCAGCCGCCTGCTGGCCGACAAGGCCATCGCCAGCTTCAAGGTCAACGAAACCAAGCTCAAGGAGGCGCTGTCGCGCAACCCGATCCTGGTCACTGCGTTGAACCCGATCATCGGCTACCTCAAGGCCGCCGAGATCGCCAAGACCGCCTACAAGCAGGGGCGCCCGATCATCGACGTGGCGCTGGAGCACACCGACTTGTCGCGTGACCAGCTCGAGGCGCTGCTGGATCCGGAAAAACTCACTGCCGGCGGCATCTGAGCCCGGGCCGCCCAGGAGACACGTCATGCAGCACTGGAAACACACCACGCAAGACGCCAACCGCCTGTTCGAGCAGGGCGAGCTGGTCGATGCCCGAGAACACTACCTGCAAGCCCTGGCCCTGGCCCAGGTGCTGTTCGAGCGCTGGCATGACGTCGACGAGGCGGTGGCCGCACTGGTCATCGCCCATCACAACCTGGCCGACCTGCACCTGCGCCTGAACCAGCCGCAGGAAAGCGCCGACTACCTGTGCGCGGCGCACCAGCGGCTGCTCCAGGCCAGTCAGGACCCGCGCCTGCCCCAGGCCCTGCGCGACGCCGCGTTACGCCATAGCGGGCGCACCTACACCGAGTTGCTGAGCTTCATCGCCGAATACGGCCAATACCCGCGTACCGAGCGCCTGCTCAATCGGCAGGCTCCGGTGACCAGCGAGCTGGTCGTATATACGGATATCACTGATCGCACACCTGCCTACGGAATCCACTGACATGCCGCATACCTTGCCTGCGTTGCCCTATGCCTACGATGCGCTGGAGCCGCACATCGACACCCAGACCATGGAGATTCACCACAGCAAGCATCACCAGACCTATATCAACAATCTCAACGCCGCCATCGAGGGCACCGAGTGGGCCGAGTGGCCCGTGGAGCAGTTGGTGGGCGCGGTCAGGCAACTGCCCGAGAAGCTCCAGGGCGCGGTGATCAACCAGGGCGGTGGGCATGCCAACCACACCCTGTTCTGGACCGTCATGTCGCCCAAGGGCGGCGGCCAGCCGGCAGTGCAGGTGGCCAAGGCCATCGATGCGCAGCTCGGCGGCTTCGAGGCGTTCAAGGAGGCCTTCACCAAGGCCGCGCTGACCCGTTTCGGCAGCGGCTGGGCCTGGTTGAGCGTGACCCCGCAGAACACGCTGGTAGTTGAGAGCAGCGGCAACCAGGACAGCCCGCTGATGCACGGCAACACGCCGATCCTTGGCCTGGACGTGTGGGAGCACGCCTACTACCTGAAGTATCAGAACCGTCGTCCGGAATACATTGGCGCTTTCTACAACGTGGTCGACTGGGCCGAAGTGGAACGTCGCTACCTTGAAGCCCTGAAGTGAGCCTGACCGGTATGCGTGCCGAGGTGATGTCTGTCAGCAGTGTGCGCCTGTTCCGCCTGGCGCTTGGGACCATGCTGTTGCTGGTTGGCACCGCATTGTTGGTGGCACGCGGCATCGCCTGGCTGGACCTGGAACCGCGCATGTTGCGTGCCCTTGAGGGCGGCGCATTGTGCGCACTGGGGACGGCGTTGGGCGCGGTACCGGTGCTGGTGATCCGCAACATGCCGGTGGCCGTGGCCGATACCTTGCTTGGCTTCGGTGCCGGCGTGATGCTGGCGGCCACCGCGTTCTCGCTGATCATGCCCGGGCTGGATGCGGCCCAATCCATTGGTTTCAGCCCGTGGGGCGCCGGTGGCCTGATCAGCGGCGGCCTGCTGTTCGGCGCGCTGTGCCTGTTCCTGGTCGACCTCAAGGTCTCTGGTGCTTCGCCAGAGGCCTTGGTCGGCAGCGATCAGCAACCGGTGATCGCGGCGCGAATCTGGTTGTTCGTCATCGCCATCATTGCCCATAACATCCCCGAAGGCATGGCCATTGGCGTGTCTGCTGGCGGTGGCATGCCCGATGCCGACAGCCTGGCCATGGGCATCGCGCTTCAGGATGTGCCGGAGGGTCTGGTAATCGCGCTGGTGCTGGCCGGGGCCGGCATGTCGCGGTTCAAGGCGTTCCTGATCGGCGCGGCGTCCGGGTTGGTCGAACCGCTGGCCGCGGTGATCTGCGCCTGGCTGGTGAACATCGCCGAACTGTTGCTACCGCTGGGCTTGGCCTGTGCGGCGGGGGCGATGCTGCTGGTGGTGACCCAGGAGATCATTCCCGAATCGCGCAGCAACGGGCATCACCGCCTGGCGAGCCTGGGGCTGTGTGCCGGGTTCTGCCTGATGATGGTGATGGACACGGCGCTGTCTTGAGCCCGGCACATTCCCTGTAGGAGCGTGCGCAGTCGTTAACGGCGCTTACTCGCCTTCGTCGAAGAAGTTCTCGATCAACGCGACCAGTGCATCCATGGCCTCACCGTCCTGTTCGCCCTCGGTGTGCAGGTGCACCGGCGTGCCCTTGCCGGCGGCGAGCATCATCACCGCCATGATGCTCTTGCCGTCCACCAGCTTGTCCGGTGCGCGGCCGACCCGTACCTGGCAGGGAAAGCGACCGGCCACGCCGACGAACTTGGCGGCCGCCCGCGCATGCAGGCCCAGCTTGTTGATGATGGTGATTTCGCGGGCGGGCATCGTGGGGCGGATCCTGTGGGCTAGAGGTCGCGGTGGCGGACCTGGACGTTTTTCAGGGATTGCTGGAGCAGTTGGCCAAGCCGTTCGGTGATGTACACCGAGCGGTGGTGGCCGCCGGTACAGCCGATGGCGATGGTGACGTAAGCGCGGTTGCTGGCGGCGAAGCGCGGCAGCCACTTGAGCAGGTAGCCGGAGATGTCCTGGAACATTTCCTCGACGTCCGGCTGGGCGGCCAGGTAATCAATTACCGGCTGTTCGAGGCCGGAATGCTCACGAAGTTCCGGCTTCCAGTACGGATTGGGTAGGCAGCGCACGTCGAACACCAGGTCGGCGTCCACCGGCATGCCACGCTTGAAACCGAATGACTCGACCAGGAACGCGGTGCCTGGCTCGGGCTGGTTGAGCAGGCGCAGCTTGATCGAATCGCGCAGTTGATAGAGGTTCAGGCTGGTGGTGTCGATCTTCAGGTCGGCGAGGTCGGCGATCGGGCCGAGCAGCTCGCTTTCCACGCGGATCGCCTCGGCCAGCGAACGGCTGTCGTTGGTCAGCGGGTGGCGGCGGCGGGTTTCCGAGAAGCGCTTGAGCAGGGTGTCTTCGTCGGCGTCCAGGTACAGCACGTCGCACTGGATATGGCGCGAACGTGCATCTGTCAGCAGTTCGGGGAAGCGTGACAGGTGGCTGGGCAGGTTGCGCGCATCAATGGACACAGCGACCTTCGGTTGCAGCAGCTCGGTGTTGAGCAGCGCGTTTTCCGCCAGCTGCGGCAGCAGCCCGGCGGGCAGGTTGTCGATGCAGTAGTAGCCGTTGTCTTCCAGCACGTCGAGGGCGGTACTCTTACCGGAGCCGGAGCGGCCGCTGACGATGATCAGGCGCATGTTCAGTGCTCGTTCTGTACGTCCAGGACGACCTGGTAAAGGGTCTCGCTGCTGTCGGCGGCACGCAGGCGATCGCGGACCTCCTTGCGATCTAGCATGCTGGCGATCTGGCGCAGCAGTTCAAGGTGGGCATCGGTGGCAGCTTCCGGGACCAGCAGGACGAACAGCAGGTCGACCGGGGCACCATCGATGGCGTCATAATCAATGGGGGCATCCAGGTGCAGCAGGGCGCTTACTGGCGCGCTGCAACCCACAAGCCGGCAGTGCGGAATGGCGATGCCATTGCCAAAACCGGTGGAGCCGAGTTTTTCCCGAGCGATGAGCTTGTCGAAGACATCTTGCATCTCCAGCTCGGGTACTTGCTCGGCGATCAGGGTGGCGACCTTTTCCAGGGCGCGCTTCTTGCTGCCGCCCGGCACGTTCACGAGTGAACGGCCGGGGGTCAGGATGGTTTCAAGTCGGATCATGGATGAGGGGGATCAGCGGGCGGCTGCGCCTTGCAGCAGGCTTTGCTGTTTTTCCTTGTGTTTTTTCAGTTGGCGATCGAGTTTGTCGGCCAGGGCGTCGATCGCCGCGTACATGTCTTGGTGTTCGGCGTTGGCGACGACTTCGCCACCGGGAATCTGGAGTGTGGCTTCCACCTTCTGCTGCAGCTTCTCGACCTTCATGATCACCGTCGCATTGGTGATCTTGTCGAAATGACCCTCCACGCGGGCGAGCTTCTCGAGCACGTAATCGCGCAGTGGTTGGGTGACTTCTACATGCTGTCCACTGATGTTGACTTGCATACAGCTTCTCCTTTGTTGCCCGTGCATAAAGAGGCAGGTCTTGCACCTGCCACTGAAACGCTGTGGCACATCCTGGGGCTACATCAGTCGCTTGCGCTCGCTTGATGGGGCGATGCCCAACGATTCGCGGTACTTGGCGACGGTGCGACGGGCTACCTGGATGCCTTGTGCCTCCAGTAAACCAGCGATCTTGCTGTCACTCAATGGCTTTTTCTGATTTTCCGCCGCCACCAGTTTCTTGATGATTGCGCGAATCGCCGTGGACGAGCATTCGCCGCCTTCGGCGGTGCTCACGTGGCTGGAGAAAAAGTATTTCAGTTCGTAGATGCCGCGCGGGGTGTGCATGTATTTCTGTGTGGTCACCCGGGAAATGGTCGACTCGTGCATGCCCACCGCCTCGGCGATATCGTGCAGCACCAGCGGCTTCATGGCCTCGTCGCCATGGTCGAGGAAGCCGCGCTGGTGCTCGACGATCTGTGTCGCCACCTTCATCAGCGTCTCGTTGCGGCTCTGCAGGCTCTTGATGAACCAGCGCGCTTCCTGCAGCTGGTTGCGCATGAAGGTGTTGTCGGCGCTGGTGTCGGCGCGGCGAACGAAGCCGGCGTACTGCGGGTTGACCCGCAGGCGCGGTACCGCTTCCTGGTTGAGCTCGACCAGCCAGCGCTCGCTGTCCTTGCGCACGATGACGTCGGGCACGACGTACTCGGGCTCGCTGGACTCGATCTGCGAGCCGGGGCGCGGGTTGAGGGTCTGCACCAGTTCGATGACCTGGCGCAGCTCGTCTTCCTTGAGCTTCATGCGGCGCATCAGCTGGCTGTAGTCGCGGCTGCCGAGCAGGTCGATGAAGTCGGTGACCAGGCGCTGGGCCTCACCCATCCAAGGCGTCGAGGCCGGCAGTTGGCGCAGTTGCAGCAGCAGGCATTCGCCCAGGGAGCGGGCGCCGATGCCGGCGGGTTCGAACTGCTGGATGCGGTGCAGCACCGCCTCGACCTCGTCCAACTCGATGTCGAGTTCCGGGTCGAAGCCTGCGCAGATTTCCTCGAGGGAGTCCTCCAGGTAGCCCTGGCCGTTGATGCTGTCGATCAGGGTGACGGCGATCAGGCGGTCGGTGTCGGACATCGGCGCCAGGTTGAGCTGCCACAGCAGGTGACTCTGCAGGCTCTCGCCGACCGAGGTGCGGGTGGTGAAGTCCCACTCGTCGTCATCATTGCTCGGCAGGCTACTGGCGCTGGTCTGGTAGATGTCCTCCCAGGCGGTGTCGACCGGCAGTTCGTTGGGAATGCGCTCGGCCCATTCGCCGTCTTCGAGGTTTTCCGCGGTGCTGCTGGTACTGGTTTCCTGGAAGCTGTTGTCCTGGACTTCGGCGGCCGGCTTGTTCTCGGCGTTGTCCGCCATCGGGTCGCTGTTGTCGAAGTCCTCGCCGTCTTCCTGACGTTCGAGCATCGGATTGGACTCCAGCGCTTCCTGGATTTCCTGCTGGAGGTCCAGGGTGGAGAGCTGAAGCAGACGGATGGCCTGTTGCAACTGCGGGGTCATCGTCAGTTGCTGGCCCATTTTTAGGACGAGCGATGGTTTCATGGCTGGGGCTTGATACCTTGTTGCCGGCGCGCATGCGCCATCCACTACACGGAGGGCGCCTGGGCGCCGATTTTAAGCAAGTTATATGCCTGAAATTGCAGCGTTTGCCTAGAGCACTGTAACAACTTAAGCCTCGAACAGGCGCCTGCGCCAGTGCTCCGGGCAGGCCAGGGTCAGAGTCGGAACTCGTGCCCCAGGTATACTTCCTTGACCAGCTGGTTGGCCAGGATGGTCTCGGCGTCGCCTTCGGCGATCAGCTGGCCATCGTTGACGATGTAGGCGGTCTCGCAGATGTCCAGGGTCTCGCGAACGTTGTGGTCGGTGATCAGTACGCCGATACCCTTGTTCTTGAGGTGGTGGATAATCTGCTTGATGTCGCCGACAGAGATCGGGTCGACACCGGCAAAGGGTTCGTCCAGCAGGATGAACTTGGGCGCGGTGGCCAGGGCACGGGCGATCTCGACGCGGCGGCGTTCGCCGCCGGAGAGGCTCATGCCGAGGTTGTCCCGGATATGGCTGATGTGGAACTCCTGCAGCAGGCTTTCCAGCTCCTTGCGCCGACCGTCACGGTCGAGGTCCTTGCGTGTCTCGAGGATGGCCATGATGTTGTCGGCCACCGACAGCTTGCGGAAGATCGAGGCTTCCTGCGGCAGGTAGCCGATACCGGCCTGGGCGCGCCCGTGCATGGGTTGGTGGCTGACGTCGAGGCTGTCGATCAGCACGCGACCTTGGTCGGCCTGGACCAGGCCGACGATCATGTAGAAACAGGTGGTCTTGCCGGCGCCGTTGGGGCCTAGCAGGCCGACGATCTGGCCGCTGTCGATGGACAGGCTGACGTCGCGAACGACCTGCCGGCCCTTGTAGCTCTTGGCCAGGTGCTGGGCTTTGAGGGTTGCCATTTACTCGGCCTTTTTCTTCGGTTGAATGACCATGTCGATGCGCTGACGTGGTGCAGTCACGTTGCCACCGCGACCGGCGGTAGCCACCTGGGTCTTGGTGTTGTAGACGATCTTCTCGCCTTCGGTGGTGTTGCCTTCGTTCTCGACCTTGGCGCGATCGGTGAGGATCACCATGTCTTTCTGCGCCTGGTACTGGATGGTCACGGCCCAGCCTTTCATCTTGTCGGGCTTGGCGGCGCTCTGCTGTTGCTCGAAGTAGGCCAGGTTGCCCACCGAGGTGACCACGTCGATGTCGCCGGAGGCGGCGCGGGTCATGGTCACGGTGTTGCCTTTGATCATCATCGAACCCTGGGTGATGATCACGTCGCCGGTATAGGTGGCAACGCCCTGCTTGTCGTCCAGGTGGGCGTTGTCCGCCTGGATGCGGATCGGCTGGTCACGGTCGTTCGGCAGGGCGAAGGCGCTCGCGCTTCCCAGTGCTACGCCCAGGCTGAGCAGAAGGGGGATGGTTTTAACGAGCCTCATACTGTCCTCTTACGTTAGAGAGCAGGTCCATCCTGCCTTCTTTCAAATACGCTTTCATTCCTTTGCCCGTAGTCGTGCCACCGGCGCCGTCGATTCTAACGGCTTGCTCGGTCTGCGCATATTGCTTCTGCGGGAACACGGTCATGCGTGTGCTGGTGATGATGGTTTCACGTTGCTTCTCGTCGGTGCGCGCCACGCGCACATCGTCGATCAGCTCGACCTCGGTGCCGTCCGGATTGACCTCGGCGCGCTTGCTCTGCACGTGCCAGGGATACTCGGTGCCACGGTACATGTGAAGGTCGGGCGTGGTCACTAGGGTGACCTCGCTGGCCTTCAAATGCTCGACCTTGGCGGCGGTCATCTCGTACTGCAGCTTGCCGTCGGGCAGGAACTGCAGGCTGTGGGCGTTGATCGCATAGTAGTCGATGGCGCTCTGGTCGACCTGGGCCTGCGGCTGGTCGAGGAAGCTCTCCGGGCTGATATTCCAATAGCCTACTGCAACGAGCACGGCGGCGATCCCGCCTAGCAGCGCGACATTTCTGATCTTCTTGCTGAGCATGGGCAGCCTTACAGGTAATGGGCGTTGGCAGCGTCCAGGGTGCCCTGGGCCTGCATGATCAGTTCGCAGAACTCGCGGGCGGCGCCTTCGCCGCCGCGAGCCTGGGTAACGCCATGGGCGTGCTGGCGAACGAATGCCGCGGCGTTGTGCACCGCCATGCCCAGGCCGACGCGGCGGATAACCGGCAGGTCGGGCAGGTCGTCGCCGAGGTAGGCGACCTGTTCATAGCTTAGATTGAGTTCGGCGAGCAGGCCGTCGAGCACCACCAGTTTGTCCTCGCGGCCCTGGAACAGGTGCGGGATGCCGAGGTTCTTCGCCCGGCGCTCGACCACCGGGGTCTTGCGCCCGCTGATGATCGCGGTGGTCACGCCCGCGGCCATGAGCATCTTGATGCCGTGGCCGTCGAGGGTGTTGAAGGTCTTGAACTCGCTGCCGTCCTCGAGGAAGTACAGGCGGCCGTCGGTGAGCACGCCGTCGACGTCGAACACCGCCAGCTTGATGGCCTTGGCGCGTTGCATCAGGTCCTGGTTCATTTACATCACTCCGGCGCGCAGCAGGTCGTGCATGTTCAGGGCGCCGGTCGGGCGGTCTTCCTGATCGACGACCACCAGCGCGCTGATCTTGTGGTCTTCCATGATCTTCAGCGCCTCGGCGGCGAGCATCTCGGCGCGGGCGGTCTTGCCGTGCACGGTCATGACCTCGTCGATGAGGGTCTTGTGCACGTCGATGTTGCGGTCCAGGCTGCGGCGCAGGTCACCGTCGGTGAACACGCCGGCGAGCTTGCCGTCGTCACCCAGGACCACGGTCATGCCCAGACCCTTACGAGACATTTCAAGCAGCGCGTCCTTGAGCAGGGTGCCGCGCTTCACCAGGGGCAGCTCCTCGCCGGCATGCATGACGTTCTCGACCTTCAGCAGCAGGCGACGACCCAACGCGCCACCGGGGTGGGAGAAGGCGAAATCCTCGGCGGTGAAGCCGCGGGCCTCGAGCAGGGCAATGGCCAGGGCGTCGCCCAGCGCCAGCGCGGCGGTGGTTGAGGAGGTCGGCGCCAGGTTGAGCGGGCAGGCTTCCTGGGCGACGCTGGCGTCGAGATTGACCTCGGCGGCCTGGGCCAGGGGCGAGCCCGGGTTGCCGGTCAGGCTGATCATCTGGATGCCCAGGCGCTTGATCAGCGGCAGCAGGGTGACGATCTCGGCGGTGCTGCCGGAGTTGGACAGGGCAAGAATGACATCGTCCCGGGTGATCATGCCCATGTCGCCGTGGCTGGCCTCGGCCGGGTGCACGAAGAACGCCGGGGTGCCCGTGCTGGCCAGGGTGGCGGCGATCTTGTTGCCGATATGCCCCGACTTGCCCATGCCCACCACCACGACCCGTCCCTTGCTGGCCAGGATCAGCTCGCAGGCCTTGACGAAGTCACCGTCGATGCGGGCCAGCAGGGCCTCCACGGCCTCGAGTTCGAGGCGCAGGGTGCGCTGGGCGGATTGGATCAGCTCGCTGGATTGGGTCATGTTGAAACGCAATGCCTGATGAAAAGGCGGCGATTATAGCCGTAATGTGTGAAAGGCTCATCCTTCGAATGTCATATGGATGCCACACCAGCCTGTCTGCGGCCTGAACGAGTGGGGGGACGCCCTTGGGGCGGGCCTATCAGCGGTGCTATAGTTCGCCGCTATTCGGCCCGCAGGGGACCTGTGTGCCTTCAAGATGAAGGCAGGCGTCCACATGACGAGGCTGCACTAGCAAGGAGTCTAGATGAGTGTGGATAGCGCCTACGCGGTCGAGTTGAAGGGTGTCACCTTCAAGCGCGGTTCGCGCAGCATTTTCAGCAACGTGGACATACGCATTCCCCGCGGCAAGGTCACCGGCATCATGGGGCCTTCGGGATGCGGCAAGACCACCTTGCTGCGCCTGATGGGCGCGCAGTTGCGCCCGTCCGGTGGCGAGGTCTGGGTCAACGGGCAGAACCTTCCCGCGCTGTCGCGCAGCGACCTGTTCGACGCGCGTAAGCAGATGGGCGTGCTCTTTCAGAGTGGTGCGCTGTTCACCGACCTGGATGTGTTCGAGAACGTGGCCTTCCCGCTGCGGGTTCATACGCAGCTGTCGGACGAGATGATCCGTGACATCGTGTTGATGAAGTTGCAGGCCGTGGGCTTGCGCGGCGCCATCGACCTGATGCCCGACGAGTTGTCCGGCGGCATGAAGCGCCGCGTGGCGCTGGCACGGGCGATCGCCCTCGATCCGCAGATCCTCATGTACGACGAGCCGTTCGTCGGGCAGGACCCCATCGCCATGGGCGTGTTGGTGCGCCTTATCCGCCTGCTCAACGACGCCCTGGGCATCACTAGTATCGTGGTTTCCCACGATCTCGCGGAAACCGCGAGCATCGCCGACTACATCTATGTGGTTGGCGACGGCCAGGTGCTGGGGCAGGGCACGCCGGACGAACTGATGGGCTCGGACAACCCGCGCATCCGCCAGTTCATGAAAGGCGACCCGGACGGCCCGGTACCTTTCCACTTCCCTGCGCCTGACTACCGCGCCGATCTGTTGGGGACGCGTTGATGCGCAGAAAATCCTTACTCGAACGTATCCGTCTGTTCGGCCGTTCGGCCATCGATGTACTGGCCGTGCTGGGACGCTCGTGCCTGTTCCTCGGCCATTCGCTGGGTGGACGCAGCGGCATCGGCGGCGGTTTCCAGCTGCTGGTCAAGCAACTGTACTCGGTGGGCGTATTGTCGTTGGCAATCATCGTCGTGTCCGGCGTGTTCATCGGCATGGTACTGGCCCTGCAGGGCTACAGCATCCTCACCAAGTACGGCTCGGAGCAGGCTGTGGGGCAAATGGTCGCCCTGACCCTGCTGCGCGAGCTGGGGCCGGTGGTCACCGCCTTGCTGTTCGCCGGCCGCGCGGGCTCCGCGCTGACCGCCGAGATCGGCAACATGAAGTCCACCGAGCAACTGTCGAGCCTGGAGATGATCGGCGTCGACCCGCTCAAGTACATCGTCGCCCCCAGGCTGTGGGCCGGTTTCATCTCGCTGCCGCTGCTGGCGCTTATCTTCAGCGTGGTCGGCATCTGGGGTGGCTCGTGGGTCGCCGTGGACTGGCTGGGCGTCTATGAAGGTTCGTTCTGGGCCAACATGCAGAACAGCGTTTCGTTCAGCGACGACGTGATCAACGGGCTGATCAAGAGCCTGGTGTTCGCTTTCGTCGTCACCTGGATCGCCGTATTCCAGGGGTACGACTGTGAGCCCACCTCAGAAGGGATCAGCCGTGCCACCACCAAGACCGTGGTCTATGCCTCGCTGGCAGTCCTGGGTCTGGACTTTATTCTGACCGCCTTGATGTTTGGAGATTTCTGATGCAAAACCGCACCCTGGAAATCGGTGTCGGCCTGTTCCTCCTGGCCGGGATCCTGGCGCTGCTGCTGCTGGCCCTGCGTGTCAGCGGGCTGTCGGCCAGCCCGAGCAGCGACACGTATAAAGTTTATGCTTATTTTGACAATATCGCCGGTTTGACGGTCAGAGCTAAGGTGACCATGGCCGGTGTGACCATCGGCAAGGTCACGGCCATCGATCTGGACCGCGATTCCTACACTGGCCGGGTTACGCTGCAGCTGGACAAGCATGTCGACAACCTGCCGACCGACTCCACTGCCTCGGTCCTGACCGCAGGCCTGCTGGGCGAGAAGTACATCGGTATCAGCGTGGGCGGCGAGGACGCGGTACTCAAGGATGGCAGCACCATCCACGACACCCAGTCGGCACTGGTGCTGGAAGACCTGATCGGCAAGTTCCTGCTCAACTCGGTGGGCAAGGAACCGAAAGAAGCGCAACCGGCTAATTAAGGAGTTTCCATGATTTCGATCCTGCGACGTGGCTTGCTGGTTCTGCTGGCGGCCTTCCCCCTGCTGGCCCTGGCGGCGCCGGGGCAATCCGCCCGTGATGTGATCCAGGGCACCACCACGCAGTTGCTCAGCGACCTGAAGGCCAACAAGGAGCAGTACAAGGCCAACCCCGAGGCCTTTTACAGCGCGCTTAACAGCAACCTTGGCCCGGTGGTCGATGCCGACGGTATTTCCAAGAGCATCATGACCGTCAAGTACTCGCGCAAGGCGACCCCTGCGCAGATGCAGCGCTTCCAGGAGAACTTCAAGCGCAGCCTGATGCAGTTCTACGGCAACGCCTTGCTGGAGTACAACAACCAGGGCATCACCGTCGATCCGGCCAAGGCCGAGGGTGATGATCGCACCAGCGTCGGCATGAAGATCACCGGCACCAACGGCGCGGTCTATCCGGTGCAATACACCATGGTCAAGCTGGACGGCGAGTGGAAGGTGCGTAACGTCATCGTCAACGGCATCAACATCGGCAAGCTGTTCCGCGACCAGTTCCAGGACGCCATGCAGCGCAACGGCAACAACCTGGACAAGACCATCGACGGCTGGGCCGGCGAAGTGGCCAAGGCCAAGGAAGCGGCGGACAGCTCGCCGGATAAGGAAGTCAAATGAGTGACGCCGCCGTGAGCATGGCCGAGCCGGGCGTCCTCTCCCTGGCAGGCGTGCTGGACTATCGCAGCGGTCCGGCCCTGCGCAAGCAGGGCAAGGCGCTGGTCACGGCGTGCCGCGAACCACGCCTGGTGCTCGACTGCTCCGCGGTGGAGAAGTCCAGCAGCGTCGGCCTGTCGTTGCTGCTGGGCTTCATGCGCGATGCGCAGGCGGCCGGCAAGACCTGGGAACTGCGCGGTATCCCCGAGGATATGCGGGAAATCGCCGGGGTCTATGACCTTGATGAAGTGCTGGCAGGCTGATGCCCTGCCGTTCGCGAAAGGCCCCTCGGTCAGCGCGCCCACTCATGGGCTTCGCAGGCGAGGGGCTTTTTTGTATGATGGCCGACCCGCGCGCGTTGGGCGCCGATCGAGGTTGAGCATGCAGGCCGTAGAAGTCAAAAGCTTTCTGGAAGAGAAATTGCCGGGAACCCGGGTCGAAGTTGAAGGCGAAGGCTGCAACTTCCAGTTGAACGTGATCAGCGATGAGCTGGCCGGCCAGAGCCCGGTCAAGCGCCAGCAGGCGATCTATGCTCACCTCAATCCGTGGATCGCCAACGGCAGCATTCACGCGGTAACCATGAAATTCTTCAGCAGCGCAGCCTGGGCTGAGCGCACCTGAGCCAACTTGGCGGCGAGATACGTATGGACAAACTGATTATCACTGGCGGCCCGCGCCTCGACGGCGAGATCCGCATTTCCGGCGCGAAGAACGCTGCCCTGCCGATTCTCTCGGCCACCCTGCTGGCCGATGGTCCGGTTACGGTCGGCAACCTGCCGCACCTGCACGACATCACCACCATGATCGAGCTGTTCGGTCGCATGGGCATCGAGCCTGTGATCGACGAGAAGCTCTCGGTGGAAATCGATCCGCGCACCATCAAGACCCTCGTCGCGCCCTATGAGCTGGTCAAGACCATGCGCGCCTCGATCCTGGTGCTCGGTCCGATGGTCGCCCGCTTCGGTGAGGCCGAAGTGGCGCTGCCGGGCGGTTGCGCCATCGGTTCGCGTCCGGTGGACCTGCACATCCGTGGCCTGGAGGCCATGGGTGCGAAAATCGATGTTGAAGGCGGCTACATCAAAGCCAAGGCACCCGAGGGCGGCCTGCGCGGCGCACACTTCTTCTTCGACACCGTCAGCGTCACCGGTACCGAGAACATCATGATGGCCGCCGCCCTGGCCAAGGGCCGCAGCGTGCTGCAGAACGCCGCCCGCGAGCCGGAGGTGGTCGACCTGGCCAACTTCCTGATCGCCATGGGTGCGAAGATTCAGGGCGCTGGCACCGACACCATCACCATCGATGGCGTCGAGCGCCTGCACTCGGCCAACTACCGGGTCATGCCTGACCGTATCGAAACCGGCACCTACCTGGTCGCCGCTGCCGTGACCGGCGGCCGCGTCAAGGTCAAGGACACCGATCCGACCATCCTCGAAGCCGTCCTCGAGAAACTCAAGGAAGCCGGCGCCGATATCACCACCGGTGAAGATTGGATCGAGCTGGACATGCACGGCAAGCGTCCGAAGGCCGTGAACCTGCGTACCGCCCCGTACCCAGCGTTCCCGACCGACATGCAGGCGCAGTTCATCTCGCTCAATGCCATCGCCGAAGGCACCGGCGCGGTGATCGAGACCATCTTCGAAAACCGCTTCATGCACGTCTACGAGATGCACCGCATGGGCGCGCAGATCCAGGTCGAGGGCAACACCGCCATCGTCACTGGCGTCAAGGCGCTCAAAGGTGCTCCGGTGATGGCCACCGACTTGCGCGCTTCCGCCAGCCTGGTACTGTCGGCGCTGGTCGCTGAAGGCGACACCCTGATCGACCGCATCTACCACATTGACCGTGGCTACGAGTGCATTGAGGAAAAACTGCAGATGCTGGGCGCGAAGATCCGTCGCGTACCGGGCTAGTCTGCATGGCGCAGGGACGCGCCCCGAATTTTATGCGGCCGGGCAGTGCCCGGCTGGCTATAGCTGCTTAAGGACCGACGTTCCAATGTTGACCATCGCGCTATCCAAAGGCCGGATTCTCGACGATACCCTGCCACTGCTGGCCGAAGCCGGTATTGTACCGACCGAGAATCCGGACAAGAGCCGCAAGCTGATCATCCCGACCACCCAGGATGATGTCCGCCTGCTCATCGTGCGTGCCACCGACGTGCCGACCTATGTCGAGCATGGCGCCGCCGACCTCGGTGTGGCCGGCAAGGATGTGCTGATGGAATACGGCGGCCAGGGCCTGTACGAGCCCCTGGACCTGCAGATCGCCCAGTGCAAGCTGATGACCGCCGGCGTGACCGGCGCGCCCGAGCCCAAGGGCCGCCTGCGCGTGGCCACCAAGTTCGTCAACGTAGCCAAGCGCTACTACGCCGAGCAGGGCCGCCAGGTCGACATCATCAAGCTGTACGGCTCCATGGAGCTGGCCCCGCTGATCAACCTCGCCGATAAGATCATCGACGTGGTCGACACCGGCAACACCCTGCGCGCCAACGGCCTCGAGCCCCAGGAACTGATCGCCACGATCAGCTCGCGCCTGGTGGTCAACAAGGCTTCCATGAAAATGCAGCACGCCCGTATCCAGAGCCTGATCGACACCCTGCGCAACGCCGTCGAATCGCGACACCGCGGCTGACCTCTGCGCGCGACCTCCGCTGTCGCGCCCGTCTATCCGCGTCATAGCCAATTTTCTCAGGTGCCCGCGCGGATGGAGTGGTAGCTTTAGGGCGCCTGAACATCCGCTAATAACGAGGCCCTCGCCATGACCGTGTCCACTGCAATTGCCCGTCTCAACGCCGCTGACCAGGATTTCGCCCGACATCTGGATCATCTGCTGAGCTGGGAAAGCGTGTCCGATGACGCGGTCAACCAGCGCGTGCTCGACATCATCAAGGCCGTGCGCGAGCGCGGCGACGCGGCGTTGGTGGAGTTCACCCAGCGTTTCGACGGTGTCGATGCCACATCGATCAATGATCTGATCCTGGACCGCGCACGCCTGGAGCTGGCCCTGACCCGCATTACCCCGGTGCAGCGCGAAGCCCTGGAAAAAGCCGCCAACCGTGTGCGTAGCTACCACGAACGGCAAAAGCAGGATTCCTGGCAGTACACCGAGGCCGACGGCACTGTGCTCGGCCAGAAAGTTACCCCGCTTGACCGCGCCGGCCTGTACGTGCCGGGCGGAAAAGCATCGTACCCGTCGTCGGTGCTGATGAACGCGATTCCGGCCAAGGTCGCCGGTGTGGCCGAGGTGGTGATGGTCGTGCCGACCCCGCGTGGCGAGGTCAACGAGCTGGTGCTGGCCGCGGCCTGCATCGCCGGGGTCGACCGGGTGTTCACCCTCGGTGGCGCCCAGGCGGTCGCGGCCTTGGCCTACGGCACCGAAAGCGTGCCGCAAGTCGACAAGATCGTCGGTCCGGGCAATATCTACGTGGCCACCGCCAAGCGCCATGTGTTCGGCCAGGTCGGCATCGACATGATCGCCGGCCCTTCGGAGATCCTGGTGGTGTGCGACGGCCAGACCGATCCGGACTGGATCGCCATGGACCTGTTCTCCCAGGCCGAGCACGACGAGGACGCCCAGGCCATCCTGGTTAGCCCGGATGCCGAGTTCCTCGATCGGGTGGCCGCCAGCATCGACAAGCTGCTGCCGACCATGGAGCGCGCCGAGATCATCGAGAAGTCGATCAACGGCCGAGGCGCGCTGATCCAGGTGCGTGACATGCAGCAGGCCATCGAGGTGGCAAACCGCATCGCCCCCGAGCACCTGGAGCTGTCGGTGGCTGATCCACAGGCCTGGTTGCCGCAGATCCGCCACGCCGGCGCGATCTTCATGGGCCGCCACACCAGCGAGGCGCTAGGCGACTACTGCGCCGGCCCCAACCACGTGCTGCCGACTTCCGGCACTGCGCGCTTCTCTTCGCCACTGGGCGTGTATGACTTCCAGAAGCGTTCGTCGATCATCTTCTGCTCCGAGCAGGGCGCGTCCGAGCTGGGTCACACCGCTTCGGTGCTGGCCCGGGGCGAATCGCTGACCGCTCATGCGCGCAGCGCCGAATACCGCATCCTCAACGAGAAGGGGAACTGAGCATGAGTCGTTTCTGGAGTCCCTTCGTCAAGGACTTGGTGCCTTACGTGCCGGGCGAGCAGCCCAAGCTTGCGCGGCTGGTCAAGCTGAACACCAACGAGAACCCTTATGGACCGTCGCCCAAGGCGCTGGAGGCCATGCGCGGCGAGCTTAACGACAACCTGCGGCTGTATCCGGACCCGAACGGTGACCGCCTCAAGCAGGCGGTGGCCGAGTATTACGGCGTGACGCCGGCGCAGGTGTTCGTTGGCAATGGATCGGACGAGGTGCTGGCGCACATCTTCCACGGCCTGTTCCAGCATGACCGTGGGCCGCTGCTGTTCCCGGACGTGAGCTACAGCTTCTACCCGGTGTATTGCGGCCTGTACGGTATCGCGTTCGAGCAGGTGGCGCTGGATGAGCAGTTCCAGATTCGGGTTTCTGATTACAGCAAGCCCAATGCCGGGGTCATCTTCCCCAACCCCAATGCGCCGACCGGTTGCCTGTTGCCGCTTGAGGCGGTCGAGCAACTGCTGCAGGCCAACCGGGATTCGGTGGTGGTGGTCGATGAGGCCTATATCGATTTCGGTGGCGAGACGGCTATCAGCCTGGTCGATCGCTACGACAACCTGCTGGTGACCCAGACCTTGTCCAAGTCACGGTCGCTGGCGGGGCTCAGGGTTGGCCTGGCGGTGGGACATCCTGACCTGATCGAGGCGTTGGAGCGGATCAAGAACAGCTTCAACTCCTATCCGTTGGATCGCATGGCGATTGTCGGGGCGGCGGCTGCGTTCGACGACCGTGAGTATTTCGATGAGACCTGCCGCAAGGTTATCGAAAGCCGGGACGTGCTGGTTGCCGAGTTGGTGGCGCGTGGGTTCGAGGTGTTGCCTTCGGCGGCGAACTTCATCTTTGCCCGCCATCCCGGGCAGGATGCTGCCGGGATCGCGGCGCGCCTTCGTGAGCAGGGGGTGATTGTTCGGCACTTCAAACATGAGCGGATTGCGCAGTTCCTGCGGATTACCGTTGGGACGCCGGAGATGAACCAGGCTTTGCTTGATGCTTTGAATTGATTTCAGGGGTTTGACTGGGGGCGGATTGGGGTTGGTTATTTTGACTTCTGATTCGCCCCTTGTTGTTGTTTGGTGGTTTTGGAAGTTGTATGCGCATTCATTTTTGATGTCGACGCTTATTTACCTTTCCGCCCTTACGGCGGGTCCCTTTTTGAAGGATCAAAAAGGAACCAAAAAATCCTCGCTCCATTCATCCGGCCCTGCGCTTCGCTCCGGGTTCCCTCACTCCGGCCTTGCTCCCGGGAGGACCGCGCTGAACGCCCCATCCTGGGGCGCAGCGCTTGACGGGCATCCATGCCCGTCACCTCCCTTCGCAAGACCTGCGTTCGGCCTCCTGAAGTCGCGAAGTTACGGGCGGCGACTGGACTGGCGCAGCTGTCGCTAGTTGAAGCGGAATTAATCTCTCGATTGTTTCGCGGGGCAAGCCCGCGATAGGCCGGAACAGCCAATATATAACTAATTTTCAAACAGTAAACTTCGCATTTTCCTGTTCTTGCTCTTGCTTCTAAGCGCGCGACAGTTCAGGCACCGCCAATTGCGACTTCAGGAGCGAGGGAACCCCGGAGCGAAGCGCAGGGCCGGATGAACGGAGCGGAACGGTTTTGCCTACTTTTCCCTAGAGAAAAGTAGGTCGCCGTAAAGGCGAAAAGGTGACTAAATGTCGGTATATTCTACGAATGCGCATAAAAAACCAAAGCAAATCACCCGCGAACATCAACAATACCGTGCCCCCCCTTATGCGCCAAAACACTATAAATGCAAGGCAAAACAAACAGCGTAAACAGCGTCCCAACCGACATCCCGGTAGCAATCACCATCCCGATATCAAACCGGCTGACCGCCCCGGCCCCGGAGGCCAAAATCAGGGGCACCATGCCAAACACCATGGCCGCCGTGGTCATCAGCACAGGCCGCAGGCGAATCGCGGCGGCCTTCTCGATCGCCTCCCGCACCCCAAGCCCTCGCTCGTCCCGTAGCTGATTGGCAAACTCGACAATAAGAATCCCGTGCTTGGTGATCAGCCCGATCAGGGTCACCAACCCCACCTGGGTATAGATGTTCATGCTCGAAACCCCCAGGAACAACGGCAACAACGCCCCGCAGATCGACAACGGCACCGTTACCAGAATCACCAGCGGATCCCGGAAACTCTCGAACTGCGCCGCCAGCACCAGGAAGATGATCGCCAGCGCCAGGCCGAAGGTCACCCACAACGCACTGCCCTCCTGGACGAACTGCCGCGCCGTCCCGGCATAGTCCAGCGAGAAGCCCTCGGGCGCCTCCTCGCGAGCGATGGCGCGCACGGTTTCCAGGGCCTCGCCCATGCTCACCAGCGGCACCCCTTGGATGATCGCCGAGTTCAACTGCTGGAACTGGTTGAGCTGGCGCGGCCGGGCACGGTCGCTGAGGGTGATCAGGGTCGCGAGCGGCAGCAGCTGGCCCTGCTCGTTCTTCACGTAGTAGTTGTTCAGCCAGCCAGGATTGGCCCGGTAAGGGCGCTCGACCTGGGCGATGACCTTGTAGCTGCGCCCCTCCAAGGTGAAGCGGTTGATCTCGGCCTCGCCCAGCAGGGTCGCCAGGGTGCTGCCCAGGGTGTCCATCGCCACCCCCATCTGCGCCGCCTTGGCGCGGTCGATGTCGATCACCACCTCGGGTTTATCGAAGGCCAGGTCGATGTCGAGGAAAGCGAACTTGCCCGACGCCTGGGCGCGTTCCTTGACCCGCTGGGCCACCTCCAGCAGGGCTGGGTAGTCACCGGCGGTGTTGATCACCAGTTGGAACGGCAGGCCCTCGCCGGTGCCGGGCAGCGACGGCAGGTTGAAGCCGAAGATCTGCAGCCCGCCAATCTGCTCAAGCTCGGCCTGCACCAGCGGCAACAACTGCATCTGCGTGCGCTCGCGCTCGTTCCAGGGCTTGAGCAGGAAGCCACCGATCCCGCTCTGCACACCGTTGAAACCGTTGATCTGGAACGACGAGTAGTACTCGGGGAAGCGCTTGAAGATCGGCGTGAACTGGTCGGTGTAGGCGTTGAGGTAGTCCAGGTTGGCGGTCTGCGGCGAGCTGCTTATCATGAAGATCACCCCCTGGTCTTCCTCCGGCGCCAGTTCGGTGCGGGTGAACATCAGCAAGGCCGGGATCAGGCACAGAATCAGCACGGCGAACACCAGCACCACCGGGCGGCTGTTCAGGGTGCCGTGCAGCAGGCGCTGGTAGCGCACCTTGAGCGCGTCGAAGATCAGGTCCAGGCGATGGGCCAGGCCGCTGGGGTTCTGCTCGTGGCGCAGCAGCAGGGCGCACATCATCGGTGACAGTGTGAGGGCGACGATGCCGGAAATGACCACCGCCCCGGCCAGGGTCAGGGCAAACTCCTTGAACAGGGCACCGGTCAACCCGGTGAGAAAACCGATGGGCGCGTACACCGCGGCCAAGGTGATGGTCATCGACACCACCGGCAGGGCGATCTCGCGGGCACCTTCCAGGGCTGCGTCGAAGGGCGACTTGCCCTCCTCGATATGACGGTGGATGTTCTCCACCACGACGATCGCGTCGTCCACCACCAGGCCGATGGCCAACACCATGGCCAGCAGCGTCAGCAGGTTCAGCGAGTAGCCCATCATCTGCATGAAAAACAGCACGCCGATCATCGATAGCGGGATGGTCACCACCGGGATCACCACCGAACGCAGGGCGCCGAGGAACAGGAACACCACGACGATGACGATCAGCACCGCTTCACCGAGGGTCTTGATCACTTCGTCGATGGACGCCTGGATGAACAGGGTGGCGTCGTAGGCGATGGACACCTTGAGGCTGGCGGGCAGCGCCTCTTCGAGCTGCGGCATGATCCGCCGCACCTCCTTGATCACCTCCAGCGGGTTGGCTGCCGGCGTGGCCTTGATGCCGATGTACACCGACGGCGTGCCGTCGAACGAACTAACCGTGTCGTAGTTTTCCGCGCCCATTTCCACCCGCGCCACATCGCCCAGCAACACCCGGCTGTCGCCACTGGTCTTGACCGGCAGGGCGGCAAAGGCCTCGGCGGATTTCAGCTCGGTGGTGGCGTTGATGCTGGTGGCCACGTACTGGCCCTTCACCTCACCGGCGGCGGAGAGGAAGTTGTAGCGGCGCACGGCGTTGGTCACGTCCACCGCCGACAGGCCGAAGCCGGCCAGCTTCACCGGGTCGATCCAGATGCGCATGGCGAACACCTGGTTGCCAAGGATCTCGGCCTCGGCCATGCCGGGCAGCGTGGCCAGCTTGGGCTGGATGACCCGGGACAGGTAGTCGGTGATCTGCGGGTTGCTCATTTCGTCGCTGTAGAAGCTGATGTACATCAGCGCTGAGGCATCGGCGGCCTCCTTGCTCAGCACCGGGTCCTCGGAGTCCTGGGGCAGCTTGTTGCGCACCTCGTTGGCCTTGGCCAGCAACTGGGTGAACAGACGGTCGGTGTCGGCGCCGATTCGCGCATAGACCGAGATCACCGAAAAGTTCTGCCGGCTCACCGAGGTCATGTAGTCGATGCCGTCGGCGCTGGCCAGGCTCTGCTGCAAGGGTTGGGTGATATAGCCCTGGATGGTTTCGGCATTGGCCCCGGGGTAGGCGGTGGTGACGGTAATCAGTGCGTTTTCCATCTGCGGGTACTGGCGGATCTGCAGCTTGTTCCAAGCCTGCAGGCCGAGCAGCAGGATCAGCAGGCTGACCACGCAGGCCAGCACCGGGCGGCGGATGAACGGGTCGGTGAACGCCATGGCCGCCTCCCGTTCACTTCGCGCCGGGCGCGGCGGGCTTGAGGGCGTTGTCGGCGCTGATGCGGATCGCCGCGCCGGGGCTCAGTTTGAGCTGGCCGGCAGTGACCACCTGATCGCCGGCCTGCAGCCCCTTGAGCACCACGACCCAGCCTTCACGGCGCTCGCCCGTCTGCACGGTGAGCTGTTCGGCAATCAGCTTTGGCTGGCCGTTGGCGTCACGCTGGGGCTGGCCGTCCTCGCCCTTTTTCTCGCTGACCCGGTACACCGAATTACCGTAGAGGGTATAGGTGATGGCGTTCTCCGGCACCACCACCAGCGGCTGCGGGTCGGGCAACAGCACTTGAAGGCTCGCGAACATGCCCGGCAGGAGCTTGCCTTCGGGGTTGGCCAGGGTGGCGCGGACCAGCAGGTTGCGGGTGCTTTCCTCGACCTTGGGGTTGATTGCACTGAGGCTGGCGGAGAAGGTCTGGTCGGGGTAGGCGGCCACTTGTGCCAGTACTCGCTGGCCCAGGCTCAGGTGCGGCAGCGCCTGCTCGGGCACATTGAAGTCGACATAGAGGCTGGACAGGTCCTGCAGGGTGGCGATCACCGTACCGCTGGCCAGGTAGGCGCCGACGTCCACCTGACGAATGCCGATGGTGCCGCTGAACGGGGCGCTGATGCTCTTTTTCGCCAGCGAGGCCTTGAGCTGTTCGACCACTGCCTGGTTACGCCGGTACTGGGCGGTCAGGCGGTCGAACTCGCCGCGGGAGATGGCCGAATCGCCGACCAGCTGGCTACCTCGGCCGAAGTCGACCTTGGCCAGCCCCAGGTCGGCCTGCGCAGTGCCGAGCAGGGCGGTTTCCTGGTCGCTGTCCAGTTGCAGCAGCAACTGGCCGGCTTTCACTTGTTGCCCGGATTCGAAGTGCAGCGACTTCACGGTACCGGCAACTTCCAGACTCAGTTCCACGCCCTGATAGGCCTTGAGGCTGCCAACCGCTGGCAGGCGCTCCTGCCATTGGCGCCGCTCGGCTTGGGCCGCGGCCACGCTGACCGGCGGCCGGGGCTGCGAGAACATCTGCACCTGCTTGTAGATGGAAAAGGCCTTGATGCCCCCCAGGATCAATACGATCAGCAGGACGACGGCCAACATGATCAGCATGCGGCGGCGCAACATGGTCCGGTTCCCTGGAGGTGGGTTTGTTATTTATCGGGCACGACCTCGGGCGATCCGGCCCACGTGCGGTGAGGGAAAGTATTGTCGGTTTTCTGGAAAAGAGGAGGGACAAACGTGTGCCGGCCAAATCGCGGTGCAAGTCGCATCGGCGCACCGCCGCTCACGCGTCAGGACGTGGGAGCGGCGGTGCGACTTGTACCGCGATAGCTTTTACGACAAATCAGACCAGATGCAGGTGGTTATCCCAGAAGCCTGAAGGCAGGTTCATCGGCTGGCCGATCAGCTCTGCCTTGCGGCAATCGTAGAACCGGCAACGCCCCTGCCCGGAGGTAACGACGAAGCCATCCTTCACCGCCCCGACCCCGGCGCAATCGGGCATCGGTGCATCGAGCTTCACCGCGCCGCTGTCCAGATCCCAGATGAACAGGCGATTGGCCCGTGGCGCGGTCAAGGCCACCAGGCGCAGGTCGCTGTGGATGGCGACGCTGGCGGTGTATTGGGCCATCGACTGCAGCTGGCGCTCCGGCACCGGGAAGGCCTTGAACGGCTCGCCCGGACGCTTGATCGCCAGTAGCTCGGCGGTCTCCTCGGAGCCGCCCATGAACTGCTGGCAGGCGGCGATGGTGCCATCGTCGCCCACCGCCAGGTGGCGCACGCTGTTCATCTGCTGGGCCAGGGTCTCCTTGCTCAACAGGGTGCCGTCGCGCTGCATCAGCACCAGGCTCGGCTCCATGGCGTCGAGGTTCATCTCCACCCGGCTTTCGGCCTCGGTGCGGATACCGCCATTGGCCACCACCAGGGTTTCGCCATCGGGCAGCCAGGCCACCTCATGGGGGCCGATGCCGTGGGTGGAAACCTCGCCGCTGTGCACCAGACGTTCGCCTTCGAACCGATAGACGCCCAGCACGCCGCGACCGGGGTCGGTGGTGTCGTTCTCGGTGGTGTACAGCCACTCGCCGTCCTTGTGGATCACCGCATGGCCGTAGAAGTGCCGCTGCGGTTGCGAGGCGAGGGTCTGCAGCAGCCGGCCGTCGCGCAGGTCGACCAGGTAGCTCTCGGTACCGGGGCGGCGCGCGACGAACAAGGCGATCGGCAGCGTCGGGTGGTTGATGATCGCATGGCAACGCTGGGCCACCTGGGTGCTGAACACCTGGGTGCCGTCCAGGCGAAAGCCCACGGCGTAGTGCTTGCCGTCGCCGTCGTCGCGCGCCGACAGCAGCAACGGTTCGCTGCCTTTGCCGCGGAACAGGCTCCAGCCGCCCAGGGTCAGGGCGCTGAGCAACACGCTACCGAGTTTCAGGGCCTGGCGTCGCAGCATGATCAGTCACCGTCGTTGGCATTGAAGCCCAGCTGGATGTTCAACGCCTTGGCCAGCTCGCCTTCGTGCAGGCGGTGGACGACGTTGAGTGCGTCGTAGATCTGGTTGAGGGTCTGCTTGCCGGCGTCGTCGGCCAGCAGTTCGCCCAAGGTCTTCTGGTTGTCGGCCAGCAGCTTGATCGCCGCAGCGTAGGCGTCGTCGATCTTTTGCGCCAGTGCCGCCTGATCCTTGCCCAGCAGGCCGCGCAGGCCCTGGTTGTCGACCCCGACCCAGACCGTCTGGGCGGCCTTTAGCGAGGCTTCCAGGCTCTTGATCGACGAGTGGCTGCGCCAGGCCTCGGCCTGCAGCGGCTGCGCGATCCCCTTGCTCTGGCGGCCCATCGGCGCGCCGAGTTTCTTCTTCAGGGTGTCCAGGGCGGTGACCTGGGCCCGCAGCAGGTCGGCGATCGCCTCGTGGGAGTCGGCGTAGCGCTGGTTGGGGAACTTGGTCATCTGCGACAGCATGCCGTCGGTGCTGTTCCAGCCCTTGAGGATTTCCTCGGCCAGGGCCTTCTGGTGTTCGCCGATGGCCACCAGCAGCGGGCAGTAGCGGGCTTTCTGCTCGGCGCTGGCGATGTCCGGCTTGCTGTCGAACAAGATGTATTCGTAGGCCGACAGGCCACGCACCACCACGCTGGCCTTGCCCAGCGACTCGGCGGTGACCGCCTGTTCGCCGTTGACCAACTGCTCGACCTGGCGGCCGACCAGGTTCTTCTTGTCCGGCCAGAACTGCACCTGCCACGGGCGGTTGCCCTCGGCCAGCGGGCCGACCAGCAATGGCTGCAGTTCGGCCCAGGCCTTCTGGGCGTGGAGGAAGTCGGTGCGGGCGGTCTCCAGGGACTGTTTGCCTTCGCAGTAGGCCAAGGCGCTGGCGGCCAACTGCCGGTCGGCCTCGACCCAGCGGCTGTAGGTCGGCAGGATCACTTGCTTGGCGATGGCAGCGGAGGTCACCGCCTGCGGATCTTGCGGCGAGCAGGCGCCGAGGGCAAGTGCGGCGAGGCTGGTGAACAACAGTTTGGGTCGGAACATGCCCGGCTCCTTGTGCGGTTTAAAGGGAATTCAGGAACGCCAGCAGCGCGGCGCGCTGCTCGGCATTGAAGGTCAACACGTGATCGCGCGCCGCCTGGGCCTCGCCACCGTGCCAGAGCACGGCTTCAAGCAGGTTGCGGGCGCGGCCGTCGTGGAGGAACTGGCTGTGGCCGCTGACGGTCTCGCTCAGGCCGATGCCCCACAGTGGCGGGGTGCGCCAGTCCTGGCCATTGGCGGCGAACTCGGTGCGTTCATCGCTCAGGCCCGGGCCCATGTCGTGAAGCAGCAGGTCGCTGTAGGGACGGATCACCTGGCCGGCCAGTTCCGGTTCGGACGCATCGGCGGCGGTGGTGAACTGCGGGGTGTGGCAGCCCTGGCAGCCGGCCTGATAGAACAGGTTCTTGCCCGCCAGCACTTCGGGCGTATCCACTTTGCGTCGGGCCGGCACGGCGAGGTTGCGGGTGTAGAAGGTGACCAGGCGCAGGATGTTGTCGCTGACTTCCTTCTCGCCGTCCTGACCGTCACCGTTCGGCGCGGCCAGGCAATCGACCTGCGCGGCGGTGCAATCGTCCTTCGGCATCAGGGTGGTGGTCAGGCCCATGTCGCCGGCAAATGCGTGCACGTTCTGCTGGTTGACGTTGGGCTGCCCGGCCTTCCAGCCGAAGCGGCCGACCACGGTCTTGCCCTGGGCGTCGTCCCATACCCGGTTGGCGCGGCCGCGGATGCCATCGCGGTTGAGGTCGTCCGGATCTTCGTTGGCCAGCAGGTCGGCTTCGGGGATGGCCTCGAGCAGCCCCAGGCCGATCATCGGCGGGGCGACCCGGGCCGAAAAGCGAGTGTCCGGGTGCAGCGGGCCATAGCCGAGCTGGGTGATCTGCAGCGTCGGGCGGCGCAGTTCGACCTGGTGGCCATCCTTGAAGGTGACGCTGTGCTTGTCGTAGCTCACCCGCACCTTGCCTTCCGGGGCCACGCCGGGGATGGCCATGTCCTGCAGCTGGGTGCCGTAGACCGGCTCGGGAACCACACCCAGGCGTTCGATTTCGCGGGCGTAGTAGGGCTGGTCGGGGATCGACAGGCGCACCAGCATCGACACCGCGTTGCTGTCGCCCGGCTCCGGCGGATGGCCTCGACCGTCGCGCACGTGGCAGTTCTGGCAGGCGTTGGTGTTGAACAATGGGCCGAGGCCATCGCGGGCGGTGGTGGTGGAGGGGGCGATTACCCAGGGATTGCGGAAAAAGCTGTTGCCCACGGCGAAATCCAGGCGCCGCTCGGGCGTCAGGTTGGCCGAGGGCAGCGAATAGGCGTTGCGGTCGCTGCGTTGCACCGTGGCCTTGCCGCCGGAGAGGGCTTCGCCGGGCTCGGCCTGGGTGAAGCGCGGGGCGTCGTCACAGGCGGCGAGGGCGAAGGCCAAGAGCAGGGGGCTTAGGCGGAGCAAGGACATCGAAGATCCTGGGCATGGGCGAAAAACCGGCGTGCAAGCTTATCAGGCTGGGGGTGTTTGAATAAGAGCAATTTGCAATTGCTGGATGAAATCACTGTCAGTTGGCCGTTATCGGCGAGTTCCGTACCTGTAGGAGCAGTGGTGCTGCTGGAAAACAAAAAGGCGGCCCGAAGGCCGCCTCTGCTGAACCGCGACGCTGATCAGAACTCGTGATCGGCGGTATCCGGGTTCAGGTTGTCGATGCCCAGCTTGCCAGCGGCCTGTTCGATCGCGCCGGTCTGTTTGACCAGCGAGGCGATGGCATCACGCACAATCTGGTTGCCGGCGGCGTTGTCGGCGGCGATCAGCTGGTCGTAGTGCTCGCCCTTGAGGGCGTGGTCGACGATCACCTGGATCTTGGCCTCGGTGGCTTCCAAGTCGGCCTTGAGGGTGGCGTCGGTGGCCGGGTCGGCCTTGGCCACCAGTGACGACAGACTCGGGCCGCTCAGCTTGGTGCCGTCGACACGGGTGTACTCGCCCAGGTAGACGTTGCGGATGCCCTTGGCGTCGTAGAAGTGCGAGTAGTGGGTGTTGTCGCTGAAGCAATCGTGCTCGTCTTCCGGCGAGTTGGCTTCCAGCGAGACCTTCATGCGCTCGCCGGCCAGTTCGCCCAGCGACAGGCTGCCCATGCCGAACAGCATCTTGCGCAGGCCGTCGTTGGCCGGCTCGCCTTCGAGGGTGGCGCGGTAATTGTCGGCGACGTTCGGCGCCCAGTTGCCGACCATCTCTTCGAGGTCCTTGACCAGCAGGTCGGTGACCGCTTTCAGGTAGGCGCGGCGACGGTCGTTGTGACCGCCCGTGGCGCCCTTGCCTTCCAGGTAGTCGGACGCCGGACGGTTGCCCGCGCCAGGGCCGGTGCCATTGAGGTCCTGGCCCCAGAGCAGGAACTCGATGGCGTGGTAGCCGGTGGCGACGTTGGCTTCGGAGCCGCCCAGTTCGTTGAGGGTGGCGAGTTTCTCGGGGGTGATGTCCTTGACATCGATCTTGTCTTCGCCGACCTGGATCTCGGTGTTGGCGATGATGTTGGCGTTGGCCGCCGGGTTGCCCAGGGCGTGCTCGTAGCTCTTGTCGACGTAGTCGATCAGGCCTTCGTCCAGGGGCCAGGCGTTCACCTGGCCTTCCCAGTCGTCGATGATGGTGTTGCCGAAGCGAAACACTTCGCTCTGCAGGTACGGCACGCGCGAGGCGACCCAGGCATCACGGGCGGCTTTCAGGGTCTGCTCGTCGGGCTTGGCCAGGAACGCGTCGACGGCGGTCTGCAGTTGTTTGGCGGTGCTCAGCGAGTCGCTGTACACGGCATGGACCATTTCGGCATAGTGCTTGACCACAGCCTTGGCGGCCGCCTCATCGACAGCCCCCGGCGCCGCGGCGGTGGTGCTGGCGGCGGCAGGTGCCTGGGCTTGCGGTGCGGCGGCCTTGTCGTCCTTGCCTTCGCCGCAACCGGCGAGAGCGATGGCGATGGCCAGCAGACTGGCGGAGGCCAGAGGCATTCGAATCATTGTTGGTTTCCTGCGTGGTGTGGTTGGACCGTGCGCCGTGGCACGCGAAACCAATACATCATGCGAAAGATTTGCATTTGCTGTAAAGGGGCGGGCGTGCATTTCATGCAAACGCCCGTTCAAGGTGCACCGCCAAGGCTGGCAGGGCTTAAAGGGCGGAAACCTGGTTGCGTTGTGCCTGTTTGAGGAAGCTGGTCAGTTCGCGTGCCGACAACGGCTTGCTGTAATGGTAGCCCTGACCCTCGTGGCAGCCCTGGGCGATGATGTAGCTCTCCTGTTCGACGGTTTCCACGCCTTCGGCGATCACCTGCATGCCCAGGCTCTTGCCCAGTTGGATGATGGCGCGAACGATGGTGGCGTCGTCGTCATCGTCAAGCAGGTCCTGAACGAAGCTCTTGTCGATCTTGATCTTGTCCAGCGGCAGCGACTTCAGGTAGCTGAGCGAGGAATAGCCGGTGCCGAAGTCGTCAATGGCGATCAAGGCGCCCGAACGGCGCAGGCTCAGCAGGTGCTGGGCGGCGGTGCTGATGTCTTCCATCAGGCCGGTCTCGGTGACTTCCAGCTCCAGGCTGCGCGGTGGCAGACGGTAGGCCTGCAGCAGGTTGTTGACCACCCGCGGCAGTTCGTTGTGGTGCAGTTGCACCGTGGACAGGTTGACCGCCATGCGCAGCTCGCTGAAGCCCTGGTCGTGCCATTCGCGCAGCTGCCGGCAGGCCTGGTCGAGCACCCATTCACCGATGCCGATGATGCTGCCGTTCTGCTCGGCCAGCGGGATGAACTGGTCGGGCGGGACCATGCCCAGCTCCGGATGCTGCCAGCGTAGCAGCGCTTCTACGCCGACCACACGGTGGTCTCGGTAGCTGATCTGCGGCTGGTACACCAGGTACAGCTGGTTGCGTGACAGGGCCTCGCGCAGGTCTTTTTCCAATTCGCGACGGCGGCGCATCTCGCTGTCGACGCTGGCAATGTAGAACTGATAGCGGTTGCGCGAGCGGGCCTTGGCCAGGGTCATGGTCTGCTCGGCCTTCTGCAGGAGCTTCTCGGTGCTGTCGCCGTCCTCGGGGAACAGGGTGATACCGATGGTGGCGCGCAGGCGGATCTGCTGTTGGTCGAGGTCGAAGGGCGCTTCGAGGTCGTCGAGGATGCTCTGGGCCAGCTCGGCGGCTTCATAGGGTTGCTCGATGTTGGCCTGGACCAGGGCGAACTGGTCGCCGCCCAGGCGAGCCAGGGCGCCGAGCCGCCCGCTGTGGGCGCGCAGGCGGTCGGCCAGGGCCAGCAGCAACTGGTCGCCGACCTGGTAGCTGAACTGCTCGTTGATGCCCTTGAAGTCGTCCAGGCCCACGCACAGCACGGCGACACGGCGCTGCAGGCGGCCGCCGTCCACCAGGATCTTGTCCAGCTGCTGCTGTAACTGCTGGCGGTTGGGCAGGCCGGTGAGGAAGTCGTATTGGGCCATGCGCTGCAGGCTGTTCTCGGCCTCGTGGCGCAGGTGGGTGTTGCGCTCGATGGAGGCCAGCAGTTGGTTGGCGGTGTTGACCCACAGGCCCAGCTCATTGCGCTCGTGGCCCTTGAGTTGCGGAATCTGGTGCTGGCTGGGGCGGTCGGGGTTTATCTGGGTCAGGTGGTCGATGATCTTCGACAGCGGCTTGGTCAGCAGCCAGTGGTACACCAGGTACAACACCAGGCCCATGGCCAGGGCGCGCAGCACGCCGGAGATGAAGATGATCACGGCATTGATCAGGAAGTCCTCGCCGTAGGAGGAGGTGTCGAGGGTGATGCTCAGGTCGCCATAATACTCGCTGTAAGGGCCACGGCCGACCAGTTGCGTGGTGTAGGTGCGCTCCTGGCCGAGGATCAGGTCGGTCAGCCAGCGCATGGACATGTCCTGCAGCGGCCGTGACTTTTCCGCCAGCATGGTTTCGTTGGGGTGGCCGATGGAGGCCATGCGCACCGACTCGTCCTGGAACAGGCCTTCCATCACCTGCATGCCCATTTCCCGGTCGAGGCTGTACACCGCCTGGGTCGATGGGTCGCGGAACATGTCGAGGATGCGCTGGGCATCGTTGTTCACCGCCTGGCGGGTCTTGTAGGCGTCATAGACGATTTGCGCACAGCTGAGTACGACGCCGACAGCCAGCGCCGAGAGCAGTACGACCCTCAGCAGCTTGACCGATAAGCTGTTTCGAAATTCCAGCTTCAATGGGGTTTCCTTAATCCATGCGCATGCCATTATTTTGCCATCAATCATGGCGAGAGACTATCGGCCCGAGACCCCGTCAGGCAATCCGTCCGTTGATGGAAATGCCCTTGGCTCTGTATCGGTCGAGCGGTCATGCGACTTGAGTGCGCTGCGTCAACTTTCCAGATGGTTGATGTTAGCGCGCTATGCGGTCTGAGCAAGAGCGCGCGGATCGGTTGCAAATATTTCTGTCAGGTATGTCGTTGCCGAATTCGACGGCATCCTGCCGGGCAACAAAAAACCCGGCACTCAGGCCGGGTCTTTTGCATTCAAGGCGAACAATCAGGCCTTGAAGGTCTTGCCTTCGAACTGCTCGGCAACGAAGGCCCAGTTGACCAGATTCCAGAAGGCCTCGACGTACTTCGGACGCAGGTTGCGGTAGTCGATGTAGTAGGCATGTTCCCAGACGTCGCAGGTCAGCAGCGGGGTGTCGCCGCTGGTCAGCGGGCAGCCGGCGCCGATGGTGCTGGCCAGGGCCAGGGAACCGTCGGCCTTCTTCACCAGCCAGCCCCAGCCGGAGCCGAAGGTGCCGACCGAAGTCTTGGTGAACTCTTCCTTGAACTTGTCGAACGAACCGAACGCGGCGGTGATGGCGTCAGCCAGGGCGCCGGTTGGCTGGCCGCCGCCGTTTGGCGACAGGCAGTTCCAGTAGAAGGTGTGGTTCCAGACCTGGGCTGCGTTGTTGAAGATGCCGCCCGAAGAGCTCTTGACGATCTCTTCCAGGGTCTTGCCTTCGAATTCGGTGCCTGGGACCAGGTTGTTCAGGTTCACGACATAGGTGTTGTGGTGCTTGTCGTGGTGAAACTCCAGGGTTTCCTTGGAGATGTGCGGCTGCAGGGCATCGTGGGCGTACGGCAGCGGCGGCAATTCAAAAGCCATGGTGGATCTCCTGATTCAGGTCTGTTTGCGGTTTGCGCCAGGCCTCACGGGTGGCCTGATGAGCGTCGGCGAGTTTGTACTCTTTGCGACGCGAGGGCAGGATCATAGCACCGGCCCGGGCGCTTAACCACGCAACATCTGTGGGGAATAGAGGTTCCAGAGCGGTTGGCGGGGGCCGACAGGCGGACCCTTTCAGGTGATGTGCAATCCCTGTGGGAGCCGGCTTGCCGGCGATGGGCGCGAAGCGGCCCCGTTCTTTTACACTTGTTCACAGCCAGGCGCTGCCATATCTGGCATACACCCTGATCCTGCCTTAAACCCCGATGTCCGCCATGAAACCTTTGCTGTATATCTCCCCCTTGCGCGCCTTGCTGTTCGGTCTGACCCTGGCGCTGTTCGAATTGCTGACCTACCTCGCCAGCGACGCGGTCATGCCCGCCATGCCGGTGGTGGTCGGCGACCTTCAGGCCAGCACCGAGTACATTCCCCACGCCCTTAACCTCTATCTGCTGGGCGGAGTGCTGCTGCAATGGCTGATCGGCCCGCTGGCGGATCGCTACGGCCGGCGCCCGTTGCTGCTGGGCGGCTGCATCTTCTTCGGCCTGGCGTGCCTGGCGACCTTCTGGGTGCAGGACATCGGCTTGTTCAACCTGTTGCGCCTGTTGCAGGGCATCGGCCTGGGTTTTGTGGTCACAGTCAGTTACCCGGCGCTCAACGAGGCTTTCAGCGAGGCCGACGCGGTGCGCATGATGGCCCTGCTGGCCAATATCGCCCTGTTGTCGCCACTGCTCGGCCCGCTGGTGGGCACCCTGATGCTGCAGTGGCTGGACTGGCGCTGGCTGTTCGTGGCGTTTGCCGCGGGCGCGGTGCTGTGCTGGCTGCTGCTCTACCGGCTGATGCCCGAAACCCTGGGGGTGGAGCGTCGCGACGGTTCGCGCCTGCCGTTCACGCCCATCCACCTGCTGCCATTGCTGGCAGGCTATGGTCAGTTGCTGGGCAATCGGCGCTTTGTGGCCGGCAGTGCGGCGCTGGGGTTGGTGGGGCTGCCGCTGATCGGCTGGATCGGCCTGTCTCCGGTGCTGCTGATCCATGACGAGGGCCTGAGCACCCTGGAATACGCGCTATGGCAGCTGCCGGTGTTCGGCGGGCTGATCCTGGGCAACCTGATCATCAATCGAATCGCTGATCGCTATCCGCTGCCGTCACTGGTGCGCGGGGCCCTGTGGCCATACCTGGCAGGGCTGTCGCTGATGGTTGCGGCGACCTGGTATCGGCCGACGGTGCCCAGCGTGGTGGCCGGCATGTCGCTGTATGCGCTGGGATTGGGCGTGGCCAACGCCGTGCTGTACCGCATGACGCTGTTCTCCAGCGAACAGAGCAAGGGGCTGGTATCGGCGATGCTGGGGATGATCACCATCGCCTTGCTGGGGCTGGGCGGCGCGGTGTTGGCGATGCTCGGCGCGGGTGCGAGCCTGATGCACTTCGCCCTGGCCGCAGGCGTGGCGGGCGCGCTGGCGCTGTGGCCGCTGTGGTTCGTGGTAGGCGGACGTTCGGGGAAAGGGGCTGTGACCCAGTAGAAACATCTCGGGGCAAGTCCGCTCCCACGCAGTCAGTCATTCAGGCTGAATATGTGGGAGCGAGTTTGCCCCGCGATAAGGCCGGTGAAGGCCTAGTTTTGTTCAGCCGCCGGACTCTCCACCGGCACCGGCTTTCCCCGACCCACCTCCTGCCGCCAGTGCAGAGCGATCAGCACAAGCGTCGGCACGCCAAGCAGCGCGGTGATCAAGAAGAAGTCGTGGTAGCCAAACTTCTCCACCATCACCCCGGAATAGCCACCGATCAAACGCGGCAGCAACAGCATGATCGAGCTCAGCAGTGCGTACTGGGTGGCCGAGAACTTCAGGTTGGTGAGGCTTGACAGGTAGGCGACGAAGGCCGATGTGGCCAGCCCCGAACTGAAGTTGTCCAGCGAAATGGTCACCACCAGCATTTCCAGGTTCGGGCCCATGTCGGCCAGCATCAGGAACAGGATGTTGGTCGCCGCCGAGGCCGCGCCGCCGATGAACAGGATCGGCAGGATGCCGAAGCGCACGATCAGCAGGCCACCGGCACCGGCGCCCACCAGGGTCATGATCAGGCCGAAGATTTTGCTGACGCTGGCGATCTGGTCCTTGGTGAAACCCATGTCGATGTAGAACACGTTGGCCATCACGCCCATCACCGTATCGGACATGCGGTAGGTGGCAATCAGCCCGAGTAGCAGCAGGGCCTGCCAGCGGTAGCGCGTGATGAAGTCGTTGACCGGCGTGAGCACCGGCGCCAGGCCGCGGCGGCCCAGGGACGACAGGCATGCCCAGGTCAGCAGCACATAGAGGATCAGGCGCAGGAAAGCACGGTCTTCGAGCAACAGGTCGAGCATGGACGAGTCGCCGAACACCACGCTGGCCCAGTCGGTGTTGAACAGCTGGGTGAAGCTGGCCGGCACCGAGACCAGCAGGATGATCAGCACGAACACCGAGGCCAGTTGGTGCATCAACCCGTAGCGGGCCGCCGACAGCTGGGTGCGCAGGGGCACCGGCGGTTCGCGCATCACCAAGGTGGTGAACAGCGCGGGCAGCATCAGCACGCCGAACAGCACGTAGGTACCGGTCCAGGCCTCGTGCAGGTAGCTGAACCCGGTGGAACCGAACCACTCGGCGAAGAACAGTGCACCGGCGGTGGCGAGCAGGGCGGCGACCCGGTAGCCGGCCATGTAGCTGGCGGCCAGGGCGGCCTGGCGCTGGTCGTCGGCGATCTCCAGGCGGTAGGCGTCGACGGCGATGTCCTGAGTGGCCGAGGCGAAGGCCACCAGCACCGCCAGGGCGATCAGCCACGAAAGGTGTTTCTGCGGGTCGCAGAAGCCCATGCCGACCAGCCCGAGCACCACCAGCACCTGGGACAGCAGCAGCCACGAACGACGACGGCCCATGCCACCGAGCAGCGGCAGGCGCCATTGGTCGAGCAGCGGCGACCAGACCCACTTGAAGGCGTAGGCCAGGCCGATCAGGCTGGCATAGCCGATGGTCTCACGCGCCACACCCGCCTCGCGCAGCCAGACCGAAAGCGTCGAGAACACCAGCATATACGGCAGGCCGGCGGCGAATCCGAGCAGCAAAAGCACCAAAGTTGACGGGCTGGCATAGGCAGCGAGCGCAGCGCGCCAGGTTTTACGGGGCATGGGCCAACATCTGCCTCAAGGTTTGCGAAAACAAAGCGCGCACTCTAACCGCTGTGCTCCATTGGACGCCAGCCATGGCGTGCCATATCCACACGATTATTGGCCACATTCACGCCTTCTGCGCGCAAGCGGGCGCGTTGTTCGTCGCCCGATGGCGTGCCCAGGGCAAGGCTCAGTCGGCCACCGGCACCCAGCACCCGGTGCCAGGGCAGGCGGGTGTCCGCCGGCAGCTGCCCTAGGGTGCGTCCGACCCAGCGCGCCGCGCGGCCGAGGCCGGCCAGTTCGGCCAATTGCCCATAGCTGACCACCTTGCCGGCGGGGACCTGGCCCAGCACCGAGTACAGTGCCATTCGTCGGGCCTCGGCATCCTCCGGCACAGCGGGCGGTGGCGTCGAGGTCACGGGGTATTTGGCCTGTGAATGAAACCGGACAGGCGGTCCGGGCAAATGCGAGTGGAACTCATCGGCATGGTCTGGGTCTGTCCTTGCTCAGGTTGTCGGTATCTGGATAATGCCCGGCTTTTTCGTCGAATCGAACCCAAATTGCGCTTATGTCTTCTAGAACCCTGCTTTGCCTCATCGCCGCGTCGCTCTGTACCCCTGTGCTCGCCGACACCGTGTGGATGAAGAACGGTGACCGCCTGAGCGGCAAGATTAAGGTCTTCGACGGCGGCAAGCTGTTGCTGGAGACGCCCTATGGCGGCTCGATCGCTCTGGACTGGAAACAGGTGCAGACACTGGAGAGCGACCGGGAACTGCTGGTCAAGCAGGACGCCTACTCCGGCGAGAAGGCCAAGTCGCTCAAGGCCGCCGAGCCGGGCAAGGTGACTCTGGCCAACGGCGATGCGCCGAAGACCGTCGAGCTGGCCAGCATCGAGCAGATCATGAAGCCGCGACCGCTGGTCGAGGACTTCCTGTGGAAGGGTAATGTCGATGTGGCGATGGACTACAAGCGTGCCGAGACCGACAGCGACGACTACGACGTCAGCTTCAAGACCACCGCCCGCCATGGCCGTTGGCGGCACAACGCCGAGGGCGAGTACAACCGCGAGACCAAGGACGACGTCACCACCACCAACAACTGGAGCGCCGAGTACGCCCTGGACCGCTTCATTACCGAGAAGTGGTTCTGGCAGGGGCGCCTGGAGTACAAGCGCGATCATATCGAGGACCTGGCGCGCCAGCGCACCATCGGTACCGGCCCGGGCTATCAGTTCTGGGATGACGAACTGGGTGCGTTCTCGCTGGGTTCGCTGATCAACCGCACCGATTTCGAGTACCGCGACGGTGGCAAGGACAACTTCTATTCCGCCGCCGTGAAGTGGGACTACAACCGCTACCTGATCGGCAAGAAAGTGGAGTTCTTCACCAATGGCGAATTCGGCAAGCCGCTGGGCGGCGTGGCCGACTACTCGCTGGATGCCGAGATGGGGCTGCGCTACAAGGTGACCGAGTGGGCTTCGCTCAACCTCAAGGCGGAGAAGGACCTGATCAAGGGCACGAGCGACAGCGACCTGGACAAGACTCGCTATACCGCAGGGTTCGGCGTTACCTGGTAAGTCGGCAGCGTGCTTTTGGTGTAGGAGCGGCCTTGTGTCGCGATAGGGCTGCGCAGCGGCCCCAGGATCTCAGCGACTAGGCAGACATTGCCGGGGCCGCGTTGCGGCCCTATCGCGACACAAGGCCGCTCAGGGATATGCGTAGATCTACACGGCAGCAGGCCCAGTGGCAGCGGCGGGTGATAATGCTTATCTTGTCACCCATCCAGTCCGTCGTCAGGAGCCTTTCCAGTGAGTATCAACGCCCTTCGCCCCGCCCGGGAACTGCTGCTCAAGGAGTACCGCGGCGTCCTCTCGACTCACTCCAAGTCCATGCCCGGCTATCCCTTCGGTTCGGTGGTGCCTTACTGCCTGGACGCCGAGGGCCATCCGCTGATCCTCATCAGCCGTATCGCCCAGCACACCCATAACCTGCAGAAAGATCCAAAGTGTTCACTGCTGGTGGGCGAGCGCGACGCCGAGGACGTGCAGGCGGTCGGGCGCCTGACGGTGATGGCCGAGGCGCGCAAGCTGACCGACGAAGCGGCCATTGAGGCTGCCGCGGCCCGCTACTACCGGTACTTCCCTGAATCGGCCAACTACCACAAGGCCCACGACTTCGATTTCTGGGTGCTCGAGCCGGTACGCCACCGCTACATCGGTGGCTTCGGCGCGATCCACTGGCTCGACCAGGTGACCCTGAGCAATCCCTTTGCGGGCAAGGCCGAGGCCAGCATGATCGAGCACATGAACAGCGACCACGCCAATGCCATCGCCCATTACGTCGAACTGACCGACCTGCCGCGCACGGCGCCGGCCGAAATGGTTGGTATCGACAGCGAAGGCATGCATCTGCGTATCGGCCAGGCGGTATACTGGCTGGCGTTCCCGAGCACCTGCAACACGCCGACACATGTCCGTGAAGCCTTGGTTTTTCTGGCCCGCGCTGACCAGTGGCCGGTTGCGGAAAGCGTCGAGGGTTGAAAACAGGCGTCGAGGCATCCATTTGATGGTCTTACAGGAAGATTCTCTTCCGTCGAGGAACCCTTGATGCGTGCTTTTCTACTGCTGTTACTGCTTTTCCCCGTGCTGGAGCTGTTCGTCTTCGTCAAGGTCAGCGCGGCCATCGGTTTCTTCCCGGCGCTGCTGCTGATCATCGCCGGTTCCGCCCTGGGTGTGTTGGTGATGCGCGTTGCCGGCCTGGCCACTGCCCTGCGTGCCCGGGAAAGCCTGCAGCGCGGCGAGTTGCCGGCTGAGGACATGTTCCAGGGCCTGATGCTCACCGTTGGTGGCGGCCTGTTGCTGCTGCCGGGCTTCATCAGCGATGTGCTGGGCCTGCTCTGCCTGCTGCCGTTCACCCGTCGCCTGGTGGCCGGTCGGCTGCGTCGCCGCGCCGAGGAACAGGCTCTGCGCCAGCGCGCGTTCCAGGATGATCCGTTCCAGGCGCAGCCCCGCGATGGCGGCCATCGTCCGAACGTGATCGAGGGCGAGTACGAGCGTCGCGACAAATAACACCGATTTTTCGTGGGCGCGGGCTTGTCCCGCGATGGCCTCTGGGTTGGGCTCATCGCGGGACAGGCCCGCTTCCACGATGACGTTTTGAAAAATTTTCCGCGCAAGCCTTGTAATTGTTTTTAGCGGCCTCATGTATGTGTCACCGCAAGGTTTCTGGTGGCGACACCAGACATGACATAGGTGGTTCGCCCTGTGCGGACCACCCCCGGCAACGCCGGATCGAACCAACCCGCCGGTGTCGACACCGGCCGATGAAAACCACAATTTGGGAGAGATCGACAATGAAGCTTCGTCCTCTGCATGACCGCGTCGTCATCCGTCGCAGCGAAGAAGAATCGAAAACCGCTGGCGGTATCGTCCTGCCGGGTTCGGCCGCTGAAAAACCAAACCGCGGCGAAGTCGTTGCCGTCGGCACCGGTCGTATCCTGGACAACGGCGAAGTACGCGCGCTGGCCGTGAAAGTGGGTGACAAAGTGGTTTTCGGCCCTTACTCGGGCAGCAACACCGTGAAAGTCGACGGCGAAGACCTGCTGGTCATGGCCGAGAACGAAATCCTGGCCGTTATCGAAGCCTGATTTCCCCGACTTCCCGTTACTCCAAAGAATTTCAAGGATTAAACGATCATGGCTGCTAAAGACGTAAAATTCGGCGATTCCGCCCGTAAGAAAATGCTGGTTGGTGTCAACGTTCTGGCTGACGCGGTAAAAGCGACCCTGGGCCCGAAAGGCCGCAACGTGGTCCTGGCCAAGAGCTTCGGCGCGCCGACCATCACCAAGGACGGCGTTTCCGTCGCCAAAGAGATCGAGCTCAAGGACGCCTTCGAGAACATGGGCGCCCAGCTGGTCAAGGAAGTCGCTTCCAAGGCCAACGACGCCGCCGGTGACGGCACCACCACCGCCACCGTCCTGGCCCAGGCCATCGTCAACGAAGGCCTGAAGGCCGTTGCCGCCGGCATGAACCCGATGGACCTCAAGCGCGGTATCGACAAGGCCACCGCCGCCGTCGTCGCCGAGCTGAAGAACCTGTCCAAGCCATGCGCCGATTCCAAGGCCATCGCCCAGGTCGGCACCATCTCCGCCAACTCCGACAACTCCATCGGTGAAATCATCGCCGAAGCCATGGAAAAAGTCGGTAAAGAAGGCGTGATCACCGTCGAAGAAGGTTCGGGCCTGGAAAACGAACTGTCTGTCGTAGAAGGCATGCAGTTCGACCGTGGCTACCTGTCGCCGTACTTCGTCAACAAGCCGGACACCATGGTTGCCGAGCTGGAAGGCGCGCTGCTGCTGCTGGTCGACAAGAAGATCTCCAACATCCGTGAGCTGCTGCCAGTACTGGAAGCCGTTGCCAAGGCCGGTCGTCCGCTGCTGATCGTTGCCGAGGACGTCGAGGGCGAGGCCCTGGCCACCCTGGTGGTCAACAACATGCGTGGCATCGTCAAGGTTGCCGCGGTCAAGGCCCCGGGCTTCGGCGACCGCCGCAAGGCCATGCTGCAGGACATCGCCGTCCTGACCGGCGGTACCGTGATCTCCGAAGAGATTGGTCTGTCCCTGGAAACCGCCACCCTGGAGCACCTGGGTAACGCCAAGCGCGTGATCCTGTCCAAGGAAAACACCACCATCATCGACGGTGCTGGCGAAGAAGCCGACATCCAGGCCCGCGTCACCCAGATCCGTGCCCAGGTTGCCGACACCACTTCGGACTACGACCGTGAGAAGCTGCAAGAGCGTCTGGCCAAGCTGGCTGGCGGTGTTGCCGTGATCAAGGTCGGTGCCGGCACCGAAGTCGAAATGAAAGAGAAGAAAGCCCGCGTCGAAGACGCCCTGCACGCTACCCGTGCAGCCGTCGAAGAAGGCGTGGTGCCTGGCGGTGGTGTTGCCCTGGTTCGCGCCCTGGCTGCCATTGCCAACCTCAAAGGCGACAACGAAGACCAGAACGTCGGTATCGCCCTGCTGCGTCGCGCCGTCGAAGCCCCGCTGCGCCAGATCACTGCCAACGCCGGCGACGAGCCAAGCGTTGTCGCTGACAAGGTCAAGCAAGGTTCGGGCAACTTCGGCTACAACGCCGCTACCGGTGAATACGGCGACATGATCGAGATGGGCATCCTGGACCCAGCCAAGGTCACCCGTTCGGCCCTGCAAGCCGCAGCTTCGATCGGCGGTCTGATGATCACCACCGAAGCCATGGTTGCCGACCTGCCGGAAGACAAGCCAGCTGCTGGCATGCCTGACATGGGCGGCATGGGTGGCATGGGCGGCATGATGTAAGCCAGCCTTACCCCCTGTACCCAGAAAAAGCCCCGCCTAGTGCGGGGCTTTTTCGTTTGTTCTGGCGTCATCGCAAGGATGGGTTTGCCCCGCGATTGTTCATCGAACGGCGCTGTGTTCTGCCACGGGGGCCCTGGCGGCCCCGCTGCGATACAGCACCAGGTAATACGACCCCAGCCCGATCAACCAGCAGAACACCGCCGTCCATACGTTGTGTGACAGGAAGTGCGCGCCCTGCATCATCCGTCCGACCGACAGTCCCGCGCCAGCCACGAGGGCTACCGCGAGCGCCACCCGTGCCAGGCGCGGACGGCGATCGCGCAGCATGAAGAACAGGCCGAACAGGCAGAATCCGGTCGCGGCATGCCCGCCTGGCCAGCACAGTCCGGGCTTGTCGGTCGCAGGGCGTGGCTCCAGCAGCTTGCTGTAGGTCTCCTTGCCGCCGAATTGGGTCAGGCTCCACGGGCATTGCACTTGGGTAACTTTCTTCAGCGGCGTGACGAAGGCCGTCGACAGCCCCAACGCCAATACCAGGCAGCCGAGTTCACGGCGCCAGCCCGCCAGTCGTTGCCAGACGAAGCTCAGGGCGAAACCGACCACGGCCAGCAGTCCGAAGACGATTACGCCTTGCTTGACCCGGTCATGCAGGATGTTTTCCAGCAGGTAGCTGTGGCGACCGATGAACTGGCCGGCAGCCGGGTCGTAGAACAGGTTGGCCACATCCATGTCCAGCGGCGTCCATTCGAGCAGGATCAAGGCCATGGCGGTAACGAAAGGGATGCCCAGGTACAGCCACGGGTTGATCGGGCGAGGGCGCACGGATGACTGCATGATGACTCCAGAGGGTGGAAAAGACCGTGCATTGTCGGCTGCCCGCTATCCTGTGTGCGTGAATGATCGGTGAAAAAACTGTCAAGTTCGGTGATTTCTAGCCAGGGCATGGCACCATGCGGGCATTGGACGTAAGCTGCGCCTGCCGCGCCCGGCGAAGCGCCGCACAGGAGACCTCGATGCGCATTCTTTTGGTTGAAGACAACCGCGATATTCTGGCCAACCTGGCCGACTACCTTGGCATGAAGGGCTACACCGTCGACTGTGCCCAGGATGGCCTGTCCGGGTTGCACCTGGCCGCGACCGAACACTACGACCTGATCGTGCTCGACATCATGTTGCCGGGCATCGATGGCTATACGCTGTGCAAGCGCCTGCGCGAGGATGCCCGGCGCGACACGCCGGTGATCATGCTCACCGCCCGCGACCAGCTGGACGACCGCCTGCAAGGCTTCCGCTCGGGCGCGGACGACTACCTGCTCAAGCCGTTCGCGCTGTCCGAGCTGGCGGCGCGCATCGAGGCGGTGCTGCGTCGCGCCCAGGGTGGTGGTCGGCGTACCCTGCAGGTCGCCGACCTGAGCTACGACCTCGATACCCTGGAGGTGACTCGTCAGGGGCGCCTGCTCAAGCTCAACCCGGTCGGCCTGAAACTGCTGGCCGTGTTGATGCAGAAGAGCCCCCATGTATTGCGCCGCGAGGTGCTGGAGGAAGCCTTGTGGGGCGACGACTGTCCGGACAGCGACAGCCTGCGCAGTCACGTCCACCAGTTGCGCCAGGTGATCGACAAACCGTTCGACAAACCCCTGCTGCATACCGTCCATGGCGTCGGCTATCGCCTCGCCGAGGGCCGCGATGGAGTTTAAACAGAGCCTTGCCCAGCGCATCATCATCGCTTTCGCGCTGATGAGCGCGCTGGTGGCCGGGGCCTTCGCCTTCGGCATCGTCGCCACGGTGCACCTGGTCGAGGAACGCCTGATCTCGTCGGTGCTTGGCGGTGATCTGCAACGCCTGCTGCGCATGGACAGCGTCAGCGACTGGAGCCATCGGCCACGCCCCGACCAGTTGTTCTATTTCAGCGGCGGGCGCGATGACTTCGAGTTGCCCAAGGACCTGCGCCACCTGGATGCCGGCTTCCACGAGGTGTTTCGCGACCAGCTCTCGTATCATGCCATGGTCGAGATCGTCGACGGTCGGCGTTATGTGCTGCTGCAGGACCAGAGCGATTTCGAGGAGCGCGAGCGGGTGTTGTTCGCCGTGGTCGTGGTCGGCTTCGTGCTCAGCCTGGCCCTTGCGGTGATCCTTGGTTGGTTGCTGGCGCGGCGCGTGATGGCGCCGGTGATCCGCTTGGCGCGCCAGGTCCGCCACCGTGACCAGTTGCTGGGCCTTGCGCCGCCGTTGGCGCCGGACTACGCGGCGGACGAGGTCGGCCAGCTGGCAGTCGCCTTCGACGATACCCTGGGGCGCCTGCGCGATGCCTTGACCCGTGAGCGGCTGTTCACCAGCGACGTCAGCCATGAGCTGCGCACGCCGCTGATGGTCCTGGCGACCTCGTGCGAGTTGCTGATGGAGAACCCCGGCCTTGATGGGCGCGCGCGCAGCCAGGTTGAACGCATCGCCCGGGCGACCGAGGAAATGCGCGAACTGGTGAAGACGTTCCTGATGTTGGCCCGTGCACAGCGCGATGAAGGCGCCATCGCATCGCGGGCAACCTTGCGTGAGGTGGGCGACGACCTGATCGGTGTATGGCGCGACACCATCGAACAGAAGGGCTTGGCGCTTTACTACGAGGGGCGGGTCAGTGCCAGCCCGGTGCTGTACAACGCCACCTTCCTGCAATCGGTGATGGGTAACTTGCTGCGCAACGCGGCGCACTACACTGACAGTGGCTACATTCGCCTGAGTCTCGAGGCCAATGGCTTCTGTGTCGAGGACAGTGGCGTGGGGATTCCGGAGGAGCAGCGCGAGGCGATGTTCCGGCCGTTCGTGCGTGGCGACGAGCGCCGCGGCGAGGGCCTGGGCCTGGGCCTGTCGCTGGTGCAGCGCATCTGTGACGATCAGGGTTGGCGCGTCACCTTGACCGCGACCTTGCCCCATGGTTGCCGCTTCCAGGTCGACCTGAGCCAGGGTACGAAAGTGGTGCAGGACGGTGAAAGCCAGGATGGGCTATTGGATCCCGATTAACCTCCTGTAACACCTGCATTTGGTGCTGACAGATTTTTCACATCGACATGACCTGATTCCAACGCTTGCGTACCTATGGTGAGCGCACTGGAGTCAGGAGATGTCCAATGCGTAGCCCCATCAAACTCGAATTCTCGGACAAGTACGACCGCAATCACGCCCGGGAGTACTTCCTCAAGCACCAGGATGGCCTGGCTCGGCGCTTGTCCCACCAGCGTGACGAGCAGTTGGCCCGCCGTGCCCTGGCGCTGGCCGGTGAGCCTGGCCTGGTGCTCGACCTGCCCTGCGGCGCCGGAAGGTTCTGGCCGCTGCTGGCGGAAAAGGCCAACCGCGTGATCATCGGTGCGGACAATTCAGCGGCGATGATCGAGACAGCCTGTGCGTCACAACCGCCAGAGGTGGTTGCGCGGGTACGCCCCTTGCAGACTTCCGCGTTCGCCATCGACCTTCCGGATAACGCGGTCGACAGCATTTTTTGCATGCGCTTGTTCCACCATATTGGCGATCCGCTCCATCGGAAGAAAATTCTTTCGGAATTTCAAAGGGTTAGCCGAGACAGCGTGATCCTTTCGCTGTGGGTGGATGGCAATTTCAAGGCCTGGCGCCGCCGCAAGCTCGAAGCCAGGCGCAGTGCGCGGACGACGCAGGACGGCTATCAGAACCGCTTCGTGTTACCGGCGGCTACAGTTGAAGAAGAATTTGTGTCAGCAGGATTCAGAATTCAGGAACGACTCGACTTTCTGCCGTTCTATGCCATGTGGCGAGTTTACGTATTGCGCAAGGGGTAACGAGTGATGGCGGTAGCGCAGAATCAGTCCAGGCAGTTTGATTTTTACTGGCAGCAGCAGGGAGAGTGGGTCGAGGAACCCAACCAGCGGCGTGGCGGCGAGAGTGGCGTGCAGCGCCTGAGCGACGGCGAGGGGCATCTGCTGTATGCCAAACGCCAGGTCGGGCACATCTACCGCAGCCTGCTGCATCCGTTCGGGCGCCCCACGGTGTTGCGCGAACTCGATGCACTGAACAGTTTCGAGCAACTGGGCGTCAGGGTACCGCGGATCGTCTATGCCGGGGCCGAGCGGGACGCTGATCATCAGTGGCGGGCCTTGCTGGTCAGCGAGGCGCTTGAGGGTTTCGTCGACCTCGATGCCTGGCATGCCTCCGGGGCCCGTGAGCATTACCCGCAGGCCGTGCATGAGCGCATGCTCAAGGACCTCGCGGACAACCTGGCGCGCATGCACCTGGGGCATTGGCAGCATGGCTGCCTGTACGGCAAGCACGTGTTCGTCAAGGTGCTGGGCGAGAGCGAGCAGGCACGGGTGGAAGTGGCCTTGCTGGACCTGGAGAAGTGCCGGCGGCGGATCAGTTGCCAGCGGGCGGCCTATAACGACCTGCGGCAGTTGCGACGCCACTCGTCGTTCAACGAGGCGGAATGGCAGACCTTGCTCTACTTTTACCAAATGGCGTTTGGCAGCGCGGTCAAAGGTTTAGAGCAATGAAACTAGAAATCGCTCGAGCTTTATTCTTGGTCGCGGCGTTGGCAGTGACCACGGCGGCGGCGGCGGCCTGGGAGCAGCCGCGGCCCACGGTCTTCAGCAAGGCTGAGGTCGGTGGGGTGTGTCCGTTGCCACGGGTGGCCAAGGTAGAGCAGGGGCGGGCTGAGCCGGATCATGATCTGCTGTTGTTCCTGTTTGGGATGAGGCAGGGGTTGCGGCCGTTTGGTTGACGTGGGTTATGTGTTGGGTGCCAAGGGTTTCTTTATGAATCTCTGGCGTTTGTTTATTTGGGGTTTATAGTTGTTTGGTTGGTGTTTGTTTTTGAAGTTTTATGCGCATTCATTTGCGATGTCGACGCTTATTCACCTTTCCGCCCTTACGGCGGGTTACTTAATGAGATGGTCACCCCGGCACCCTGCGAGGCGTACGCTTTCGCAGGGTGCTTTTACTTC
>NZ_JBLIYU010000006.1:0-328490 GCF_057480815.1 Pseudomonas sp. P106(2024) | reverse complement strand
GTAAAGGCTGTGCACGGACATGCCCAGGCGCTGGGCGACCTCGGCGACAGGTTTGCCTTTTTCGGTCACTTGCTTGACCGCTTCGATCTTGAATTCTTCGGGGTAACGCTGACGACTCATGGCACCTCCTATTTGGGCCTCATTATGAGGCTTGGAGGTGTCTACGAAACCAGGGGCGATTCAGCCAGCCTAGCCTTTAACAAAGGATTCTTTGTCTATCACGCAGTCGAAGGTTCCCGGGAGGGAGAGGACTTCCCCGTTGGGTTTGATGGCCCTACGAGTATGGGAGACTACTTCAGGTTTCTGGTGCCAGGGGAGTATGCATCGATTGAAGATTTTCCAGAGAGCCTGAGAGCAGGAATTGTCGTCTCTCAAACCTTGGATTTCGATTCGAAACAAGTGTTGAGTGGGAAATGTATCAACGAGTATTTTTACGATTTGTATAGGTGCTAAGCCCGGGGCAGAAAGCATGTTCGCCACCCCGGCGTTGTCGTGATCGAGTTTCGGCTGATTCGTGATATGGAAGGAGCGGTCGTGGACAGGTATGAAGATCTGCAGCCGGACAAGGCATCCGGCCTGCTTGCAAAACTGAAAACAGTCAATGCGCAGGTGCTCGCGGCACTGACTGCCGATCATTCGCAAGTGCCGGCCGATTATGTTGCCTTCATGAAGGAGCTTGGCTGGGGTGAAGTGGGTAAGGCTGCCTACATGTTGTATGAGGGCCTGCTGACGCCAGACCAGATCTACGATGAAGATGATGAACTCCCCCTGGACGGCATCCTCCTGTTCGGGGATGACATGCAGGGGTACTGCTCGGGGTTCGATACGAACAATGGCTGGGTGGTTGTCGATATCGACCCGGTAAGCCGTGAAGCGCATCAAGTGGCGGACAGTTTTTCCGAGTACATACGTGAAATGCTGAACGACTTTTAGCCGTCGAGGAGCAATGGGGTGGCCTCGGTTTCTGATTGAACACCTGGCAACCTCTGTCAGTCCCACGCTGTGTACCTACTTGTCCACAGCAGGAGGCTTACCCCATGAGCACATACGACTGGGACTTGATCGAACGCTTGCTGCACGAAGTGCAGAACGGCGCCGGTCACAGTTTCACGCCACGCCCCTATGCCGAGCAGCATGCCGCCGCGCTGGCCGCCGATGGCGAGGCGCCGGGCGATCTGAACCAGCTCAAGGCCCAGGCCTGCGAGTACGAAAAGATCCTCTTGGAACGGGGTTTCATCGAGAGCCGGCCTGAAGCGGAAGGCGGCAACGGCGAGAATTTCGTCCTCAGTCCGCGTGGCTCGCGCCTGCTCAGCCTGATCGACAGCAGCATTCCGGGCTTCGAACACCCACGCCAGGTGCTCGATGAACAGGCTGATGCGCTGGACGAAGCCACCTTCGAGCACGTCTCGGCCAAGGCACAGATCGCTGGCGGATCAATTTAGACTGGCATCGGCAAGGCCGGTCCCCCGATAATCGGGATCCATTCTCACTGCCGAGCCTTGCCATGCCGTTCAACCCGCTGAGGGGCCGCCCATGACTGCGGTCCGCAAGAACCCCGACGCCTTCGCCTTCCAGGTCATGCTGGGGCTGTGCCTGATCTGGGGCTGCCAGCAGGTGCTGATCAAATCCGCTGCCGTGGACATTGCACCGGTCATGCAGGCGGCGTTTCGCAATGGTATCGCCGCGCTGCTGGTGGGGCTGCTGGTCTGCTGGCGGGGAGGCTGGAGCCAGGTGGGCAGCACCTGGCGTGCCGGGTTGCTGGCCGGCGCGCTGTTCGGCCTGGAGTTCCTGTTCATCGCCGAGGGGCTGAAGCTGACCTCGGCGGCGCATATGTCGGTGTTTCTCTACACCGCGCCGATCTTCACCGCCCTGGGGCTGCATTTCATGATGCCCAGCGAACGGCTGCGGCTGTTGCAGTGGCTGGGCATCCTGCTGGCCTTCGGGGGGATTGCCCTGGCCTTTGCTGGTGGCGTTTCCCTAGAGTACCTCGATGGACGCATGTTGCTGGGCGATGCCCTGGCGATCCTGGCAGGCCTGGCCTGGGGCGCGACCACGGTGGTGGTGCGCGGCTCGCGCCTGTCCGAGGCGCCGGCGACCCTGACGCTGTTCTACCAGCTGGCGGTGGGGTTTGTCGGGCTGGTGCTGATCGCCCTGGTGAGCGGGCAGATCGCCGATTTCTCGCTGACCCCGCTAGCGGTGGGCAGTGTGCTGTTCCAGGGGATCGTGGTGTCGTTCGTCAGTTACCTGACCTGGTTCTGGTTGCTGCGCAAATACCTGGCCTCGAACCTGGCGGTGTTTTCCTTCATCACGCCGCTGTTCGGGGTGACCTTCGGCGTGTTGCTGCTGGATGAGCCGTTGAGCTTGAACTTCGTGATCGGCGCGGTGATGGTATTGCTCGGGGTGGTCATGGTCAGCGCCGAGGCGTGGGTGCGGCAGCAGTTGCGCAAGCTGGTGGGATGAGAGGGTAGACGCGCCGGCCCCTGGCGCGCTCCACCACGTCCACGGCTTTTGCTACGTAGGCTGCATCTCCTGTCTCTAATGCGTCAGCCATGAACTGTGCGATGGTTTCCGGAGAAGCCAGATAGGCGGCAGCGTCGAATTCATGGAACGTTTCAGTCATTTTGCGTCCTCTGCGAGTGCTGGAGAATGTAGCCAATGAAACGTTGTCGAGAGAGGCACAAATGATTTCGATCTGTTGCTGAACTGAACCCACCATCACCCGGCTGTTCGGGCATTTGAGTGGCAATCCTGCAGGTAATGACCTCCCGTCACGGCCAGCACTCCGGCCACGGCCAACCCTGCCGCCGCCAACACCAATGCTGGCTGTAATCCACCACTGAAATGACTGCTCAACGCCGCCAGCAACGGCCCGCTCAACTGCCCCAGGGCAAAGCATGCGGTCAGCAACCCGGCATTGCGCTGTGTGGCATGGGGCGCCAGCTCCCGTGAGCGCTGCATCACCAGTTGCATGCAGGCCAGGAACGGCCCGCCGCACAGCAGCACGCCCAATGCCAGGCCGATACCGCCACCGAGCAGGCAGGCCAGTACGCCGAGCCCTTGCAGCCACAGGGTGGTGGTCAGCCAGGCAGAGGTCCGCCCAGGGCGGCGCAGGCTGACGATGGCCACGCCGAGCGCCGATGCCAATCCGAACGCGGGCCAGAACAGGTCGGCTTGCCACTGCCCATGGAACTGCTGGCTGGCCATCTGCGACAGGAAGGTGGCCGGCAGGATGTAGCCGATCCCGTAGAGCGCATAGACCAGTCCCAGCCGTCCGATGCCGGTGCCATGGCCTTGTTCGTTGACGGCCGCAGGCGTGGCGGCGGGCTCCAGCGCCCGTGGCAGCCACGGTAGCACCGCTAGCAGCATGACCAGCGCGGCGACGCCATAGACCAGCCACAGGGCGGCAGAATCCAGCCCCAGCAGGTGCGCACCCAGGGCCAGCACGCCCGTCACCGCGATGCCGACGCCGGGCCCGGCGAACACCAGCGCACCGAGGCGCTGGCGGCCATGGGCGCTGGCCAGTTGCTGGCTGAGGCTGGCGATCATCACCAGTACCCAGGCGCTGGCCACGCCGGTGCCGAAGCGCAGCAGCAGGTGGCTCCAGAAACCGTCGGCGGCCCACGAGGCCAGGGTCAGCAGCACGCACAGCCACAACCCCCCATGCAGGCGCAGGCGCACCTGGGCGGGCTGGCGGGCGAACATGGCGTCCACCGCGCCGAGGAAGTAGCCCAGGTAGTTGGCGGCGGCGACCAGGCCGCCAGCGGTCAGGTCGAACTGGCCCTCGGCGATCAGTCGGGGCAGTTGTGGCGTGAGGGCGAAGCGTCCGATGCCCATGGCCATCATCAGCGCCACGACGCTGGCCAGCAATTGCACGAAGGGCGACATGGAAAGTCTCCTGCACGAAGGGATGCGATGGATGGCAGGGTAGGGTTCATTGACTTTCAATAAAATTGAATAATGATGATCAAGTTGTTCTTTTTTGGAGAATCTCATGGAGTTCAGCCAACTGCGCATCTTCCAGGCCGTGGCCGAGGAGGGCTCGGTGACCCGCGCCGCCGAGCGATTGCACCGGGTGCCGTCGAACCTGTCGACGCGCCTGCGCCAGCTCGAGGAGCAACTGGGGGTGGAGCTGTTCCTGCGCGAGCGCCAGCGCTTGCAGCTGTCGCCGGCCGGCAAGGTGCTGCTGGACTATGCACATAGGCTGACCAGCCTGCGCGACGAAGCGCTGGCCGCGGTGCAGGGCGGCCAGCCGGCGGGGGATTTCGTGCTGGGCACCATGTACAGCACGGCAGCCATTCATTTGCCGGCGCTGCTGGCGCGCTACCACCAGGCCTACCCGGCGGTGAACCTGCAAGTGCAGGCGGCGCCCAGTGCCGAGCTGCTGGAGGGGGTGCTCAGCCATCGGCTGGACGCGGCGCTGGTGGACGGCCCGCTCAACCTGGCAGGGCTCGATGGCGTGCCGTTGTGCGAGGAAACCCTGGTGCTGATCACCAGCCCCGAGCACCCGGCGGTGCACAGCGCCAGGGATGTCGCCGGCAAGGCGGTGTTCACCTTCCGCCAGGGCTGCTCGTACCGCATGCGCCTGGAAGCCTGGTACGCCCATGACCACACGCCCATGGGGCGGGTCATGGAGATCGAGTCGTACCAGAGCATGCTGGCCTGTGTGATCGCCGGGGCCGGCGTGGCGTTGATGGCGCAGTCCATGCTCGACAGCCTGCCGGGCCGCGAGCAGGTGCGGGCGCATCGGCTGCAGGCGCCGTTCGACCAGGCGATGACCTGGCTGATGTGGCGCCAGGGCAAACGCGGGGCGAATCTGCAGGCCTGGATCGACCTGCAACAAAGCGAAACGATTGACCGACCGTCGGAAGCTGCCATCAGCGCTTGATCCGGGTCAAAATCGCCCCTATGTGTAGGAACAGAGGCATGCGCAATACAGGACATAGGTCTATGATCTGTATGACGCATCGCAAGTTTGATTGACCGTGAGGCTGACCCGTCAAGGGGGCACTATGAACGAACGCATGTACAACTGGCTCCATGACCTCGCCGTCGCCCTGGGGCTGCTCCCGCCACCGCTGCAGCCGGTGCCGATCCCGACCGACGAAGAACAGCGCAAGCGCCAGCCGCGTCGGCGCTGACCCCTGACAAAAAGGCCGCCGCATCTTATCGATGCGGCGGCCTTTTGCGTTGTTGCCCCGGGATCTGGCCTCAGGCCAGGTTCACCGTCGCCACCGGCTTGCGCGAAGCCAGGCTGACCACCACGAAGCTCACCAGGCCGATGGCCAGGCTGTAGTAGATCGGCGAGTTGGCTTCCAGGCCGTCCTTGAACATGAACAACAGCGCGGTGCCGAAGCCCAGCGACATGCTGGCGATGGCCCCGGCGGTGGTTGCGCGTTTCCAGAAGATCGCGCCGATCAGCGGGATCAGCATGCCGCCCACCAGCAGGTTGTAGGCCAGGGTCAGGGCGCTGATCACATCGTTCACTGCCAGGGCGATACCCAGCACCACCAGGCCGGTGAGCAGGGTGAACAGGCGGTTGATGCCCAGGCTCGACTGCTTGCCACCGCGCAACTTGGGCAGCAGGTCTTCGGTCAGGGTGGTCGAGGCGGCCAGCAGGCCCGCGCTGGCGGTGGACATCATCGCGGCCAGGGCGGCGGCCATCAGCAGGCCACGGATGCCCTCGGGCAACTGGCCCTTGATCATCTCGGCGAAGGCGTTGTTCGGGTTGGCCAGGTCCGGCATCAGCACGTGGGCGGCCATGCCGATCAGGGCGCAGGCCAGGCCGTACAGCACGCAGTAGATACCGGCGGTGGTGCCGGCGCGCTGGCAGACCTTCTCGTCACGGGCGGTGAACACGCGCTGCCAGATATCCTGGCCGATCAGGATGCCGAAGAAGTAGATCAGGAAGTAGGTGATGATGGTGTCCCAGCCGATGGTGGTCCAGCTGAAGCTGGTCGCCGGCAGCTTGGCCACCAGGGCGTCCCAGCCGCCGGCCTTGTACAGGCACACCGGCAGCAGGATGAACATCAGGCCCACGGTCTTGATGACGAACTGGACGATGTCGGTCAGGGTCAGCGACCACATGCCGCCGATGGTCGAATACACCACCACCACGCCGCCGCCGAACAGCAGCGCCATCCAGAACGGCACGTCGAGCAGCACCTGCAGCACGGTGCCCATGGCCAGGGTCGAGGTCACCGCGATCATCAGCGCGTAGGCGAGCATGATCGCCGCGCTGGCCTGGCGGGCCATCGGGTTGTAGCGGCGCTCCAGCACCTGGGTGACGGTGAAGATCTTCAGGCGCAGCAGCGGCTTGGCCAGGAACAGGTTGAGGGCGATGATCCCCAGGCCCAGGGCGGCGCACAGCCAGAAGCCGGAAATGCCATGGACGTAGCCCAGGCGCACGGTGCCGACGGTGGAGGCGCCACCGAGCACGGTGGTGGCCATGGTGCCCATGTACAGGGTCGGGCCGAGGTTGCGCCCGGCCACCAGGTAGTCTTCGTGGGTCTTTGCGCGCCGCATGCCGTACCAGCCGAGGCCGAGCATGCCGGCGGCATAGATCAGTACAACGATGATGTCCAAGGCCATTGGGGGTCTCCCGATTATCTTTATTATGGCGAGATCGGCCGTCCGGACGCTGCAAGGCGCCCGGCGGTCCTGTCATGTGTTGGCGGGCCTCTATGGCCCTCCCGAATGGCTCCTGCCGGGGTCAAGCAATCGATTGCAGCGCCCCTGTAAACGGGCGGTACTCGGCGGTTAGCGGCGTACCACGCCCGGCAGCACGCAGAGCATTTCGAACAGCAGGTTGGCGCCCAGCAGCGAGGTGTTGCCGGTGGTGTCGTACGGTGGGGAGACTTCGACCAGGTCGCAGCCGATCAGGTCCAGGCCGTGGCAGCCGCGGATGATCTCCATCGCCTGGATGGTGGTCAAGCCGCCGATCTCCGGGGTACCGGTGCCTGGCGCCCAGGCCGGGTCGATGCCGTCGATGTCGAACGACAGGTACACCGGGCCGCCACCGACTTTCTCGCGCACTTCGGCCATCAGCGGCTCCAGCGACTTGTGCCAGCATTCTTCGGCCTGGACCACACGGAAGCCCTGGCGACGGCTCCAGTTGAAGTCGTCGGCGGTGTAGCCCTGGGCGCGCAGGCCGATCTGCACCACGCGGTCGCAATCGAGCAGGCCTTCTTCCACGGCGCGGCGGAAGGTGGTGCCATGGGCGATCTTCTCGCCGAACATGTGGTCGTTGACGTCGGCGTGGGCGTCGATATGCACCAGGCCGATCTTGCCGTGCTTCTTGTGCAGGGCACGCAGGATCGGCAGGGTGATGGTGTGGTCGCCACCGAGGGTCAGCGGGATGACATTGTGCTCGACGATCTCGTCGTAGGCCTCTTCGATGATGCGCACGGCGTCCAGCAGGTTGAAGGTGTTGATCGCCACGTCACCGATGTCGGCCACCGACAGCGAGTCGAACGGGGCGGCGCCGGTGGCCATGTTGTACGGGCGGATCATCACCGACTCGGCACGGATCTGCCGTGGGCCGAAGCGGGTACCCGAGCGCAGCGAGGTGCCGATGTCCAGGGGCACGCCGATGAACGCGGCGTCGAGCCCTTCGGCGCTCTGCAGGTGGGGGAGTCGGAGCATGGTGGCGATGCCGCCGAAACGCGGCATTTCGTTGCCGCCCAGTGGTTGGTGGAGAATCTTGTCCACGGTGGGCCTCATCAGTCGGTCGATTGTTCTGTTTGTTCGAACCTGTGCCGCCGCGCACCTCGTTGCTCTGGTTGTGCTGGCGGGCAGGGACATTTCGCCGCAGTCTGCGCAAGGTAGTGCCCGGGAAGAATCGCTACCGACAAAAACTTACTTCAGGAATTTCTGAACTATCGGTGCGCGGCCGGGTTAGACTCAGGCCATTTCCAGCCCACGGACCCGTTGCCCCATGGCCTCATCGCTGCCCGACCTGAAACTGCTGCGCATCTTTGCCAGCGTGGTGCGTCACCAGGGCTTCGCCAACGCCCAGCGCGACCTCAACCTGTCGACCTCGGCCATCAGCACCTACATGAGCCAGCTGGAAAGCGCCCTGGGCATCGTGCTCTGCCACCGAGGCCGTGGCGGTTTCAGCCTGACCAGCAAGGGCGAGCTGTTTCATCAGGAGACCCTGCGCCTGCTGGGGGAACTGGATGGCTTCGAGCAGTATGCGGCGGCGCTCAAGGGCGAATTGCGCGGCACCCTCAACCTCGGGGTGATCGACTCCACCGTGGGCGACCGCGCCCTGCCGCTGGCGGAGGCCATCGGCGCCTATAGCCAGGAACACCCGGCGGTACACCTGCACCTGTCGGTGTCCAGCCCTTACGAACTGCAATTGGGCGTGCAGGACAACCGCCTGGACCTGGCCATCGGCGCGTTTTCATCGCGCATGAGTGGCTTGGTCTACCAGCCGTTGTACCGCGAGCAGCACTGGCTGTATTGCAGCAGCCGTCACGCGCTGTTCGGCGAGCGACGGATCCCGGAGCCGGTGATCACCCAGCAGCGCATGGTCGGGCGTGGCTACTGGAGCCAGGCGGAGTTGGCCCGGCACGGTTTCAAGCACAGCGCCGCCACCGTGGAGAGCATGGAAGCGCAGCTGATTCTGATTCTCTCCGGCGCCTACATTGGCTACCTGCCCGAGCACTACGCCCAGGCCTGGGTCGACAAGGGCGATCTGCGCGTGCTGTCGCCGGCGACCTTCGGCTACCAGGCGCCGTTTTCCCTGATCATCCGCCGTGGCCGGAGCCGGGAACCCTTGATCCAGACGTTCCGTGATCTGCTCAAGAGTCAGCTCAACGTGGGTTGATCCAGGTCGTTTTCAGCACATTCCGTCAGGCCGGGAAAATTTCCTACAAAACTTGACCGCTCACCTGATGGCCTTCTGCTAAATATCTACTTGCTTTGATGATTTTCCCACTCATCTGGATAAGCAAGGGATCGCCAACGATGCGCATGAATTTGCCCGTCACCGAGCACGAAAGAACCTTTCCCCAAGACCAGCGGCTGATCTCCACCACCGACCTGAACAGTCGCATTACCTATTGCAACGACGCCTTCGTGGCCATCAGCGGTTTCACCTACGACGAACTGGTCGGCCAGCCGCACAATCTGGTGCGTCATCCTGACATGCCGCCGGCGGTCTTCGGGCATATGTGGGACACCATCAAGCAAGGCAAACCCTGGATGGGCGTGGTCAAGAACCGCGCCAAGAACGGCGACTTCTACTGGGTCAGCGCCTACGTCACGGCGGTCTACGAGAACGGTCGCATCAGCGGCTACGAGTCGGTGCGCTCGGTGCCGACCCGGGAGCAGATCCGCCGGGCCGAGAATTTGTATGCCCGCCTGCGGGCGGGGCGCTCGCCGGTACCGCTGGCGGCGCGCCTGGGGCATGGGATCGGCCATGGCTGGCCGCTGATCGGTGCAGGCTTGCTGTCGGCCGCCGCCTACCTGTGGCTGCCCCCCTACGCGGCACTGGGTGTGCTGATGGCCAGCCTGCTGGCGGCCTGGTACGTGGTCGAGCACCGGCAGAACCAGTCGATCCGGCGCACCCTGCAGGAGCACCCCAAGGCCTTCACCAGCCCGCTGGTGGCGCTGACCTACAGCGACAACCCCGGGCTGCAGGGCCAGCTCGACCTGGCGATCATCAGCGAGGAGGCGCGCCTGCAGACCGCGCTGACCCGCTTGGTGGATGCCGGTGTCGGGGTCAAGTCGCGAGCCGCGCAGTCCGCCGACCTGTCCGATGCCCAGGCGCAGATGCTCGACCGCCAGCGCAGCGAGACCGACCAGTCGGCCACCGCCATCGCGCAGATGGCGGCGACCATCCAGCAGGTCACCCATAACGTGCAGAGCACCGCCCATGCCGCCAGCGACGCCGACCAGCTGGCCCAGCAGGGCAGCGACCTGGCGCAGCAGAGCCTGCGCGCCATGGGCAGCATGAGCGAGGCGGTGAGCGACATCGGCCAGGCGGTCAACGCCCTGGCCGAGCAGACGCAGTCGATCGGTAGCGTGGTGGATGTGATCACCTCGATTGCCGAGCAGACCAACCTGCTGGCGCTCAATGCCGCCATCGAGGCGGCGCGGGCCGGCGAGCAGGGCCGGGGTTTCGCCGTGGTGGCGGATGAAGTGCGCTCGCTGGCGCAGCGGACCCGCGCCTCGACCGAGGAGATCCACCACATCATCTCCACCCTGCGCTCCGGTGCCGACCGCGCGGTGGCCAGCGCCAGCCGCGGCCAACAGATCTCCAGCGACAGCGTGCACAGTGTCGAGGCGGTGCAGGCGGCGTTGTCGGGGATCGCCCAGGCGGTCAGTCGCATCACTGGCATGAGCCAACAGATGGCCACGGCGTCCGAGCAGCAGAGCCATGTCGCCGAGGACATCAACCAGCAGATCGTGCGCATCGCCCATTTGTGCGACGAAAGCGCGGGGCAGGCCAGGCAGGGGGCCGAGATCAGCCAGGACCTGGAGCGCATGGCGGAGTACCTGCACAGCCTGGCGGAGCGGTTCAACCGCTGAAGTTGGACTGTGTGAGCGGTGCGTGGGAGCGGGCTTGCCCCGCGATTGCGGTGCTGGCTTTATCGCGGGGCAAGCCCGCTCCCACGAATGCCTCGCAGCAACCCGGGGATGGCAGCCCTGTGGCAAACTACCCGCCCCAAGGAGCCCCCCATGCCCAGACCCCGCTGCGAGCGTTGTCAGCGCCCGCTCGCCCATTGCCTTTGCCCACTGATCCCGCACCTGGACAGCCGCACCCGCGTGGTCGTGCTGCAGCACCCCAGTGAAACCGCCCACGCCCTGAACACCGCACGCCTTGCGGTCCTTGGGCTGGTCAACGCCGAGCTGCGGATCGGCGAGGTGTTCGACGACCTGCACACGCTGCTGGCCACGCCGGGCTATCGACCCGCGTTGCTGTTCCCCGGTGATGAAGCCGAGGTTCTGCAAGGCTATGGTCAAGACGTCGACCTGCCGCTGATGCTGATCGTGCCGGATGGCACCTGGCGCAAGGCGCGCAAGATGCTGTACCTGAACCCGCAGCTCGAGGCGCTGCCGCGAGTGGCCCTGGGCAACGTCCCACCCTCGCGCTACCGGCTGCGCAAGGCACCGGAACCAGGGGCCTTGTCGACCCTGGAGGCGGTGGTGCAGGCGTTGAATGTGTTGGAGGCGCCGAGCGGCTTCGCTGCTTTGTTGAGGCCTTTCGAAGCGCTGATCGAGGGGCAGATCAGCGCGATGGGGCAGGAGACGTTCGAACGTAATCATGGCGAAAAGTGAGCACTACGCCGATCACCAGCACCCTGTTTTGGTTCACCGACAGGGGCGCGTTCGCCGGTGAAGCCCTGATCTGGGGCATGGCCGCCGCCTGCTGCGACCCGTGCACACCTCGTCCCGCCTGAGGTGCCGTGTTTCCGGCACTGCTATTGCTAGGTCAACCATGCATCGATAACGGACAAGCATTGCGTGGTGAGGAACTGATTATGCCTCGGGCCTTTTTCAATGAGATGTACGATGCGGCGGGTGATTGCCGGCCTCATTATCAGGCGTTCGCACGCTGGCTGGCCGATACGCCGTTGGAGCTGCTCGAACAGCGGCGTCGCGAGGCGGACCTGCTGTTTCACCGGGCAGGCATCACGTTCACCTTGTACGGCGATGAGCAGGGTACCGAGCGGCTGATCCCCTTCGATATCATTCCGCGCAGCATCAAGGCCAGCGAGTGGCAGGTCGTGGAGCGTGGCTGCATCCAGCGGGTGCAGGCGTTGAACCTGTTCCTCGAGGACATCTACCACGACCAGCGGATCCTCAAGCAAGGCATCATCCCACCGGAGCAGGTACTGGCCAACGACGGTTACCAGGTGGCCATGCAGGGGCTGGACCTGCACCGAGGCATCTATGCGCACATCGCCGGTGTCGATCTGGTGCGCGATGGCGACGGCAGCTACTACGTCCTGGAAGACAACCTGCGCACACCGAGCGGCGTGAGCTACATGCTCGAAGATCGCAAGATGATGATGCGGCTGTTCCCGGAGCTGTTCGCCGCCCAGCGGGTGGCGCCCATCGACCACTATCCCAATCTGTTGCTGGACACCCTCAAGCGCTCAAGCCCGCTGGACAATCCCACCACCGTGGTGCTGACTCCGGGCCGCTTCAACAGTGCCTATTTCGAGCATGCCTTCCTGGCGCGGGAAATGGGTGTGGAACTGGTGGAGGGCGCTGACCTGTTCGTGCGTGACAACCGGGTGTTCATGCGTACCACGTCAGGCCCGCAGGCGGTCGATGTGATCTACCGCCGGCTGGACGATGCCTTCCTCGATCCGCTGACGTTCAATCCGGACTCGTTGCTGGGCGTGCCAGGACTGATCACGGCCTACCGGGCCGGCAACGTTGTGCTGGCCAACGCCGTGGGCACCGGAGTGGCTGACGACAAGTCGATCTACCCGTATGTCGACGACATGATCCGCTTCTACCTGAGCGAAGAGCCGATTCTCAAGAACGTGCCCACCTGGCAATGTCGCAAGCCTGCGGAGTTGTCCCATGTGCTGGCCAATCTGGCGGACCTGGTGGTCAAGGAAACCCAAGGGTCTGGTGGCTACGGCATGTTGGTCGGGCCGGCCGCCAGCACGGCGGAAATCGAAGCGTTCCGTGCCCGTATCAAGGCGCGACCCCATGCGTACATCGCACAGCCCACGCTGTGCCTATCCACTTGCCCGACCTTTGTCGAAAGTGGCATATCGCCCAGGCATATCGACCTGCGCCCGTTTGTGCTGTCAGGCAAGGAAACCCGCCTGGTGCCAGGTGGCCTGACCCGCGTGGCGCTGCGTGAAGGCTCGCTGGTGGTCAATTCTTCCCAGGGCGGCGGCACCAAGGACACCTGGGTGGTGGAGGACTGAATCATGCTTTCAAGAACGGCTGCCGACCTGTATTGGATGTCCCGTTACCTTGAGCGCGCGGAGAACCTCGCACGCATGCTCGAAGTCAGCTATTCGCTTTCGCTGATGCCGCAGGCGGGGCGTAGCGATGGCCGAGCCGAGCTGGCGATGTCGCTGCTGGCGGCCGGGACGCTGGACGATTATCACCGTCGCCATGGTGAACTCAACGTCGAGTACATGCTGCATTTTTTCGCCCTGGACGAACGCAATCCCGGCAGCATCTATTGTTGCCTGCGCGCGGCTCGCAGCAATGCGCATGCCGTGCGCGGGCGGATCACTGCTGACATGTGGGAGAACATCAACGCTACATGGCTCGAGATGCGCAACATCGCCGACAAGGGCCTGGCACGCTACGGCATCAACTCTTTCTGCGAATGGGTCAAGGAGCGTTCGCATCTGTTCCGCGGAGCCACCGCCGGCACCATCATGCGCAATGACGCCTATGGCTTCATCCGGCTGGGCACCTTCCTCGAACGGGCCGACAACACGCTGCGCCTGTTGGATGCGCGCTACGAAATGTTTGGTGAGGAGTCCGAGGAGGTCAGTGACAATTCGGCCCGTGGCTATTACCAGTGGAGTGCCTTGCTGCGGGCACTGTCCTCCTTCGAGGCGTTCAATGAAATCTACCGCACGGCTCCCGGTGCCGAGCAGGTGTCGGAGATGTTGTTGCTACGCGCGGACGTACCGCGTTCGCTGCATGCCTGTGTCGAGGAGCTGGCCCAGTTGCTGGCCGGCCTGCCGGGCGACAACGGGCGTCCGGCGCAACGCCTCGCGGCAGAGCTCAGTGCGCGGTTGCGCTTTACCGGTATCGAGGAAATTCTCGCGTCCGGATTGCATCAGTGGCTGAACCATCACATTGGCCAGATCAATCATCTGGGGCAGAGCGTTCACGATTCCTATCTGGAGGTAGTATGAGACTGTCCATTCGTCACGACACCACCTATCACTATTCCGACGATGTCTGCATGAGCATTCAGCTGCTGCGACTGACGCCCCAGAGCAGCGAGCGCCAGCGCGTCCTGCAATGGCAGCTGGAATTGCCGCGCCCGGTAGGCAGCCAACTTGACCCTTATGGCAACGTCCTGCACGTGCTGACGCTCGACGAACCCCATGGTGCGTTGATGCTGAGCGCCCACGGCGAGGTGGAGATCGACCAGACCCTGGAGGTGGAGCACGACTCTCGATCGGCCTTGCCCTTCCTGCGCTCGAGCAAGCTCAGCAACCCCGACGAGGCGTTGCGCGATTTCGCCGTGCGCCACTGTGGCGCTCGTCGTGATCGGACGGCGCTGATCGAGTTGATGAACGGATTGGCCGATCACATGGCCTACAGGCCCGGTTCGACGGCGGTCGATACCGTGGCCGCCGAGGCGTTCGCCAACCGCGCCGGAGTCTGCCAGGACCATACCCACGCTTTTCTCGCCTGTGCCCGCAGCCTGGGCGTGCCGGCGCGCTATGTGTCAGGTTACCTGTGCACCGAGGACGAGAACCATCTGGCCAGTCACGCCTGGGCCGAGGCCTGGCTTGACGATGGCTGGTACAGCTTCGATGTGACCAACCGCCTGGCTCGGCCCGAGCGCCACCTGAAACTGGCGGTGGGGCATGATTACCTGGACGCTTGCCCGGTACGCGGCATGCGCCGTGGCGGTGGGACCGAGTCGATGCAGGCACAGGTTCTGGTCAGCTCCAAGCCACAGCTTCAGCAGCAATAGCGACACTTCCTACCTCTGCATGAGTCAGCACCATGACGTACTGCGTTGCGATGCACCTGGCCGATGGGCTGGTGTTCATTTCGGATTCACGGACCAATGCGGGGATCGACCAGATATCGACGTTTCGCAAGCTATTCGTTTTCAACCGCTCGGGCGAGCGTGTGATTGTGCTGCAGACCGCCGGCAACCTGGCCACGTCGCAATCGGTGGTGAGCCTGCTCCGTCAGCGCTGCAACCAGGACGGCGCGCACCTGTTGAACGTGCCGACGCTGTATGACGCCACGGCGCTGGTGGCCGAGACCATCCGCGAGGTGATCGCCCGCGACTGCACCAAACTGGCAGGCAAGGTCGACCTGAGCTGCTCGTTCCTGGTGGGCGGGCAGATCGCCGAGCAGCCCATGGGGGTGTACAACATCTATCCCCAGGGTAATTTCATCCAGGCCACGGAAGACACGCCGTTCATGCAACTGGGCGAGAGCAAGTACGGCAGGCCGATCCTTGATCGCAACCTGCTGTATCACACACCCCTGGGCGAGGGATTGCGCTGTGGCCTGATCTCGTTCGATTCGACCATGCGCAGCAACCTGTCGGTGGGCATGCCACTGGATGTGCTGGTGTATCGCAAGGACAGCCTGGCTGCCAGCAACTGTCACCGGATCGGCACCCACGATCCCTATTTTCTGCGGATCCAGGCGCAGTGGGCCGATGGTCTGCGGGATCTGCTCGCCGCGTTGCCGGAGCCACCGGAGGTTTATATCCGCTGAGGGGGGATAGGCGCGCACCACCGATCCCGCTGTGCTGATATGCCTGTCTGAGCGGGCTTGTCCGTGAAGGCGCCTGGATACGCATTCACCGCTCTCGCAACGCTTCGGTCCTGGCCTTGAGGACGGGTTTGAGCAGATAGTCCAGCACGCTCTTCTGCCCGGTGATGATATCCACCGTGGCCACCATCCCCGGAATGATCAGCAGCGGCTTGTTGTCCCCGCCCAGGTGGTTCTTGTCCGTGCGCACCTGGATCAGGTAGAACGCATTGCCCTTATCGTCGGTGACGGTATCCGCGCCGATCAGTTCCAGCTTGGCCTTGAGCCCGCCGTAGATGGTGTAGTCGTAGGCGCTGAACTTGACCATCGCGGTCTGCCCCGGGTGCAGGAACGCCACGTCCTGGGGCCTTACCTTGGCCTCGATCAGCAGGTTGTCCTCGATCGGCACGATCTCCACCAGGTCGCTGCCGGGCTGGACCACGCCGCCGATGGTGTTGACCTTCAGCAGCTTGACGATGCCGCGCACCGGCGACACCACGGTGGTGCGGTTGACACGGTCGTCGATGGCGATGCTGGTGGCGGTGATCTTCGACAGCTCCGTGCGCTTGTCGTTGAGTTCCTTGGCGGCGTCGGAGCGGAAGCTGGCGTCGGATTCCTGGATCTTGCTGCGGATCTCCGCGATCGCCGCTTCGGCGCGGGGAATGGCCAGGTTGGTGGCATTGAGCTGGCCGCGCGCCTCGACGCTGCGCTGCTTCAAGCGCAGGATTTCCACGGGGGATATGGCACCCTTGCTCACCAGTGGCGAGGACATGTCCAGTTCCTGTTGCAGCAGGCCGACCGCCGAGCGGTATTGATCGACCTTGGAGCGGAACTCGGCAAGCTCCTGGGTCTTTTGCCGCAATTGTTCGTTGAGGGTCTGCTTTTCGCTGGCCAAGCGGCGCTGGCGCGAGTCATACAGAGCGGCTTCGTCCTCGGCCACCTGCGGTGCCTTGGCGCGGATTTCGCTCGACAACACGAAGGGACGGCCTTCGGACTCGGCCGACAGGCGCTCGACCTGGGCGGTGAGCGCGTAGCGGTCGGCTTCACTCTCGCCCTTGTTCGACTTGAAGCGCGTGTCGTCCAGGCGCAGCAGGGTCGCGCCCTTGTCGACCATCTGCCCTTCACGCACGAAGATCTCGGTGACGATGCCGCCCTCAAGGTTCTGCACCACCTGCACCTTGCTAGACGGAATGGCCTTGCCCTCGCCGACGGTGACCTCGTCGAGCACCGCGAAATTGGCCCAGACCAAGGCTACCAACAGCAGGATCGCGGCCAGCCACACGGTCAGGCGCGACAGGCTGGGCGATTCCTGCAAGGTGGCACCGGCCAACTCCGGCATGTAGTCGCGCTCGGCGCGCTTGTCGGCGCCCTGGAGGTAGCTGCGCACGCTGTGGCTGAGGGGCATGTTCTACCTCCGGTGCAGACCGAGGCCGTTGTGGAATCCCAGGTTGTTGGTTCACAGCGCCGCGCCGATACGGCCCTTGCGCAGCGCGTCGATGACCGCGTCCTTCGGCCCGTCGGCGACGATCTTGCCGTTGTCCAGCACCAGCAGCCGGTCCACCAGGCTGAGCATCGAGGTGCGGTGTGTGACCAGCAGCAGGGTTTTGTCCTGCACCCAGTTCAGCAGGCGCTGGCGCAGTTGCTCCTCGCTGCTGTTGTCCATGTGGCTGGTGGGTTCGTCGAGGATCAGGATCGGCGGCTCCAGCAGCAGGGCCCGGGCCAGCAGCACGGCCTGGCGTTGGCCGCCGGACAGCAGCTGGCCGCGCTCGCCCACCGGGCGGTCGAAGCCTTGCGGGTGCTGGCGGGCCAGTTCGCTGACCCCGGTCAGCTCGGCCACCTCGAGCATGCGCGCATCGCTGACGTGGCGGGCGCCGAGGGTGAGGTTGTCGCGCAGGCTGCCGGCCAGCAGGGGCAGGTCGTGGGCCACGTAGCCGACCTGGCTGCGCAGGTCGGCGATGTCCAGCTGGCGCAGGTCGAGGTTGTCCAGCAACACCTGGCCATCTTCGGGGTGATGGAAGCCCATCAGCAGGCGGGTGAGGGTACTCTTGCCCGAGCCGCTGCGGCCGATGATACCGATGCGCTCGCCCGGCTTGAGTGTGACGCTGACATCATTGAGCGCCGGGGCCGTTTGCCCGGCATAGCGAAACGTGGCGTGGTTGATGCTGATGCCACCCTGCAGCGCGGTGTGTTCCAGGGCCTGGTGCTCGGCTTCGCGTTCCTGGGGCAGGCTCATCAGCGCGTCGGTGCTGCGCATGGTCAACTGCGCCTGCTGGTAGCGAGTGATCAGCCCGGCGATCTGGCCCAGCGGCGCGAGGACCCGGCTGCCGAGCATGTAGCTGGCCACCAGCGCGCCGACGCTGAGGTTGCCGGCGATGATGCTGTAGACCCCGGCGACGATGGTGGCCATGCCGCAGAATTGTTGGATGAAGAGCGTGCCGTTGCTGGCCAACGAGGACAGGTTGCGGGCATGGGCGTCGAGGCGGGCGATGGCGCCGTTGGTGTGCTCCCACTGGTACTGGCGTTCGCTTTCGGCGCCGCAGGCCTTGAGGGTTTCCAGTCCGCCGAGGGTCTCGATCAGCAGCGCCTGGCGCACCGCGCCGAGGCTCAGACTCTTCTGTACCGTGTCACGCAGGCGCACCTGGATGAACAGCGCCAGGCCCACGGCCAGCGGGAAGGCGATCAGCGGGATCACCACCAGCCAGCCACCGAGCAGGCCGATCACCAGCAGCATCAGCGCCACGAATGGCAGGTCGATGATGCTGGTCAGGGTGACCGCGGTGAGGAATTCACGCAGTCCCTGGAAGTCATGGATGCTCTGGGCGAAGCCGCCGATGGTGGCCGGCCGCGCCTTCATGCTCATGCCGGTAATGCGTTCGAACAAAGTGGCCGAGAGAATCAGGTCGGTCTTCTTGCCAGCCTGGTCCAGCAGGTGCGCACGAACCATGCGCAGCACCAGCTCGAAAGCTGTGCCGATGAACAGGCCGGCCACCAGCACCCAGAGGGTGGACAGCGCCTGGTTGGGCACCACGCGGTCGTAGGTCTGCATGACGAACAGCGGCACCATCAAACCCAGCAGGTTGATCAGCAGGCTGGCCAGTAGGGCATCGCCATACAGCCATCGGGAGTGGCGCACGGTGTCGCGGAACCAGGCGTTGACCCGCGGGATCAGTGGGGCGCGCACCTCTTCCAAGGTATGACGGGGACGGGCGAACAGGGCCTGGCCGCTGTAGGCTTCGGCCAAGGCATCGCGTTCGACCCACTGCTCGCCGCCTTCGGCTTCGCACGGCAGCAGCAGGCCCCGGCCGTTGTCCCCCCAGCGCTGCAGCACGGCGCTGCGGCCGTCGTTGAGGATCAGCAAGACCGGCAGGTTGAGTGCCGAGATGGCGTCCAGCTCACGCTGCAGCACCCGCGCCTGCAACCCCGCCCGCGCGGCGGCGCGGGGCAGCAGGGCCAGGGGCAGGCGCTGCGCGGCCAGCGGCAGGCCGCTGCACAGGCTGGCACGGCTGGCAGGGCAGCCGTGCAACTTGCACAGGATCAACAGGCCATCGAGCAACGGATCATCAACATCCAGGCGCGGTTGCGCGCTTTGCATACTGGTCACGATGGCCTACTCCTGCCGCGGTGGACGGGAAACGGGCGCTGGCGAAAAATCTCTTGTCTCGTCAGAACCTAGCGCATGTCTGGCAGTTTCGCCTCGTTGCGTACTTCGGTCTTGGCGATGGCCTCGGGCGGCAGCGAGATGTGCTGCTTGCTCAGCAACTCACCCATGGTCGCCAGGACTCGGTACATGGAGAACTCTTCGGTGTAGCGCACTTCGGTATAGCGTCGGTTGGCGTTGTACAGCTCGTTCTCGCTATCGAGCACGTCGAGCAGGGTACGCTGGCCCAGGCCGAACTGGTCCTGGTAGGCGGCGCGTACGCGCTGGGTGGTTTCGGCGTACTCGCGGGCGCTCGGGGTCTGCTTGCGGGCGTTGTTCATCGCGTTCCAGGCCAGGCTGAGGTTTTCATTCAGCTCGCGCAGGGCGTTGTTGCGGATGTCCATCGCCTGGTTGATCTTGTGCGCGTCGGACTGCAGGCGGGCCTTGTCGCTGCCGCCGCGGAACAGGTTGTAGCTGAGCTCGACGCCGGCCTGCCAGTCGTTGTTGTCGTGGCCCTTCTGGCCGCCGATGTTGTTGTTGGCGCCGGTGGCCAGCACCGCGTCCAGGCGCGGGTAGAAGGGCGACTTGGCCACTTCGTATTGCTGCTCGGCGGAGCGTACGTCAGCCTGGGCCGACTTCAGGTAGGGGTTGTTCTCCAGCATGCCCTGGCGGGCGTTGAGCAGGTCGGCCGGTACTTCGCCCTTGATCGTGACCGGTGTTTCCAGCTCGTCCGGCATGCGCCCGACTACGCTGTAGAAGTTGGCCTCGGCGTCGGCCAGGTCGACCTCGGCGGTGTCCAGGTTGTTCTCGGCCAGGGCGCGACGGGCGCGGGACTGGTCGAGGTCGGCGGTGCTGCCCACGCCACGCTCGCTGCGCAGGCCGATCTGGTCGTTGACCCGCAGGTGCGCCTGCAGGTTGTTCTTGGCCAGGGTCACCAGCTCGCGGCGCTTGAGCACTTCGAGGTAGACCTCGATGGCGCGCAGGGCGACGGTCTCGGCGGTGGCCTGGGTGTAGTAGGCGCGCGAGGTGGCCACCGCTTCGGTGCGGGCGACCTCGTTGGAGGTGTTGAAGCCGTCGAACAGCATCTGCCGCAGGCGCAGTTCGGATTGGGTGTAGTTGAGGGTTTCCTTGTTGTGGTTACGCGTGCCGTCGGGGTTGAAGCCGCGGGTGTTGGTGTTGTCCGAGCGTTGCCGGCCGTAGCCTGCGACCAGATCGACGGTTGGGTAGTACCCCCCGCGGGCGAACTTCACATCCTCGTCGGCCGACAGCCTGCTGTTGCGGCTGGCGCTGATCTCGGGATGCTGGTCCACGGCGTTCTGGACAGCCTCGGTGATCGACATCGCCTGACTGTTGGCACACGCCATGGCCAACAAAATCGCACTGGTGATGGGGGTTAAAGCGCGCATGGGGTACATCTCCCTGGTCTTGAATAATGTCCTGCTGTTCGCCAAAAAAATGACGAAAAATTAGAATCAAACCGTTTCAGGTTTGTAACAACAGAGCTAAGAACATTTATCGGGCGAGCTAAGAAGATTTTTTCATAAGATATATGCGAAAAAAAACTTATGCGGTCTAAGGAATCCGAGACATTGTTTCATTCAGGTGGTTACGGGAATTGGCTGGGACAGGCGATTTTCGGGCCTTTGTGAAAGTTCCAGATTTTTTGCAGCTAAGGAGACAGGGGAGGAAGGCGAAAGCGGAATTTGGCGACAAAAAAATGGCACTTAATAATGGCCATTCGCCCTCTTCGCTATCGCGGCAGTCGTCACAAGGAGCGTGGTTTCTCACGAACGTGACAGCAGCGATCCACCAGCCATGGCACTCGGAACGTTGCGCACATTACCCGGCACGCCTTGATCTGCGAAAAGCCCATCGGCAGGGGAGGCGTACGCTCATGGCTAAATTAGTCGGTGTAGTCGGCAAGGTGATCGGCCAGGTATTCGCGGTGGGCGACGATGGTCATCGCCGCCTGTTGGTGGAAGGCGACCGCTTGTTCGCCGGCGAACAACTCGAGACCGGCAGCGAGGGCGCCGTGGCGGTGCGTTTGCACAATGGCGCGGAGCTGACCCTGGGTCGCGGCAGCAGCCTGGAGATGACCACCGACCTGCTGGCCAATCGCGCTCCCCATGTGCAGGCGCCTGATGCTCAGCCCAGCGAGGCCCAACTCAGCGATGTCGAGCAGTTGCAAAAAGCCATTGCCGCAGGTGCCGACCCCACGCAGGACGCTGAAGCGACGGCGGCGGGTGGCAACCCCTCAGGCGTTTCGGGGGCGCTCGGCGGAGGCCACAGTTTCGTGATACTGACTGAAGTGGGCGCCCGTGTGGATCCCACCATCGGTTTCCCCACCGCGGGATTCAATGGCTTCCCCCTGCTGGCCAACCTCGAGCTTGGCGGCCTCGATGGCAACGATGACGGGCCGCTCCCAGCCAATACGCCGGTGGTCGACAATCCGGTCAGCCTCACTGGCCTGGAGGTCAGCCCGGCCGAATTGACCCTGGACGAGGCCAACCTGCCCCAGGGCTCGGCCAGCAACCCTGCGGCGCTGACACAGGCCGGCAGTTTCACGGTGGTGGCTGCCGACGGCGTGTTCAACCTCAGTGTCGGTGGCATCAATGTGGTCACGGCGGGCGTGGTCACGGGCGTCGGGCAGTCCATCGTCACCGGGCTCGGCAATGTGCTGACCATTACCGGCTACAACCCGGCCACCGGCGTGGTGAGCTACAGCTACACCCTGACCGGCGCCGAGCATCACCCTGACGGCGCGGGTACCAACACGCTGGGCGAGCATTTCCCGGTGCTGGTCAGCGATACGGATGGCGACGTGGCCAGCGGGTCCCTGGACGTGATCATCCGCGACGATGTGCCACGGGCCGTAAACGACAGCAATCCCACCGCCGCCACCGAGCAGCAGGTGGAACTCAGCGGCAATGTGCTGAGCAATGACATCCAGGGAGCGGACCGTATCCCCAGCGGTCCGGTGGTGGCCGGTACCTTCGTTGGCACCTACGGCACCCTGGTGCTGGCGGCGGACGGTTCCTACACCTACACCCTCAACACCAACGACCCGGACTTCAAGAACCTGCACGGCGGTGGCAATGGGGTGGAGACCTTCACCTACACCCTGAAGGATGCCGACGGCGACACCAGCACCGCGACCCTGACCCTCAACGTCAGCAACCTCAACGACCCGGTGACCCTGGGCGGGCTGGACGTGAACGGTGGCGAACTGACCGTCTACGAGAAGAACCTGGCCGACGGCAGCGCGCCGAACCCGGGCGCCCTGACCCAGAGCGGCACTTTCACGGTCAGCGCGCCGGATGGCCTGCAATCCTTGAGCGTCGGCGGCATCAGCGTGGTCAGCGGTGGCGTGGCGGCGAGCTTCCCGCAGTCGATCACCACGGCCCTGGGCAATACCCTGACCATCACCGGCTACAACCCGGCCACGGGCGTGATCAGCTACAGCTACACCTTGCTGGACAACGAGAGCCACGCCAACGGCGACGGCGCCAACAGCCTCACGGAGCACTTCACCGTCACGGCCACGGATACCGACGGCAGCACGGCCAGTGGCTCGCTGGACGTCAATATTGTCGATGACCTGCCCAAGGCTGTGAACGACACCAATGCCACCGCTGCCACCGAACAGCATGTGGAACTCAGCGGCAATGTGCTGAGCAATGACATCCAGGGAGCGGACCGTATCCCCAGCGGTCCGGTGGTGGCCGGTACCTTCGTTGGCACCTACGGCACCCTGGTGCTGGCGGCGGACGGTTCCTACACCTACACCCTCAACACCAACGACCCGGACTTCAAGAACCTGCACGGCGGTGGTAATGGGGTGGAGACCTTCACCTACACCCTGAAGGATGCCGACGGCGACACCAGCACCGCGACCCTGACCCTCAATGTCAGCAACCTCAACGACCCGGTGACCCTGGGCGGGCTGGACGTGAACGGTGGCGAACTGACCGTCTACGAGAAGAACCTGGCCGATGGCAGCGCGCCGAACCCGGGTGCTCTGACCCAGAGCGGCACTTTCACGGTCAGCGCGCCGGATGGCCTGCAATCCTTGAGCGTCGGCGGCATCAGCGTGGTCAGCGGCGGCGTGGCGGCGAGCTTCCCGCAGTCGATCACCACGGCCTTGGGCAATACCCTGACCATCACCGGCTACAACCCCACCACGGGCGTGATCAGCTACAGCTACACCTTGCTGGACAACGAGAGCCACGCCAACGGCGACGGCGCCAACAGCCTCACGGAGCACTTCACCGTCACGGCCACGGATACCGACGGCAGCACGGCCAGTGGCTCGCTGGACGTCAATATCGTCGATGACCTGCCCAAGGCCGACAGCGACTTCGCCAACGTCTATGAAGGCGGTACGGTCAGTGGCAACGTGCTGGTCAACGATGTGAGTGGTGCCGATACGGTGGCCGACGGCAAGTATGTGGTGGGCGTGCGCGCGGGCAGCGACACGTCCTCATCGGCCATCGGCCAGTTGGGCAGCAATGTGGTTGGGCAGTATGGCTACCTGACCCTCGACGCCCAAGGCAATGCCACCTACCACGCCAACCCCGACAGCGTGGCGCCGGCCGGTGCCACGGATGTGTTTGTCTACACCATCCGCGATGCCGATGGCGATGAGAGCACCACCACCATCACCATCAGCGTGCACGACTGTTCGCTCATTGCGGGTCCCAACAGCGGCGTGACCGTCTATGAGAAGGCGCTCGATCTCATCAAGGACGGCCATGACCTGGCCGGTGGCAATGTCACCGGCAGCGATCCTGGCGCCACAGGCGAGACGGCCAGCGGATCGCTGGCCGGCTCCATCAGTGGCGGAGTGGGCGCCTTGACCTTTTCCCTGGTCGGCAACGCCACCGGCCAGTACGGCCAGATCCTTCTGAACGCCGATGGCTCCTACACCTACACCCTGACCTCGGCGCCAAATTCGCCGAATCATGTCAACGATGGGCCGAACGTGCTGACGGAAACCTTCACCTACCAGGTGAAGGATTCGCTGGGCAACACCACCACCAGTACCATCGTGATCAGCATCGTCGACGACGTACCCAAGGCCCACAGCGACTTCGCCAACGTCTATGAAGGCGGCACGGTCAGCGGCAACGTGCTGGTCAACGATGTGATCGGCGCGGATGTGCCGGCCGATGGCAAGTACGTGGTCGGCGTGCGCGCAGGCGCCGACACCTCGACCTCGGCCATCGGCCAGCTGGGCAGCAATGTGGTTGGGCAGTACGGCTACCTGACCCTCGACGCCCAGGGCAACGCCACCTACCACGCCAACCCCGACAGCGTGGCGCCGCCCGGTGCCACCGATGTATTTGTCTATACCATCCGCGATGCCGATGGCGACGAGAGCACGACGACCATCACCATCGACGTGCACGATATCTCGCTGGTCGCCTGCCCGGACGACACGGCCAAGGTCTACGAGAAAGCCCTGGACCTGACCAAGGATGGCAACGACTTGGCCGCCGGCACGGTCACCGGCAGCGATCCGCATGCCACCACGGAAACCACCAGCGGCTCGCTGGCCGGCTCGGTCAGTGGCGGCGTCGGCGCCCTGACCTTCACCCTGGTGGGCAACGCCACCGGGCAGTACGGCCAGATCCAGCTGAACGGCGATGGCACTTACACGTACACCCTGACCTCGGCGCCGAACTCGCCCAACCATGCCAACGACGGCCCGAATGTGGTCACCGAGAGCTTCACCTACCAAGTCAAGGACTCGCTCGGCAACACCACCACCAGCACCATCGTGGTCAGCATCGTCGACGATGTGCCCAAGGCCCATTGCGATGTGGCTTCGGTCACGGAAGGCGCCAGTGTCAGCGGCAACGTGCTGGATAACGATGTGGTCGGCGCCGATGTACGTGCCGACGGACAATACGTGGTCGGCGTGCGAGCAGGCTCCGACACCTCGACGTCAGCCATCGGCCATGTCGGCGATACGATCGTCGGCCAGTATGGCTACCTGACCCTGGACAGCCAGGGCAACGCCACCTACCACGCCAATCCCAATAGCGTGCCGCCCACCGGGGCAACCGACAGCTTCGTCTACACCATCCGCGACGCCGATGGCGACGAGAGCACCACGACCATCCGCATCAATGTCCAGGACAGCAAGCTGGTGGCGTGCGAGGACAACGACGTCACCGTCTACGAAAAAGCCCTGGACCTGCACAAGGATGGCAACGACCTGGCCGCCGGCAGCGTGACCGGCAGCGATCCGAACTCCACCGGCGAGACGGCCTCCGGCAGCCTGGTCGGCTCGGTGCATGGTGGCGTCGGCGCCCTGACCTACAGCCTGGTCGGCAATGCCGTGGGCCAGTACGGCCAGATCCAGCTCAACGGCGACGGCTCCTACACCTACACCCTGACCTCGGCGCCGAAGACCCCGGGTGGCGCCAACGACGGGGCCAACACCATCAACGAGTACTTCACCTACAAGGCCACCGACGCCCTGGGCAACACTGTCACCAGCACCATCGCCATCAACATCGTCGACGATGTGCCGACGGTACAGTGCGCGGTGCGCAGTATCACGCCCGGCCAGGTGGACTCCAACATTCTGCTGGTGGTGGATGTGTCCAGCAGCATGGCCGCAAGCTCCGGCGTGCCGGGGTTGACCCGCCTGGAGCTGGCCAAGCAGGCCATCAATACCTTGCTCGACAAGTACGACGAGATGGGCGACATCAAGGTGCAGATCGTCACTTTCGGCACCGGCGCCGAGATCAAGACACCCGTGTGGGTCTCCATCAGCGAGGCCAAGAGCCTGATCGCCGGGCTCAATCCCGGCGGCTCGACCTACTACGACTCGGCGGCCACCAAGGCCCAGGAAGCCTTCGCCACCACCGGCAAGCTGGTGGGTGCGCAGAACATCAGCTACTTCTTCTCCGACGGCGAGCCCACCAACGGCCACGCCATGACAGCGCCGCGCGAGGCTGCCTGGGAAACCTTCCTCGACAACAACGGCATCAAGTCCTACGCCATCGGCATGGGCAGCGGCGTCAACGAAGGCAACCTCAATCCGCTGGCCTACGACGGCAGCAGCCATACCGACACCAACTCGGTGGTGGTCACCGACCTCAGCCAGCTGAGTGCGGTGCTCTCCGGCACGGTGCAGGGCGCGCCGATCACCGGCAGCCTGATGAGCGGCGGCGACTTCGGGGCCGACGGCGGCTTCATCAAGGCGCTGCTGGTGGACGGCACTACCTACACCTATGATCCGAAGGCCAATGGCGGGCAGGGCGGCTATGCGGTCAGTGGCGGGGTGGACAAGGCCTCGTTCGACACCGTGAGCAACAGCCTGAATATCAAGACCGGCCTGGGCGGTACCCTGGTGGTGAACATGGACAGCGGCGAGTTCACCTACACACCGCCGAAGGACAACGGCAGCGGCCAGGTAGAGAAGTTCGGCTTTACCGCCAGCGACAACGACGGCGATACCCGCAGCGCTAGCCTGACGGTGAACATCAATGGCAATGGCGCGCCGGTCGCCGGCGCCGACCACATCATCACCAACATCAAGGGCGCCACCCTGAGTGTGCCGGCCGAGGCCTTGCTGGCCAATGACAGCGATCCGGACCACGATACCCTGAGTGCCGCGCCAACTACGTTCAACACCAACTTCGCCGACAAGGGCGCGGGCTTCACGGCGGGTACGCAGGCCCAGACCATCACCTTCAACGCCACCGCCAACAAGGCCGAGAACCAGTTGCGCGACCTGGCCCGCAGCGAGTTCACCAGCCTCAATGGCAGCATGACCGCCGCCCTGGTGGTGGCCGGTTACCTGGGCTCGATCAGCAGCGCCAACGCCAACGACGAGGACACCCTGACGGTCACCCTGCGCAAGGGCGAGACCCTGACCCTCGACCATGACCGGCCCGCCGGCAACCTGCTGATGGAGTGGAAGGACGCCGGCGGCAGTTACCAGACCATTGCCGATGGCGGCAGCTTCACGGCTAGCCATGACGGGGTGTACAGCATCCATGTGATCAACACCGAGAACACCTCGGGCAACAGCAAGGCCGCCGAGAACTACAAGCTGAGCCTGGTGGTGGACTACAGCAACGCCAGCAACGACGACTACCACGGCAGTTACACCGTCAGTGACAACCATGGCGGCACGGCCACTGGAGCGGTGGATATCACCTACCAGGCCGGCAATACCCTCACCGGTACCTCAGGGGACGATGTGCTGCTGGCCGGGGCGGGTGACACCATCCTGCACGGCGGCGCCGGCAACGATGTGCTGGTGGCCGGCGCAGGCAACAACAGCCTGTATGGCGGCGATGGCGACGACCTGCTGATCGGCGGTCCGGGCAATGATCTGCTCGACGGCGGCGCCGGCAACGACACCGCCAGCTATGCCAGGGCAACCAGTGGCGTGACCGTCGACCTGAGCCATGTCGGCCAGCAGAACACCGTCGGCGCGGGGCTGGATACCCTTAACGGCATCGAGAACCTGATCGGTTCGGACTACAACGACACCCTGACCGGCAACGACGGCGACAACCTGCTCAACGGTGGTGCGGGCAACGATGTGCTCAGGGGCGGTGCCGGCAATGACATCCTGATCGGCGGGCGCGGCGATGACACCCTCACCGGTGGCAGCGGCAACGATACCTTCGTCTGGCAGAAGGGCGATACCGGGCACGACACCGTGACCGACTTCACCCCGGGCAGCGATCGGCTGGACCTGTCGCAACTGCTGCAGGGCGAGAACGCCACCAGCGCGTCGCTGGATGACTACCTGCACTTCAAGGTCAGTGGCAGCGGCGTCAACGTGGTGTCGACCATCGAAGTCAGCAGCGTCGCCGGCGCGGCGCCGACCCAGACCATCGACCTGGCCGGGGTGGACCTGGCGCAGCACTACGGGGTCGCGGCCGGAGCAGGCGGGGTGATCGCGGCGGGGCATGACACGGCGACCATCATCACCGGCATGCTCAATGACCATTCGTTGAAGGTGGATACGGTGTAAGCGGCTGTCTTGCTGACGATAGGGCGTTGCGCGTTTCCCTGTGGGAGCGGCCTTGCGTCGCGAAAGGGCCGCAGAGCGGCCCCAGGATTTCAGCGTTGATGCAAAGTTCGGTGGGGCCGTTTCGCGGCCCTATCGCGACGCAAGGCCGCTCCCACAGGGTGAGTATTGTGCTCGCTACGGTCGCTGCAGGGTCTTCTGCCTGAGGATCCAGGTACTGACCAGCACCGCGCTGGTCAGCATGAACACTCGTGCCCAGAACAACGGCACCAGGTAGCAGGACAGTCCGATGCTGGCCCACATCAGGCCGATCGCATAAACCTTGCCCCGCAGCGGAATTCCCTCGCCGCTGAGGTAGTCGCGGATCCATGGCCCGAGTTTCGGATGATTCACCAGCCAGTGGTGAAAGCGCGGCGAGCTGCGGGCGAAACAGGCCGCCGCCAGCAGCAGGAACGGGGTGGTGGGCAGTACCGGCAGGAAGATCCCCGCCACCCCGAGCGCGACACTGAGCCAGCCGGCGGCCAGCAGCAGGTAGCGCACCACGTCGATCAGTGGTGGCGCGGCTTGAGCAGGGCAGGTTTCTCTTCGGGGGCGTGCAGCAGCAGGAACAGGGCGCTCAGCGCCTCGGGGATCTGCACGATCATGTCGTCCTGCAGGTTGGCGTTACCGGCGATGTCGGCGAACTCCGGCTGCTCGTCGAACAGGCCCGAGCCGACCATGATCGGCAGCAGCATTTCGCTGACTTCTTCCTCGGCGTTCTCGAACCAGGCCTCTTCACGCAGGAACACGCCCTCCATGAAACCGATGCACCAGCCGCGCAGGTCGGAATCGTCCGGCTCGTCGGTCAGGTCCAGCTCGCAGGGCAGGTCGAATTCTTCGTCGCTGGCCAGTTGGCGGGCGATGTGCGCCTTGAGCGCGACCAGGGTGGCCTCGATCTCGGTGCGCTGGGCATCGCTGGCATAGTGCGGTTCTTCGGCGAACAGCGCGTCGATCCATTCGCGTTCTGGAACTTCCTCGGAGCAGATCGACAGCGCGGTCAGGTAGCCGTGGGCGGCGACGTAGTCCAGCGCTTCTTCGTGCAGCTCATCGGCGTCGAGGAAGGCTTGCAGGCGGGTCAGTTGCTCGGCGAAGGACATTACAGGGCTACCTTGGGGAATAAACGATAGTGAATTCTAGCACCTTGCGGCGGCTGCGGGGCAAAGGGAACGTCTGTCCGCGGGGCATGCCGGGGGTGGGGCAGTCGGGTATACTCCGCAGTTTTTCGTGCTCTGGTGGCGTTTTCCTGCCATCTGGCAAAAACCGCTTACGCATTCGATGTGTGCGCGGCGGATTTATCGTCCAGCCTGAGTCCAGGATGGTACGGCGATTTTGGAGTGGCAAATGCTCGAACAGGCTCAGCGCGTCCTCAAGGATGTCTTCGGTTACGACAGTTTCCGCGGGCGCCAGGCAGCGATCATCGAATGTGTGGCAGGCGGCGGCGACGCCCTGGTGCTGATGCCCACCGGTGGTGGCAAGTCGTTGTGCTTCCAGGTACCTGGCCTGCTGCGCCCGGGCCTGACCGTGGTGGTGTCGCCGCTGATCGCGCTGATGGACGATCAGGTCGCCACCCTCGACGAGCTGGGCGTGGCCGCCGCGGCGCTGAACTCCACCCTCAGCGCCGAGCAGCAGCGCGACCTGGCCGGGCGCCTGCGCCGTGGCGAGGTGAAGATGCTCTACCTGGCCCCTGAGCGTCTGGTCCAGCCGCGCATGCTGGATTTCCTGCGCGGCCTGGATATTGCCCTGTTCGCCATCGACGAGGCTCACTGCGTGTCGCAGTGGGGTCATGACTTCCGTCCCGAGTACCTGCAACTGGGCCAGCTCGCCGAGCTATTCCCGCATGTGCCGCGCATCGCCTTGACCGCCACCGCCGACATGCGCACCCGCGAGGAGATCGTCCAGCGCCTGCACCTGCAGGGCGCCGAGCGCTTCCTGTCGAGCTTCGACCGGCCGAACATCTTCTACCGCATCGTGCCCAAGGAATCGCCGCGCAAGCAGTTGATGGCGTTCCTCGGCGAGCGCCGCGGCAACGCCGGCATTGTCTATTGCCTGTCGCGCAAGAAGGTCGACGAGACCGCCGCCTTCCTGTGCGACCAGGGCTTCCCGGCGCTGCCGTACCACGCAGGCCTGGCCGCCGAGACCCGCGCCGCCAACCAGCACCGCTTCCTCAATGAGGAAGGACTGATCATGGTCGCGACCATCGCCTTCGGCATGGGCATCGACAAGCCCAACGTGCGCTTCGTCGCCCACCTTGACCTGCCCAAGTCACTCGAGGCCTATTACCAGGAGACCGGCCGCGCTGGCCGTGACGGTCTGCCCTCGGATGCCTGGATGGCCTACGGCCTGCAGGACATGGTGATGCTCAAGCAGATGCTGCAGAACTCCGAGGGCGACGAGCGCCACAAGCGTATCGAGCAGCACAAGCTCGACGCCATGCTGGCGCTGTGCGAGGAGACCCGCTGCCGTCGCCAGTCGTTGCTGGCCTACTTCGACGAAGTGCTCGATCAGCCGTGCGGGCATTGCGACAACTGTGTCGACAATGTGCAGACCTGGGACGCCACCGAACCTGCCCGTCAGGCGCTGTCGGCGGTGTTCCGCACCGGCCAGCGCTACGGCGTCGGCCACCTGGTCGATGTGCTGCTGGGCAAGGACACCGAAAAAGTACGTAATTTCGGCCACGAGAAACTCTCGGTGTTCGGCGTCGGCAAGGCCTTGGCCGAGGCCGAATGGCGCTCGCTGTTCCGCCAGCTGGTGGCCCGTGGCCTGGTGGATATCGACCTGGAAGGCTATGGCGGCCTGCGCCTGTCCGACAGCTGCCGGCCGTTGCTGCGCGGCGAGGTGAACCTGCAACTGCGCCGCGACCTCAAGCCGCAGATCGCGGCCAAGGCCTCCGGCGGCAGTGGCGGCAGCCCGGCCAGCCAACTGGTGCGCGCCGAGGAGCGCGAACTATGGGAAGCGCTGCGTACCTTGCGGCGCAAGTTGGCCGAAGAGCACAGCGTGCCGCCCTACGTCATCTTCCCCGACTCGACGCTGCTGGAGATGCTGCGCAGCATGCCCACCAGCCTCAGCGACATGGCCCAGGTCAGCGGTGTCGGCGCGCGCAAGCTGGAGCGCTACGGCCAGGCCTTCCTCGAGGTGCTCAACGGCGCCGGCGGCACCGAGGAGGCGCCGAAGGTGGTGCTCGACCTGCGCCACGAACTGGTCAGCCTGGCCCGCGCCGGCATGACCCCGGCGCAGATCGCCGGGCAACTGAACTGCACCGAGAAGAACGTCTACAGCTTGCTGGCCGAGGCCATCGGCCGCCAGGAACTGAGCCTGGAGCAGGCCCTGGACCTGCCGGAGGAGCTGATGATGGAGGTGCAGGACGCCTTCCTCGACGGCGAGGGCGAGTTGCCGCCGGTGTCCGGCGTGGCGCCGCTGTTTGGCCAGCGGGTGCCGGAAGGCGTCCTGCATTGCGTACGGGCGGCGCTGGCGGTGGAGTTCGGCTTGTGATTGCCGGCATTTGCGCCAATTGCTGACCTTTGTCATACCCTTACATGATTATCAGCAATTTCCGAGGCGCCGAACCTTGCCTGATTGGCCGGGCCATGATTAGCTGGCTAATAATTAGTTCTATTCATTGAGTTGCTTATGCCCCTGACCGACAACCAACACCGCTTCGGCATGCAGCTGGCCCAGATGTCTCGGGGCTGGCGTGCCGAACTGGACCGACGCCTGGCCGGGCTCAACCTGTCGCAAGCCCGTTGGCTGGTGCTGTTGCACCTGGCCAGGTTCGACGAGGCGCCGACCCAGCGTGAGCTGGCCCAGAGCGTGGGCGTCGAAGGCCCGACCCTGGCGCGCTTGCTCGACAGCCTCGAGAGCCAGGGGCTGGTACGCCGCCAGGCGGTGATGGAAGACCGCCGGGCCAAGAAGATCCTGCTGTGCCCGCCGGCCAAGCCGCTGATCGATCAGATCGAGACCATCGCCAACGCCTTGCGCCTCGAGCTGTTCACCGGCATAGACGAGGCCGACATGGAAGTGTGCATGCGCGTGCATGCGAAGATTCTCGATAATCTCGAGAAGTCCTGAACCCTTCATCAATCGCGGGGCAAGCCCGCTCCCACGAGTCTGCTTGCGCAATTGTCTGCATGACTTGTGGGAGCGGGCTTGCCCCGCGATCGTTCTAGAAGGTGTGCCCCAGGTTCAGGTACACCGCCTTCTCATGGGCATCGTTGGCCCCATAACTCAGGTTCAACGGCCCCAGCGGCGTTTCCAGCCCCAGGAAGATGCTCGCCGCATTGATATAGCCACTGTCGAACTCATTGTCGTTGTTCCACGCCCGCCCACGCTCCAGCGAGCCACCCAGGTACAACGGGAAGTCCAGGGGCAGGTAGGCCCGTGGCGTCAGGCGGCGGTAATAGACCATGCGCAGCAGGCTCATGTTCTGCCCCGAGATCGAGTCCTGGCGAAAGCCCGACAGCTGTCGGGCGCCGCCGAACACGAAGCTTGAAGTGACCACCTCGGCGTCATCCAGCGTACGTCCATACCTGCCGCCCAGCACCAGGGTGTTCGGCCCGCTGCTGAAGGCCTTGTCCAGGTTGAACAGCCACTGCCGGTAGTTCTGGTCCGAGTCCAGTGACTTGTCGTACTTGCGCACGGTCAGGCCGATGTCCTCGCCACTGTGGGGGAAGTAGACGTTGTCGAAGGTGTCGAACGAGTACTTGAGCTCGTAGAACCCCTCGTTGAAGCTGACCTTGGGCAGGTCCTGGTCGCCGATGCGCACCTCGGCGTTGCCCCAGGCCTTGCCCACGCCCAGGCGCACCTCGCCGTAAGTGCCGATCTGCCGGCCGAGATTGAGCCCGAAGCCATAGCGTTCCAGGCGGTACTCGGCCACCGGGTCGTTGTCCAGGGTCGCCTCGACGTTCTGCGAGCCCAAGGCCAGGTAAGGGGCGACGAAGTAGCGCGAGCCCACGTCCAGGGGCTGGTAGAACTCGCTGTACAGTTCCTGCTCGTCGCCGATCTGCGCGCGGGTCAGCCATTCGCCGCCGAGCCGGTTGATGCCATTGACCCGGTAGCTGGCGCCGAGGTTGAAGGCACTGTCGCCACGCAAGTCGTCCGACAGGTTCAGGCCCAGGCGCAGGTAGTCGGTGCCGCCACGCCGGCCACGGGCGTTGATCACCAGGGTATGCTCGTCGCCCTTGTGCGCCACGCGGTATTGCACCTGGTCGAAGTAGTCCAGGCCGTAGAGGGTGCCCATGTCGGTCTGCAGGCGGCCGAGATCCAGCGGCTCGCCGACGGGCTGGCGGATGTAGTAGCGGATCACATCGTCGCTGACCTTGGAGTCGTTCTCCACGCGGATGGCGGTGATGATCGGCGTGCGCTGTTTCGGCGAGCGCGCCACCGCCAGGTTGCTGTCGCCCTCGGGCTGGCGCAGCGCCGCCAGGCGCGGGTCGAGGGCACGGGTGGCGCGGTAGCCGGCGTCGATCATGTCCCGGGCGCGGCCGAAATCGGTAACGCCGAAGGCCGACAGCGGTGGCTGTACCAGGATGTCTTCGCGGCGCAGGCTGGCCAGTTGTTCCTCGGAGTTGCGCCGGGTCATCAGGGTGATCGACTGGTTGAGCACGTCCACCACCGTGGCCAGTTGCTTGCGGTTGCGCAGCGGGGTGCCGATGTCGACGACGATGGCCAGGTCCACGCCCATTTCGCGCACCACATCCACCGGGATGTTGTCGGTCATGCCGCCATCCACCAGCAGCCGGCCGTCCAACTCCACCGGGGCGAACACCGCCGGGATCGACATGCTGGCACGGATCACCTGGGGCAGGTGGCCGCGGCGGAAGATCACCTTCTCGCCGCTGGTGATGTCGGTGGCCACGGCGCGGAAGGGGATTGGCAGCTTGTCGAAGTCGCGAATGTCGGCGGTGTGGGCCAGCTTGCTTTCCAGCAGCAGGGCCAGGTTCTGGCCCTGGATCACCCCCAGCGGCAGGCCCAGGCTGCCATCGTCGCGAAAGCTCAGCTTCTGCTTGACCAGGAAGTCGCGGTCGTCCTGCTTGCGTCGGAACGGCACATCCTTGCGCGGCGGCGCATCGGACAGCGCCTGCTGCCAGTCCAGCGTGGTGGCCAGCTTTTCCAGCTCGGCGATGCTGTAGCCCGAGGCGTACAACCCGCCGACCACCGCGCCCATGCTGGTGCCGGCGATGGCGTCGATGCGCACGCCCTGTTCCTCCAGGGCCTTGAGCACGCCGATATGGGCCAGGCCGCGGGCGGCGCCGCCCGACAGTACCAGGCCGATCTTCGGCCGTGCCGTCTCGGCGGCAAGCACAGCGAAGGAGGTGAGCATCAGCAGGAGGCAGTACAGCAGGCGGCGCATCGTGAGTCTCAAACCAGAGGATAAAGACCGCTAGTATAAGCGGCCCTTCCTACTGAGTTTCCCTACATGGCAGACAGCAAGCCACAAATCGTCATTACCTATTGCACCCAGTGCCAGTGGCTGCTGCGCGCCGCCTGGCTGGCCCAGGAACTGCTCAGCACCTTTGCCGACGACCTCGGCCGGGTGGCGCTGGAGCCTGGAACCGGCGGGGTGTTCCGCATCACCTGCGACGGCGTGCAGATCTGGGAACGCAAGGCCGACGGCGGCTTCCCCGAGGCCAAGGTGCTCAAGCAGCGGGTGCGCGACCAGATCGATCCGCAGCGCGACCTGGGCCACAACGATCGCTGATCAGGCGCTTTCGGGCTGTGGCTGGCGGGCGGGTTGCTCGGCGGCCAGGCGGCTGGACAGCACGATGGCGAAGATGATCAAGGCGCCGCCGGCGAGCATGCGCAGGGTCGGCTGTTCGGCGAACACCACCCAGGCCACGGCGATGCCGTACACCGGCTCCATGCCGAACACTACCGCGGCTGTGCGCGCCTTGATCACCGCCAAGCTGGCGACGAACAGGCTGTGGGCGACGCCGGTGCAGAAAACGCCGAGCAGGGCGATCCACAGCCAGTCCAGCGGCGTCACCGCGTCCAGGCCGGGCGCGGCGAACGGCAGCAGGCACAGGCTCACCACCAGGTTCTGCCACAGCGCTGCCTGCACGGCGGGCAGGCGCCCGGAACCGGCGCGGTTGGTCAGCGACAGCAGCGAGAACAGCAGGCCCGAGAGCAGCGCCCAGAGCAGCCCGCCGGTGGCTTCGCTGGCCAGGTCGAAGGCCGGGGTGACCAGCACCAGGCCAATGCTCACCAGCAGCACCAGCAGCGCTTCGTTGCGGCGGATGCGTTCACGGAACAGCAGGCCCTCGAGGATCACGGTGAAGGCCGGGAAGCTGGCGAAACCGAGAGTGGCGATGGCCACGCCGCCGACCTTGACCGCGATGAAGAAGCTCACCCAGTGCCCGGCCAGCAGCGCGCCGCCCAGCAGCAGGCGGCGCAGGTCCTGGCCGCGCAGCGGCTGCCAGGCCTGGCGCGCCAGGCCGGCGAACAGGGTCAGGGCCAGCACCGCGAACAGGGCGCGGCCGAAGACGATGATCGAGGGGCTGGCGCTGGCGGCCAGCTTGCCGAAGACGCCGGTCAGGCCGAAGAACAGCGCGCCGATATGCAGGGCGCCGAGGGCGGTGCGGTGGTTCATGGTGGTCCTTTGCATTCGCAGGGAGAGAAGATCCTGGCGCTCAGTGTAAGAGCCCGGTCTAGCTGTGTCTGTCGCCCACCTCGCGCCCGTTGTCGCCAGACTCGCGCCGCAACGCCAGCGGCGTGCAGCCGAACGCCCGCATCACCGCCGCGCTGAAGGCACTCTGCGAGCCATACCCCACCCGCGCCGCGACCTCACCCACCGGCAACAGCGTTTCACGCAACAGTCGCCGGGCCATCGCCAACCGCCGCTCACGGATATAGTCCATCGGCGTCATACCGCGCTCGCTGGCAAAACGCGCATGCAGTCGCGCGCTGGAAAGCCCGGCCAGCCGCGCCAGATCGGCGACCTGCAATGGATAGGCGGCGTGCTGCTCGATATGCCGGTCGAAGGCGGCATAGGGCAGGCGCCTGCTGGCCAGTACCGGGGCACCGACCTGCGGGTTGAGGCTGGCCAGCAACAGCACCGCGCCTTGGCGGGCAATCAGCGGGTCGTCCACCGGGCTTGCCGCCAGCCAGTCCACCAACTGCTGCTGGCGGCTGTCCAGGCCCAGGGGGCCGGGGCGGTCGAGCAGGCGGCGGCTGTTGTCGGCGTGCTCGCCCAGGTGCTCGCCAAGCCAGTGCCCGCCTGGCACGTCCAGCACCAGGCAGTGGCTACCCTCGGGGCTGCCGCAGGTGTGGTGGGCACCGGCAGGCACCACCATCAGGTCCTGGCGACCGACCCTGCCGCCGCGGCCATCCACCTCGAAATCCAGGCGTCCGCCCAGGCCGAACACCAGTTGCGAGTGGTCGTGGCTGTGGGCGATCAGGTCGTGGCGATAATGGCGCAGCGAAAGCAGGGGGGCGGCGGTCATGGTGAGTCCTCACGAAGCAGGTGAAGAGTGTACACCTCAAGGCGGACGCAGGATGGTCATGCACCTGCCACCAATCTGTCACCGGTGCCTGCCAGTCTCCAGCAAACAGCGCCGGAGCCTGCCCATGACCCACGCCGAACCCCTTCGCCCGTCACGCAAGCTGCGTGTCCGCACCCTGTGGATTTCCGATGTGCACCTGGGCACCCGGGATTGCAAGGCCGAACACCTCGCGCATTTTCTCAAGGGCTACCAGGCCGAGCGCATCTACCTGGTCGGCGATATCATCGACGGCTGGAAACTGCGCGGCGGCATCTACTGGCCCCAGGCTCACACCAACGTCATCCGCCGCCTGCTGACCCTGAGCAAGCGCGGTACCGAAGTGATCTACGTCACCGGTAACCATGACGAGTTCCTGCGCCGCTACTCGAAACTGATCCTGGGCAATATCCAGCTGGTGGACGAAGCCGAGCACCTCACCGTCGATGGCCGGCGGCTGTTGGTGATCCACGGCGACCAGTTCGACGTGATCACCCGCTACCACCGCTGGCTGGCGTTTCTCGGCGACCGGGCCTACGAATTCACCCTGGTGCTCAACCGCTGGCTCAACCACTGGCGCGCCCGTTATGGCTACGGTTATTGGTCGTTGTCGGCGTACCTCAAGCACAAGGTCAAGGGGGCGGTGAACTTCATCAGCGATTTTGAAGACGCCATCGCCCACGAGTGCACCCGGCGTGGCTTCCAGGGCGTGGTGTGCGGGCATATCCACCATGCCGAGATTCGTCGGGTGGGCGAGGTGGAGTACCTCAACTGCGGTGATTGGGTGGAGTCGTGCACGGCGCTGATCGAGCACTGGGACGGGCGGATCGAGCTGTACCGGTTCGCCGAGGCGCAGGCGCGGGAAGCCGCGTCGCGCCTGGCGGAGCTTGGTGAACCGGCTTGATCGCCGTCCCTGCCGGTCAGGCCGACGCTTTCAGGGCTGTCTTGTAGATCGACTGCCTGGGCCGGGCGAACAGCCGCTCCATCATCGGCTCGAAGAACGACAGCGGCAGGCTCGGGTACTCGGGGTCGAATGCCGCCGCGTCGTAGCGCGCGCAGAACTCGATGGTCCGTTGGTATTGCGGGTGATCGCTGAACTGCTCGCGCAGGTGGCGATCCATGCCTAGGTGGTGAAAGAAATAGTAGCCCTGGAAGATCCCGTGCTTCTCGACCATCCACAGGTTCTCGGCGCTGACAAAGGGCTTGAGGATCGCTGCGGCGATATCCGGGTGATTGTAGCTGCCGAGGGTGTCGCCAATGTCATGCAGCAGGGCGCAGACCACGTACTCCTCGTCGCGGCCGTCACGGTAGGCGCGGGTGGCGGTCTGCAGCGAGTGGCTCAGGCGATCGATGGGAAAACCGCCGAAGTCGCCATCGAGCAGGCGCAGGTGGGCGAGGATGCGCTGGGGCAACTGCTGGGCATAGGCGCGAAAGTCGTCGGCAATGATTGCCCAGTCCTGGGCGGTGCCGTCGCGCATGTGGCTGAAATTCGCTTGCTTGTTCATCGCCGCGGGCCACTCGTGTCGGGGGCATGCCTGGCAGTGTTGGCCAGGGCGCGGGCTTTGGCAGTGGCCGGCCGGGACGCGAACCTGGCCTTGCGGGCCGATTCAGAGGCTGAGCCGGCCCAGCAGGATGTCGCGGAACATGGCGAAGTCGCCGACCAGGCTATACCAGGGATGGGTGAAGGTGGCCGGCCGGTTCTTCTCGAAGAAGAAATGCCCGGCCCAGGCGAAGCCGTAGCCGGCCAGCGGCACGGTCAGCAGCAACAGCCACTGGCCGCTGCCGATGCTGTAGGCGAGCAGGGCGATCACCAGGCTGGTGCCGACGAAGTGCAGGCGACGGCAGGTGGCGTTGCTGTGCTCGCCCAGGTAGTAGGGATAGAACTCGGCAAAACTGCGGAACTGCGCTGTGCGGGTCATGGCGGGTTTCCGGATCTGCGGGTCGTGCTTACAGGATACACGGCGTGGAGCCTGAATCGAGTCTAGAGTCATTGGGGGCAGTGGCCAGTGACAATAGGCGCCAATTGAGTATCCTTTCGGTTCACCGCAGGAGCGGTCAGCACAAGAGCCTGTCATGAGTGAGAGAACCACGTCAGCCAGCTGGGCATCAGGGATCGTCAAGGCACTCGAGCTGGAAGGGCTCGATTGTCCGGCCATGTTCAAGCAACTAGGGCTCGACTTTTCCGCCCTCGACGACCCCGATGCGCGATTCACCCAGGATTCGATGACCCGGCTGTGGCAGTTGGCGGTCGAGTTGTCGGGCAATGAGGCCATCGGCCTGAACATGGCCCGGGTGGTGCGACCGGCCTCGTTCCATGTGGTGGGTTATGCGCTGATGTCCAGCCGCACCCTGGCCGAGGGTTTCGAGCGCCTGGTGCGCTACCAGCGGATCATCGCCGAGAGCTCGGACCTGAGCTTTCGCCTCGAGCCGGACGGCTACGCCCTGGTGCTGACCGTGCATGGCGATCACCTGCCACCGACCCGGCACAGCGCCGAGGCCTCCCTGGCCTGTGCCCTGGCCCTGTGCACCTGGCTCAGCGGGCGGCCGATCCAGCCGCGGCGGGTACTGATCCAGGGCGGCCAGCCGAAGAATGTCGAGCCGTACAAGGTGGCGTTCCATGCACCGCTGGTGTTTGGCGCGCCCCATGACGCGCTGGTGCTCGAGCGTGCCGACATGGAGGCGCCGCTGCCGACCGCCAACGAGGCGATGGCGGTGCTGCATGATCGCTTTGCCGGGGAATACCTGGCGCGCTTCTCGGAAAGCCGCGTGACCCACCGCGTGCGCCAGGTGCTGTGCCGCATCCTGCCCCAGGGCGAGCCCAAGCGCGAGACCGTGGCCCAGGCCCTGCACCTGTCGCAGCGCACCTTGCAAAGACGTCTGCAGGACGAGGGCACCAGCTTCCAGACCCTGCTCGACGACACCCGCCGCGAACTGGCCGAGCAGTACCTGGCCCAGCCCGGCACCACCTTGCTGGAGACCGCCTACCTGCTGGGTTTCGCCGATCCGAGCAACTTCTACCGGGCGTTCCGCCGCTGGTTCGACACCACCCCGAGCGAGTACCGCACGCGGTTGTCGGTCAGTGACGCCAGAACGCCGGCATGCACAACACCAGCACCGTGATGATCTCCAGGCGGCCCAGCAGCATGCCGCCGGAGAGGATCCACTTGGCCGCGTCCGGCAGGCTGGCGTAGTTGCCGGCCGGGCCGATCACCTCGCCCAACCCGGGGCCTACACCCGACACCGTGCCGGCGGCGCCGGTCAGCGCGGTCATCCAGTCCACGCCCAGCAGTGACAGCAGCAGGGCGATGATGCAGATGGTGATGGCGAAGAAGAACGAGAAGGTCAGGATCGAACGCACGATCTCTTCGTCGAGGCGATGGCCATTGTACTTCTGCTTGATCACCGCCCGCGGGTGGATCAGCTGGTTGAGGTTGGCCTTGAGCAGGATGTAGGCGACCTGGAAGCGGAAGATCTTGATGCCGCCGGCGGTGGAGCCCGAGCAACCGCCGACGAAGCCCAGGTAGAAGAACAGCATCAGCGAGAAGTTGCCCCACATGCTGTAGTCGCCCAGGGCGAAGCCGGTGGTGGTGACCACCGAGGTGACGTTCAGCGCCACGTGACGCAGGGCGTCGAGCCAGTGCAGGTCGGTGGTGGCCCAGTACCAGGTGCCGAGCACCAGCCAGGTGGCCACCAGCATGGCCAGCAGGCCCTGCACCTGCTGGTCCTTGATCAGTGCCTTGCGGTGGCCGCGCAGGGTGGCCACGTACAGGGTGAACGGCACGCTGCCGAGAATCATCACCACCACCGCGACCCAGTGCACCGCAGGGATGTCCCATTTGGCCAGGGACTGGTCGGAGGTGGAGAACCCGCCGGTGGAGATCGCCGACATGGCGTGGTTGATCGCGTCGAATGGGCTCATCCCCGCCCACCAGAACGCCAGGCTGCCGAGCACGGTGATGCCGACATACACCGCGACGATCGACTTGGCGACCATGTGCGAGCGCGGCATGACCTTTTCCGAACGGTCCGAGGACTCGGTCTGGAACAGGCGCATGCCACCGATGCGCAGCAGCGGCAGGATCGCCACCGCCATGCCGATGAAGCCGATGCCGCCCAGCCAGTGCAGCATCGAGCGCCACATCAGGATACCCGGCGACATGGTGTCCAGGCCGCTGAGCACGGTGGCGCCGGTGGCGGTGATGCCAGACATGCTTTCGAAGAAGGCGTCGGTGTAGCTGATGTGTTGCGTCAGCAGGAACGGCAGGGCGGCGAACACGCAGACCACCAGCCAGCTGCTGACGGTCAGCAGGTACATGTCGCGGGGACGCAGGTGCACGTGCTCGGGGCGGCCGGGGATGACCAGGCCGAGCCCGGCGAGGAAGGTGATCAGGCTCGACCAGAGGAACGACGGCATGTCGCCGGTGCGCTCGAAGACCACCAGGGTCGCCATGGGCACCACCATGCTCACTGCCAGGGTGATCAGGAAGATGCCGATGATGAAACCAATGATCCTTAAGGTCGGCAACGCCATGTGATCTGCTCTGACTCGCTACGGAAAGGGCGTCATTCTACCTGTGGGGGAGGTGATGTAAACGTACGATTGAGCGTGTCATGGAAGCGCTGCTGCTCCTGCGACAGGGCAATCCCGCTCCCACAAGGGCGGCGCTATGGTGCAGAATGGCCGCACTTCCAATCTGCCAGGAGGGTAGCCCGTGGAGGCTCTCGACGCATTGCTCAACCGTGTTTCCGTGCCACGCCTGACTGAACCGGCGCCCAATGCCGCCCAGCGCGAGGCCCTGTTCCAGGCCGCGCTACGTGCGCCGGACCATGGCCAGTTGCGTCCCTGGCGCTTCCTGACTATCGAGGGGCAGGGCCGCGAGAAGCTCGGCGAGCTGTTCGCCGAGGCGGTGCAGGCCAAGGGCGATGCCACTCCGGCCGCGCTGGACAAGGCCCGGGCGATGCCGCTGCGGGCGCCGTTGCTGATCGTGGTGATCGCCCGCTTGCAGGATCATTTCAAGGTGCCGAAGATCGAGCAGCGCCTGGCCGCCGGCTGCGCCGCCCACGGCATCCTCGTTTCCGCCCACGCCCAGGGTATCGGCGCCGTGTGGCGCACCGGCGACATGGCGTACGACGCCCATGTGCACGAGGGCTTGGGCCTTGAGGCGAGTGAAGAGGTGGTCGGCTACCTGTATGTCGGCACGCCGATGGGCGAGCCGCGCACGGCGCCGGTCCTGGAGACGGCGCGGTACGTCAGCGCCTGGGGCGAGTGAGCATTGGGGCCGCTCTGCGGCCCCGCGATTTGTCAGCCAGCACTGAGGTTGCAGGGAAGCGCCAGCGTCGCAATGAACCCACCCTGCGGATGATTGCCCAGCACCAGGCTTCCGCCATGGCGCTCAGCCGCCTTGCGCGCAATCGCCAGCCCCAGGCCATGCCCCGGCGCCTCCTGCCCCGGCGCCCGGAAGAACGGCTCGCCCAACTGCGCCAGGTGCTCTGCCGCCACCCCCGGCCCATGATCGCGCACGCTCAGCACGATGCGATCCTGTTCGCGGCGGGCATGCACCTCGATCGGCTGCCCGGCCGGATTGAAGCGCAGGGCATTGCGCAATAAATTGTCCACCGCCCGTTCGATCAAGGTCGGCCAGCCGTGCAAGGTCAGGCCTGCCTGCGCCTCCAGTCGCACGTCCTGTTCCGGCGCTGACAGTTGGGCGTCCTTGCGCACGCCGCCCAGCAAGGCATTGAGGTCAACGGGCTCGGCATGGGCCTGGTCGGCATCGACCCGGGCCAGCACCAGGATCTCGCTGATCAGGTCTTCCAGACGATCGCACTCGCGGGTCAGCCGCGGCCACAGGGCCTGGCGCTGCTGCGGTTCGGCGCGTTCGGCCAGGGCCAGGGCGATGCGCAGCCGCGCCAGCGGCGAGCGCAATTCGTGGGATACATCGCGCAGCAGCTGGCGCTGGCTGCCGATCAGGCTCTGCAGGCGCGCGCCCATCTTGTTGAAATCGTTGGCCAGCACGCCGAACTCGTCGCGGCGCACTGCCAGCCGCGCCAGGCTGTTCTGCTGGTAACTGGTCTGTCCAAGGTCGTGCACCGCGCCGCGCAGGCGGCTGAGCGGTCGGGTGATCGACAGGGTGACCAGCAGGCTGAACAGGGTCAGTACCACCAGGGCGATCCCCAGGGCGCTGAGCGGCCAGATCAGGCTCTCGCGGTGCCAGGCGGCCAGTTCGGGGTGGGGAATGCGGTAGATCAGCAGATAGGTCTCGCCGCTGGTGGGGCTGGTGTATTCCTCGGTCAGGCGGCGCCAGGGCAGGCGGCGCTCGTCGTTGTGCTGGCGCGCCTCGAAGGCGGCGGCGCGGCGCGGGAAGGTACCGGGCACCACGGCATCGCCGCTGTCGTCGAGCACCTGCACGTCGATCTTGTAGCGCTGCTTGCGTCGCTCCAGGAAGCGCTGTGACGACTCCAGGCCGTCCTGTTCATAGTGTTGGGCCCAGTGACTGGCCAAGTTGTTCAGGCCCGGATGGCGGCTGAGGATCCAGGTGTCCTGGTTGAGCATGTGCCCGAGCAGGATCGACAGCCCGGCGACCAGGGCGATGGCCAGCCAGAAGCTGGCCAGGATGCGCCAGAACAGTGAACGCAAGACGAGCACCTCCGAGAAAGGGCGAAAGCCCGGCCCGCGGGGGCGCGGGCCGGGCATCGGGCTGACAGCTTACTGGGCCTTGCCGGCTTTTTCAGCCTTCCAGGCCTGGAACTCCTTCCATTCGGCCTTGCGCGCTGCGCGTTCCTTCTGCAATTCGTCGAACTTCTTCTGCTGCTCGGGCTTGAGCAGGGCGCGGATCTGGCCGTCGGTCTTGTCGTGGCTGGCCTTGAGTTCGTCCTTCATCGCTTTCTGCTCGGCGGCCGGCAGCTTGGCCATGTAGCGCTCGGTGATGTCGCGGCGCTGCTGCATCTGCTCGCCCATCAGCTTGCCGATCTGCTGGCGCTGGTCGCGGCTCAGGTCCAGCTGGGCGAAAGGCGCGTCACCGCGATGATGGGGGCCGTCGTGGCGCGGGCCGCCGTCAGGCATGGCCATGGCCACGGTCGGCAGGGCGGCGGCGAACATCAGGGCGATCAGGGTCTTGCGCATGGTGTCTCTCCTTTCAGGGGCCGGCGGTTACCGGATGAGCCCAGTCTAGGGAGATCAAGGTCAAGGGCGGTCAGGCGAGGGTAAAGGCTGGGTAAAGATGAGCGGGGGCGCGAAGCGGCCCCCCAACGCCTACAAGCTGTAGTAGTAGCCGCGGCTGCGCAGGGCAACGATGCGCGGGCGGCCATCCGGGTGCGGGCCGATCTTCTTGCGCAGGTTGCTGACGTGCATGTCCAGGCTGCGGTCATAAAGCGTGAGCTTGCGACCCAGGCCGATCTGCGCCAGTTCCTGCTTGTCCAGCGGCTCGCCGGGCTGGCGCAGCAGCGCCTCGAGGATGCGGCTCTCGGACAGCGTAAGGGTCATCTCGCGCTCGTCGATGCTGACCACGCCACGCACCGGGCTGAAGGTCAGGTCGCCGATCTCGACCTGGCTGCTGGGCGCGCTGGGGTGGCTGCGGCGCAGCACGGCGCGCAGGCGGGCGGTGAGCTCGCGGGGGTCGCAGGGCTTGGCCAGGTAGTCGTCGGCGCCCAGCTCCAGGCCGAGGATGCGGTCCAGCGGCTCGCCCCGGGCCGAGAGCATCAGCACCGGCAGGTCGGTGTGCTCGCTGCGCAACTGTTTGAGCAGTTCCAGGCCGCTGCCATCGGGCAGCATGACATCCAGCACCACCGCCGCCGGGGCGTGGGTGGCCAAGGCCTGGCGCGCACTCTGGCCATCGTGGCAGGCGCGCACCGCAAACCCTTCCTGGGTCAGCCAGCTGCCGAGCAGCTCGCACAGTTCCTGGTCATCATCAATCAGTAACAGCTCGCTCATGTCTCACTCAATTCAACCATTGCCGGCGTCTTCTGTGTCCGCCGCTGGCTAAGATACCGCAGACTGCCGACAACAGTGCAACGACCGAACCGATCAGGAACCACTGCTGCTGGTCGGTGAGCAGGCGCTGGGGCGCGCTGCTGGCGGCCTGCAGCTCCTTGACCGCCAGCTTCAGACGCTGGTTGTCCTGGCGCAGGCGCGAGAGTTGGGCGCTTTCGCGCGCGTTGTCCTGGTTCTGCAGTTGCAGGGTCAGCGCGTCGCGCTGTTTCTCGCTTTCTTCCAGGCGCTGCTGCAGCTCGGTGATCCGCGCCCCGGCTTCCAGCGACAGCGGCTGTTCGGCCGCGGCGAAAGGGGACGACAGCAACAGGCAAAGCAGCAGGGACATCGGACCTTGACGCATTGGAACTCCTGATTCGTATCGATTCAGGAGGTTGTCGGCCGGTTGTCGGAATTTATGAATAGCGCAGCGCGGGGTGTAGCAAGAAGCAGGCTTTGTCGGCGCGGCCTTGGCCTGCTACCACAAGGCCTGTGCTCAACAGCCCGTTTATGGCAGGACTTGCTTGAATGGCTTGACCACGACCTTGTCGTAGACGCCCGCGGCGATGTACGGGTCGGCGTCGGCCCAGGCCTGGGCCGACGCCAGCGAATCGAACTCGGCGACGATCAGGCTGCCGCTGAAACCGGCGGCTCCCGGGTCGTTGCTGTCGATGGCAGGGTGCGGGCCGGCAAGCACCACACGGCCCTCGGCCTTGAGCTGTTGCAGGCGCTCGATATGGGCGGGGCGTGCGGCCAGGCGTTTTTCCAGGGAGTTTTCGACGTCGCTGGCGATGATGGCGTAGAGCATGTCAGTCCTTGGGTTTGGAGGTGGAAGGGTCGGTATCGTGCAGGTGACGCGACAGGTAGACACCCTGGGCCACCAGGAACAGCACGGTCATGCCCAGGCTGCCGAACACCTTGAAGTCGACCCAGATGTCCTGGAAGGTGAAGGCGACGAACAGGTTGGCGGCGCCGCACACCAGGAAGAAGCCGATCCACGCCAGGTTCAGGCGGGTCCAGACTGTTTCAGGGAGTGTCAGGGCGTGGCCCATGATGCGCTTGATCAGCACCCGGTCACCGATGAAGTGGCTGCCGGCGAAGGCCAGGGCGAACAGCCAGTTGACCACCGGCGCCTTCCATTTGAGGAAGGTCTCGCTGTGGAAGGCCAGGGTCAGGCCGCCGAACACCAGGCAGGCGACCAGGGTCAGCAACTGGCCCTTTTCCAGCTTGCCGTGGCGCAGGAACAGCGCGCCGTAGACCACCACGGAGCTGGCGATCAGCATGGCGGTGGCGCTGTAGATCCCGCCAAACTCGAAGCCGTGGCCGGCGAATTCGACCGGGCGCGGGTCCAGTTTGTAGACAATGAAGAACAGCAGCAGCGGGATGAAATCGATGAATTGTTTCACAGTGGCAGCCAGAAGCGGGATGTGACGGCATAATAACAAACATCGATTCCTGCGAAAGCGCTCCTCCATGAATGTTGATCTGCACTGTCACAGCACGGCCTCCGACGGCGCCATGTCGCCCACGGCACTGGTCGCCCGGGCTCATGAGCACGGGGTGCGGATGCTGTCTCTCACCGACCACGACACCCTCGAAGGCCTGCCCGAGGCCCGCCAGGCTTGCCTGGACAACGGCATGCAGTGGATCAGCGGGGTGGAGTTGTCGTGCACCTGGGGCGGCGCCACCATCCATGTGCTGGGTTACGATTTTCCGCTCGGTGCCCCGCCCTTGCTCGAGGCCATCGACAACCTGCACCGTGGCCGCTGGCTGCGCGCCGAGGAAATCGACCGCAAGCTGGCGGCCAAGGGCATGCCCGGCGCGCTGGACGGCGCGCGCGCCGTGCAGCAGGAGCTGGGTGACAGCGGCAACGCTCCGGCGCGCCCGCACTTCGCCGAATTCCTGGTGCGCGCAGGTTTCGTCAAGGACCGTGGCGAGGCCTTTCGCAAGTGGCTGGGCGCCGGCAAGTTGGGGGACGTCAAGCTGCACTGGCCGACGCTGGAGGAAACTGTCGCCACGTTGCGCCAGTCCAATGCCTGGGTGAGCTTGGCCCATCCCATGCACTACGAACTGACCCGCAGCAAGCGCAGACGGCTGATTGCCGACTATATTCAGGCAGGAGGGCAGGCGCTGGAGGTGGTCAATGGGATGATGCCGCCCGAGCAGGTGGGGACCATGTCGATCCTTACCCGTGAGTTCGGCTTGCTGGCAAGCGCCGGCAGTGACTTCCACGGCCCTGGCACCTGGGGCGAGATCGGTGCCTACCGGCCATTGCCCGAGGACCTGCCACCCCTGTGGCGCCGATTCCGACATGAACAGCCTATGGCGGTATGAACAGGACGACTACGTGAGCCAATTTTTCCAGATCCACGCGGAAAATCCGCAGGCGCGCCTGATCAAGCAGGCGGTCGAGATCATCCGCAAGGGTGGGGTGGTGGTCTACCCGACCGACTCGGCCTATGCGATGGGCTGCCAGATCGGCGACAAAGGCGCCATCGAGCGGGTGCGCCGCCTGCGCCAGTTGGACAAGAACCACAACTTCACCCTGCTGTGCTGCGATCTGTCCGAGATGGGCACTTTCGCCAAGATCGACACGGCGACGTTCCGCCTGCTCAAGGCGCACATTCCGGGGCCGTATACCTTCATCCTCAACGCCACCCGTGAAGTGCCGCGCCTGTTGTTGCACGACAAGCGCCGTACCATCGGCTTGCGCGTGCCGTCCAACCCCATCGTCCTGGCCCTGCTCGAAGAGCTTGGCGAGCCGCTGATGAGCGTCAGCCTCATCCTGCCGGGTGACGATGAGCCGATGACCGATCCCTACGAGATCCGCCAGCGCCTGGAGCACCATGTCGACCTGATCATCGACGGTGGCTTCGGCGACCTGAAGGCTTCGACCGTCATCGACCTGTCCGGTGACGAGCCGGAGCTGATCCGTGAAGGCTGCGGCGACCCCACGCCGTTCCTGGTCAACGTGTGAGCCAGCTGGAAGCGCCCGAGGCGCCGGCCCTGGAGGCTGAAGCGCCGCAGCAGTTGCAATTGGCCCTGGTCTACGGCGAGGCCCTGACCGAGCTGCCGGTGGACCTGTACATCCCGCCGGACGCGCTGGAAGTGATCCTTGAGGCCTTCGAAGGCCCGCTGGATCTGCTGCTGTACCTGATCCGCAAGCAGAACATCGACATCCTCGACATCCCGGTGGCCGAGATCACTCGCCAGTACATGGGCTATGTCGAACTGATGAAGAGCGTGCGCCTGGAGTTGGCCGCCGAGTACCTGGTGATGGCCGCCATGCTCGCCGAGATCAAGTCGCGCATGTTGCTGCCGCGCTCCAGCGAGATCGAGGAAGAGGAGGGCGACCCGCGCGCCGAACTGATCCGCCGCCTGCAGGAGTACGAGCGCTTCAAGGCTGCCGCCGAAGGCATCGATGAACTGCCGCGGGTTGGCCGCGACGTCGTCGTGCCGCGCCTCGAGGCGCCCCAGGCCAAGGTGCGCAAGCTGCTGCCGGAGGTGGCGCTGGAGGAGATCCTGCTGTCCATGGCCGAGGTCATGCGCCGCAACGACCTGTTCGAGAGCCACCAGATCACCCGCGAGACCTTGTCGACCCGCGAGCGCATGAGCGAGGTGCTCGAACGCCTCAAGGGCGGTGGCTTCGTGCCTTTCGTCGAACTGTTCACCCGCGAGGAGGGCAAGCTCGGCGTGGTGGTGACCTTCATGGCGATTCTCGAACTGGTGAAGGAATCGCTGATCGAACTCGTGCAAAATGAGCCTTTCGCCCCGATCCACGTCCGTGCCCGGGCAGAGTGACCTGACGACTACCGATGAACCTGAACGAACCCCGCGAACTGGCGTCGCTGATCGAGGCCTTCCTGCTTGCCTCGGGCAAGCCGCAATCCCTCGAACGCCTTCACGAGTTGTTCGAGGAGGCCGAGCGCCCGGCCCCCGCTGTTTTCAAGAAGGCCCTGGAAGTGCTGGGCAAGTCCTGCAGCGGCCGTGCCTTCGAGCTCAAGGAGGTGGCCAGCGGCTATCGCCTGCAGATTCGCGAAGACTATGCGCCCTGGGTCGGTCGCCTGTGGGAGGAGCGCCCGCAGCGCTATTCCCGCGCGCTGCTGGAAACCATGGCGCTGATCGCCTATCGCCAGCCCATCACCCGTGGCGAGATCGAGGACGTGCGCGGCGTGGCGGTCAACAGCAACATCATCAAGACCCTGATGGAGCGCGAGTGGATCCGTATCGTCGGCTACCGCGAGGTGCCTGGCCGGCCGGCGATGTTCGCCACCACCAAGGTGTTTCTCGATCACTTCAACCTCAAGAGCCTCGACGAGCTGCCGGCATTGGCCGAGTTGCGCGAGTTGGAGCCTGAACCGATGCTCGATCCGGACGAGGCGCCGGTGCCAGCGCATCTGCAAGCCATGGCCGATGCCAGCCTGGACGAGGAGGGCGAAGAGGTGGAGTCCAAGGAGGAGACCAGTTTTCGCTCGCTGCTGGTTGAGCTGGATGCGATGGAAGAGGGGCTCAAGACCGATTTCGATGATTTGCGCGATGAGGCGTCCATCGAGCCCGAGGATGAACCAAAGGCCTGACTGCCGGCTTTGTGGGAGCGGGCTTGCCCCGCGATGAGGCTGGCATCGCCAACGCATACCTTTGGGCGGAACCTACAGAGCTATCATCAAAAACCTTCTACCCTCCAGTGCGTTCCCCCGCCGAACCGCGTATGATGCGCGCCCGCTTTCACTACTACACCGGGAGGTGCCCAGATGAGTGACAAAGACCTGCAAGACCAACAACCTACCCCGCCGTCCGGCGAAAAGCTGCAGAAAGTGCTGGCGCGCATCGGCGTCGGCTCGCGTCGTGACGTCGAGGCCTGGATCGGTCAGGGCCGTATCAAGGTCAACGGCGTCGAGGCCACCCTGGGCCTGCGCGTCGACCTGCACGACGCCATCACCGTAGACGGCAAGCTGATCAAGCGTGTCGAGGCCGCCGAGGCGACCCGCCGCGTGATCATGTACAACAAGCCCGACGGCGAAATCTGCACCCGTGACGACCCGGAAGGCCGCCCGACCGTGTTCGACCGCCTGCCGCGCCCGAAAGAGGGCCGCTGGATCAATATCGGCCGTTTGGACATCAACACCACCGGCCTGCTGCTGTTCACCACCGACGGCGAGCTGGCCAACCGCCTGATGCACCCGTCCTATGAAATGGACCGCGAGTACGCCGTGCGTGTGCGCGGTGAGGTCGACGACGACATGATCGATCGCCTCAAGGCCGGCGTGGTGCTCGAGGACGGCCCGGCCAAGTTCACTGACATCCAGAAGGCACCGGGCGGCGAAGGCTTCAACCACTGGTACCACTGCGTGGTGATGGAAGGCCGCAACCGTGAAGTGCGCCGCCTGTGGGAATCCCAGGGCGTGGTGGTCAGCCGCCTGAAGCGTGTGCGTTTCGGCCCGGTGTTCCTCAACTCCGACCTGCCGATGGGCCGCTGGCGCGAAATGAGCCAGGGCGAGATCGACATCCTGGCCGCCGAAGTCGGCCTGCAGCCAGTGGCGCTGCCGGAGATGAAGCTCAAGGCCAAGGACAAGCTCGAGCGTCTGCAGCGCAAGTCGACCCGTCCGCTGGGGCGTGGCGAGCGTGTGCGCACTTTGCGTCCGGCTGCCGAAGGTAAGGCCGAGCGCCCGGCGCGCGCGCCGCGTGAAGAGTCTGCGCCGCGCAAGAGTGGTCGTGGCAGCACGGTGGCCGAGCGCCCGAGCGAGATGCGCAAGCGTCCGGCCCGTCCCGAGGGCGACAAGCCTGCCGGCCGTGGCCGCGGCAAGCCGCGTGGCTGATTCACCCCGGTAGCGAAAGAGCCAGCCTTCGGGCTGGCTTTTTTGTGGCTGCGGTTTATGGCACGGGGCAAATCGGCCCCAAGTACCTGAACAGACAGAAATTTTCCCGGCCAGTGGCAAATTTTCAAACCACTATGTAAAGAAAATTATACGATTCGAGGCCTTTTCCTCGGCTTGCCAGTGATTTACCGCTCTTCGTCACAAAATCTTTCCAAGACTTGCGCGCCAGAGCCTCCCCGACTCCCTTTCCCCCCTTCCCAAACCTCTGCCCAAACGCTGAGATAGCGCCATTGCCGTGTGCAGAGCCAGGCAGGATAGCCAGGCATCGAAAACAACAAAATGGAGGCGCCATGTACGCCGATCACTCCGCCTTTTCAGGCCTTCACCCCAGGACCGGTGCGTTTTTTCCACAGGAAACGATGCAACGCGTTGACGCCTGCGCGTTTGCAGGGGTATACAATGCGCCGCGTTTTACCTGTGACCCCCTTGCGTACCGCGCACTCTTGCTGACACCCGGTTGATCCGTCCGGGCACCTCGCCCGTCAGGACAGTCCCGTCCAAGAACCCAAGGTAACCACCTTGCCCATTCCGCTGCGCCACGAGTGCGGTGGGTCCGATTCCGTCACAGATAAAAACAAGCAGGTGACTTCGTTCATGAGTGGACATAATTCACAGTCTGGCGAACTCAAGCGTGGCTTGAAGAACCGCCATATCCAACTGATCGCCCTGGGTGGCGCGATCGGCACCGGATTGTTCCTGGGCTCGGCCGGCGTGATGAAGTCCGCCGGTCCGTCGATGATCCTCGGCTATGCGATCTGCGGCTTCATCGCCTTCATGATCATGCGCCAGCTCGGCGAGATGATCGTCGAAGAGCCGGTGGCCGGCTCGTTCAGCCACTTTGCACACAAGTACTGGGGTGGTTTCGCCGGCTTCTTGTCGGGCTGGAACTGCTGGGTGCTGTACATCCTGGTGGGCATGTCGGAGCTGTCGGCAGTGGGCAAGTACGTCCATTACTGGTGGCCGGAGATCCCGACCTGGGTGACCGCGGCGGCGTTCTTCCTGCTGATCAACGCCATCAACCTGATGAACGTGAAGTTCTTCGGCGAGGCCGAGTTCTGGTTCGCGATCATCAAGGTCGCCGCTATCGTCGGCATGATCGGCCTGGGCGCCTACTTGCTGACCAGTGGCAGTGGCGGCCCGGAAGCGTCGGTGACCAACCTGTGGGCCCATGGCGGCTTCTTCCCGCATGGCGTCAGCGGCCTGGTGATGGCCCTGGCCTTCATCATGTTCTCCTTCGGTGGCCTGGAAATGCTCGGCTTCACCGCAGCCGAGGCCGACAAGCCGAAGACCGTGATCCCCAAGGCGATCAACCAGGTCATCTACCGCATCCTGATTTTCTACGTGGGCGCCCTGGTGGTGCTGCTGTCGCTGACCCCGTGGGACAGCCTGGTGGCGAGCATCGACGCTTCCGGCGGCAGCTACGGCAGCAGCCCGTTCGTCCAGGTCTTCTCGCTGCTGGGTAGCGACGTGGCCGCGCACCTGCTGAACTTCGTGGTCCTGACCGCGGCGCTGTCGGTGTACAACAGCGGCACCTACTGCAATGCCCGCATGCTGCTGGGCATGGCCGAGCAGGGCGATGCCCCGGCGGCGCTGGCCAAGGTCGACCGTCGCGGCGTGCCGGTACGTTCGATCCTGGTGTCGGCGGCCGTGACCCTGATCGCGGTACTGCTCAACTACCTGATGCCGCAGAATGCCCTGGAGCTGCTGATGTCGCTGGTGGTGGCGACCCTGGTGATCAACTGGGCGATGATCAGCTACTCGCACCTGAAGTTCCGCCAGCACCTCGACCGCACCGGCCAGAAGCCGCTGTTCAAGGCGCTGTGGTACCCGTACGGCAACTACCTGGTGCTGGCCTTCGTGGTGCTGATCCTCGGCATCATGCTGCAGATCCCGGGCATCCAGGTATCGGTGTACGCCATGCCGGTATGGCTGGTGGTGATGTATGTGGCCTACCAACTGAAGAGCAAGCGTGGCTCCCAGGCCAATGGCGCTGCTGGCAGCATCGCCAAGTAAGCACTGAGGCGCACCAACAAAGAACCCGATGCCGGGTAACGGACATCGGGTTTTTTGTTGCCTGTGTCGGCCTCAGATCTGTTCGAGCAACCAGCCGCGAAACGCCCGCAGCGAAGGCAATGCCTCATTCCTGGGCGGATAGATCAGGTAGTAGCTGCGTTGGCTGGCAAACGGTGTGCCCGGGCTGAAAAGTTCGCCGCTGGCCAGTTCCTCCTGCACCAGGATTCTGGGCACCAGGCCAATGCCTATGCCTGCCCGAACCGCTTGAATCAAATGCGAGGTCAGCTCGAAACTTGGCCCAAGGCGCATCGTCCGGTGGGGCAGGGCATGGTGGGAAAACCACTCGCCCCAGGCATGGGGGTTGTTGGCGACGTTGAGCAGTACCTCCTCGCTCATCCTTTGCGGGTTCCAATGCCCGTCCACCTTGGCTTCGGGTGGCAGGATCACCACCAGTTCCTCGGCGTGCAGGCGATGGCAGACCAGTCCGGGCAGGTCGTGGGTGGCCACGCCGATGGCCGCGTCGATCTCGCTGGTGTCGAAGTTGATGGCTTCGATACGGGAATGAATGTGTACCAGCATGCCGGGGTGGGCGCTGTAGAACGCATGCAGGCGCGGCAGCAGCCATTTCGAGCCGAAGGTCGGCAGGGTCGCCAGGCGCAGGGTGCCGACCCCGGACTGGTAGGCCAGGGCCTGCAAGGTGGCGCTGCGGATCCGGCCGAGGGCCTCGCTGAGCTCGCGCTGGTACAGGCGGCCGACATCGGTCAGCTGCACCTGGCGCCCCTCGCGACGGAACAGGGTGAGCCCCAACTGTTGCTCCAGCGCCTGCACCTGGCGGCTCACCGCGCTCTGGGTCAGCGAAAGCTCGGCGGCGGCGCGGGTATAGCTTTCATGCCGCGCGGCCGCCTCAAAGGCCAGTAGCAGCGACATGGACGGCGTGAGGTGGCGGTAATTCATTCATAAAGCTCATTGATAGCGGCAGGAATATCCATTTGCCCCTGGCGCGAAACTACAGGAACATTGGCCTGTTCGAAATCCTCCCATGAGTCATTCATGCAGGAGTGACAAGATTTCCGTGAATTAGCCCGATATCAAAGAGGCATCCTTCGATGATCGCCCAGCTGCCGCCCCGTGCGCCCGCCGCCCACTATCCCGAGTTTCTCGAAGCCCTCAAGAGCAGCGGCTTCCGTGGTCAGATCAGTGCCGACTACGGCACCCGCACCGTGCTGGCCACTGACAACTCCATCTACCAGCGCCTGCCCCAGGCGGCGGTGTTCCCATTGGATGCCGACGATGTGGCGCGGGTCGCCACGCTCATGGCCGAGCCGCGCTTTCGCGATATCAAGCTGACCCCGCGTGGCGGTGGCACCGGCACCAACGGCCAGTCGCTGACCGACGGCATCGTCGTCGACCTGTCGCGGCACATGAACAGCATTCTCGAGATCAACGTCGAGCAGCGCTGGGTGCGGGTCCAGGCGGGCGTCGTCAAGGACCAGCTCAACGCCGCGCTCAAGCCCCATGGGCTGTTCTTCGCGCCAGAGTTGTCGACCTCCAACCGCGCCACCGTCGGCGGCATGATCAACACCGACGCCAGCGGCCAGGGCAGTTGCACCTATGGCAAGACCCGCGACCACGTGCTCGAGCTGCACAGTGTGCTGCTCGGTGGCGAGCGTCTGCACAGCCTGCCGATCGACGACGCGACGCTGGAGCAGGCCTGCGCCGCGCCCGGCCGGGTCGGCGAGGTGTACCGCATGGCCCGCGAGATCCAGCAAACCCAGGCCGGGCTGATCGAAAGCACCTTCCCCAAGCTCAACCGCTGCCTGACCGGCTACGACCTGGCGCACCTGCGCGACGAGCAGGGTCGCTTCAACCTCAACAGCGTGCTGTGCGGCGCCGAAGGCTCGCTGGGCTATGTGGTCGAGGCCAAGCTCAATGTGCTGCCGATCCCGAAGTACGCGGTGCTGGTCAACGTGCGCTACACCAGCTTCATGGACGCCCTGCGCGACGCCAATGCGCTGATGGCGCACAAGCCGCTGTCGATCGAGACCGTCGACTCCAAGGTGCTGATGCTGGCGATGAAGGACATCGTCTGGCACAGCGTCGCCGAGTATTTCCCGGCCGACGCCGAGCGCCCGACGCTGGGTATCAACCTGGTGGAGTTCTGTGGCGACGAGCCGGCCGAGGTCAATGCCCGGGTCGAGGCGTTCGTCGCCCACCTGCAGCGCGACACCAGCGTCGAGCGCCTGGGGCATACCCTGGCGGAGGGCGCCGAGGCGGTCACCCGGGTCTACACCATGCGCAAGCGTTCGGTGGGGCTGCTGGGCAACGTCGAGGGCGAAGTGCGGCCACAGCCGTTCGTCGAGGACACCGCCGTGCCGCCGGAGCAACTGGCTGACTACATCGCCGACTTCCGCGCGCTGCTTGACGGTTACGGCCTTGCCTACGGCATGTTTGGCCATGTCGATGCCGGCGTGCTGCACGTGCGTCCGGCGCTGGACATGAAGGACCCGGCCCAGGCCGCGCTGGTCAAGCCGATCTCCGATGCCGTGGCGGCGCTGACCCAGCGCTATGGCGGCCTGCTCTGGGGCGAGCATGGCAAAGGCTTGCGCTCGGAGTACGTCCCGGAATACTTCGGCGAACTGTACCCGGCGCTGCAGCGTCTCAAGGGCGCCTTCGACCCGCACAACCAGCTCAACCCAGGCAAGATCTGCACCCCGCCTGACAGCGCCGAAGGCCTGACCCCCGTGGATGGCGTTACCCTGCGCGGTGACCTGGACCGCAGTATCGACGAGCGCGTCTGGCAAAGCTTCGGCAGCGCCGTGCACTGCAACGGCAACGGCGCCTGCTACAACTACGACCCCAACGACGCCATGTGCCCGTCGTGGAAGGCCACCCGTGAACGCCAGCACTCACCCAAGGGGCGTGCTTCGCTGATCCGCGAATGGCTGCGTCTGCAGGGCGAGGCGAACATCGATGTGCTCGCCGCCGCCCAACGCAAGGGGGCCTGGTTCATGGGGCTGCCGGCGCGCCTGCGCAACAGCCGTGCGCGCCAGCAGGGACAAGAAGACTTCTCCCACGAGGTATACGACGCCATGGCCGGCTGCCTGGCGTGCAAGTCCTGCGCCGGGCAGTGCCCGATCAAGGTCAACGTGCCGGACTTCCGCTCGCGCTTCCTCGAGCTGTACCACGGCCGCTACCAGCGCCCGTTGCGCGATTACCTGATCGGCTCGCTGGAGTTCACCATCCCGTACCTGGCCCATGCGCCGGGCCTGTACAACGCGGTGATGGGCTCGAAGTGGGTGAGCAGGCTGCTGGCGGACAAGGTCGGCATGGTCGACAGCCCGCTGATCAGCCGTTTCAACTTCCAGGCCACCCTGACCCGTTGCCGGGTCCAGGTGGCGAGCGTGCCGGCCCTGCGTGAGCTGACCCCGGCCCAGCGCGAGCGCAGCATCGTGCTGGTGCAGGATGCCTTCACCCGCTATTTCGAGACGCCACTGTTGGCCTCGTTCATCGAGCTGGCCCACCGCCTGGGGCACAAGGTGTTCCTCGCGCCCTATAGCGCCAACGGCAAGCCGTTGCACGTGCAGGGTTTCCTCGGTGCCTTCGCGAAGGCGGCGTTGCGCAACGCCACCCAGCTCAAGGCCCTGGCCGACTGCGGCGTGCCATTGGTGGGGCTGGATCCGGCGATGACCCTGGTCTACCGCCAGGAGTACCAGAAGGTCGATGGCGTGGAGTGCCCGTCGGTGCTGCTGCCCCAGGAGTGGCTGATGAACGTGCTGCCCGAGCAGGCGCCGGCCAAGGGCGACAGCTTCCGCCTGATGGCCCACTGCACCGAGAAAACCAATGTGCCAGCCAGTACCAAGCAGTGGGAGCAGGTGTTCGCCCGCCTGGGGCTGAAGCTGGTCACCGAGGTCACCGGTTGCTGCGGCATGTCCGGTACCTATGGGCATGAAGCGCGCAACCAGGAAACCTCGAAGACCATCTTCGAGCAGTCCTGGGCGACCAAGCTGGACAAGCAGGGTGAGGCATTGGCGACCGGCTACTCGTGCCGCAGCCAGGTCAAGCGCATGACCGAGAAGCAGTTGCGTCATCCATTGGAGGTGGTGTTGCAGTACGCGCAGCGCTAGTCAATTGCTGGGGGCGCATAGCGCCCCCGGTTTATCGCTCCCGTTGCAGTCGAGCTTGTCGGTACAGATAACAACTCAACAACAACCCGCATCCCGCTGCTGCCGCCGCGAACAGGAACATCGAGGCAAATCCGAACCCCGCCGCCACTGCGCCCACCAGCGGCCCGGTGATCCCCAGCGACAGGTCGATGAACAGGGAATAGGCTCCCACCGCCGCGCCGCGGTTGGCTGGCGACACCTGGTTCACGGCTTCCACCCCTAACGCGGGAAATACCAGTGAGAATCCGAAACCGCTCAGCGCCGCACCGGCCAGGGCCATCTCGGCGCTGGAGGCGAGCCACAGCATCAGCAACCCCAGGGTCTCAATCGACAGGCAGGCGATCGCCACGCGGAAGCCGCCGATGCGATTGATCAGGTTGCCGAAAAGCAGGCGCGCGCAGATGAAGCTGGCACCGAACAGGCTCAGGGTCAGCGCGGCGTTGGGCCAGTCACGGCTGGCATAGAACAGCGTGATGAAGGTGGCGATGGTGCCGAAGCCGATCGAACCCAGGGCCAGCCCCGAACCATGGGGGAACACCTTGCCCAGCACTCGCATGAACGGCAGGCGCACGCCGGCGACCACCGGCGCGGCGCGCTTGGGCCAGGCCAGCAGCAGGCCGAGCACGCCGAGCAGGATGATGCTGGCGCCGATACTCCACAGGCCAAGGCTCTTGGCCATCAGGACTCCCAGGGGTGCACCGATCGCCAGGGCGCCATAGCTGGCGATGCCGTTCCAGGAAATCACCTTGGCGGTATTCTGCGAGCCGACCCGGCCGATGCCCCAGCCGATCGAGCCAGAGCCCACCAGGCTTTCGGCGCTACCCAGCACCAGGCGTCCGACCAGCAAGCAGGCAAGGCTCAGCCAGGGCCAGGGTGTGAGGAAGTGGCAGGCCAGCATGAACACTCCGCTCAGGCCACAGCCGGCCAGGCCCCACATCACGGCCCGCTTGCTACCCAGGTTGTCGATGATGCGGCTCGCAGTGGGGCGGCTGAGCAGGGTGGCCAGGTACTGCACGCTGATGACCAGGCCGGCAACCACGGCGCTGAAGCCAAGGTCGTTGTGCACGTAGCTGGGCAGTACAGCCAGCGGGATGCCGATGTTCAGGTAGCCGATGAAGGTGAAGATGACAATGGCGACGACCTGGGCGGTGGTCCTGAGGGAGGAGGGGCGCTGCTCAAGCATGAAGGATTCCGGAAACGATAAGACCAAGGCGCGGTCATCATAGCCTGGTGGCGCAGGGCTGTGGATTAAGGTTGCAGGGGCAGGTGACGGTGGCCAGCGGGGCCACTGTCGCGGTGGTGGGGAGCGTCAGTAGTTGCTGTATGGCAACAGCCAACTGACGCTGAAATCAGCGTTCGGATAGTCAAGACGCAGGCGCGGCAGTACGAAGCCGCCGCACGAGCGGCAGGTATCCATCAGGGTGAAGACCTTGATGCTGGCGATATCGTCACTGCGGGTGAGCAAGTCCTGGTTGATCGTCGAGGCGATCAGGCGCTCGGAGTCCAGATGGCGCCAGTGGTTCTTGATGGTCAGCCAGTTGGCGCGGCGCAGGACGGGGAGGTGGGTGAAGCGTGGATCCGGGTCCAGTCCCTGCATGCGGGCGCGGGCGTCAATGTAGTCGATGGGCGGCTGTTGGCCCGGCGCGGGAGGATGGAGACCGATCCCCCGTTTCGCCCGGCCACCGGACAACGCGAAGTACACGCGGCGGCTGCCGTCCCTCAAGGTGACGGTGGCAAAAGCGAAATTGGCCCCCGACAGGTGTTGGCGCAATTGCCTCATGCCGCCGTCGGTCAGCATCTGCGCAACGCTCAGTGGGGTGTAGGCGCTGCGTGCGCCCGAGGCGGGTAGCAGCAGGTTGAGCACGCCGTTGACATGCAATTGCTCCACGGCATCGAAGCTGGCCAGGTTATGAAATTTGGGGATGATCATTTTGTTCAGTCCCGTTACATCGTTCAGCGAAAAACCGGCCAGTTGATCCTGCGCCCGGGACGAGGTCAGGATGTTGCGGGCAAATTCCGGGTATTGCGCCTCTTCCAGCTGGTCGAGTGCGCTCTGCAGGGCGGTCGGTGCGCTGGGTGGATTGCTGCGTCGATTGTGGCGTACCCAGTCGCGCAGCAGGCCGGCGAGGTTGTCGATGTCCTGTTGCAGGTTCGGCCTGGTGGCCACGATGCGATAGGTTTCGCTGACATCGAGGTACTGGGCGATGGCGTTCAAGTCGGTGACTCGGGTAAAGGTCAGACGGGTGTCCTGTGCCGGGATGGGGTACTGGCTGGGGGTCAGCGTGCCCTGGCGCAAGGCGGCGGTCTGGCTGCGCTGCCAGGCTTCGAAGTCGAACGGGGCGCCGTAGAATACGCCGGTATCGGCTTCGACCAACAACCAGTCGCTGTCCAGGTACTGCACGCGCGCACCGCGCAAGGTGCGACGGTCGGCAAGGCCTCGGATCAACCGGCCTAGCCGGACCGGTGGGCAGTGGCCGCTGAACAGCGCGACCTGATCGACTGTCATGTCGGCCGGCAGGCCGAACCAGTGTTCGCTTACCGGGTAACCCAGTACGCCGTCCTCGTAGTAGTGCGGCGGATTAAGCAGGCCCATGGCATCGGCCTCGTCGTCGCTCAGGGGGGTGAGGGCCCTTCGACTGCTGGCAGGTTGGCGTCCTCTGCCGGGAATGATTTCCTGCGTGTATTGCACCAGGCGATTCTCGCGCACCATGACCTGCGCCACGCTGTCGCCGTGTGCGCCGTTGGCGCGGTAGGTGATCGGCTGCGGTTCGATACGGATGGTCTCGAAGGCGTGGCTCACTTGTTGGCCGTAGGCGGGCGTGCCGGCCTGGTTGGCGGGTGGCGCCAGCTGAAGCGCGATACCCTGTGCGGGAGCATCCGGATAGGGCGGTGCTTGGCGTACAGGGTCTTGTGCCCACAGCAGGGGCGTATTGCGCACACGCTCGGCCACGCCGGCAGGCTGACCGATGCGGTGGCGATAGGGGACTCCGTTGATGATCGCGTCGACATGGTCTGGGTCGCGGATGATGAACACCGGGTAGACGACCGGGTTGGAGGCTTTTTCCCACGCTCTGGTGATATCGTCGCCCTCGCCCAGCAGCAGTCTGATGGCATTGGGCTTGTGGCCGGGCAGCAGTTTGTGCTGGGGAATCGGTGCGGCGAGGCTGGCCCGTGTGCGTGCGTCGGTGCCGCCCGGCCAGTCGCTGGGGCCTGCGCCGCGGCGATGCAGCCTGGTGGGCAGTGGCTGGCCCTTCCAGTGCCTGGCGGCTCGCAACATGCCAAGGCGCAGCGCCTTGGCGTTTTTGCCAGCTGCGCCATGGAGCCGCGCCAGGGGTTTGATGAGGCGTCCGCCCAAGACGAAGGCACTGCCCGCGGTGCCAAGTACGTCCAGGCCGCAGCCCAATGCTTCTGTACCATTGCGCACGCCGAAGCAGCTTAGCCCGGGCACCAGGTTGGACAGCAGCTTGAACAGGTAGCGTCCGATACTGTCCTTGCGCTGTTCGGCGAGGAACTGTTCGTGTGATGTCGTACCTTTGCAGATGCCATACAGTGCGTCGCAGTTGCCCAAAGCGATGGATTCTGCGTAATAGCGGATCAATGCTTCCAGGCGATGTTCAATCGGCGCTTTGCCCAATTCCACAATTGTTGGCCATGGCGCGACCTGCCAGGGAATAGTGGTTTCGTTGTAGTCGGTGTAGTCCAGAGGCAGGGTCTCGATCCATCGTTCGCGTTGTGTGCTGGTGACGACATGGCGACGCCAGGTCAGCTTCTCTGGAAACAGCTCATAGAAGGTGTCGACAGTGTCGCCGTAGAGATGGACGATGATGCCTTGGGTGCCGATTTCCATTCTCCAGTCCGCGATGGGTGAGTCTCCGTAGCTGGGAACGCTGCCTTTGATAGGGCCTATGTACGTCGGCCATGTAACGGCATGGCAATGCCAATCACTGTTCTTCATTCGGTCCTGGTCTGTTTGGGGCAGATGGCGCAATAAGCGCTGCATTGCATCGGCGTAGATCATCCGGGCACGTTGGCGCCATGCCTGGAACTCGCGGTCGTAACGTGCCGTGGCATCCGGCAGTTGGCTGTGCCGATAGCCTGCTCCGTGATCCAGGTAGGCATTGACGTGCAGTTGGTTGTCCACGTTGCTGCCCTGCGGATCGATGCCTGCCTGGCGCAGCTCATGCCGAGCCAGCTCGAAGCGATCAGGGACATCGCGAAGGCTCTCCCGGTCCCAGGCGGTGAGGTAATGGTCATAGGCCAGTTGCCATTGTGCTTTAGACCAGGGTGGAGGTTGCTTGAGCAGGCCCTGCAACTGAACCCACTCGGCGACGGTCGCTGCCAAGGCCCCCTCGAACGCCGGGGTAGCCTGCTTGTCGGGCAGGTCGGTAGCTTGTTCTGCAGCGGCGAAGGTCACGGGCTTGCGCTGGGCCAGCAGCAGATAGGCACCTTGGCGCAGGTTGGCCCAGCGCACATCGTGATCGTAGAGATAGTCGTCGGGAGCGTCGTCGATAAGCAGCTCAGGTGCGAAGCGGCGTAACAGCAGTTCGGCAGCCAGTTCTGCCATGGCGGGCACGCCGCCAAGATGACTGTGCAGGCTGTTGATCAGGTCGAGGCGAATTTCGCTCAAATGCTGGTATTTGTTGTGTGCGTTGAACAGCGCGAAATCGAGGATATGGCCTGGACGGTACTTGGTCGCAGGATAGAGTGCATCGATCAAGGTCTGTTCGACCAGGGCGCGGTACGCGGGGGCGTTTGCCGGCGTGCTGTCCCACTGCACTGCTGCCGCCAGGCGTTGGCCCAGGCGGTCGAAGGTGATAGCGCCCAGCAAGGCATCCAGTACCTGGCCTGCCGGGGCGTTCAGGGCGGAGCCATCCAGCGTGATGCGCCCATACTGGTTGACCGGCTTGTCTGTCTTGCGCTCCCGCGCAGTGGCGAAACGATAGTGCAAGCCTTGGTAAAAGAATGCGGCCTGCAGTTCATTGAGCAGATTCTCGAAGAGATGCTGACCGGGTGTCGCTTTGAACAGGTGAGTGGCCAGGATGGGAAGGTCAAGGTGCTCGTCGAGTTCCAGTCTGGGCTGCTGCGGGCGCAGGGGCTTCACGCTCAGTTTGCCGCGGAGTAACAGCGTTGCCGCAAGGTAGGTGACGGCGCGTGTCAGGCGTGGATGGGTGTGCCAGAGCGCCTGGGCGAAGCTGGCGACTGCGTAAGGTGTGTCAAGGTGTGAGTCAGGTAGCAGCTCAGGAAATCTGCCGGTGTCGGCAACCTTGATCAGTTGCCCGGCCAAGGTGCCGTAGAAGAGTGCACAGTCGTCGTGGTTCGCTGGCTGAGAGCGCTCGCGTCCCAGAAAGCGATTAAGGTACAGCCTGGCGTGCTCGCTACCCAGCGCTGTCTCCAGGGCTGTCTCGAGCTCCAGATCCATGAGCATTCTCGGATAGAGAGCGTCCACGCCGAAGGCTTGGTCGAAATGGTCGTTAAGCGAGGTGGCGATGTCCTGAGGTCCGGAGAGCTCGCTTACGACGATGACATCGGCGGGAGTCAGGGCGAGGATTTTTGCCTTTTCGGCGGCGTTGAGATGAGAGCGGCGAAACATGCGGGAGCCTCCGTTTTGGAAGGCCGCAGTTTGTCGGAGTGGGGCAGGTCGGTGCGGTAAGAGGATATGGCGTGGCGTGAAAGGTGTCTTGACGGTGTGAAAACGTGATGATGGGGAAGCTCCCGCAGGTCAGCCGTTTTCACACTGTCGAACGGTGCGCGGGTTATTCCTGGTCGGCGCTGGATTGATCATCGCCGTCCTGGTCGACGGCGGGCGTCGGTTCGGCGTGGGCGGCAACGGATTGCTCTTCGGGGTTCAGGCTTGGGAAGGGAAGATTCGGGATTTCATGCATCTCGTCGTTCCTCGCAAGTGTGAGTGAAAAGGCGGCGCCAGGGCGCATGTGTGGCTTCGAAAAGCTGGGGCAGGATACAGCAGTCTGGGTGACAGTTTGAGATTTTTGCCGGGCGCTGGTCGGTTCAAGCGGTCGGCTATCGGTCAAGGGGAGCTTGAGGAGGGCGCGTGGGAGCGGGCTTGCCCCGCGATAGCACTATCGCGGGGCAAGCCCGCTCCCACGCCATATCGGCCAGATATCAGCGACAGACGTCGGCGATGGCTGCCGCCAATTGCTCCAGGCGTCGTGCATCCGCCCCGGCGATGTTCGCCCGGCCGGTACCGACCATGTACACACTGTGCCGCTCACGCAGCAGGCGCACTTGCTCGGGGTTCAGCCCGGTGTAAGAGAACATCCCGCGTTGCGCGGCGATGTGCGCGAAACGCTCGGCCAGGCCATGTGGGGCCAGCGCCTGCACCAGGCCTAGACGAAGCTCGGCGATGCGCTGGCGCATGGCGTTCACTTCCTCGACCCACAGCGCCTTGAGCGCCGGATCACCGAGGATCTCGGCGACCACCGCGGCGCCATGGTCCGGTGGCGTCGACCACAGGTTGCGCGCAATGAACGCCAATTGGCTGCGCACATCCAGCAGTTTCTCGGCATCGTGGCTGCACACCAGCAGGGCGCCGGTGCGATCGCGGTACAGGCCGAAGTTCTTCGAGCAGGAGCTGGTGACCAGCAGTTCTGGCAGTTCGGCGGCAAATAGGCGCACCGCCCATGCGTCTTCTTCCAGGCCGTCACCGAAGCCTTGGTAGGCGAAGTCGATCAACGGCAGCAGGTTGCGGCGCTTGACAATGTCGAGCACCGCGCGCCAGTCGTCCTGGCCCAGGTCGAAGCCGGTCGGGTTGTGGCAGCAGGCGTGCAGCAGCACCACATCGCCTTGCGCTGCCTGTTCCAGCGCGGCGAGCATGCCGTCGACGTTCAGGCGGTTGTCCTTGCCCACGTAGGGGTAGTGGGACACCGTGAGCCCGGCGCCGGCGAAGATCGTCTCGTGGATCGGCCAGGTCGGGTCGCTTAGCCAGATGCCACGCCCCGGCAGGCAATGGGCGATGAACTCCGCGGCCAGGCGCAGGGCACCGGTGCCGCCCGGGGTTTGGGTCGCGCCGGCGCGCTGGCTGGCCAGCAGCGGCGAGTCGCTGCCCAGCACCAGTTCGCTGACCAGGCGGCCAAACGCCGCGTCGCCATGGCCGCCGATGTAGCTTTTGGTGGCCTGGCGTTCGACCAGGCGCTGCTCGGCCTGTTTGACCGCCGCGGGAATCGGCGTCAGACCCTGGGCGTCCTTGAACACGCCGACTCCCAGGTCAAACTTGGCCGGGTTGGCGTCGCGGGCGTAGGCCTCCATCAGCCCGAGGATCGGGTCGCCAGGGACCCGGCCGATGGCTGCGAAGTGCATCACTTGCGCCCTTCGGCGGTCTTGGCGACTTCGTCGGTGCGCGCGCACATGATGAAGTCGTTGCGGTGCAGGCCCTTGATCGAGTGGCTCCACCAGGTCACGGTGACCTTGCCCCATTCGGTCAGCAGGCCCGGGTGATGGCCTTCGGCTTCAGCGATTTCGCCAATGGCATTGGTGAAAGCCAGGGCGTGCTTGAAGTTCTTGAACAGGAACACGCGCTCGAGCTCCATGTGGCCGTCGCGGACTTCGATGTTCCAGTCCGGGATCTCGCGGATCAGTTCCGCCAGTTCCTCGTCGGTGACTTTCGGCGCATCGGCGCGGCAGGCTTCGCAGTGGGCTTGGTTCAAGGCATTCATGGGTGTTTTCCGGTTTGAGTTGTTATCGACAGGGGCGCTCAGGCGGCGACCTTGGGTGGAAACTTCGGTGCGTGCAGGCCCAGCTGCATGGCTTGGTGGACCATGGCCATGATGTCTTCGTGGGCCAGGTCGAACAGGCGCTTCATGTTCGGCAGGACGAAGTACAGGGGCTGCAGGATATCGATGCGATACGGCGTGCGCATGGCCTCGATCGGGTCGAAGGTCTGGTGCTCCGGCTCGCCTGACAGGCTGTAGACGGTCTCCTTCGGCGAGGAGAGGATACCGCCGCCGTAGATCTTGCGACCCTGCGCGGTTTCCATCAGGCCGAACTCGATGGTCATCCAGTAAAGGCGCGCCAGGTACACACGCTGTTCCTTGGTCGCCGCCAGGCCGAGTTTGCCGTAGGTGTGGGTGAATTCGGCGAAGAAGGGGTTGGTCAGCAGCGGGCAGTGACCGAAGATCTCGTGGAAGATGTCGGGCTCCTGCAGGTAGTCCAGCTCTTCGGGTGTGCGGATGAAGGTGGCGACCGGGAAGCGCTTGCTGGCCAGCAGCTCGAAGAAGGTCTGGAAAGGGATCAGCGCCGGCACGCGGGCAACCTGCCAGCCGGTGGTGGCGCCCAGCACCTTGTTGATTTCGCCGAGTTGGGGGATGCGGTCATGGGGCAGCTTGAGCTGCTCGATGCCGTCCAGGTATTCCTGGCATGCCCGGCCTTCGATCACTTTCAGTTGGCGAGTGATCAGGGTGTTCCACACCGCATGCTCTTGCTGCGGGTAGTCGATAAAACCATGCGCATCGGGCTCGCGTGCCACGTATTGCGTCTGTTTCATGTGGCTCTCCTGGTGAGGGCGTTCTTGTTATGTACAGGACATACCTTAGGAATATCCCTACAAACGCGGCTTTGCACCGGGGTTGAGGTCAGTTATGGCTATCCGCTGGTCCTGAAATCGTAACGATAATTTTACAAAAATGCCCTTGTGCCGGAAAATCACGGGTATCGAGCTGGGCAGAAGGGTAATTCTGTCAGTTTATCTTTACGAATTTTCCGCGTGCCGAGTAAAAACCTTGGCCGCTTCGAGACCTTTCATGCGTATCAAAGTGCACTGCCAGAACCGCATCGGCATCCTGCGGGATATCCTCAACCTGCTGGTGGAGTACGGCATCAACGTGTTGCGCGGCGAGGTGGGCGGCGATCATGGCAACGCCATCTACCTGCACTGCCCAAACCTGATCAACTTGCAGTTCCAGGCGCTGCGGCCGAAGTTCGAGTCGATCGCCGGGGTGTTCGGGGTCAAGCGCGTCGGCCTGATGCCCAGCGAGCGCCGACACATGGAACTGAACGCTTTGCTGGGCGCGCTGGATTTCCCGGTGCTGTCGATCGACATGGGTGGCAGCATCGTTGCCGCCAACCGTGGCGCGGCACAGTTGCTCGGGGTGCGGGTGGACGAGGTGCCGGGCATTCCGTTGTCGCGCTATGTCGAGGACTTCGACCTGCCGGAGCTGATCCGCGCCAACAAGTCGCGCATCAACGGCCTGCGCATCAAGGTCAAGGGCGATGTGTTCCTCGCTGATATCGCGCCATTGCAGTCGGAGCACGATGACAGCGAGGCCCTGGCGGGTGCGGTGATCACCCTGCATCGCGCCGATCGCATCGGCGAGCGTATCTACAACGTGCGCAAGCAGGAGCTGCGAGGCTTCGACAGCATCTTCCAGAGCTCGCGGGTGATGGCTGCGGTGGTGCGCGAGGCGCGGCGCATGGCGCCGCTGGATGCGCCGCTGCTGATCGAGGGCGAGACCGGTACCGGCAAGGAATTGCTGGCGCGCGCCTGCCACTTGGCCAGCCCCCGTGGCCAGGCGCCGCTGATGGCGCTCAACTGCGCCGGCCTGCCGGAGTCGATGGCCGAAACCGAGCTGTTCGGCTACGGCCCGGGGGCGTTCGAAGGCGCGCGTGCCGAAGGCAAGCTGGGGCTGCTGGAGCTTACCGCCGGTGGCACGCTGTTCCTCGATGGCGTCGGGGAGATGAGCCCGCGCTTGCAGGTCAAGCTGCTGCGCTTTCTGCAGGATGGCTGTTTCCGCCGGGTCGGCAGTGACGAAGAGGTGTACCTGGATGTGCGGGTGATCTGCGCGACCCAGGTCGACCTGTCCGAGCTATGTGCCCGGGGCGAGTTCCGCCAGGACCTCTACCATCGCCTCAACGTGCTGTCGCTGCATATTCCGCCGCTGCGCGAATGCATGGATGGCCTGGAGGGGCTGGTGCAGCACTTCCTTGACCAGGCCAGCCGGCAGATCGGTTGCCCGATGCCGCGCTTGGCACCGGCGGCGATGGACAAGCTTGCTCAATATCATTGGCCGGGCAACGTGCGCCAGCTGGAGAACGTGCTGTTCCAGGCGGTGTCGTTGTGCGAGGGCGGGGTGGTGAAGAGCGAACATATCCGTTTGCCGGATTATGGCGCACGCCAGCCATTGGGCGAGTTTTCCCTGGATGGCGATCTTTCGCAAATTGTCGGGCGGTTTGAAAAGGCGGTATTGGAAAGTTTGATGAGTGAATTTCCAAGTAGCCGGGCGCTGGGGAAAAGATTGGGGGTTTCCCATACGACCATTGCCAACAAGTTGCGGGATTATTCGTTGAGCAAGTCAGGGGAGTGAGCGTGGCTAATTGCCTTGAAAGTTACACTTGGTCTTGTGGGCGCGGACTTGTGTCGCGAAAGGGCTGCGTAGCAGCCCCGGGGTTTTAGCAGCATGCAAAGATCGCCGGGGCCGCTTTGCGGCCCTTTCGCGACAAAAGGCCGCTCCTACAGGGATCGCGCAAGGCTTGAGATTGGCGCGGTCGCCTCAGCCGTTGGAACAACCGTTCCCCATCACGCGGTATTCGAGAATATGCTTCTGGCCCTGGGAGTCCTCGTAGGTCATACGGGCCGGCACCACTTCGCAGACATTTGGCACTTCGCTCATGGAGATGACGCGGGCGATGTCCAGGTGCTGCGAATAACTGTACTGTTCAACCGGAATCTGCTCGACATCTTTTGCTTCGCCGGCCAATGCCGCGCCGCAAAAACCGCCAAGTACCAATACCAGTAAAGCTTTCATTTTCAAGTTACCTGTCTAAGGTCGTGAGGGGGCACGCGGCGCTTATGGCGCCGCGAGTACAGCAAGTTTCAACTATCGGGATGAGATACGGATTAACGCTGCCTGCGTGGGGGCTGTTACCAAGTTAATCGCGTTGCCGTTGCTGGCGAGATGAATTTTAGGGGGGGCGCCCACGGCTGAAACAGAGGGGGTTTTGATAAAGTCTTTTGACAGAATCTGTAACAATCCCCGTCGAAACCCTGTCTTTTCCTCTCGACGATGGCTGCATGCCATGTACTAGAGCGGTCGCGCCCGATCGGTAGGTCGACGACCCGTCGTGTTACTACCAACGTCGAATGGTCTTGGCCGCTCTGGTACAGTTACAAACGGTTCCATACAAAAACAACTATTACACCGAGGTAACACAGATGAGTGCGGCTCCACTGTATCCCGTTCGTCCCGAGGTTGCGGCCAGTACCCTGACCGACGAGGCCACCTACAAGGCCATGTACCAGCAATCGGTGATCAACCCGGACGGCTTCTGGCGCGAGCAGGCCCAGCGTCTGGACTGGATCAAGCCTTTCACCAAGGTCAAGCAGACCTCGTTCGACGACCACCATGTCGACATCAAGTGGTTCGCCGACGGCACTCTGAACGTTTCCTACAATTGCCTGGACCGCCATCTCGCCGAGCGCGGCGACCAGCTGGCGATCATCTGGGAAGGCGACGACCCTTCCGAACACCGCAACATTACCTATCGCGAGCTCCACGAGCAGGTCTGCAAGTTCGCCAACGCCCTGCGTGGCCAGGACGTGCACCGTGGTGACGTGGTGACCATCTACATGCCGATGATCCCCGAGGCCGTGGTCGCCATGCTGGCCTGTGCCCGCATCGGCGCGATCCACTCGGTGGTGTTCGGCGGCTTCTCGCCGGAGGCGCTGGCCGGGCGCATCATCGACTGCAAGTCGAAAGTGGTGATCACCGCCGACGAAGGCCTGCGCGGTGGCCGTCGCACCCCGCTCAAGGCCAATGTCGACCTGGCCCTGACCAACCCTGAAACCAACAGCGTACAGAAGATCATCGTGTGCAAGCGCACCGGTGGCGACATCGCTTGGCACCAGCACCGCGACATCTGGTACGAAGACCTGATGAAGGTTGCTTCCAGCCACTGCGCGCCGAAAGAGATGGGCGCCGAGGAGGCGCTGTTCATCCTCTATACCTCTGGCTCCACCGGCAAGCCCAAGGGCGTGCTGCACACCACCGGCGGTTACCTGGTGTATGCCGCGCTGACCCACGAGCGCGTGTTCGACTACCGTCCGGGCGAGGTCTACTGGTGCACCGCCGATGTGGGCTGGGTCACCGGCCACAGCTATATCGTCTACGGCCCGCTGGCCAATGGCGCCACCACACTGCTGTTCGAGGGCGTGCCGAACTACCCGGACATCACCCGGGTGTCGAAGATCGTCGACAAGCACAAGGTCAATATCCTCTACACCGCGCCGACCGCCATTCGCGCCATGATGGCCGAGGGCGAGGCGGCGGTGGCCGGTGCTGATGGCTCCAGTCTGCGCCTGCTGGGCTCGGTGGGTGAGCCGATCAACCCCGAGGCCTGGAACTGGTACTACAAGACCGTCGGCAAGGAACGTTGCCCGATTGTCGATACCTGGTGGCAGACCGAGACCGGCGGTGTACTGATCAGCCCGCTGCCGGGCGCCACCGCGCTGAAGCCGGGCTCGGCGACGCGTCCGTTCTTCGGCGTGGTGCCAGCGCTGGTGGATAACCTGGGCAACCTGATCGAAGGCGCCGCCGAGGGCAACCTGGTGATCCTCGACTCCTGGCCGGGCCAGTCGCGTTCGCTGTACGGCGACCACGACCGTTTCGTCGACACCTACTTCAAGACCTTCCGCGGCATGTACTTCACCGGTGACGGTGCCCGCCGCGACGAAGACGGCTACTACTGGATCACCGGCCGTGTCGATGATGTGCTCAACGTCTCAGGGCATCGCATGGGTACCGCTGAGATCGAGAGCGCGATGGTGGCGCATCCGAAGGTCGCCGAGGCGGCCGTGGTGGGCGTGCCGCACGACATCAAGGGGCAGGGTATCTACGTCTATGTCACCCTCAACGCCGGCGAGGAGTCGAGCGAGCAACTGCGCCAGGAGCTGAAGAACTGGGTGCGCAAGGAGATCGGCCCGATCGCCTCGCCGGATGTGATTCAGTGGGCGCCGGGGCTGCCGAAGACCCGCTCGGGCAAGATCATGCGCCGCATCCTGCGCAAGATCGCCACCGGCGAGTACGATGCGCTGGGTGATATCTCCACCCTGGCCGACCCAGGGGTGGTGCAGCACCTGATCGACACCCACAAGGCGATGAGCCTGGCCACCGCTTGAGTTGAAGCGTCGCAATCGTGGGGCGGACCTGTCCCGCGATACGGCCATCAGCAAAAACCCCGCCCATGCCCGGCGGGGTTTTTGCTTTACTGATACCGACTGTTACTCCGACATCCATCGGTAACCCTGGCTGTCACCGATTTCGCCCAAATGCGGGGCTTGTGGAAACATTCGCGTGCCATTTGAGTGCATTGCTGCGAGCATTTTGTGCGGGGTCGCACGCTGCACTTGCCGGAATACAAGGCTTTGCCAATAATGGGCCCGCTTATTGCTTTGGGTATAGGTTATTTCTCTTTTGCTCTTGCATATCTCGCAGGAGCTGTCAATATCGCCCGCCGCGGTTCCTGGCGCTTCTGTAATTAGTTGTCGCTTTGAAGAAATATCGACCACCGGGCTGTCGCTAGAATGCCACTCACTCGCTCGTGGTCTGCGACCTTGGTCGAAACCTGCGCGGCTCGCGCTGTACCCATTCGCATATCGGGCAGCCGTTACAACTGCCTTGTATTGCCCCGTACCGATGGAGTTACCTGATGAAGAAGCTCGCACTGCTTGGCGCCATGGCGCTTTCCGTGTTTTCCCTGGTATCGCAGGCCGATGAGAAGCCGTTGAAGATCGGTATCGAGGCCGCCTACCCACCCTTCGCCTTCAAGCAACCCGATGGCAGCCTCGCCGGCTTTGACTACGACATCGGCAACGCCCTGTGCGAACAGATGAAAGCCAAGTGCACCTGGGTCGAGCAGGAGTTCGACGGCCTGATTCCGGCGCTGAAAGTGCGCAAGATCGACGCCATCCTCTCGTCCATGTCGATCACTGATGATCGCAAGAAGTCGGTCGACTTCACCAAGCGCTACTACCTCACCCCGGCGCGTCTGGTCATGAAGGAAGGCACTGCCGTCAGCGACAGCCTGGTTGAGCTCAAGGGCAAGAAGATCGGCGTGCAGCGCGGCTCGATCCATGATCGCTTCGCCAAGGAAGTCCTGGGCGCGCAAGGCGCTACCGTCGTGCCTTACGGCACCCAGAACGAAATCTACCTGGACGTCGCCGCCGGTCGCCTGGACGGTACCGTGGCCGACGCCACCCTGCTTGAAGACGGTTTCCTGAAAACCGACGCCGGCAAGGGCTTCGCCTTCGTAGGCCCGGCCTTCACCGATACCAAGTACTTCGGTGACGGTGTCGGCATTGCCGTGCGCAAGGGCGACACCGCCAACGCCGAGCGCATTAACGCGGCCATCGACGCTATCCGTGCCAACGGCAAATACAAAGAAATCGAGAAGAAGTACTTCAACTTCGATATCTACGGTCCAGACTCGAAGTAAGCCCTCGAGTTTCACCTGTGCAATGGTGCAAACAGCAGAATCTCTGAGGTTTGCACCATTTTTCATTCCCAAGCCCTGAGGAATTCGAATCATGTTGAAAGGCTATGGGGCAGTCATCCTCGATGGGGCGTGGCTGACGCTGCAGCTCGCCCTGTCGTCGATGGCCCTGGCCATCGTCCTCGGCCTGATCGGCGTGGCGCTGCGCTTGTCGCCGGTGCGCTGGCTGGCCTGGCTGGGGGATCTGTATTCCACGGTGATCCGTGGCATCCCTGACCTGGTCCTGATCCTGCTGATCTTCTATGGCGGCCAGGACATCATCAACCGGGTGGCGCCGCTGCTCGGCTATGACGACTACATCGACCTGAACCCGCTGGTCGCCGGCATCGGCACCCTGGGCTTCATCTTTGGTGCCTACCTCTCGGAAACCTTCCGCGGCGCTTTCCTGGGTATTCCCAAGGGGCAGGCCGAGGCGGGCGCGGCCTATGGCATGAGCGGTGTCCAGGTGTTCTTCCGCATCATGGTGCCGCAGATGATCCGTCTGGCGATCCCTGGCTTCACCAACAACTGGCTGGTGCTGACCAAGGCGACCGCGCTGATTTCGGTGGTCGGCCTGCAGGACATGATGTTCAAGGCCAAGCAGGCGGCGGACGCCACCCGCGAACCTTTCACCTTCTTCCTCGCGGTGGCGGCGTTGTACCTGGTGCTGACCAGTGTCTCGCTGCTGGCGCTGAAGTATCTCGAGAAGCGCTACTCGGTGGGCGTCAAGGCGGCTGAACTATGATCTTCGACTACAACGTCATCTGGGAGGCCATGCCGCTTTATCTGGGCGGCCTGCTGACCACCCTCAAGCTGCTGGCGCTGTCGCTGCTGTTCGGTCTGCTGGCGGCTGTTCCGCTGGGTCTGATGCGCGTCTCCAAGCAGCCGCTGGTGAACATGAGTGCCTGGCTGTACACCTACGTGATCCGCGGCACGCCGATGCTGGTGCAGCTGTTTTTGATCTACTACGGCCTGGCCCAGTTCGAGGCGGTGCGCGAAAGCTTCCTGTGGCCGTGGCTGTCCAGCGCGACCTTCTGCGCCTGCCTGGCTTTTGCCATCAACACCAGCGCCTACACCGCCGAGATCATCGCTGGCAGCCTCAAGGCCACGCCTCACGGCGAGATCGAGGCGGCCAAGGCCATCGGCATGTCGCGCATGAAGATGTACCGCCGCATCCTCCTGCCTTCGGCGCTGCGCCGGGCGCTGCCGCAGTACAGCAACGAAGTGATCATGATGCTGCAGACCACCAGCCTGGCGTCGATCGTCACCCTGATCGACATCACCGGTGCCGCGCGCACGGTCAACGCCCAGTACTACCTGCCTTTCGAGGCCTACATCACGGCGGGCGTGTTCTACCTGTGCCTGACCTTCATCCTCGTGCGCCTGTTCAAGATGGCCGAACGCCGCTGGCTCGGCTACCTGGCGCCGCGCAAGCACTGACCGCTCTGTGAGATCCGACAGCATGTACAAACTCCAAATCCAAGACCTGCACAAGCGCTACGGCAGCCATGAGGTGCTCAAGGGCGTCTCCCTCGAAGCCAAGGCAGGCGACGTCATCAGCATCATCGGCTCCAGCGGTTCGGGCAAATCGACTTTCCTGCGCTGCATCAACCTGCTGGAGCAGCCGCACGCGGGCAAGATCCTGCTCAACAACGAAGAGCTCAAGCTGGTGGCCGGCAAGGACGGCGCGCTCAAGGCCGCCGACCCGAAACAACTGCAGCGCATGCGCTCGCGGCTGTCGATGGTGTTTCAGCATTTCAACCTCTGGTCGCACATGACCGCGCTTGAGAACGTCATCGAAGCGCCGGTGCACGTGCTGGGGGTGAACAAGAAGGAAGCGCTGGAGAAGGCCGAGCACTACCTGGCGAAGGTCGGCGTGTCCCATCGCAAGGATGCCTTCCCTGGCCACATGTCCGGCGGCGAGCAGCAGCGCGTGGCCATCGCCCGCGCCCTGGCCATGGAGCCTGAGGTGATGCTGTTTGACGAACCGACCTCGGCGCTCGACCCGGAGCTGGTGGGCGATGTGCTCAAGGTCATGCAGTCGCTGGCCCAGGAAGGCCGCACCATGGTCGTGGTCACTCACGAGATGGGCTTTGCCCGCGAGGTGTCCAACCAGCTGGTGTTCCTGCACAAGGGTTTGGTGGAGGAGCGCGGCTGCCCGCGCGAGGTGCTGGTCAATCCGCAGTCCGAGCGCCTCAAGCAGTTCCTTTCCGGCAGCTTGAAGTAATCGCTGCACATTTGCACCCTAATGGGGCATGCTGCGCCATCCGCGCGGCACGCCCTGGCGCCACAAGCGCGAACCCTTCCTTCCAGGTTTCGGACCACGCCCTATGACCACCCAGCGAATCGGATTTCTCATCTGGCCAAGTACCAAGCCGCTGACCCTGGCGTTGGCTGAAGAGGTGCTGCAGGTGGCCCAGCGGGTGCATCCGGACGTGGTCTACGAGTTGAGCTATTTGCAGGCCGAAGCCGGGCAGGAGGGCCCCTGGCGCTTGCCGGGCGAGGCATGGAACGGTCGTCTCGAGGGTTGCCACAAACTGTTCCTGCTGGCCGATGAGCCACCGGTGACAATCGGATCGTCGCTGTCCGCCGCGCTCAAGCAACTGGCGCGCAGCGGCTGCATGATCGGTGGCCTGTCCGCCGGCGTGTACCCGCTGGCGGCGCTGGGCCTGCTCGATGGCTACCGCGCCGCGGTGCACTGGCGTTGGCAGGATGATTTCGCCGAGCGCTACCCCAAGGTGATCGCCACCAGTCATCTGTTCGACTGGGACCGTGACCGCCTGACGGCCTGCGGTGGCATGGCAGTGACCGACCTGTTGCTGGCGGTGCTGGCGCGCGATCATGGCGCGGAGCTGGCGGGCGCGGTGTCCGAAGAGCTGGTGGTCGAGCGTATCCGTGAAGGCGGCGAGCGCCAGCGCATTCCGCTGCAGAATCGCCTGGGCTCCAGTCATCCCAAGCTCACCCAGGCGGTGCTGCTGATGGAGGCCAATATCGAGGAGCCGCTGACCACCGACGAGATCGCCCAGCATGTGTGCGTGTCCCGTCGCCAGCTGGAGCGGATTTTCAAGCAGTACCTCAATCGAGTGCCCAGTCAGTATTACCTGGAGCTGCGCCTGAACAAGGCACGGCAGATGCTGATGCAGACCAGCAAGTCGATCATCCAGATCGGGCTGTCCTGCGGGTTCTCCTCGGGGCCGCATTTCTCCAGTGCGTACCGCAACTTCTTTGGCGCCACGCCGCGTGAAGACCGTAACCAGCGGCGCAGCAGCAGCCCATTCGAGCTGAGTTCGGCGCCGGCCGAGCGGGGCTGAAGACCTTCCTTCCTGCGAAGACGCTATCGCGGGGCGGGCCCGCTCCCACGGCTTGCGCTGTGTGTGGGAGAGGGTTTGCCCCGCGATGGGGTTTATATATGTGAACACCCGTTCACCCAATTCTCGCCGGGCATCTCCCCGACACCCCGTCCTCCCGTTACACTGCGCGATTGCGACACTGTTTGTCGCATTGCCGAAAACCGCGTGAAAACACGGTTTGGCGCTGTAACAAGTTGTCGCCTGGCAGCAAGGACAGGCGCCAATCAGTCCTTACAATCCCCTCATCGCTCGCCACTTCCAGGCCAGCGTTCCTCTTCAGGAGACTCAGATGTCCGTTGAGCAAGCCCCGGTGCAACGTGCCGATTTCGACCAGGTCATGGTTCCCAACTACTCCCCGGCGGCGTTCATTCCTGTACGAGGCGAGGGTTCCCGAGTCTGGGACCAGACCGGTCGCGAGCTGATCGACTTCGCCGGCGGCATCGCCGTGAATGCCCTGGGCCACTGCCACCCGGCGCTGGTCAAGGCGCTCACCGAGCAGGCCAACACCCTCTGGCACGTCTCCAACGTGTTCACCAACGAGCCGGCCCTGCGCCTGGCGCACAAGCTGGTGGACGCGACCTTTGCCGAGCGCGCGTTCTTCTGCAACTCCGGCGCCGAGTCCAACGAGGCCGCCTTCAAGCTGGCCCGTCGCGTCGCCCACGACCGCTTTGGCCCGGAGAAGCACGAGATCATCGCGACCGTGAACAGCTTCCACGGTCGTACCCTGTTCACCGTCAGCGTCGGTGGCCAGCCCAAGTACTCCGACGGCTTCGGTCCGAAGATCACCGGCATCAGCCATGTGCCATACAACGACCTGGAAGCGCTGAAGGCACAGATTTCCGACAAGACCTGCGCTGTGGTCATCGAGCCGATCCAGGGCGAGAGCGGCGTGGTCCCGGCCGACAAGGCCTACCTGGAAGGCGCGCGCAAGCTGTGCGATGAGCACAACGCATTGCTGATCTTCGACGAAGTGCAGACCGGCGTTGGCCGTACCGGCTCGCTGTATGCCTACCAGCACTACGGCGTGACCCCGGACATCCTGACCAGCGCCAAGAGCCTGGGTGGCGGCTTCCCGATCGGCGCTATGCTGACCACCAGTGACCTGGCCAAGCACCTGGCCGTCGGCACCCACGGCACTACCTACGGCGGCAACCCGCTGGCCTGTGCCGTCGCCTGCGCCGTGCTGGATGTGGTCAACACCCCGCAAACCCTGGCAGGCATCAAGGCCAAGCATGAGCGCTTCAAGGCCCGTCTGGAGAAGATCGGCCAGGAAACCGGCTTGTTCACCCTGGTGCGTGGCGTCGGCCTGCTGATCGGCTGCGTGTTGAGCGAGGCCTGGAAAGGCAAGGCCAAGGACATTCTAAACGCCGCCGAGAAGGAGGGCGTGATGGTTCTGCAGGCCGGTCCCGACGTGGTGCGCTTCGCCCCGAGCCTTGTGGTCGAGGATGCCGACATCGACGAAGGCCTGGATCGTTTCGAACGTGCCGTGGCAAAACTGACCAAGGGCTGATCGCCCTTCGCCGGCCTCCAGACGGGGCCGGCGATACCTGAATTCCAGTGCGGGCACCTGCTTGCAGGTGGTGGCGCGTGCCCGCCGTTTTTCCGTGTCGATGTGATCGGCGCGCTTTCCCGAAAGGAGTGACACCATGCTGGTGATGCGCCCCGCGCAAATGGCTGATCTGAACGAAGTGCAGCGCATGGCTGCCGACAGCCCCATTGGTGTCACCTCGCTGCCGGATGACGCCGGCCGCCTGGGCGACAAGATCGCCGCCTCGGAAACCTCCTTCGCCGCCGAGGTCAGCTTCAATGGCGAGGAGAGCTACTTCTTCGTGCTCGAGGACAGCGCCACCGGCAAACTGGTCGGCTGCTCGGCCATTGTCGCCTCGGCCGGCTACTCCGAGCCGTTCTACAGCTTTCGCAACGAGACCTTCGTGCACGCCTCCCGCGAGCTGAAGATCCACAACAAGATCCACGTCCTGTCGCTGTGCCACGACCTCACCGGCAACAGCTTGCTGACCAGTTTCTACGTGGTGCCGGAGCTGGTGAGCAGCGCCTTCGCCGAGCTCAACTCCCGCGGCCGCCTGCTGTTCATGGCCGCGCACCCTGAGCGCTTCGCCGACTCGGTGGTGACCGAGATTGTCGGCTACAGCGACGAGCAGGGCGAGTCGCCGTTCTGGGACGCCATCGGCCGCAACTTCTTCGACCTCAACTACGCCGACGCCGAGCGCCTCTGCGGCCTCAAGAGCCGCACTTTCCTCGCCGAACTGATGCCGCACTACCCGATCTATGTGCCGCTGTTGGCCGACCAGGCACAGGAAGCCATGGGCCAGGTGCACCCGCGGGCGCAGATCACCTTCGACATCCTCATGCGCGAAGGCTTCGAGACCGAGCACTACATCGACATCTTCGACGGCGGCCCGACCCTGCACGCCCGCGCCTCGGGTATCCGCTCCATCGCCCATAGCCGGGTGGTGCCGGTCAAGCTCGACCAGACGCCGGTCAAGGGTGGCCGTCCGTACCTGGTGTGCAATGGCCAGTTGCAGGATTACCGCGCCGTGCTGCTCGAGTTGGACTGGGTGCCGGGCAAGCCGGTCAGCCTGAGCGGCGAAGCCGCCGAGGCCCTGGGGGTCGGCGAAGGCGCCAGCGTGCGCCTGGTCGCGGTCTGAACCGCCGCAACAGAGAGTTTCGCGGCAGGCACAGACCGCCGCACAAGGAGATAGCATGATCGTTCGTCCTGTACGCAGCAGCGATTTACCCGCGCTGATCGAATTGGCCCGCAGCACCGGCACCACCGGGCTGACCACGCTGCCCGCCAACGAGGAGCGCCTCGGCCAGCGCGTCGGCTGGGCCGAGAAGAGCTTTCGCGGCGAAGCCGAGCGCGGCGACACCGACTACCTGTTCGTGCTGGAGAACGACGAAGGCCTCGTGGTCGGCATCAGCGCCATCGCCGGTGCCGTCGGCCTGCGTGAGCCCTGGTACAACTACCGGGTCGGGCTGACCGTCAGCGCCTCGCAGGAACTGAACATCTACCGCGAGATTCCCACGCTGTTCCTGGCCAACGACCTGACCGGCAACTCCGAGCTGTGCTCGCTGTTCCTGCGCAGCGACTACCGCAGCGGTCTCAATGGTCGTCTGCTGTCCAAGGCGCGGATGCTGTTCATCGCCGAGTTCCCGCAGCTGTTCGGCAACAAGATCATCGCCGAGATGCGCGGCATGTCCGACGAGGCAGGCCGTTCGCCCTTCTGGGAGAGCCTGGGCCGGCACTTCTTCAGGATGGAGTTCAGCCAGGCCGACTACCTGACCGGCGTGGGCAACAAGTCGTTCATCGCCGAGCTGATGCCCAAGTTTCCACTGTACACCTGCTTCCTCTCGGAAGCGGCGCGCAACGTCATCGGTCGCGTGCACACCGACACGGAGCCGGCGCTGGCCATGCTCAAGCGCGAAGGCTTCAACTACCAGGGTTACGTCGACATCTTCGACGCAGGTCCCGCCATCGAGTGCGAGACCTCGAAGATCCGCGCTGTGCGTGACAGCGAGACCCTGGTACTGGCCGTCGGCACCCCGGGTGACGACGCCACCCCTTACATCATTCACAACCGCAAGCGCGAAGATTGCCGCATCACCGCCGCACCGGCGCGCCTGGCGGCAGGCACTCTGGTGGTCGATCCGCAGACTGCCAAGCGCCTGCGCCTGGGCGCCGGCGACAATGTCCGCGCCGTGCCGCTGTCCGCCGCTCGGGAGGCCCAGTAAATGAACACGCATTACATCGCCGGCCACTGGCTGGCCGGCCAGGGTGAAACCCTGCAGTCGCTCAATCCCGTCACCCAGGCGGTGATATGGCAAGGGCAGGGCGCCGACGCCACCCAGGTCGAAGCTGCCGTGCAGGCCGCCCGCCAGGCGTTCCCGGCCTGGGCTTCGCTGAGCCTGGAAGCGCGTATCAGCGTGCTGGAGGCCTTCGCCGACAAGCTCAAGGCCAATGCCGAGGCGTTGTCGCGCTGCATTGGTGAGGAAACCGGCAAGCCTCTGTGGGAGTCGGCTACCGAAGTGACCAGCATGGTCAACAAGGTCGCCATCTCGGTGCAAAGCTATCGCGAGCGCACCGGCGAGAAGAGCGGCCCGCTGGCCGACGCCACCGCCGTGCTGCGGCACAAGCCCCATGGCGTGGTGGCGGTGTTCGGCCCGTACAACTTCCCCGGCCACTTGCCCAACGGGCACATTGTTCCGGCGCTGCTGGCCGGCAACTGCGTGGTGTTCAAGCCCAGCGAGCTGACCCCGAAGGTCGCCGAGCTGACGGTGCAGTGCTGGATCGAGGCTGGCTTGCCGGCCGGCGTGCTCAACCTGGTCCAGGGCGCTCGCGATACCGGCGTCGCGCTGGCCGCTAACCCGGGTATCGATGGCTTGTTCTTCACCGGTTCCAGTCGCACCGGCAACCTGCTGCACCAGCAGTTCGCCGGCCGCCCGGACAAGATTCTCGCCCTGGAAATGGGCGGCAACAACCCGCTGGTTGTCGATGAGGTCAAGGACCTGGACGCTGCGGTGTACACCATCATCCAGTCGGCGTTCATCTCCGCCGGCCAGCGCTGCACCTGCGCCCGCCGCCTGCTGGTGCCGCAGGGCGCCTGGGGTGACGCGCTGATCCAGCGCCTGGTCGAGGTGAGCCGCAACATCAGTGTGGGTGCCTTCGATCAGCAACCCGCGCCATTCATGGGCTCGGTGATATCGCTGCAGGCGGCCCGCGCGCTGCTGGCGGCCCAGGCCGACCTGCTCGCCAAGGGCGCGGTGACGCTGCTGGAGATGACCCAGCCGCAGGCCGACGCGGCCTTGCTCACGCCGGGCATCATCGATGTCAGCGCCGTGGCCGAGCGCCCGGACGAAGAGTTCTTCGGCCCGCTGCTGCAGGTGATCCGCTACGCCGACTTCGATGCGGCGATCAAGGAGGCCAACAACACCCAGTACGGCCTGGCCGCCGGCCTGCTGTCGGACTCCAATGCCCGCTACCAGCACTTCTGGCTGCGCAGCCGCGCCGGCATCGTCAACTGGAACAAGCAGCTGACCGGCGCCGCCAGCAGCGCGCCGTTCGGTGGCGTCGGCGCCAGCGGCAACCACCGCGCCAGCGCCTACTACGCGGCGGACTACTGCGCCTACCCCGTGGCTTCGCTGGAGACCGCGAGCCTTGCACTGCCGGCGACCCTGACGCCGGGCGTCACCCTATAACAACCGGTCTCGGAGCCTTGCCGATGAAATCCTTTGAAGTGAATTTTGATGGCCTGGTGGGGCCGACCCACAACTACGGCGGCCTGTCCTACGGCAACGTGGCCTCGCAGAGCAACAGCCAGCAGGGTTCCAACCCGCGCGAGGCGGCGCGCCAGGGCCTGGCGAAGATGAAGGCGCTGATGGAAATGGGCTTCAAGCAGGGCGTGCTGGCCCCGCAGGAGCGCCCGGACGTGGCCGCCTTGCGCCGCCTGGGCTTCACCGGCAGCGACGGCGAAGTGATCCAGCGCGCCGCGAAGGAAGCCATGCCGCTGCTGGTCGCCAGTTGCTCGGCCTCGAGCATGTGGGTGGCCAACGCCGCCACCGTCAGCCCCAGCGCCGACACTGCCGATGGCCGCGTGCACTTCACCGCCGCCAACCTCAACTGCAAGTACCACCGCAGCATCGAGCACCCGACCACCAGCCGTGTGCTGGGCGCCATGTTCAGCGATGACAAGGTCTTCGCCCACCATGAGGCGCTGCCAGCGGTGGCCCAGTTCGGTGACGAGGGCGCGGCCAACCACACCCGCTTCTGCCGCGCCTATGGCGAGGCCGGCGTCGAGTTCTTCGTCTATGGCCGCAGCGCCTTCGACAGCCGCTATCCCGCGCCGCAGAAGTATCCGGCGCGCCAGACCCTGGAAGCCTCCCAGGCTGTCGCTCGCCTGCACGGGCTGAGCGATGATGGCGTGGTCTACGCTCAACAGAATCCGGCGGTGATCGACCAGGGCGTGTTCCACAACGACGTGATCTCGGTGGGCAACGGCGAGGTGCTGTTCTACCACGAGGACGCCTTCCTCGAGACCCACGCGGTGCTCGGCCAGTTGCAGGCTAAACTGGCCAGCAAGGGTGGCAACTTCCAGGGTATCTGCGTGCCGCGCGCGGCAGTGACGGTGGAGGACGCGGTGCGTTCCTACCTGTTCAACAGCCAGTTGCTCAGCCGCGAGGACGGTTCGATGCTGCTGGTGGTGCCGGAAGAGTGCCGCAACAACGAGCGCGTCTGGGCTTACCTGAGTCAATTGACCAGCCGGGGCGGTCCGGTGAAGGAGGTCAAGGTGTTCGACCTCAAGCAGAGCATGCAGAACGGTGGCGGCCCGGCTTGCCTGCGTCTGCGTGTGGCGCTGAAGGAAAACGAACTGGCGGCGGTCAATCCAGGCGTTATCATGACCGCCTCGCTGTACGACACCCTGGTGCAGTGGGTCGACAAGCATTACCGCGATCGCCTCGGCGAAGCGGACCTGGCCGACCCGCAGTTGCTGGTGGAATGCCGCACGGCCCTGGATGAACTGACCCAGATCCTCAAGCTGGGTTCGGTGTATCCGTTCCAACGCCAACCTTGATAGAGAGAAATTGCAATGTCCGACGCCCTGCGCCTGATCCTGGAAGATGAAGACGGCACCCAGCTGGAAACCTCCTGCACCCGTTTTGCCGTGGTCTGGCAAGGCAAGGAAGTGTGGATCCAGCAGGACGGCCGCGGCCAGCTGCTGATCGGCGTCGATGTCGAGGAAGACGACACCGAGTACGCCAATCTGCTGCTGCGCCCGATGGCCACCAACCTGGTCAGCCTGCAACTGGAAATGGAACCGGCCGACGTCGCCGGTGACGACGACCACGTCCACGGCCCGGACTGCGGCCACCACCACTAAGGAAGCGCCTATGCTCGCCCTTGGCAAACTGCTTGAGCTGACCCTGACCGATCACGAACCGGCCGAGAAGACCCAAGTGACCACCCGGGGCGTGCGTTTGCGCTGGCTGGGGGAGGGTGCGCTGGAAGTGCGTCCGCCCGAAGGTGAGGATTGCGGTCTCGACCTGCTGTTGTCGGCCGGTATCCATGGCAACGAGACGGCGCCGATCGAGCTGCTCGAAAGGCTGCTGCACGGTGTTGCAAACGGCAAGATCAAGCCGCGCGCGCGGGTGCTGTTCCTGTTCGGCAACCCAGCGGCGATCCGCAAGGGCGAGCGCTTCATCGAACAGGACATCAACCGCCTGTTCAATGGCCGTCATGAACTCTCCAGTGGCTTCGAGGCGCTGCGTGCCGCCGAGCTCGAACAGTTCGCCCGGGTGTTCTTCAGCACGCCCGAGCGCACCCGCCTGCATTACGACCTGCATACTGCCATTCGCGGGTCGAAGATCGAGCAGTTTGCCCTGTATCCCTACAAGGAAGGTCGCCGGCATTCCCGACGCGAGCTGGCCCGTCTGGCTGCGGCCGGCATGGAGGCGGTGCTGCTGCAGAGCAAGTCGTCGATCACCTTCAGCGCATTCACCTACGAGCAGCTCGACGCCGAGGCTTTCACCCTGGAACTCGGCAAGGCCCGCCCGTTCGGGCAGAACGAAGAGGTCAACCTCGACCGGCTCGAGGCGCGCCTGATCCAGCTCATCGAGGATACCGAGCCGCAAACCGAGCAGTCCCTGGATGGCCTCAAGCTGTTCAGCGTCGCCCGCGAGATCATCAAGCACAGCGACAGCTTCCACCTGCACCTGCCGGCGGACATCGAGAACTTCTCCGAGCTGAGCAAGGGTTACCTGCTGGCCGAGGACCTGGCAGAGACGCGCTGGGTGGTGGAGGAGGAGGGCGCGCGGATCATCTTCCCCAACCCCAAGGTGAAAAACGGGCTGCGCGCCGGCATCCTCATCGTGCCGGATTCGGGGCAGCGGCTGGCTTAAGCCTTGCGCGACCCCGGCAATATCAGCTTCGCTACTGAGATCTCCGGGGCTGCTACGCAGCCCTTTCGCGACACAAGGCCGCTCCTGCAGGAGTGCTGCGCGCCTGGCTGGTTTTGGATCCTTTCGGTGATGAAATTCTTTTAATTCACCAAGCTGTTAATTTTCCCCGCCCCGGGACCGTAATTGGCTTGCCAGTAGCGAAACGCTGGCTTTAGCATCGCGGTCATGCCGTTTTCAATTGCTGTAGTCCGACAAACCGTCCATTCGACGGTTTCTATCGCATAAACACACTGCACCGAGACTGCAGGACCGATATAATGCGGCCCTTTGCCGTCGTTTCGTCGATTCGACGCGTGGCCGCCGTTTCCGTGGAAGAACCTATGAAAAGCGCAGAAATCCGTGAAGCCTTCCTCCGCTTCTTCGAAGAGCAGGGACATACTCGCGTTGCCTCCAGCTCCCTGATCCCGGGCAATGACCCGACCCTGCTGTTCACCAACGCCGGCATGAACCAGTTCAAGGACTGCTTCCTCGGCCAGGAAAAGCGCGCCTATACCCGCGCCGTGAGCAGCCAGAAGTGCGTACGCGCCGGCGGCAAGCACAACGACCTGGAAAACGTCGGCTACACCGCCCGTCATCACACCTTCTTCGAGATGCTGGGCAACTTCAGCTTCGGCGACTATTTCAAGCGCGATGCCATCACCTTCGCCTGGACCTTCCTGACTTCGGACAAGTGGCTGAACCTGCCGAAGGAAAAACTGTGGGTCACCGTCTACGCCAGTGACGACGAAGCCTACGACATCTGGACCAAGGAAGTCGGCGTGCCGGCCGAGCGCATGGTGCGCATCGGTGACAACAAGGGCGCCCCGTACGCTTCCGACAACTTCTGGACCATGGGCGACACCGGCCCGTGCGGCCCATGCACCGAGATCTTCTACGACCACGGCGCCGACATCTGGGGCGGCCCACCCGGCTCGCCGGAAGAAGACGGCGACCGCTACATCGAGATCTGGAACAACGTCTTCATGCAGTTCAACCGCACCGCCGACGGTGTCCTGCACCCGTTGCCCGCCCCGTCGGTGGACACCGGCATGGGCCTGGAGCGCATCAGTGCGGTCATGCAGCACGTGCACTCGAATTACGAGATCGACCTGTTCCAGAGCCTGCTGGCTGCTGCCGCCAAAGCCATCGGTTGCGCCAATGACGATCAGCCGTCGCTGAAAGTGGTCGCCGACCACATCCGTTCCTGCGGCTTCCTGATCGCCGACGGCGTGTTGCCGTCCAACGAAGGCCGCGGCTACGTGCTGCGCCGCATCATTCGTCGTGCCTGCCGCCACGGCAACAAGCTGGGCGCCAAGGGTAGCTTCTTCCACAAGATCGTCGCCGCGCTGGTGGCCGAGATGGGCGAAGCGTTCCCTGAGCTCAAGAGCCAGCAGGCACACATCGAGCGCGTGCTCAAGACCGAGGAAGAGCAGTTCGCCAAGACCCTCGAGCAGGGCCTGCGCATCCTCGAGCAGGACCTGGCACAACTGCAGGGCAAGGTCGTGCCGGGCGACGTGGTGTTCAAGCTGTACGACACCTACGGCTTCCCCATGGACCTGACCGCCGACATCGCCCGCGAGCGCGAGCTGACCATCGACGAAGCCGGCTTCGAGCGCGAGATGGAGGCCCAGCGTGAGCGTGCCCGCTCCGCCAGCGCCTTCGGCATGGACTACAACAGCCTGGTCAAGGTCGACACCGCCACCGACTTCCTCGGCTACGACGCTACCGAAGGTCAGGGCAAGGTCATCGCTCTGTACAAGGACGGCCAGGCCGTTGAGCAACTGGCAGAAGGCGAGGAGGGCGTTGTTGTCCTTGATCGCACCCCGTTCTACGCAGAGTCCGGTGGTCAGGTCGGTGACAGCGGCTATCTGCAGGCCGGCGCCGTGCGCTTCGACGTGCGCGACACCACCAAGACCGGCGGTGCCTTCCTGCACCACGGCGTGGTCGCCAGTGGTGCGCTGACTGTCGGCGCCGTGGTTGATGCTCGCGTCGATGCCGAAGTGCAGCACGCCACCTCGTTGAACCACTCCGCCACTCACCTGCTGCACGAAGCCCTGCGCCAGGTGCTGGGTGAACACGTGCAGCAGAAAGGCTCGCTGGTAGACAGCCAGCGCCTGCGTTTCGACTTCAGCCACTTCGAGGCGGTCAAACCGGAGCAGATCAAGGCCCTGGAAGACATTGTCAACCGCGAGGTGCGTCGCAACACCGAGGTGCAGACCGAGCTGACCGACATCGAGACCGCCAAGGCCAAGGGCGCCATGGCGCTGTTCGGTGAGAAGTACGGCGACACCGTGCGCGTGCTGAGCATGGGCGGTGACTTCTCCGTCGAGCTGTGCGGCGGCATCCACGCCAAACGCACTGGCGACATCAGCCTGTTCAAGATCATCAGCGAAGGCGGCGTGGCCTCTGGCGTGCGCCGTATCGAAGCGATCACCGGCGCTGCTGCGCTGGCCTACCTGAACACTGCCGAAGAGCAGGTCAAGGAAGCCGCGCAACTGGTCAAGGGCAATCGCGACAACCTGATCGACAAGCTGTCGGCTGTGCTCGAGCGCAACCGCCAGCTGGAAAAGCAGCTTGAGCAGCTGCAGGCCAAGGCCGCCAGCGCCGCCGGGGATGATCTCTCCAACGCGGCCGTTGAGGTCAAGGGTGCCAAGGTCCTCGCCGCCCGCCTGGATGGGCAGGATGGCAAGGCGCTGCTGGCGCTCGTCGATCAACTGAAAAACAAGCTCGGCCACGCAGTGATCCTGCTGGGCAGCGAGCATGAGGGCAAGGTCGTGCTGGTGGCTGGCGTGACCAAGGACCTCTCCAGCCAACTCAAGGCTGGCGACCTGATGAAACAAGCTGCTGCGGCGGTCGGTGGCAAGGGCGGCGGTCGTCCTGACATGGCCCAGGGCGGTGGCGTCGACGTCGCCGCGCTGGACCAGGCGCTGGCCCTGGCCGTGCCGTTCGCCGAGCAGGGACTTTGAGATGGCGGGGGCGTCGGTCTGGTCGGCGTCTCCGCCATGTTGGATTGTTTTTTGGGGCCCTTGAGGGCTGAGGCACCTTTGAAATGGCGTTGATCGTACAGAAATTTGGCGGTACCTCTGTCGGTTCCATCGAGCGGATCGAGCAGGTTGCCGACAAGGTCAAGAAATTCCGCGAGCAAGGCACCGACCTGGTGGTTGTGCTGTCGGCGATGAGCGGGGAAACCAATCGCCTGATCGACTTGGCGAAGCAGATCACCGACAAGCCCGAACCCCGGGAGCTGGATGTGATCGTCTCGACCGGCGAGCAGGTCACCATCGCCCTGTTGTCCATGGCCCTGATGAAGCGCGGCGTGCCGGCGGTGTCCTACACCGGCAACCAGGTGCGCATCCTCACCGACAGTGCGCACAACAAGGCGCGCATCCTGCAGATCGACGACCAGAAGATCCGCGCCGACCTCAAGGCCGGCCGTGTCGTGGTGGTCGCCGGTTTCCAAGGTGTCGACGAGCACGGCAACATCACCACCCTCGGTCGTGGCGGCTCCGATACCACCGGCGTGGCCCTGGCGGCGGCGCTGAAGGCCGACGAGTGCCAGATCTACACCGATGTCGATGGCGTCTATACCACCGACCCGCGTGTCGTGCCCCAGGCCCAGCGCCTGGAGAAGATCACCTTCGAGGAGATGCTGGAAATGGCCAGCCTCGGCTCCAAGGTGCTGCAGATCCGCTCGGTGGAGTTCGCCGGCAAGTACAACGTCCCGCTGCGCGTGCTGCACAGCTTCAAGGAGGGTCCGGGTACCCTCATTACCATCGATGAAGAGGAATCCATGGAACAGCCGATCATTTCCGGTATCGCCTTCAACCGTGATGAGGCCAAGCTGACCATTCGTGGCGTCCCGGATACCCCGGGCGTTGCCTTCAAGATCCTCGGTCCGATCAGCGCTGCCAACATCGAAGTCGACATGATCGTGCAGAACGTCTCGCACGATAACACCACCGACTTCACCTTCACTGTGCACCGCAACGAGTACGAGAAGGCGTTGAGCGTGCTGGAGAATACCGCCCGCGAAATTGGCGCGCGTGAAGTGATCGGCGATACCAAGATCGCCAAGGTGTCGATCGTCGGCGTCGGCATGCGCTCCCACGCGGGCGTTGCCAGTCGCATGTTCGAGGCCCTGGCCAAGGAGAGCATCAACATCCAGATGATCTCCACCTCCGAGATCAAGGTCTCGGTAGTGATCGAAGAGAAGTACCTGGAGCTGGCCGTGCGCGCGCTGCACACCGCGTTCGAGCTTGACGCGCCTGCCCGACAGGGTGAGTGACACGCTGCCTGGAGGGGCGCGGCTTGCCGCGCCCTTCGCGTTTCTGGTCGCTGCGGCTGTCCCTGTCCAGGCAGTCGTGGCGGTCGATCCGGGCCAGTGCCGTTGTCCCCGGCCAGGCCCTGCTTTTCAAAGACTGTTGTCCCTGAAGATTCATGTGAGGAGAAAACTATGCTGATTCTGACTCGTCGGTGCGCCGAGAGCCTGATCATTGGTGACGGTGAGATCACCGTGACGGTCCTGGGTGTCAAAGGCAACCAGGTGCGTATTGGCGTTAGCGCGCCCAAGGAAGTGGCTGTTCACCGCGAGGAAATCTACCTGCGGATCAAGAAAGAGAAGGACGAGGAGCCAAGCCTTTAATTTTTTTGAAGTTTTTTTCAAAAAAAGGGTTGCAAACGAGGAAGGGTGTGTTTAATATTCGCCTCGTGTTGCGGTGAGGTGGCCGAGTGGCCGAAGGCGCTCCCCTGCTAAGGGAGTATACCTCATAAGGGTATCGGGGGTTCGAATCCCCCCTTCACCGCCATTATTTGCCTGGAGCGCTTAAAGCGATCCGAATGGCACAGCAAGACACGGACTCATAGCTCAGCTGGATAGAGTACTCGGCTACGAACCGAGCGGTCGGAGGTTCGAATCCTCCTGAGTCCGCCACTTTTGAAGTGGCTTTGCCTGCAAGGCTGCTTCAATCCACCAGTGGTAATCTGGTCTAAAACTACCCCACGGACTCATAGCTCAGCTGGATAGAGTACTCGGCTACGAACCGAGCGGTCGCAGGTTCGAATCCTGCTGAGTCCGCCACTTTTGAAGTGGCTCTGCTTGCAAAGACGCTTCAACAAGCCAGTGGTAATCTGGCCTAAAACTACCAACCACGGACTCATAGCTCAGCTGGATAGAGTACTCGGCTACGAACCGAGCGGTCGCAGGTTCGAATCCTGCTGAGTCCGCCACTTTTGAAGTGGCTCTGCTTGCAAAGACGCTTCAACAAGCCAGTGGTAATCTGGCCTAAAACTACCACCACGGACTCATAGCTCAGCTGGATAGAGTACTCGGCTACGAACCGAGCGGTCGGAGGTTCGAATCCTCCTGAGTCCGCCATACATCAAGAAGCCCGCTCATTAGAGCGGGCTTTTTGTTTTTCTGGCGCGCTGAATTGTCATGGATGTCCATCTACGCTGTTCTGTAGGAGGTCCCTGCAGGGATCGGCGATGCACATCGAGTTGGCACACGACGAATGTGCTTTTCACGCCAGAGTGACCGTCGCACTGATGGCTTCGAGCGTTGTCACAGCTTTAGCGCGCAAACGATTGTTCTGGCCAAAAATTTAAGCGATCCGACAGCTTACACAGTGTATGATTGCGCCCGTCAGCCCCGCCGGGGCTTGTGGAATCCCACCATGGACTTACCCAGTAGTTACTCGCTAACACGCTTCATACAGCCAGATCTGACCGATTGATTCTCCCGGCGTGCTCCGCTGCTGGGAGTGGAGTTCGCCTATGACCGAAATCGAAGTAAAGAAAGCCCAAGACAGCCTGCAGGATCGCCTGGCCCAGGTGATCGAACTGCTGCAGCGCCAGCGGGTGGTCGAGGACCTGACGCACCGTCAGGAAGGTCATCACCATGACCTGGTGGAAAACCTCGTCCACCGTCAGAACCTTGTCGAGTTGCAGCGCAAGCTCGACGACCTGCACCCCGCCGACATCGCCTACATCCTTGAAGCCTTGCCGCTGGACGACCGCCTGACGGTCTGGCAACTGGTGCGCTCGGATCGCGACGGCGACATTCTGCTCGAAGTCTCCGACGCCGTACGCCAGACCCTGATCGCCGACATGGACGATCACGAGCTGCTGGCTGCCGCCAAGGAAATGGACGCCGACGAACTCGCCGACCTGGCGCCGGAACTGCCCCGCGACGTCGTTCACGAGCTCATGGAAAGCCTTGATGCCCAGCAGCGCGAGCGTGTGCGCTCGGCCCTGAGCTACGACGAAGAGCAGGTCGGCGCGCTGATGGACTTCGAGATGGTCACCATTCGCGAAGACGTCAGCCTCGAGGTGGTGTTGCGCTACCTGCGCCGGCTCAAGGAGCTGCCGGGGCACACCGACAAGCTCTTCGTCGTCGATTACGATGGCATTCTCAAGGGTGTGCTGCCGATCAAGCGGTTGCTGGTCAACGACCCGGACAAGAAAGTCGCGGAGGTCATGGCCAATGACCCGGTGAGCTTCCATCCCGAGGAAGATGCCTACGACGCCGCCCTGGCCTTCGAACGCTACGACCTGGTGTCCGCCCCTGTGGTGGACAAGAACGAGCGTCTGATTGGTCGTCTGACCATCGATGAAATGGTCGACCTGATTCGTGAAGAGAGCGAGAGCGAAGTGCTCAACATGGCCGGTCTGCGCGAGGAAGAAGACATCTTCGCTTCGGTCTGGCGCTCGTTGCGCAACCGTTGGGCGTGGTTGGCCATCAACCTGATCACCGCATTTGTCGCCTCGCGGGTGATCGGCCTGTTCGAAGGCTCCATCGAGAAGCTGGTGGCGCTGGCGGCGCTGATGCCGATCGTGGCGGGTATCGGCGGCAACTCGGGTAACCAGACCATCACCATGATCGTGCGCGCCATGGCCCTCGACCAAGTGTCGCCGGGCAATACCAGCCGTCTGATGCGCAAGGAGCTGGCGGTGTCGCTGCTCAATGGCCTGATCTGGGGGGGCGTGATCGGTGCCGTGGCGTTCTGGCTCTATGGCAGTTGGTCGCTGGGCCTGGTAATGACCGCTGCGATGACCCTGAACCTGTTGCTGGCTGCCTTGATGGGCGTGCTGATCCCGATGACGTTGACGCGCCTGGGGCGAGATCCGGCGATGGGGTCGAGCGTGATGATCACGGCGGTCACCGACAGCGGCGGTTTCTTCATCTTCCTCGGCCTGGCCACGTTGTTCCTGCTGTAAGCGTGGTTCTCAGGCCATGCCAACCTCTGTAGGAGCGGCCTTGTGTCGCGATAGGGCCGCTCCTACAGGGGCGTGCGTGACCCCGTCGCAACTCTGCAATCATCAGATGCAAAAAAGCCAGCTTGCGCTGGCTTTTTTGTGTGCGGTTGTCGCTTGCCTGGATCAGGACGCGTCGGCGGCCATTTCCACATCGTGAGCGATGAGGGCGACCAGCGCATTCTGCTGGCGATGGGACAGCTGGCGGAAGCGCTGCAGCAGTTCACGTTCATGGAGGCTGAGCTCTGGGCTGTCCAGGCGCATGCTCAGTTCGTCACCCAAGGCACCTTCCTGGATAAGGCTCTGCTCCAGACGTGCGATGATTTCGGAGTTCATGCTGCGGTGATGGTTGCGCGCTACCTCGGCAATGCGCTCGCGCATCCCGTCTGGCAGGCGGACGACAAACTTGTCGGCGGTGCGGCTCGAATAGATAGCCTGTTTCATTGGGCGCATATAAATTGACCGGTTGTTCTGGTTCAGGGGGAGCGGTTCGCAAATTGGCCGCACGGTGGAAGTACGACCGCGGCGACGACAAAATGTTCAACCGTGATGTGATTTTGGTTCTTCATCTTGCCTCATGGTCGCCGTTTCCTTGGCGTCAATTCTGTGACAAATAGTGATCTCGATAAAGGCTTTTTGCCAGTACCAATTATCAGAAATGAGCACTGGTTTGAAAAGTTTCACATTCATCGAATTGCACCGGCGTCAGACAAATGCCGTCAAAATCTGGTAAAAGACGGCAAAGGCTTAGGGAAAATCCTGGAATTCGCTGGTTTCCCACACATTGAGCATAGTGGCTATGCAATATGACGCAAGCGGTGGTGCGGCCTCAAGAGGGCGCTTGATATTCCTCATGGGACCGTCTGGTTCGGGAAAAGATTCCCTGATCGAAGCGGCGCGTCAGCGATTGATTGCCCACGGCATCGAAATCGCCCGCCGGGTCATCACGCGCTCGGCCGAGGCCAAGGGTGAAGACGCGCTGGGGGTGAGTGTCGAGCGCTTCGAGACGATGCGCGAGGCGGGGGCGTTTGCCCTGAATTGGCAGGCGAACGGCCTGAGCTATGGCATTCCCGTACAGCTGGACGCGTGGCTCGCCGCAGGGCGGTCGGTGCTGGTCAATGGCTCTCGTGCCTACCTGACCAACGCCCGGCAGCGTTATCCCGACCTGGTGGCCGTGGGGCTGACGGTTTCCCAGCAGGCGCTACGGCAGCGATTGCTGGCCAGGGGGCGGGAGAGCAACGAAGAGATCGAGCTGCGCCTGGCCCGCAACTTCAGGTTGCAGGCCTATGATCCCAGCGTGCATGTCGTGGACAACTCTGCTTCTCTGGTCAGCGCGGTCGAGGCGCTGCTTGCGCTGTTGCGCAGCGAAGGCGTGATCGCCGACGCGGCGGGGAAAAAGCCGACGTGCAAAATGCCCGATTGATACATGACAAATGCCCACACGCTGGTTAACATGCTCGCCGTCCCCGCCGCACAGCGTCTGTTGTCGGCTCCAGTGTCTCAGTAGCTCAATTGGATAGAGCATCCCCCTCCTAAGGGGAAGGTTGGCAGTTCGAACCTGCCCTGGGACGCCATTTCTCCCCCATTCCCCTTGTCTTCGTTCAACGAACCTGAACGCTTGTCTGCGGCTGTCGCGTCGTACGGTTGTAGCTCAGGGCGAAGTGTGCCGCCAGCCCGAAGATCAGCCCCCAGAACGCGGCGCCAAGGCCGAGCAGGCTCATGCCGGATGCGGTGACCAGGAAGGTGATCAGCGCCGGCTCCCGCTGTTTCTCGTCATTCATGGCGCCGGCCAGGCCGTTGGCGATGGCGCCGAACAGCGCGAGGCCGGCGAGGGCGGCGATCAGTTCCCTCGGCAAGGCGGCGAACACCGAGGCCAAGGTCGCGCCGAAGCTGCCCATCAGCAGGTAGAAGGCGCCGCAGGCCATGCCGGCGATGTAGCGTTTGTCCGGATTCTCGTGGGCCTCGCGGCCGGTGCAGATGGCAGCGGTGATCGCCGCCAGGTTGACGCCGTGGCAGCCGAATGGCGCCAGCAGCAGCGAACCCAGGGCGGTGACCGAGACGATCGGGCGTGCCGGTACCTGGTAGCCGGAGGTGCGCAGCACGGCAATGCCGGGCACCGACTGGCCGGTGAGCGACACCAGGGCCAGAGGCAGGCCGATATTGACGATGGCCTGCCAACTCCACTGTGGGCTGGTCCAGGTCGGCATGGTCATTTCCAGCACCAGGGCCTGGGTGTCCAATTGGCCCAGGCCGGCGGCGAGGCCGCAACCGACGATCAGCACCGAAAGAATCGCGTAGCGCGGCGACAGGCGCTTGAACAGCAGATAGCTCGCCAGCATCGACAGCACCAGCACGGGCTGCAGGCGGATCGAGCTGAACAGCTCGGCGCCGAAGCGGAACAGGATGCCGGCCAGCATCGCTGCGGCAATGGCCTTGGGCAGGCGATTCATCAGCTTGTCGAAGGCTCCGCTCAGGGCGATCACGCCAATCAGCAGCGAGGCGACGATGTAGGCGCCCACCGCCTGGGCCAGTGACACGCCCGGCAGCATCGACACCAATAACGCCGCGCCAGGCGTGGACCAGGCAGTGATCACCGGCACCCGCAGTTTCCAGCTCAGCAGCAGGCCGGTCAGGCCGCTGCCGATGGAGATGGCCCAGATCCACGAAGCAGTCGCTTCGTTGCCCAGGCCCGCCTGGTCAGCGGCCTGGAACACGATAATCAAGGGGCCGGCGTAGGAAATGATCACGGCGATCAGGCCGGCGACCAGGGCGGAGACGGAAAAATCCTTTCTGAGGTTATCCATGGCGAGTCCATTTGAGTTAATTGATTCGATTGATTCGATTCAAATTGAATCTATACGGTAACGAGACCTGAATTCAAGTGGGGCGACTCTCACGCGGATGCTGCTAACAACTTGAATCGCTCGAAGGATCGACTCAAGTCGACCTGTATGTTCAAATTTCAATCATTTTCAGCCCGGTAGCCGTCTCATGTGGGTTCCACGGATCAGCGAAAGCAATCAGCCTGTCTACCTGTCCATTGCCGATGCCTTGGCGCATGACATCGCCAGCGGCGCGCTGCGCCGTGGCGAGCGCTTGCCGACGCTGCGCGAACTGGCACAGGCGCTGGATGTCACCCCGGGCACCATCAGCCGCGCCTACACCGAGGCGTCACGGCGTGGCCTGACCCAGGGCGAGGTGGGGCGTGGCACCTACGTCCTCGACCGGATCGCCGACACCGGCGAGGCCCCTGTCGTTACCCGCGCGGCGCCCGCTGCCCGCGGCGAAGCACTCGACCTGTCGATCATCAAGCCCTACGGCGAAACCCTGCAGTACTGGTTGCGCAACGCGTTGACCGAACTGGCCAATACCACGCGACTGGAGCAGGTGCTGGACTACGCCCCCGACGGGGGCCACCCGGCGCATCGCGAGGCGGGCGCGCAATGGTTGCGCCAGTGGCTGCCAGGCGCGCAGTGGCAGCAGGTGGTCATCACCAGTGGTGCACAGCACGGGCTGATGGTGGCGATCAGCGCCCTGACCGGGGCGGGCGACCTGGTGCTATGCGAGTCGCTGTGCTATCCGGGCATCATTTCCGTGGCCCACGGCCTGGGCCGCCGCCTGCGGGGCGTGCCGATGGACGAGCAGGGCATCATTCCCGAGGCCTTGCGCGAGATCTGCCAGCGCGAGCGGCCCACGATGCTGGTGTGCGTGGCGACCTGCCAGAACCCAACCACGGCAATCATGTCCAACCAGCGCCGTGCCCAGATCGCGGCGCTGGCGGAGGAGTTCGACTTCCTGCTGCTGGACGATGACATCTACGGCTTCCTCGCCACCGACCCACAGACCCGGCCGCTGGCGACTTTTGCCCCGGAGCGTTCGATCTACCTCACCAGCCTGTCCAAGTCAGTCATGCCGGCGCTGCGCATCGGCTACCTGTACAGCCCGCCGAAATTGCTGTCGCGCCTGACCGCCATGGTGCGCAGCACGGTGTGGATGCCTTCGCCGTTGACCGCGCAACTGGCCAGCCATGTGATCGGCGAAGGGTTGGACAGCCAACTGATTCGAATGCATCGGGCCGAGGCGGCGGCGCGCCAGGCCATCGCCCGCGAAGTCTTCACCGAGGCATCGCTGCAAAGCCAACCGCACAGCTATCACCTCTGGCTCAACCTGCCCGAGCCATGGCGCAGTGACGAGTTTGCCCTGCTGGCGCGGGCCAATGGCGTGGTGGTGATGAGCGCCAGTCAGTTCCAGGTGGAGCGCACGGGCGATCCGCGTGGCGTGCGGGTCGTGCTGATGTCGCCGACCAGCCGGGAGGAGCTGCGCTTCGCCCTGACCCAGCTGGCCAGCCTGCTCGAGTCAGGGGATCCGAAGCGCTTCTACTGAGTCAGAGCTGGGTGCTGTAACGTTTTTCGATGTCGCGGGCATCTGTCGAACTCAGGCTGCCATGCGGCTGGCTGGCGGCCTGTGCCTGCTGCTCAAGTTTGGCCTGGACCTTCATTTCGGCCTCTTCCTGCATGCGTTGGGCGATCTGTTGGTCGATCATCATTTTCCTTTCGGGCGGCAGCGCGTCGTATTCTTCCTTGGTCAGGCCAAGCTCCGCGAGCAGCTTTTCCTTGATCTTCTGCGCTGGTGACTTGCTCATGTAGTCGCGAAACTCCTGCAGGGCGCCGGATGCTTCCTGTTTGCCCACGCTGGTCTGCTCCTGCTTCGCCGCGTCGGGGTTGTGCAGCATGACCATGAGCTTGGAGAAAGCTTCCTTGCGGTTGTCCTCGGCATGCTGTTGCGAGGTGCTGCCCTGGCTGTTCTGCTGCGCCGAAGCTTTGCCGCTGGCTGAGACCAGTTGGAACGGGAACGGTTGAGCCGCGGACTGTTCGTTACCGCTGCGCTGCTGTTGCACGGCCTGCCAGCCCAGGCCGTTCGCTGTAATAAGCATGTTTCCTCCATGAATGGATCGTGAGAACGCGACGAAAGTGGCAAAAGCTGTGCCAGCAGTGAGACCGGGGCGAAATAGGCTGTTAGGACTATTCCGACAGCCTGTTCCTCGGAATATGCTTGCCCGGCAGAGGAACAGGATTGCCGCTTGCGGCAAACACAATCATGTGTCGGCAGCACCGGGTACGGGGCGCAGTTGCTGGACAACAGGGAGCGCGTCCATGAGCCAGGCAGCAAAGCCACTACCGGCTGGCTTCACCGAGCAGCAATTGCACACCTTGTTCGATTTGATCAGCGACGGCATCTGGGATTGGGATGCCAACAACGGCTACGTTTACCGCAATCCTGGCTGGTACGCGATGCTCGGCTACGCCAGCCATTCGCTGGACAATTCCGTGTTGACCTGGGAAAGCGTGATCCACCCCGAGGATTACCCGCGGGTGATGGCGCATTTCGAGGCATATATCAACCAGCGCAATGAGCGCTATCGCATCGAGTACCGTTGCCGCTGCCAGGACGGCAGCTACCTGTGGATCGAGGACAGTGGCCATATCATCGCCCGCAACGCCGATGGTTCGGTGGCGCGCATGCTGGGTGCTCACCGCAATATCGACCCGGGCAAGCGGTTGGTGGCGGAACTTGAGCAGCGTAACCTGTCCCTGGAAAGCCAGGTGGCCGAGCGCACCCGCGAACTGTCCTGGGTCAACCAGCAGTTGCAGCGCCAGCTCGACGAAAATCGTGAGTTGGCCGAGCGTGACGCCTTGACCCGCACCGCCAATCGCTATCGCCTGGAAAAGACCTTGGAGCAGGCGTGCGAGCGTGCCCGGCGCTTCCGCGAACCGCTGGCGTTGATCGCCATGGATCTGGACGACTTCAAGCCGATCAACGATCTTCACGGCCATGCCCGTGGCGATGCGGCGCTGGTCGAGGTCACCGAGCGGATCCGCCAGTGTCTGGAAGAGCAGGACCTGCTGGCGCGCTGGGGCGGTGATGAGTTCGTCGTGGTCTTGCCGCGGACTTCACTGGCGCAGGCGCGCGAAGCGGCCCAGCGAATCCGCGAGGCACTGGCCAAGGTGGCGCCAATTGGTCAGTGCCAGCTGACCATGAGCTATGGCGTGGTGCAGTGGCGGGAAGGGGAGGACTGGCATGATCTGCTGGCCCGTGCCGACAAGGCGCTGTACCGGGCCAAGGCGGCCGGCAAGAACGTTGTCGCCGAATGAAAAAAGACCCGCGGCGCCAGGGGCGCAGCGGGCCAAATCGGCGATTGCCGCTTCAGTATCAGGTCAGATGTGCAGGGCGTGCCCCAGGGCGCGCAGCGCCGCTTCCTGCACCGCCTCGCCCAGGGTTGGGTGGGCGTGGATGGTGCCGGCGATGTCTTCCAGGCGAGCGCCCATCTCCAGCGACTGGGCGAAGGCGGTCGACAGTTCCGACACCGCCGCGCCCACGGCCTGCCAGCCGAGGATCAGGTGGTTGTCGCGACGGGCCACCACGCGCACGAAGCCGGTCTTCGATTCCAGGCTCATGGCCCGGCCGTTGGCGGCGAAGGGGAACTGCGCGACGATGCAGTCTACGCCCTGCTGGCTGGCGTGTTCCGGGGTCTGGCCGACCACCACCACTTCCGGATCGGTGAAGCACACCGCGGCGATCGCGCTCGGCTCGAAGCGTCGGCTGTTGCCGGCGATGAGCTCGGCGACCATCTCGCCCTGGGCCATGGCCCGGTGCGCCAGCATCGGCTCGCCGGCTACGTCGCCGATGGCCCAGACGTTGCGCATGCTGGTCTGGCAGCGTTCGTCGATGGCGATGGCCGCGCCGTTCATCTTCAGGTCCAGGCTTTCCAGGCCGAAGCCTTTGGTACGAGGGCGACGGCCCACGGCCACGAGCACCTGGTCAGCCTCAAGGCGCAGCTGGCCACCCTGGCCGTCGCTGGCCAGCAGGCAGCCGTCGGCATAGCCTTCGACACTGTGGCCCAGGTACAGGGCGATGCCGAGTTTCTTGATCGAGTCGGCCACCGGCGCGGTGAGTTCGCCGTCGTAGGTCGGCAGGATGCGTTCGCGGGCTTCCACCACGCTGACCTTGGCGCCAAGCTTGCGGTAGGCGATACCCAGTTCCAGGCCAATGTAGCCGCCGCCGACCACCACCAGGTGCTGGGGCAGCGCCTTGGGCGCCAGGGCTTCGGTGGACGAGATGATCGGCCCGCCGATCGGCAGCATCGGCAGTTCGACGCTGTTCGAGCCGGTGGCCAGCAGCAGGTGCTCGCACTGGATGCGCTGGCCATCGACCTCGACATTCTTGCCGTCGAGGATCTTCGCCCAGCCATGGATCACCTTCACGCCGTGCTTTTTCAGCAGGGTGGCGACGCCGCTGGTGAGGCGGTCAACGATGCCGTCCTTCCACTCGACGCTGCGCGTGATGTCCAGTCGCGGCGAGGCCACGCTGATGCCCAGCGGCGAAGGTTCGGTGTAACGGCTGGCCTGGTGGAACTGCTCGGCCACGTGAATCAGCGCCTTCGAGGGAATGCAGCCGATGTTCAGGCAGGTACCGCCCAGGGCCTGGCCTTCGACCAGCACGGTGGGGATGCCCAGTTGCCCGGCGCGGATGGCGGCCACATAGCCGCCGGGGCCGCCGCCGATGATCAGCAGGGTGGTATTGATGAGCGCTTGCATGATCACTCCACAAACAGGCAGGCGGGCTGTTCCAGCAGGCCGCGCACGGCCTGGATGAACAGGGCGGCATCCATGCCGTCGACCACGCGGTGGTCGAACGAGCTGGACAGGTTCATCATCTTGCGCACAACGATCTGGCCATCGATCACCACCGGCCGTTCGACCATGCGGTTGACGCCGACGATCGCCACTTCCGGGGTGTTGACCACCGGGGTGCTGACGATACCGCCCAGGGCGCCGAGGCTGGTCAGGGTGATGGTCGAGCCGGACAGCTCCTCGCGGCTGGCCTTGTTGTTGCGCGCGGCGTGGGCGACACGGGCAATCTCGCTGGCGTTGTTCCACAGGTTGCCGGCCTCGGCGTGGCGCAGTACCGGCACCATCAGGCCGTTGTCGCCCTGGGTGGCGATGCCGACATGCACCGCGCCGTGGCGGGTGATGACCTGGGCCTCGTCGTCGTAGGTGGCGTTGATCTGCGGGAAGTCGCGCAGGGCGACGACCATGGCGCGCACCAGGAACGGCAGCAGGGTCAGCTTGCCGCGGCTGTCGCCGTACTTGGCGTTGAGCTGCTGGCGCAAGGCTTCCAGGTTGGTGACGTCGATTTCCTCGACGTAGCTGAAGTGGGCGACGCGGCGCTTGGCGTCCTGCATGCGTTGGGCGATCTTGCGGCGCAGGCCGATAACCGGCACCTGCTCGCTGTCAGTGCGCTTGCCGTAGCCGCTCGGCGCCTGGCCGGCGCTGCTCTGCGGTTTACTGATGAAGGCGTCGAGGTCTTCATGCAAGATGCGCCCGGCCGGGCCGCTGCCATGCACGTAGCGCAGCTCGATCCCGGCGTCCAGGGCGCGTTTGCGCACGGCCGGGGAGGCCAGTGGCTTGTCGTGGGCTTCGCGCGGCACGATAGGCGCGGCGGCGTGGGTCGCGGCAACCTGAGGTTGTGCTTCGAGGCGTGGCTCGGGTTGGGCCGCGGCCTTGACCTGCGCCGGTTCCGGTTCCGCCGGCTTGGCCTGGGGCGCGTCGACATGGTTGCCGCTGCCTTCGACCTCGATGCGGATCAGCTCGCTGCCGACCGCCATCACTTCACCCGGCTGGCCACCCAGGGCCAATACCTTGCCGCTGACCGGCGAGGGGATTTCCACGGTGGCCTTGTCGGTCATGACATCGGCCACCACCTGGTCCTCGGCGATCATGTCGCCGACCTTGACGAACCATTCCACCAACTCGACCTGCGCGATGCCTTCGCCAATGTCCGGCATCTTGATGACGTGCGTGCCCATTCAGACCTCCATGACCCGTTTCAGTGCCGCGCCTACCCGCGAAGGGCCGGGGAAGTAGGCCCATTCCTGTGCGTGGGGGTAGGGGGTGTCCCAGCCGGTGACGCGCTCGATCGGCGCCTCGAGATGATGGAAGCAATGCTCCTGGACCAGCGACACCAGTTCGGCGCCGAAGCCGCAGGTACGGGTGGCCTCGTGCACGACCACGCAGCGACCGGTCTTCTTCACCGACGCGACGATGGTTTCCAGGTCCAGCGGCCACAGGCTGCGCAGATCAATGACCTCAGCGTCGACGCCGCTCTCCTCGGCGGCCACCTGCGAGACATACACGGTGGTGCCGTAGGTCAGCACGGTGACGTCGTTGCCCGGGCGGGTGATCACCGCCTTGTCCAACGGCACCGTGTAGTAGCCATCCGGCACCGCGCTGTGCGGGTGCTTGGACCACGGGGTTACCGGGCGGTCGTGGTGGCCGTCGAACGGGCCGTTGTACAGGCGTTTGGGCTCGAGGAAGATCACCGGGTCGTCGCATTCGATCGAGGCGATCAGCAGGCCCTTGGCGTCGTAGGGATTGGATGGCATCACGGTGCGCAGACCGCAGACTTGGGTGAACATCGCCTCGGGGCTCTGGCTGTGGGTCTGGCCGCCGTAGATGCCACCGCCGCAGGGCATGCGCAGGGTCAGCGGCGAGATGAACTCGCCGGCCGAACGATAGCGCAGGCGGGCCATCTCCGAGACGATCTGGTCGGAGGCGGGGTAGAAGTAGTCTGCGAACTGGATTTCGACCACCGGACGCAGACCATAGGCGCCCATGCCGACGGCGGTGCCGACGATGCCGCTCTCGGAGATCGGCGCGTCGAACACGCGGGACTTGCCGTACTTGGTCTGCAGTCCTTCGGTGCAGCGGAACACGCCGCCGAAGTAGCCAACGTCCTGGCCGTAGACCACCACGTTGTCATCGCGCTCGAGCATGACATCCATGGCCGAGCGCAGGGCCTGGATCATGGTCATGGTGGTGGTGGACATGGCGTTTTCCAGATGGATGCTGTTGTTGTGATCGTTCATCTCAGACCCCCAGTTCCTGGCGCTGACGGCGCAGGTGGTCGGGCATTTCCTTGTACACGTCCTCGAACATCGAGGCGGCGCTGGGGATATGGCCATTGCTCAGGGTGCCGAACTGCTCGGCATCCTTCTGCGCCTTGATCACCTCGGCCTCAAGCTCCGCGGTGACCGCTTGGTGCTCTTGCTCGGACCACTGGCCGAGCTTGATCAGGTGCTGCTTGAGGCGAGCGATCGGGTCGCCCAGCGGGAAATGGCTCCAGTCGTCAGCCGGGCGATACTTGGACGGGTCGTCCGAGGTCGAGTGCGGGCCGGCGCGGTAGGTGACCCATTCGATCAGCGTTGGGCCCATGCCGCGGCGCGCGCGTTCGGCGGCCCAGCGCGAGGCGGCGTAGACGGCGATGAAGTCGTTGCCGTCGACCCGCAGCGAGGCGATGCCGCAACCTACGCCACGACCGGCGAAGGTGGTCGACTCGCCGCCGGCGATGGCCTGGAAGGTCGAGATCGCCCATTGGTTGTTGACCACGTTGAGGATCACCGGGGCGCGGTAGACGTGGGCGAAGGTGAGGGCGGTGTGGAAGTCCGATTCGGCGGTGGCGCCGTCGCCGATCCATGCCGAGGCGATCTTGGTATCGCCCTTGATCGCCGAGGCCATGGCCCAGCCGACTGCCTGGACGAACTGGGTGGCCAGGTTGCCGCTGATGGTGAAGAAGCCGGCTTCGCGCACCGAGTACATGATCGGCAGCTGGCGACCCTTGAGCGGGTCGCGGGTGTTGGACAGCAGCTGGCAGATCATGTCCACCAGCGACACCTCGCGGGCCATCAGGATGCTCTGCTGGCGGTAGGTGGGGAAGCACATGTCGGTGCGGTTGAGGGCCAGGGCCTGGCCGCTGCCGATGGCTTCCTCGCCCAGGCTCTGCATGTAGAACGACATCTTCTTCTGGCGCTGGGCGACCACCATGCGGCTGTCGAAGATGCGGGTCTTGAGCATGGCGCGCATGCCCTGGCGCAGCACCTTCGGGTCGATACCCTCGGCCCAGGGGCCGACGGCGTCGCCATGCTCGTTGAGCACGCGCACGAGGCTGTAGGAGAGGTCTGCCGTGTCGGCAGGCTCCACATCGATAGGGGGTTTACGGACTTGACCGGCGTCATTCAGGCGCAGGTAGGAGAAATCGGTCTGGCAGCCTGGCCGGCCTGTAGGCTCGGGCACATGCAGACGCAGGGGGGCGTACTCGTTCATGCTTTTTACGCTCGCTCGAATGTTGTTTTTGTGAGCTTTGAAGCGGCCGCTGCTGACTGCCTGCTTGTGACTGGCAGGTCAGCGTCTTTTTACATCATAGGGGGACGGCAAAAGAATTTTTCTCTCAAGTTCATTGCCTTTGTCCGGCGGCGCAGATAAACATTCCGTACAAACACAAAAACCAGGTCAATTTCTCTCATGCGTAAACTGGATCGAACGGATATCGGCATCCTCAACAGCCTGCAGGAAAATGCCCGCATCACCAACGCCGAGCTTGCGCGCTCGGTCAACCTGTCGCCCACACCGTGCTTCAACCGGGTCAAGGCCATGGAGGAGTTGGGGGTGATCCGCCAGCAGGTCACGTTGCTATCGCCCGAGGCGCTGGGGCTGGATGTGAATGTGTTCATCCACGTCAGCCTGGAGAAGCAGGTGGAGCAGTCGCTGCACCGTTTCGAGGAGGAGATTGCCGAACGGCCTGAGGTCATGGAGTGCTACCTGATGACCGGGGATCCGGATTACCTGCTGCGGGTGCTGCTGCCGAGCATCCAGGCGCTGGAGCGCTTCCTCGATTACCTCACGCGCTTGCCCGGGGTGGCGAACATTCGCTCCAGCTTTGCGCTGAAGCAGGTGCGCTACAAGACCGCGCTGCCGTTGCCGGCCAATGGCATGACCCTGCGCGAGCAATGATCCGGGCAAGGTACCTGGGGTGCTTGATATTTTAAACACCCCCGGCCTATGTTGTATGCGTCGCCATTCCCGGCATGCGAACACAACAAGAAGGACAGCGTCATGACGACCGAAGGCCCGCGCGCCCAGGCAGCGCACTTCAAGGGCATCGATGAAATCGAATGCGTCACCCCCGACCTTAACGGCGTGCCTCGCGGCAAGGTGATGACCGCAGAGGGTTTCCTCGAAGGCCGCCGCCTGCAGATGGCCCGTGGGGTCCTGCTGCAGTGCATCATGGGCGGTTACCCGGCGGCAAAATACTATGGCAGCGACGACGGCGATCTGGCGCTGGTGGCGGCGCCTTCGCAGATCCACCGCCTGCCCTGGAGCGACGAGCCTCGGGCCCTGGCGATCTGCGACGCGGTGGAACTCGATGGCAGGCCCTCGGGGCTGTCCAGTCGTGGCCAGCTCAAGGCGGTGATTGCCCGCTATGCCGAGCGCGGGCTGGCGCCGGTGGTGGCGACAGAGCTTGAGTTTTTCGTGTTTGCCGCCAACAGCGACCCGACCCTGCCGTTCCAGCCGCCGCTGGGCAAGGACGGGCGTCGGGAAATGGGGCACTCGGCCTTCAGCGTCAGCTCCAACAACGGTCTGCGTCCGTTCTTCAACGAGGTGTACCGCTGCATGGCGGCGTTGGGCCTGCCGCGTGACACCTTCATGCACGAGATGGGCGTAAGCCAGTTCGAGATCAACCTGCTGCACGGTGACCCGTTGCTGCTGGCCGACCAGACCTTCCTGTTCAAGCACCTGCTCAAGGAGGTCGCGCTCAAGCACGGCCTGACCGTGGTGTGCATGGCCAAACCACTGGCGCACACGCCCGGCAGCTCGATGCATATCCACCAGAGCCTGGTCGACAGCGCCAGCGGGCGCAATGTATTTAGCGACGAGCAGGGCAGGGCGACCGACACCTTCCACCATTTCATCGGTGGCCTGCAGACTTGCCTGGCTGACTTCACCCTGCTGTTCGCGCCTAACGTCAATTCCTACCAGCGGCTGTGCCACCCCTATGCGTCGCCGAACAACGCCTGCTGGTCCGAGGACAATCGCGCCGCGGGCCTGCGCATCCCGGCCAGCTCACCTGCGGCCCGGCGGGTGGAGAACCGCCTGCCGGGCGCCGACGCCAACCCCTACCTGGCCATCGCCGCGAGCCTTGCCGCCGGCCTGCATGGCATCGAGCGCCAGATCGCGCCAACGCCGGCGATCCAGGGCGAGTTCGAGGTGCCCGAGCACCTGAGCCTGCCCTGTACGCTGCACGCCGCGCTGGAACGCCTCAAGCGCAGCAACCTGGCGCGGGAACTGTTCGGCAGGGAGTTCATCGAAGGCTACATCGCCACCAAGACCCTGGAGCTGAGCGATTTCTTCGATGAGATCACGCCCTGGGAGCGCCGCGTGCTGGCCGCGCAAGCCTGAGCGCGACACGACCGCTACTGGATGCGCCCCCGGCGGCCGATTTAGCCGCCGGGGGCCTGCGCTGCAGTGAATTTGCTTTTATGCTTGGCGGCAACCTCGCGCCACCAGATCAAGGAGCTTGACGGGACGTATGCGAAATATCTGGAAGCCGTTTCAGTCGTTGTACTTCGCCGCCCTGATGATGCTGATCGGTTCGGGTCTGCTCAGTACCTACCTGGCCCTGCGTCTGGCCGCCGACCATGTCGACAGCCTGTGGATCGGTGCGCTGATGGCGGCCAACTACTTCGGCCTGGCGGTAGGCGGCAAGGTCGGGCACCGGCTGATTGGCCGGGTCGGGCATATCCGCGCCTACGCCACCTGTGCCGGCATTGTCGGCGCGGCGGTGCTCGGGCACGGGCTGACCAGCTGGCTGCCGGCCTGGGTCGGGCTGCGCATGATCGTCGGCCTGGGGATGATGTGCCAGTACATGGTCATCGAGAGCTGGCTCAACGAGCAGGCCGATGCCAAGCATCGCGGCGCGGTGTTCAGCGGCTACATGATCGCTTCCTATTTGGGGCTGGTGCTTGGCCAGTTGATCCTGGTGGTGCATCCGCAGCTTGGGCCTGAGTTGCTGATGCTCGTGGCGATGTGCTTTGCCCTGTGCCTGGTGCCCGTGGCCATGACCCGACGCATCCACCCCGCGCCATTGCGGCCGGCGCCGATGGAGCCGAAGTTTTTCATCAAGCGTGTGCCGCAGTCGCTGTCCACGGTACTTGGCTCGGGTCTGATCGTCGGTTCGTTCTATGGCTTGGCGCCGCTGTATGCGTCCAGCCAGGGGCTTTCCACCGAGCAGATCGGCCTGTTCATGGGCAGTTGCATTTTCGCCGGCCTGCTCGTGCAGTGGCCGTTGGGCTGGTTGTCCGACCGCTATGATCGCGCCGTGCTGATACGTGGCGTGGCGATCGGCCTGGCCCTGGCCTCGGCGCCGCTGGCGATCCTGCCAGGCGTGCCGTTGGCGCTGTTGTTCGGCATCGGTTTCGTCATATCGCTGCTGCAGTTCTGCCTGTATCCGCTGGCGGTGGCGTTCTCCAACGACCATGTGGAAAGCGAGCGGCGGGTCTCGTTGACCGCCATGCTGCTGGTCACTTATGGCGTGGGCGCCTGCATCGGGCCGCTGGCGGCCGGGGTGCTGATGAAGCTGCTGGGCGCGCAGATGCTGTATGCCTTCTTCGTATTCTTCGCCCTGGTGCTGGTCTGGCGTATCCGGCCCAAGGCAGTCACCGGGCTGCACCAGGTCCAGGATGCGCCGCTTGGGCACGTGGCCATGCCGGCGGCTGGCTCGCCCTTGTCGGCGGCCCTTGACCCTCGGGTCGATGAGCAGACCGTGCAGGAGGTGATGCAGGCGCCGGTGGCGGCGGAAGATACCGAAGAGGAGGCCGGCATGGAGCGGGAAAGCGAGACGAGCAAATCAGCTACTCGCTGAATGCAAAACGCCACCCATGGGGTGGCGTTTATCATGTCCTGGCGACGCTCAATAGTCGTCTTTGTCGAACCGCCGTGCCTCGCGCTGCAGTTGATAGACGAAACTCTCGATCTTGCGCTGTGCCTGACCGTTGAGGTTATGGAAGCGCACCCCGGCGAAGGTGGTGTTGATGCGTTCCTCGAAGTGCAGGTGACGCAGTTCTACCAGGGTGTCGGTCAGGCCCAGCGGGTTGCCGGCCTTGAAGCGCTCGTAGACCTGGCCCAGTTGCAGGCGGTCCTCGACGTTGCCGTCGAAGCGCAGCTTGCAGCCGGTGGCGGAGATGTCCAGCAGTTTGCCACGCAGGGCGCCATTGCCCTTGAGGTGGGCGCCGTCGAGGGTGATGTCGACCAGTTGCGATAGCTTCAGCGCGGCGCGGAAGGCGTTGCGACGCTGGTGATAGGTCACTTCCTCGGGCAGTGGGCCGCGGTAGCAGCGATGGCCGTCGATCTCGGTGATGGTCAGTGGTGTGCTGGACTCCCAGGCGATGCGCACGCCGTCATGGAAGCCTTCGACGCGGAACGACTCGCCGTTCTCGATGTACTTTTCGCCATCGCGGGGGATCATTTCATCCAGTGCCAGGACGCCGTTGTCCCGGTCGACGTGCACCACATAGCTCTGGAACCGCTGGCTGCGCTCGTGGAAGCTGATGATCAGCGGGTCGTGGCTATCCAGCAACTGGCGCAAGTTGGCCGTGATCTCCAAAGGGGTGGTCAGCACCTTTGGTGGCTGGGGCGCATCGGATTCATTGAACACGGGTTATCAATCTCCAGGCAAAACGGCACACGCAAGTTACGGCATTTTGCCAGTATGTTCCGTGTCTTGGTACAAATAAGATAGAACTAATCACACTTGGCTGAGTGCGCGGGGCTTGGCCATTGGCGAGGTGCCGCCACGGCTGTCGTAGAGCGACGGGGAATCGCCACCCTGAAGGATTCTGATCTGGTTCGCCGTGGTCTGTTGCTGCACCTGGATGATCCGGCCATTGGTCTCGTTGACCTGCCGGCAGGCATCCATCAGCTCGCCCAGTGCATCGAGCCGGCTCATGATGGCCTCGCCATTGCTCGACTGTGCGGCCAGCGCCTGGGCCCCCTCGCGGTCGGCACTCAGGCCGAGTTCGAGGAGCAGCTGACTGCGCCGCTTGCCCTGCTGCTCGAGCAAGATGATCAACGACTGCTTGCGGGCCAGGATTTGCTCCAGGGCCATCATGTCCCGACCGTGCAGGGCTATCGCTTCGTTCTGCAGAAGCTCGAGCAGTTCCTGCGTCGGCGCTATGTCGTTTTCAATCAGTTGCAGCAGGGTAGTGTCGTGCATGGCTAACTCTTGGCGTGTTGCGTCCTTGAAGTCAGCGCGCCTGAAGGTCAGCGCTGGGCTTCGAAATCAAGCAGTTTGCTGGCGACCCGGTCGGCATCGACCTTGTAGCTGCCGTCTGCGATGGCCTGCTTCAACTCGGCCACGCGGGCGCTGTTGACGGTCGGCTGATCGCGCAGCTTGTCGCTGATCTTCTGCAATTGCTGGGCCTCTGGGCTCAGGTGTACCGCTTCTCCGCTGGCATTGGCGCGCTTTGGCGCTTCACTGGCTTCGCCGGCTTTTTCGGCGTTGCCTGGCGCGGCATTGCCGCGAACGCCGCCCGTGACGGACGGAGAGTTGTTGAGACGACTGAAGTCGATGACCATGTTCAGAACCCCTGGGAATTAGGACGCATGCCTGGTTTTCGGCCAGCCTGAGCAAAACTTTAGGTGTGAATGCATCAGTGCCTCCAGGTACAGGTGCGCAACCCGATTTGTGACACAGTTTAGGGCGCGCGGTTCCACATCGCCAGCGTTCTGTCATTATCCCGACACGGTGTATTACATGGCCACCTCGACCTGGCCGGGGCCTGTGACCCGCGCCTTGACCACGCGCCTGGAATTCAGGTTGCGCACGCGGATCTGCGTCTGCATGCCGCCCTTGTCCAGTGCCTCGCCCGGCATGCGCACGCTCAGGCTGCCGCTGCGGGCGATGATCACCACATGGTCGCCCTTGCGAACCACCTCGGCCTGTTCCAGGTGCTGTTGCGTCAGTACCTGGTCGAGCACAGTGGGGCGCAGCAGCTTCATGCCCACGGCCTGGTCGAGCTGGGTCAGGTAGCCTGGGCCGAGGCTGCCGACATCGCGCTCGCGCATGGCCACATCGCCTTCGGTCACCACGCTTTCGCGCTTCAGGGGGCGCGTCATGACCACCACATCGCGCAGCAGGCGGACCTGTGCCGGGACGAACACCGTCCAGGGCGCGGCACTGTCGCAGCGTACCCGTACCGTGACCCGCCCGAGCGGCGTCGAACTTTCCAGCGAGGCATCCAATTGCTGGCTGCATTGGGGCATGCGCAGGCGCGGGTCCAGGGTATTGACCTGGATTTCATAGCGGCCCGGGGTTTGGGTCGTCGCCAGATAATCCTCTACGGTGAACTCAAGAAACCCCTGGGTGACACCGATAAGCTGTTCAGGCAAGGTAAAAGAGTCCGCCAGCGTACGAATGCCGGGTGCCAGCAGGCACAGGGCGGCCAGTGAGCCGGTCAGCAGGCGCGTCAGTCGTCGGAAATTTGTCGTTTTCGTGTACATGGCGTTCAAAAAAGCAAAGCCCGTGCCGATTCGGTACTTAGGCAATCGTTGAAGGAGTCTGGCATGGCTGGAGTGATGGATTCGGTCAACCAGCGCACGCAACTGGTGGGGCAGAACCGCCTGGAGCTGCTTTTGTTTCGTCTCAATGGCGATCAGCTCTACGGCATCAATGTGTTCAAGGTGCGGGAGGTGCTGCAGTGCCCGGACCTGACGCTTCTGCCCAGATCCCATCCGGTGGTGCGCGGTGTGGCCAACATTCGGGGGGCGACCATCCCGATCCTTGACCTGTCGATGGCCACTGGCCTTCCGCAGTTGAAGGAAGAAACGCGCAACAGTTTCGTGATCATCACCGAGTACAACACCAAGACCCAGGGCTTCCTGGTGCACTCGGTCGAGCGCATCGTCAACATGAACTGGGAAGAGATCCATCCGCCACCCAAGGGCACCGGGCGCGATCACTACCTGACCGCCGTGACCCGGGTCGACAATCGCATGGTCGAGATCATCGATGTCGAGAAGGTGCTGGCCGAAGTGGCGCCGTCGTCCGAGTCGGTGTCCGAGGGGGTGATCGATGCCGAGGTGCAGGACAAGGCGGTGATGTTGCGGGTGCTGACGGTCGATGATTCGTCGGTGGCGCGCAAGCAGGTGAGCCGTTGCCTGCAGACTGTGGGGGTCGAGGTGGTGGCGCTCAACGACGGTCGCCAGGCCCTGGACTACCTGCGTAAGCTGGTGGACGAGGGCAAGCGTCCGGAGGAAGAGTTCCTCATGATGATCTCGGATATTGAAATGCCGGAAATGGACGGCTATACCCTCACGGCGGAGATCCGCAGCGATCCGCGTATGCAAAAGCTGCACATCTGCCTGCATACTTCGCTGTCCGGGGTATTCAACCAGGCGATGGTCAAGAAGGTCGGTGCTGATGACTTCCTGGCCAAGTTCAGGCCGGACGATCTTGCCCAGCGCGTGGTCGATCGGATCAAGGCGAGTCATTGAAACGGCCGGGGCTCGTCCCCGGCGCTAGCGATTTAAGAAGAGGCGGCAGCATTGTCTACGGGTAATTTGGATTTCGAACAGTTCCGGGTCTTCCTGGAGAAAGCCTGTGGCATCCTGCTGGGCGAGAATAAGCAGTACCTGGTCTCCAGCCGTCTCAACAAGCTGATGGAGCAACAGGGCATCAAGTCGCTGGGCGAATTGGTGCAGCGCATCCAGACCCAGCCACGCAGTGGTTTGCGCGAGCAGGTGGTCGATGCCATGACCACCAACGAGACGCTGTGGTTTCGCGACACCTACCCGTTCGAAGTGCTCAAGAGCAAGGTGATCCCGGAGTTCATCAAGAACAATCCGGGCCAGCGCCTGCGCATCTGGTCGGCGGCCTGTTCGTCGGGGCAGGAGCCGTATTCGATCTCGATGTCGATCGACGAGTTCGAGCGCACCAACCTCGGCCAGTTGAAGATGGGCGCGCAGATTGTTGCCACCGACCTGTCCGGCGCCATGCTCAACAACTGCAAGACTGGCGAGTACGACAGCCTGGCCATTGCCCGTGGCCTGTCACAGGAGCGCCTGCAGCGCTACTTCGACCCCAAGGGGCCGGGGCGCTGGGCGGTCAAGCCGCCGATCCGCAGTCGCGTCGAGTTCCGTTCGTACAACCTGCTCGACAGCTATGCGCCGCTGGGCAAATTCGACATCGTGTTCTGCCGCAACGTGCTGATCTACTTCTCGGCTCAGGTCAAGAAGGACATCCTCATGCGCATTCACAGCACGCTCAAGCCTGGTGGCTACCTGTTCCTTGGCGCGTCCGAGGCGCTCAACGGGTTGCCGGACCACTATCAGATGGTCCAGTGCAGTCCAGGGATCATTTACCAGGCCAAGTAAGGTCGGGCAAAAAAGGCTGGTGTCTTGCGACACCGGCCTTTTTTGTTCCTGTTGTCAGGGCGTGGTCTTGAGTTTGAGGTTGCCGGTCGGCGGGGGATAGCCCTTGACGTCAATTTTTTGTTTTGCCGCTTTTGCCGCCTGGCAATTGCCGCTTGATGCGCGCAAAGCGGAAGCGCCTTGCCGCTTTTCTGGCAGCGCCATCGCCTATTTGATCGGCTGGCCCCCTATTTACGAGGGTTTTGATGGTTGGCACAGCCCTTGCTAAAGCCTAAGCCAACGAAACTCTGGCCAACCTCCGAAGGTTTCCCCGATATGAGCATCAGCTTCGACAAAGCGCTCGGCATCCACGAAAAGGCGCTGGGCTTTCGCGCCCAGCGTGCCGAGGTGCTGGCCAACAACATCGCCAACGCCGACACGCCCAACTACAAGGCGCGTGACATGGACTTCTCTTCGGTGCTCGCCGCCGAGGCCGACAAACAGCAGAACGGACGTATCGCCCTGGACCGCACCAACAGCCGTCACATCGAGGCCGAAGGACTGGCGATGATGGACGACACGTTGCAGTACCGCACCCCGATGCAGCCGTCGATCGACCAGAACACCGTGGATGCGCAGATCGAGCAATCGAACTACACCGAAAACGCCGTTGGCTTCCAGGCCAGCTTCACCCTGCTCAACAGTAAATTCAAAGGGCTGGTATCGGCCCTGCGTGGAGAGTGACCATGTCCCTTGCCAGTGTCTTCAACATCGCCGGTAGCGGCATGAGCGCGCAGAATACGCGCCTTAACACCGTCGCTTCGAACATCGCCAACGCCGAGACGGTGTCCTCGAGCATCGACCAGACCTACCGCGCTCGTCATCCGGTGTTCGCCACCACCTTCCAGCAGGCTCAGGGCGGCGCGGGCCAGTCGCTGTTCGAGGATCAGGGCGAGGCGGGGCAGGGCGTTCAGGTCAAGGGCATCATCGAGGACCAGAGCAACCTCGAGGCCCGCTACGAGCCGAACCACCCGGCGGCGAACAAGGACGGCTACGTCTACTACCCGAACGTCAACGTGGTCGAGGAGATGGCCGACATGATCTCCGCCAGTCGCGCGTTCCAGACCAACGCCGAACTGATGAACACCGCCAAGAACATGATGCAGAAAGTGCTGACCCTGGGTCAGTAAGCAGGGAGCCGTAATGACTACCACCAATACCGATACCAAGGTCGGCAGCGGCTATCTGGATTCGCTGCAGAAGCCTGCCAACAAGAGCAACACCGGGCAGGCCGGCAGCGCGCTGGGCAAGGATGCGTTCCTGCAGTTGCTGGTGACGCAGATGAAGAACCAGAACCCGCTGGATCCCCAGGACAACGGCGAATTCGTCGCGCAGTTGGCCCAGTTCAGCAGCCTCGAGGGCATCCAGTCGCTGAAGGAGTCGGTCGACGGCATCCTCACCGGCATTGGTTCGTCCCAGGCGCTGCAGGCCACTTCGCTGGTCGGTCGCTCGGTGATCGTGGCGAGCGACAAGGCGGTGGTCGACACCACCAAGAGCTTCAATGGCCAGGTCGTGGTGTCGTCGAACATCACCGAGGGCAAGGTCAGCATCAAGGACAAGGATGGCAACGTGGTCAAGACCATCGACCTGGGGGCGCGCAAGGCCGGTACCGCCGACTTCATCTGGGACGGCAAGAACGAGAAGGGCGAGGCGGTCGAGCCGGGCACCTATACCTTCAGTGCCGAGACCAAGGTCGACGGCAAGGCCAAGACGCTGGCCACGCTGCTGCCGGCCAAGGTCAACAGTGTCAGCTTCCAGAACGGCAGCGAGATGATGCTCGACCTGGCCGGTATCGGCAAAGTCGGCATCTCCAAAGTAACCACCATCGGAATCTAACGCCGCAGCATCGGCACAAGGAGCGAGTAAATGTCTTTCAATATCGGCCTTAGCGGTCTCTACGCGGCGAACAAGGCTCTGAACGTTACCGGCAACAACATTGCCAACGTCGCCACCACCGGTTTCAAATCGTCGCGCGCCGAGTTCGGCGACCAGTATTCGCAGTCCATCCGTGGCACCGCCGGCGGCAAGACCCAGGTGGGCAGCGGCGTGAAGACCATGGCGGTCTCGCAGATGTTCAACCCGGGCAACATCAATGGCACCGGCCAGGCGCTGGACATGGCCATCGACGGCAACGGCTTCTTTGCCCTGAATGACAACGGCTCGCGGATTTACACCCGCTCCGGCGCCTTCTACAGCGACAAGGAAGGCTACGTGGTCAACGCCAACGGCGCCAACCTGCAGGGTTATCCGGTGGATGAAAACGGCAAGGTCATCCAGGGGTCGCTGACCAACCTGAAGATCGATACCTCGAACCTGTCGCCGAAGCCGACAGGTCGCATTTCCGAAACGGTCAACCTGAACTCCAGCGACGCAGCGCCGACAGTTGCGCCGTTCGATCCGACCAATGTCAAAAGCTACAACTACACCTTCAATACCCCGGTCTACGACAGCCAGGGCAACGAACACCAGATGAACCAGTATTTCGTCAAGGATGCCGGTACCAACTCCTGGACCATGTACACCACCATCGATGGTCGCAATCCGGCCGACCCCACCTTGTCCACTCCGCTGGTCAACAAGCTGCCGTTCACCTCGGCAGGCAAGCTGGATACCGCCGCAATGGCTGCCGGGCCGGTCGCAGGTGGCTTGACCGTCGCTGCCGACAAGACCTTCCAGCTGGCCAACTGGGTGCCGGCCGAGAAGAACGCCGCAGGCGCCTGGGTAGGCAATGGTGCCACCGCACGCACCGGTGGTGTGACCCTGGACATGCTGGCCACCACTCAGTACAACGCGGCCTCGGCCACCACTGCCAAGGACCAGGATGGCTATGCCACCGGTGAGCTCGCCGGCCTGACCGTGGATCAGAGCGGCAACCTGTTCGCCAACTTCACCAACGGCCAGAACAAGGTCATCGGTCAGGTGGTGATCGCCAACTTCGCCAACCTGCAGGGGCTGACCCCGGTCGGCGCCACCGCCTGGAAAGAGTCCTACGCTTCGGGCGTGCCGATCATCGGCGAGCCGGACACCGGTACCCTGGGTCGTATCGCGGGCAGTTCCCTGGAAGACTCCAACGTCGACCTGACCGGCGAGTTGGTCAACCTGATCAAGGCGCAGAGCAACTACCAGGCCAACGCCAAGACCATTTCCACCGAAAGCACCATCATGCAGACCATCATCCAGATGACCTGATGATCGTGGCGTGAAAAAGCCCCTGCTTGCGGGGGCTTTTTCACGTCTGGCACAGAGGAGGGCATAGCCATGAAGAAACTGTCGATGCTCGTGGCGGTGACGGGCGCACTGTTGATCGCGCTCTCGCTGCGCGCCGCGCCGGCGCCCTGGTATCAGTGGCAAAGCCTGGCGACCGGGCGCTACATGTGCTCGGCCACCGATCCGGGCGAGGGCTGGAAGCGTCATTCCGGGCCCTACAACAATGGCGCGTGTCGGAACAACTGACGGGGTGTTGCCGCCTGCGGCAAACATTCGCCGACAAACTGACGCTTTTTGTCTTGGCGTGGCCCTGAATGCCCCGTACTCAAAGGGTTGCGTCAGCTTGGTTCGATATTTGCTTTACCCTTGCCAACGATAGCGCGGCGAGGTTCGCGTAGAGGAGATGCTGTGGACAAGATGCTTTACGTGGCCATGACCGGCGCCAGCCAGAACGCGCTGGCGCAGAAGGCCCATGCCAACAACCTGGCGAACGTTTCCACCAACGGCTTCCAGCGTGACCTGGAGCAGGCGCGTTCGATGCCGGTGTTCGGCGACAGCTTTCCGGCACGCGCCTTCGCCATGACCGAGCGCCCGGCCACCGATTTCAGCGAGGGTGCGCTGGTCGAGACCGGTCGGGAGCTGGATGTGGCGGTTGCCGGCAAGGGTTTCATCGCCGTGCAGGCACCAGACGGTAGCGAAGCCTACGTGCGCACCGGCAGCCTGAACATCGACGCCCTGGGCGTGCTGCGTGCTGGCAACGGCATGCCGGTGATCGGCAATGGCGGTCCCATCGCCATTCCGCCGGAGCAGAAGGTCGAGGTCGGCGACGACGGCACCATCAGCATCCGCGCCATGGGCGAGGATCCGCGGGTGATGGCCGAGGTCGACCGGATCAAGCTGGTCAATCCGGATATCAAGGGGCTTACCAAGGGCCTGGACGGCATGATCCACACCACCAGTGGCCAGCCGGCTGACGCCGATGTCAACGTGCGGGTGGTCTCGGGTTTCCTGGAGTCGAGCAACGTCAATGCCGTCGAGGAAATGACCTCGGTGCTGGCGCTGTCCCGTCAGTTCGAACTGCACGTCAAGATGATGAACGCGGCCAAGGAAGGCGATGAAGCCATGGCTCGGGTTTTGCAAATCGGCTAATTACATTTGAACGGGTGCCGTAAAACAGGCGCACGAGGAGAACATTAAATGCTTCCGGCTCTTTGGGTCGCTAAAACCGGCCTGTCCGCCCAGGACACCAACCTCGCGGTCATCTCCAACAACTTGGCCAACGTCTCGACCACCGGCTTCAAGCGTGATCGTGCCGAGTTCCAGGACCTGCTCTACCAGATCAAGCGCCAGCCTGGCGCGCAGTCCACCCAGGACAGCGAGCTGCCTTCGGGCCTGCAGGTCGGTACCGGTGTGCGCATCGTCGGCACCCAGAAGAGCTTCAATGCCGGCAGCCTGCAGACCACTGAAAACCCGCTGGACATGGCGGTCAACGGTCGCGGTTTCTTCCAGATCCTGCAGCCCGACGGCACCGTGTCGTACACGCGCGACGGTACCTTCCACCTGAACTCCGACGGCCAGATCGTCACCGCCAACGGCTTTGCCCTGGAGCCGGCCATCGTCGTGCCGCCAGACGCGCAGACGTTCACCGTCGGCAAGGACGGCACCGTGTCGATCACCACCGTCGGCAACCCGGCCGCGCAGGTCATCGGCAACATCCAGACCGCCGACTTCATCAACCCGGCCGGTCTGCAGGCGATCGGTGGCAACCTGTTCCTGGAGACCGCTGCCAGCGGCGCGCCGCAGGTCGGCACCCCAGGCCTGAACGGCTTCGGCACCACCGAGCAGCAGACCCTGGAAGCGTCCAACGTCAGCACCGTCGAAGAGCTGGTGAACATGATCACCACCCAGCGCGCCTACGAGATGAACTCCAAGGTCATCTCCGCCGCCGACAAGATGCTGTCGTTCGTCACCCAGCAGCTGTAACCCCTGGCGGCCCGCCGGGTGCGGGCCGCTGACCATTCGCTCGCTGTTGCAGCGCCTGTTTTGCCTAGAGGTAAGCGTCATGAAACGTCTGTTGTCCGTGTTCGCCCTGGGGGGGGCGGTATCGTTGGCCGGTTGCGTCGCGCCGACGCCCAAGCCCAACGATCCGTACTACGCGCCGGTCCTGCCGCGCACCCCGTTGCCGGCAGCGGCCAACAACGGCTCGATCTACCAGGCCGGTTTCGAGCAGGGCCTGTATACCGATCGCAAGGCGTTTCGGGTCGGTGACATCATCACCATCACCCTCAACGAGCGCACCTCGGCGAGCAAGAACGCAGGTTCCCAGATCCAGAAGAACAGCAAGGCCAACCTCGGTCTGACCTCGCTGTTCGGTACCGTGCCGAACACCAACAACCCGTTGGGCAGTGGCGACCTCACCCTGGAGGCCGGCTACAGCGGTGACCGTTCCACCAAAGGTGACAGCAAGGCCACCCAGGGCAACACCCTGACCGGCTCGATCACCGTCACCGTGGCCGAGGTGCTGCCCAACGGCATTATCGCCGTGCGTGGCGAGAAGTGGATGACCCTGAACACCGGCGAAGAGCTGGTGCGCATTGCTGGCCTGGTGCGTGCCGACGACATCGCCACCGACAACACCGTGCCGTCCACCCGCGTGGCCGACGCGCGCATCACCTATTCGGGCACCGGCTCGTTTGCCGATGCCAGCCAGCCCGGTTGGCTGGACCGCTTCTTCATCAGCCCGCTCTGGCCTTTCTGAGTACGGATGACCATGTTCAACGCTAGGCGGTTGATTGCCGCGACACTACTTCTGTCCTGTGCGTTCGGCGCCCACGCCGAGCGCTTGAAGGATATCGCCAGCATTTCCGGCGTGCGGGCCAACCAGCTGATCGGCTACGGCCTGGTGGTGGGCCTCAACGGTACCGGTGACCAGACCACCCAGACCCCGTTCACCCTGCAGACCTTCAACAACATGCTGTCGCAGTTCGGCATCAAGGTGCCGCCAGGATCGGGCAACGTGCAGTTGAAAAACGTTGCCGCGGTGTCGGTGCATGCCGACCTGCCGGCCTTCGCCAAGCCGGGCCAGGTGATCGACATCACGGTGTCATCGATCGGCAACTCCAAGAGCCTGCGCGGCGGCAGCCTGTTGATGACGCCGCTCAAGGGTATCGACGGCAACGTCTACGCCATCGCCCAGGGCAACCTGGTGGTCGGTGGATTCGACGCCGAAGGCCGTGATGGCTCGAAGATCACCGTCAACGTCCCGTCGGCCGGTCGTATTCCCGGTGGCGCGTCGGTCGAGCGCGCGGTGCCAAGTGGCTTCAACCAGGGCAACAGTCTCACCCTGAACCTCAATCGCCCGGACTTCACCACCGCCAAGCGCATCGTCGACAAGGTCAACGAGCTGCTTGGCCCGGGCGTGGCCCAGGCCGTCGATGGTGGTTCGGTGCGGGTCACCGCGCCGATGGACCCGAGCCAGCGAGTGGACTACCTGTCCATTCTCGAGAACCTGGAGATCGATCCGGGGCAGGCTGTGGCCAAGGTCATCATCAACTCGCGCACCGGTACCATCGTCATCGGCCAGAACGTCAAGGTCTCGCCGGCGGCGGTGACCCACGGCAGCCTGACCGTGACCATCACCGAAGACCCGATCGTCAGCCAGCCGGGGCCGTTCTCCAACGGCCAGACCGCCGTGGTGCCACGCTCGCGGGTCAATGCCGAGCAGGAAGCCAAGCCGATGTTCAAGTTCGGCCCGGGCACCACGCTGGATGAGATCGTCCGCGCGGTGAACCAGGTCGGCGCTGCGCCGAGCGACCTGATGGCGATCCTCGAAGCCCTGAAGCAGGCCGGTGCGTTGCAAGCCGACCTGATCGTGATCTGAGGACGCCAGGGATGAATCCGAAAAGCCTGATCTCCGGCGCGTCCGACAGTGGGGCCTTCACCGACCTCAATCGGTTGAGTTCGCTCAAAGCTGGCGATCGCGACAGCGAGGGCAACATCCGCAAGGTGGCCCAGGAATTCGAGTCGTTGTTCGTCAGCGAGATGCTCAAGGCGTCGCGCAAGGCCACCGATGTGATGGCCGACGAAGACAGCCCGATGAACAGCGACACGGTCAAGCAGTACCGTGACATGTATGACCAGCAACTGGCGGTGAGCATGTCCCGCCAGGGTGGCGGCATTGGCCTGCAGGATGTGCTGGTGCGTCAGCTGAGCAAGCAGAAGCACAGCGTGAACTCCAGCCCATTCCCGCGCACCGACGGTGCCGCTCCGGTGCTCTGGGGCAGTCGCGTGGCCGCGCCGGTGCACGGCGAGCAGCCCGCTGCCGGGCGCAACGACGTCGCTGCCCTCAATTCGCGGCGCCTGGCCTTGCCGGGCAAGCTGACCGACCGATTGCTGGCTGGGATCGTGCCGTCCGCCGCCAGTGCCGGCGCCGCGGGCAGCGACACGGCCCTGCCCAGTCGCAGTGGCCCCACGCTCGCCGGCGTCGCCCGGGGCGACTGGCAACCGGCGCAGGCGTTCGCCGCGCCGCGCGAGGGTGTGCGCATTCTGGGCCGGGCCGTGGCCCAGCCGCCGCTGGCGCCGAGCAAGGCGTTCAGCGACAGCGATGCCTTCGTCGCCACCATGCTGCCGATGGCCGAGCAGGCGGCCAAGCGCATCGGTATCGACCCGCGCTACCTGGTGGCCCAGGCTGCGCTGGAAACTGGTTGGGGCAAGTCGGTCATGCGCAATCCTGACGGCAGTAGCAGCCACAACCTGTTCGGCATCAAGGCCACCGGTAACTGGCAGGGTGGCGAGGCACGGGCGATCACCAGCGAGTTCCGTGGTGGGCAGTTCGTCAAGGAGACGGCGGCGTTCCGTTCCTACGACTCCTACCAGGACAGCTTCCACGATCTGGTCAGCCTGTTGCAGAACAACAACCGCTATAAAGATGCCGTCGGCGCCGCCGATAACCCGGAACAGTTTGCAAGAGAGCTGCAGAAGGCTGGCTACGCGACCGATCCGGACTACGCCCGCAAGATCATCAGCATTGCCCGGCAGCTGCGGCCAACCCAGGAATACGCCATGGCCGGCACTAACACGAATCTATAAGGATTGAAGCATGTCTCTGATCTCGATCGGGCTTTCCGGCCTGAATGCCAGCCAGACCGCGCTGTCCATCACCGGTAACAACATCGCCAACGCGGCCGTCTCGGGTTACTCGCGTCAGCAGACCATCCAGACCACGGGGCCGTCGCACAATATCGGCACGGGCTTCGTCGGCACTGGTACCACGTTGTCGGATGTGCGTCGTATCTACAACGCCTACCTGGACAACCAGCTGCAGACCTCCACCTCGTTGAATACCGATGCGGCGGCGTTCCAGGATCAGATCACCGGCATCGACAAGCTGCTGGCCGAAAGCGACACCGGTATCAGCTCGGTGCTGACCGCGTTCTTCTCGGCCCTGCAGACCGCCTCGGCCAAGCCCAGCGACGTCGCCTCGCGCCAGCTGCTGCTGACCCAGGCGCAGACCCTGAGCAACCGCTTCAATGCCATCTCCAGCCAGATGAGCAAGCAGAACGACAGCATCAACAGCCAGCTGGACACCCTGTCGGGCCAGGTCAATAAGCTGACCTCGAGCATCGCCGATCTCAACAAGCAGATCACCCAGCTGTCGGCCTCCGGCGCCTCGCCGAACAACCTGCTCGACGCCCGCAGCGAAGCGGTTCGCCAGCTCAACGAACTGGTCGGCGTCACCGTGCAGGAGCGTGACGGCAACTACGACGTGTACCTGGGCAACGGCCAGTCGCTGGTCACCGGCAACCGCGCCAACACCCTGACCGCCGTGCCGAGCGCCGCGGACCAGAGCCAGTACAGCCTGCAGATCAACTACCCGACCTTCTCCTCGGATGTCACCTCGGTGGTCACCGGCGGGCAGATCGGTGGCTTGCTGCGCTACCGCAACGACGTGCTCACCCCGTCGATGAACGAGCTGGGACGTGTCGCCCTGGTGGTGGCCGACAGCATCAACAGCCAGCTGGGGCAGGGCCTGGATGCCAACGCGCAGTTCGGCAGCGCGCTGTTCTCCAGCATCAACAGCGCCCTGGCGATCAGCCAGCGCAGCTTGGCCTCCGCGAACAACAGCGCAGGCTCCGGCAACCTGGATGTGACCATCGCCAACAGCGGCGCGCTCACCACCTACGACTACGAGGTCAAGTTCACCGGCCCGAACCAGTACAGCGTGCGCCGTTCCGACGGCACCGACATGGGCAACTTCGACCTGACCACCACGCCGCCGCCGGTGATCGACGGCTTCACCTTGAAACTGAACGGTGGCGGCCTGGCCGCTGGCGACACCTTCAAGGTGAGCCCGACCCGTTCGGCGGCAGGCTCCATCAATACCGTGCTCACCGATGCCAACAAGCTCGCCTTCGCCGGGCCGATCAATGGCGTTGTGGGTAGTGGCAATACCGGCTCCGGCACCATCACCCAGCCAAACCTGGGAGCCAAGCTGGATATCTATGGTGGCGCCGACACTGCGCTGATCCAGGATTCGATCAAGCATTCCATGCCGGTACGCATGGTGTTCCAGGCCGCCAGCGGAGGTACGCAGGGCTACACCCTGTACGACTCCAAGGGTAACTCCATCGGCACAGGCACCATCGTGCCTGGTCAGGACAACAAGCTGACCATCAATGTGCCGATGCGCGATGCCAGCGGTGCGCCGATCCTCGATGGTAGCGGCAACCCGCGGACCTTCAGCGTCGAGACCACCGTCGGCGGCAGCCCGGCGACCAACGACAGCTTTACCTTTGGCTTCAATGCCGACGGCAAGTCCGACAACCGCAACGCCCAGGCGCTGCTGGGATTGCAGACCAAATCCACCGTCGGCGTGACCTCCGGCGGCGGCTCCAGCTTCACCTCGGCCTACGCCTCGCTGGTCGAGCGGGTCGGAGCCAAGGCCAACCAGGCCAAAATCGATACCGTTGCGACCAAGGCCGTGCTCGATGCGGCCAAGGAAAGCCGCAACGGGGTTTCCGGTGTCAACCTGGACGATGAGGCAGCCAACCTGATCAAGTTCCAGCACTACTACACCGCGTCGTCGCAGATCATCAAGGCGGCGCAGGAAACCTTCAGCATCCTGATCAACGCATTGTAAGGAGTAGCCATCGTGCGTATTTCCACCGCTCAGTTCTATGAGTCGAGCGCCAGTAGCTACACCAAGAACTTCGCTGACCTGATGAAGAGCAAGACGCAGATCGACAGCGGCGTGCGCATCCAGACTGCCGCCGACGATCCGGTCGGCGCCGCGCGCCTGCTCCTGCTGCAACAGCAGCAAGCGCTGCTCAAGCAATACGACGGCAACATGACCACGGTGAACAACTCGCTGCTGCAGGAAGAGAGCGTGCTGAGCACCATCAACGATGCCATGCAGCGTGCCAGCGATCTGGCCCTGCGTGCCGGTGGCGCTGGCGTGACCGATGCCGACCGGGTCTCCATCAGCAGCGAGCTCAAGGAGATCGAGGCCAACATCTTCGGCCTGCTCAATTCGCGCGATGCCAACGGCGACTACATGTTCGGTGGCACCAAGACCTCGTCGCCACCCTATGTGCGCAATGCCGATGGCACCTACAGCTACCAGGGCGACCAGACCCAGCTGAGCCTGCAGGTGTCCGACACCCTGAGCCTGGCGACCAACGACACCGGCTTCAGCATCTTCGATTCGGCCAAGAACAAGAGCCGTACCCAGTCCACCCTGGTGACGCCGCCGGTCGATGACGGCAAGGTCGCGCTCTCGCCGGGCCTGCTGACCTCGAACAACACCTACAACAGCAGCTTCACCGCTGGCCAGCCGTACAAGATCACCTTCACCAGCGCCACCCAGTACACGGTGACCGATGCTCTGGGTAACGACATCACTGCCGAGACGCCCACCAATGGCACCTTCGACAGTAAGGCCGAGGGTGGCAATCGTATCGCGCTGCGCGGCGTCGAGTTCGAGATCACCGCCTCGCTGAAAGAAGGCGATGATGCCAATGCCGTCTTCGCCGGCCGTGAGTTCAGCGTGCAGGCCCGCCCCGATACGCTCACGACCGTGCGTGGTGCCGGCAACCCGTCCAGTGCGCAGGTCACCAGCGGCGCCGTGACCGACCCGGCCGCCTACAGCAGCACCTTCCCAAGTGATGGGGCGGTGATCAAGTTCACCGGTACCAACACCTACGAGTTCTATGCCCAGCCTTTGACTGCGGACAGCAAGCCCGTTGCCAGCGGTACCTTCACCGCGCCGTCGCTGACGGTGGCCGGCGTCACCTACCAGGTATCCGGTACGCCGCAGACGGGTGACCAGTTCGCGGTCAATGCCAACAACCACCAGAACCAGAGCGTGCTGGAGACCATCAGCCAGCTGCGTGCGGCGTTGGATGCGCCGCCAGGCACCTCGGGCGACAATACCGCCATCAAGAACGCCGTAGCCTCGGCTGTGGCCAACCTGGCCAGTGCCCGCGAGCAGGTCGATATCACCCGCGGCTCGATCGGTGCCCGTGGCAACTCGCTCGATATCCAGCGCCAGGAAAACACCAGCCTGAGCACGGCCAACAAGGTCACCCAGGATGCCATCGGCAACACCGACATGGCCGACGCCTCGATCATGCTGACTCTGCAGCAGGCCATGCTCGAAGCTTCCCAGCTGGCCTTCTCGCGTATTTCGCAACTGAGCCTGTTCAACAAGCTCTGATCGCGATCCGCCTCAGGAAAGCCCTGGCCAGCGCCATGCTGCCGGGGCTTTTTCGTGTCTGGCGCGCGGTGGTGGCAGGGGTTTGGCGATAATTGACTGTGACTAATGAGTCAAATCGTGCATCTTCCCTGTATTCTATGCGGCAGTTGCTGCAGCATTTTGTTACCGGTGCGCAGAGGGCAGGCCTGATGTCGGCCTGTCCAGGGCGCATTGCCCTTGACGCCGGTAGTCGGCGCCCTCAATTCATCGAGTGGCGGTCTTTGGCTGTTTTCATTGGGAAGCCAGAATGATTGGCATCAAAAGCATCGCGAGTTACGTGCCCACCGCTGGCCTGGACAACTACGTCCAGGGTGCGAAGTTCGGCAAGGACGAAGAGTTCATGTTCGGCAAGATCGGCGCTTCCTTCCTGCCGCGCAAGGCTGAGGAGCAGGAAACGTCCGATCTGTGCGTGGAGGCGGCCCGGGCGTTGTTCGCCAACAACCCCGAGCTCGATCCGCAGTCGATCGATGTACTGATCGTGGTCACCCAGAACGGTGACGAAGAAGGCCTGCCGCACACCGCGGCGATCGTCCAGAACAAGCTGGGCCTGTCGACCCGCGTGGCGGCCTTCGACGTGTCGCTGGGCTGCTCGGGTTATGTCTATGGCCTGTACGCCATCAAGGGCTTCATGCAGGCGGCGGGGTTGAAAAACGGCCTGCTGATCACTGCCGACCCGTATTCGAAGATCGTCGATCCGGAAGACCGCAACACCACCATGCTGTTCGGTGACGCCGCCACGGCCACCTGGATGGGCGAGAACGCTGTCTGGCAGCTGGGCGAGGCGCGTTTCGGCACCGATGGCTCGGGTGCCGAGCACCTCAAAGTCAGCGATGGCACCTTCTTCATGAACGGTCGCCAGGTGTTCAACTTCGCCCTGGTCAAGGTGCCGGCGCACCTGCATGAGCTGCTGGCGGCCAGCGGTTTGCAGTCTTCGGACATCGATGCGTTCTGCATTCACCAGGGCAGCGCGGCGATCGTCGATGCCGTGGCGCGGCGCTTCGAGGAGCAGCATCCGGAGAAGTTCGTCAAGGACATGCTCGAGACTGGCAACACCGTGTCCTCCAGCGTGCCGCTGCTGCTGCAGAAGCACATGTTCGACAGTAGCTGGAGGCGCGTGGCCATCAGCGGCTTTGGCGTGGGCCTGTCGTGGGGTTCGGCGATTCTCTATCGCGGCTGATTCGCGAAGGCCTCGAAAATAACGCCTGGCGTGCCCCGCCAGGCGTTTTTTTATGCGTGGAAGATCGCCCTGTAGGAGCGTGCTTGCCCCGTGAGGGGCTGCAAAGCAGCCCCTGATCGGCAACCGCCAAATCAATAACCCCCTGATTTCATGGGGGTGGCGGGGTGATGGCATTTTTTTTTCGAAAATGCCCTCAAGCAACCCACGCAGACGACGATAACCATTACGAAGGTTCTCTAGGCCATACCCGGCGGATGCCAGGGCCGGAAGCCGCAGTACCCATCCAACGAGGATTTCGTCATGGCTTTAACTGTAAACACCAACATTGCTTCGGTTACTACTCAGGTTAACCTGAACAAGGCCAGCACTGCCCAGACCACTTCGATGCAGCGCCTGTCTTCCGGCCTGCGCATCAACAGCGCCAAAGACGACGCTGCCGGCCTGCAGATCGCCAACCGTCTGACCAGCCAGATCAACGGCCTGGGCCAGGCAGTGAAGAACGCCAACGACGGTATCTCGATCGCCCAGACCGCCGAAGGCGCCATGCAGGCTTCGACCGACATCCTGCAGAAAATGCGTACCCTGGCCCTGTCCTCGGCCACTGGCTCCCTGAGCGCCGACGACCGTAAGTCGAACAACGACGAATACCAGGCTCTGACTGCCGAACTGAACCGTATCTCCACCACCACCACCTTCGGTGGCCAGAAGCTGTTGGACGGTTCCTACGGCACCAAGGCCATCCAGGTCGGCGCCAACGCCAACGAAACCATCAACCTGACCCTGGAAAACGTTGCTGCCAGCAACATCGGTTCCCAGCAGATCAAGAGCCTGGGCGTTGCTCCGAGCACCACTGGTGTTGCAGGTGGCGCCATCGCCGTAACCGGTAACGGCCAGACCGCTTCCGTCACTGTTGCCGCTGGTGCTTCCGCCAAGACTATCGCTAGCCAGCTGAACGGCGCCATCGGTGGCCTGACCGCTACCGCCAGCACCGAAGCTCAGTTCGTTGTCGGCGCCGGTGCTGCTACCGCTCCTGCTACCTTCGACATGACCGTTGGCGGCCAGACCACCAAGTTCGTCGGCGTCACCGATACCGCCAACCTGGCTGACCAGCTGAAGTCGAACGCTGCCAAGCTGGGCATCAGCGTCAACTACGACGAAGCCAAAGGCACCCTGTCGGTCAAGTCCGACACCGGTGAGAACATCTCGTTCGCCAACTCCACCGCTGCCGGTACCATCACTGTTGCAACCAAGGACGGCTCGGGCACCTACGGTGCTGGCGTCGCTCTGGCTGACGGCCTGATCGCCACTGGCGCTGTGAACCTGGACTCGGCCAAGGGCTACGCCCTCAGCGGCGCTGGTGTTACCGGCCTGTTCAACGCCGGTACCGACGCTTCGTCGACCAAGACCACCATCGCCAACACCGACGTCACCGACGCCACCAAGGCTCAGAACGCCCTGGCCGTTATCGACAAGGCCATCGGTTCGATCGACAGCGTCCGTTCTGGCCTGGGTGCTACCCAGAACCGTCTGACCACCACCGTTGACAACCTGCAGAACATCCAGAAGAACTCCACCGCTGCCCGTTCGACCGTGCAGGACGTGGACTTCGCTTCGGAAACTGCAGAGCTGACCAAGCAGCAGACCCTGCAGCAGGCTTCGACCGCGATCCTGTCGCAGGCCAACCAGCTGCCATCCTCGGTCCTGAAACTGCTCCAGTAATTCAGGCGCCTGAGTAAGAGGTGGAAGGGCGCGTTTACGTGCCCTTTCGCTTTTTTGACATGAGGAGTTCGAAGCATGGACATGAGTGTCAAGCTGAACCAGGTGTATCCTCCGGTGCTGCCTCAGGCAGTGGCGACTGCCAAGGACCCGCTGGTGCCTGCCAAGGTGCCGGAAGCCGCGGCCGCCGATGACAAGCCGCACACCCGCGAGGACCTGGAGAAGGCGGTTGGCGAGATCCGCGATTTCGTCCAGTCGAGCCAGCGCAAGCTGGATTTTTCAATCGATGATTCCACCGGCCGGGTCGTGGTCAAGGTGATCGCCACTGAATCCGGTGATGTGATCCGCCAACTCCCGTCGGAAACGGCGCTGAAGCTGGCACAAAGCCTCAGCGAAGCTGGCAGCCTTCTGTTTGATGGCAAGGCGTAAGCTGGCATGATTTTTGTTGCTGTCGGTCATTTGCGGCGTGTAGTCGTCAAGGACCCGGCAGCTACCGAACAAGGAGAGCAATGATGGCAGGTTCAACAGTCAGCGGTATCGGTTCGGGCATCGATACCCAGGCGATTGTGAAGTCCCTGGTGGACGCGCAGAAGGCGCCGAAACAGGCACAGATCAACACCCAGACACTGAAGGCAACCACCACGTTGTCCTCTATCGGCAAGATCCAGGCGGCCCTGGATGCCTTCCGTGGTGCGTTGACCAGCATGACCAACGACAACAGCTTCGGTGGTCTGGCGTTGAAGTCGTCGGATGAGAAGGTTGCGACCATCACGGCGGGCGCAGGCGCGGCCACTGGTTCGTTCAACCTGGTTGTGACCCAGCTGGCATCGGCTTCCAAGGTGTCCACCAAGGTTTATGCCGGCGGCGCGGGCACCGTGGTCAACCCTGGCACCACTGCGACCAAGCTGACCATTACCCAGAATGGCAAGGACCACGACGTCAGCATCCCGCCGGGCGCCACGCTGCAGCAGGTGCGCGAGACGATCAACAGCCAGTTCGGTACCGCAGGTCTGAGTGCCAACATTCTGACCGACGCGTCTGGTTCGCGTCTCGTCGTTACCTCCAGCAAGATGGGGGTAGGTTCCGATATTACGCTGTCGGGTAACTCGGGTCTCGACACTGGCTACACCGTTGTAGATCCGCCAAAGAATGCCCAATACAAACTCGATGGCATTTCCATGGAGTCAAAGAGTAACGACATCAGCGACGCGGTAAGCGGTTTGAACATCAAGCTGGTCGGGCTTTCGCCAACGGCGACAGGGGCGTCCGCACCTACGGTGACGACCCTTTCGCTGAGTACGAGCACCACCGCGCTGAAGTCGGGCCTGAAAGGTTTCATCGATACCTATAACGCGCTGATCAAGGCTGTTAACGCCGAGACCAAGGTAACCAAGAACGCCGACGGCACCGTGACTCCCGCCGCGCTCACCGGCGACGCATCCATGCGCGCGCTGATGTCATCGATCCGCGAAGAAATGAACACGCTTTCCGGCAACGGCACGATGAAGTCGCTCGCCGCCTTTGGCGTCACCTCATCCCAGGATGGCGGCACGCTCAGCCTGGACGACAAGAAGTGGGACAAGGCCGCGGCCACCAACGCCGCCGACCTGACCAGCATCTTCAACGGCAAGAATGGCCTGCTGGCGCGCCTGCAGACCGCGACCGAACCGTATGCCAAGGCATCCACCGGCACCCTGGCAGAGCGCTCCAAGGCGCTGAGCGAGAGCCTGACCAAGCTCAAGACCGAGCAGGATACCCTGGATACGCGTATGGAAGCCCTGCGCGTCAGCCTGCAGGACAAGTACAACAACATGGATACTCTGGTCGCTCAACTGCGTCAGCAGCAGAGTAACGTGCTGGGCACGCTCAACGCACTGAACAACGCCAAGAACGACAAATAATCCGTGAAGGTCCCGTGAAGTCCGGGCATGATGTCCGGCTTCACGCCGGCGGCAGGTAAAGTTTTCCGCCGTCGGCCCGATACAAGGACTATGAAACCAGTCGTTTTTGCCCGCTACGAGGTCGCAAGATGAATCCCATGAGAGCCCTTCGGCAGTACCAGAAGGTCAATTCCCATGCCCAGATTTCCGAAGCAACGCCCCATCGCCTGGTGCAGATGCTGATGGAGGGTGGGCTCGATCGCATGGCCCAGGCCAAAGGTGCGCTGGCCCGCGGCGATATCGCCGAAAAAGGCCTGATGCTGGGCAAGGCCATCGACATCATCATCGGCCTGAACGACGGCCTGGATGCGCAGAAGAGCGCGGACCCTGCCTACATCGAGCAGCTGTCGAGCCTCTACGCCTACATGACCAATCGCCTGATGCAGGCCAATATCGACAACGACCCGGCGATCATCGACGAGGTCGCGCAATTGCTGATCACCGTCAAGAGCGGCTGGGACGCGATCGCAGAAGCGCAACAAGCCGGCTGAGCCGGGCAGGGAGAGCAAGGTGAGCAGCGAACTGCAACGATTCGACGAGACCCGCGACGCACTGCTGAACGCCCTGAGTGCCAAGGACTGGGATGCCATCGGCAGGCTCGACGAGAACTGCCGCACCTGCATCGACGACATGCTTGGCGCGCCGGCGCTGGATGAAGAGCTGGTCAAGGAGCGCCTGGAAGGGTTGTTGCAGGTCTATCGCGAACTGCTCGACGCGACCATCGGAGAGCGCCAGGCCATCGCCGATGAAATGACCCAGATCAATCAAGCAAAGAATGCGTCGAAGGTTTACCATTTGTTCAGTTAATATGCACCGGACTGAGCAAAAGGCGCCATAAATTTGACTGTGTAGGCCTTTTTGACTTTACTAGTGGCTGTTTTCGAAATTCAGACGTCCGAACACTGACCATTCAGTCGGAATGATGTCGTGCACGCCCTCCGGGCGCCGATATGACTAGGGAAGTTGCTATTGCATGTGGCGTGAAACCAAGATTCTCCTGATCGATGACGACAGCGAACGCCGCCGCGATCTGGCGGTGGTCCTGAATTTTCTCGGCGAAGATAACCTCTCCTGTTCCAGCGGCGACTGGCAGCAGGTGGTCGAGGGTTTGTCTTCCAGTCGCGAAGTCCTGTGCGTCCTGATCGGGACCGTGAATGCTCCGGCCAATGTGCTGGGGCTCCTTAAGACAGTGGTCGGGTGGGATGAGTTCCTTCCGGTTCTGCTTTTGGGTGAAATTTCTTCCGCGGAGTTCCCCGAGGACCTGCGTCGGCGCGTGCTCTCCAATCTCGAGATGCCGCCGAGCTACAGCCAGTTGCTCGACTCCCTGCACCGTGCCCAGGTCTACCGCGAGATGTATGACCAGGCCCGTGAGCGTGGTCGTCAGCGCGAGCCCAATCTGTTCCGTAGCCTGGTGGGCACCAGCCGTGCCATCCAGCATGTGCGGCAGATGATGCAGCAGGTCGCCGACACCGATGCCAGCGTGCTGATCCTCGGCGAGTCCGGCACCGGCAAGGAGGTGGTGGCGCGCAACCTGCACTACCACTCCAAGCGCCGCGAGGCACCGTTCGTGCCGGTCAACTGCGGGGCGATTCCGGCGGAATTGCTCGAGAGCGAACTGTTCGGCCACGAGAAGGGCGCATTCACCGGGGCGATCACCAGCCGTGCCGGGCGGTTCGAACTGGCCAACGGCGGCACGCTGTTCCTCGACGAGATCGGCGACATGCCGCTGCCGATGCAGGTCAAGCTGCTGCGTGTCCTGCAGGAGCGCACCTTCGAGCGGGTCGGCAGCAACAAGACCCAGAGCATCGACGTGCGCATCATCGCCGCGACGCACAAGAACCTCGAGACCATGATCGAGGACGGGACCTTCCGCGAAGACCTGTATTACCGGCTGAACGTGTTCCCTATCGAGATGGCGCCATTGCGTGAGCGGGTGGAAGACATTCCGCTGCTGATGAACGAGCTGATCTCGCGTATGGAGCACGAGAAACGCGGTTCGATCCGCTTCAACTCCGCATCGATCATGTCGCTGTGCCGTCACGGCTGGCCGGGCAACGTCCGTGAGCTGGCCAACCTGGTGGAGCGCATGGCGATCATGCATCCGTACGGGGTGATTGGCGTGGCGGAACTGCCGAAGAAGTTCCGCTACGTGGATGACGAAGACGAGCAGTTGGTCGACAGCTTGCGTTCCGATCTCGAGGAGCGCGTGGCGATCAACGGGCATGCGCCGAACTTTGCCAGCCATGCCATGCTGCCGCCCGAAGGGTTGGATTTGAAGGACTATCTTGGCAGCCTGGAGCAGGGGCTGATCCAGCAGGCGCTGGACGATGCCAATGGCATCGTCGCCCGGGCCGCCGAGCGCCTGCGCATCCGCCGCACCACGCTGGTGGAGAAGATGCGCAAGTACGGCATGAGCCGCCAGGGTGGCGAGGAGCAGGCGGACGACTGATCCCGCCGGGTTTTGGCGCAATGGCCGGGTGCTTGACAACCCCGGTCATTGCGCTCGGTCAACAAGCCCACAGCTGATTGCCCCCATCTCCGGCACGGCTATTGCTACACCGCTGGCAACATACCGTTTTTATGACGGTCAGCCATGCGAGAGAGCACGATGCCCCAGGCCGCCCACCGTTCCCATTCCTCCGATCCGCGAGGACACACCCCGCTCGAGCAGGAAAGCCGGCAGGGTCTCGAGCAGGCGTTCGCCCTGTTCGACCAGGTTTCCAGCCAGCTCAGCCAGTCCTACAACATGCTTGAGACGCGCGTCAGCGAGCTCAAGGGCGAACTGGCAGTGGTCAGCGCCCAGCGCATGGCCGAACTGGACGAAAAGGAGCGCCTGGCCAACCGCCTGCAGAACCTGCTGGACCTGCTGCCGGGCGGGGTGATCGTGATCGATGGCGAGGGCTATGTGCGCGAGGCCAATCCGGCGGCTTGCGAGTTGCTGGGCGAGCCGCTGGTCGGTGTGCTCTGGCGGCATGTGATCGCCCGCAGTTTCGCGCCGCGTGAGGATGACGGCCACGAGGTCTCGCTGCGTGACGGACGCCGTCTGTCCATTGCCACGCGTTCCCTCGATGCCGAGCCCGGCCAGTTGGTGCTGCTCAATGACCTGACCGAAACCCGGCGCCTGCAGGACCAGTTGGCGCGCCACGAGCGCCTGTCGTCACTGGGGCGCATGGTCGCGTCCCTGGCCCACCAGATCCGTACGCCACTCTCGGCGGCGATGCTGTATGCCGGTCACCTGGCCGACCCGCAGCAGGCGCTGGCGGAGGAGACCCGTCAGCGTTTCGCCGGCAACCTCAAGGAGCGCCTGCACGAGCTGGAGCATCAGGTGCGCGACATGCTGGTGTTCGCCCGCGGCGAGTTGCCCCTGAGCGACCGCATCAGCCCGAAAGCGCTGTTCCAGGCGTTGCAGCAGGCGGCCCATGCCCATGTCCAGGGGCATGCCGTGCGCTGGCAGTGCGACAGTCATCTTGGCGATTTGCTGTGCAACCGCGACACCCTGGTTGGCGCGCTGCTCAACCTGATCGAGAACGCCCTGCAGGCCAGTCATGAGCCGGCGCGAATCAAGGTCCATCTGTCCCGTCGCGACGATAGCCTGCGCATCTGCGTGAGTGATGCCGGCAGCGGCATCGACGCGCAACTGCTGACGCGTCTTGGCGAACCGTTCCTGACCACCAAGGCTACCGGCACCGGCCTGGGGCTGGCAGTGGTTCAGGCCGTGGTGCGCGCGCACCGTGGCACGCTGGGCCTGCGCTCCAAGCCTGGGCGTGGCACCTGTGTCACCGTGGTGTTGCCGCTGATCGACAGCCGGCTGGAGGCAGGTCAATGAGTGTCAAGGTTCTGCTGGTGGAGGACGATCGGGTCCTGCGCCAGGCGCTGGCCGATACCTTGGAAATCGGCGGCTTCTGCCTGCGCGCCGTCGGCAGCGCCGAAGACGCCTTGCTGGCGGTGACCGAGGAGTCGTTCAGTCTGGTGGTCAGCGACGTGAACATGCCGGGCATGGATGGTCACCAGCTGTTGGCGCAGCTGCGCCGCAACCACCCGCAACTCCCGGTGTTGCTGATGACCGCCCATGCGGCGGTTGAGCGGGCCGTTGAGGCCATGCGCCAAGGGGCTGTCGACTATCTGGTCAAGCCCTTCGAGCCCAAGGCGTTGATCAGCCTGGTGGCGCGGCATGCCGTCGGTGCCGGTGCGTCAGCGGGCGAGGAGGGGCCGGTGGCTTGCGAGCCTGCAAGTCGGCAATTGCTGGAATTGGCAGCCAGGGTCGCGCAAAGCGATTCGACGGTGTTGATTTCCGGTGAGTCGGGGACTGGCAAAGAGGTGCTGGCGCGCTATATCCATCAGCAGTCGCGGCGCGTGGACCAGCCGTTCGTGGCGATCAACTGCGCGGCGATCCCGGACAACATGCTTGAGGCGACACTGTTCGGTCACGAGAAGGGGGCGTTCACCGGCGCCATCGCCGCCCAGGCCGGCAAGTTCGAGCAAGCCGATGGCGGCACCCTGCTGCTCGACGAGATTTCCGAGATGCCGCTGGGCCTGCAGGCCAAGCTGCTGCGCGTGCTGCAGGAGCGTGAGGTCGAGCGCGTCGGTGGGCGCAAGCCCATCGCCCTGGATATCCGCATTCTCGCCACGACCAACCGCGACCTGGCGGGGGAGGTGGCGGCCGGGCGCTTCCGAGAAGACCTGTACTACCGTCTTTCGGTTTTCCCCATGGCCTGGCGGGCGCTGCGTGAGCGTCCAGCCGATATCGTGCCGTTGGCCGAGCGTTTGCTGGCGCGCCATGCGCAGAAAATGCGCCATGCCCAGGTGCGCTTGTCCGCCGAAGCGCGGGCGTGCCTGCAAGCCTACGCCTGGCCGGGCAATGTGCGTGAACTGGATAACGCCATACAGCGGGCGCTGATCCTCCAGCAGGGAGGCGTCATCGAGGCGGCGGATTTCTGTCTGGCTGGCGCCATTCCATTGTCGGTACCGAAAATGGCCACTATTGAGCCATTATCTGTCGAGTCGGCCGCCGAGGTCGGGGGGCTGGGCGATGACATGCGCCGGCACGAGTTCCAGATGATCATCGACACCCTGCGCGCCGAGCGCGGGCGTCGCAAGGAGGCTGCCGAGCGTCTCGGGATCAGTCCACGCACCTTGCGCTACAAGCTGGCGCAGATGCGTGACGCTGGTCTGGATGTCGAGGCCAGCCTGTTTGGTTGATACGTCGTTTTGAATGTTTTTCGGGTTGGCTGGCACTCCTCTTGCTAGCACCAACCCATTCGCTGCATGAGTGTCAAAAAAAGTGCGGCAGCCGGAGAGAGAAGTCCATGACCCAAGGTGTTGAATTCAATCGTCTGATGTTGGACATGCGCGCCATGCAGGCCGAAGCCATGTCCCAGCCCAAGGTTGCCGCCGCGCCTGAGCTGGCGCCCGGCCAGAGCAGCTTCGCCGACATGCTCGGCCAGGCCATTGGCAAGGTGCATGAAACGCAACAGGCTTCCTCCCAGCTGGCTAACGCCTTCGAGATCGGCAAGAGCGGTGTCGACCTGACCGATGTGATGATCGCCTCGCAGAAGGCTTCGGTGTCGTTCCAGGCCCTGACCCAGGTACGCAATAAACTGGTACAGGCGTACCAGGACATCATGCAGATGCCGGTATAAGGGCGAGAGTGAGTCATGGCCGAAGCAGTCGTCGATAACGCCCCCGCCAAGAGTGGCCCGCCAGCAGCCAAGCCGCCGCTGTTCGGCATGGCATTTCTGGAAAACATCTCGCAGATGCCCATGCTGCGTCAGGTCGGCCTGCTGGTCGGGCTGGCCGCCAGCGTGGCCATCGGCTTCGCCGTGGTGCTCTGGTCGCAGCAGCCGGACTACCGGCCGCTGTACGGCAGCTTGGCGGGCATGGACACCAAGCAGGTGGTGGACGCGCTGGCTTCAGCCGATATTCCCTATAAGGTTGAGCCGAACTCCGGCGCCCTGCTGGTCAAGGCCGACGACCTCTCCCGTGCGCGCCTGAAACTGGCCGCCGCCGGTGTGGCGCCAAGCGACGGTAATGTCGGTTTCGAGCTGCTCGACAAGGAGCAGGGCCTGGGCACCAGCCAGTTCATGGAAGCCACCCGCTACCGCCGCGGCCTTGAAGGCGAGCTGGCGCGCACCGTGTCGAGCCTGAACAACGTCAAGGCCGCCCGCGTGCACCTGGCGATCCCGAAAAGCTCGGTGTTCGTGCGTGACGAGCGCAAGCCCAGCGCCTCGGTGCTGGTCGAGCTGTACCCGGGCCGCAGCCTGGAAGCCGGCCAGGTCATGGCCATCGTCAACCTCGTGGCCACCAGCGTTCCGGAGCTGGACAAGTCCCAGGTGACCGTGGTCGACCAGAAGGGCAATCTGCTTTCCGATCAGTTGCAGGACACCGCCCTGACCATGGCGGGCAAGCAGTTCGACTACAGCCGCCGCATGGAAGGCATGCTCACCCAGCGCGTGCACAATATCCTGCAGCCGGTGCTGGGCAACGACCGCTACAAGGCCGAAGTGTCGACCGACGTCGACTTCAGCGCCGTCGAGTCTACCTCCGAGCAGTTCAACCCTGACCAGCCTGCGCTGCGCAGCGAGCAGTCGGTCAACGAACAGCGTGCCAGCAGCCAGGGGCCGCAAGGTGTGCCGGGGGCCCTGAGCAACCAGCCGCCGGCCGGCGCCTCCGCGCCCGAAAACGCCAAGGCCGCCGCCACGCCGGCCGGTGCCATCCAGCCCGGCCAGCCGCTGGTGGACGCCAACGGCCAGCAGATCATGGACCCGGCCACCGGCCAGCCGATGCTCGCGCCGTACCCGAGCGACAAGCGTCAGCAGAGTACCAAGAACTTCGAGCTCGACCGCTCCATCAGCCACACCCGTCAGCAGCAAGGTCGCCTGACCCGTCTGTCGGTGGCCGTGGTGGTGGATGACCAGGTCAAGCTCGACGCCGCCACTGGCGAAGCCACCCGCACCCCGTGGGGCGCCGAGGACCTGGCGCGCTTCACCCGCCTGGTGCAGGACGCGGTGGGCTTCGATGCCAGCCGTGGCGACAGCGTCACCGTGATCAACGTGCCGTTCGCCGCCGACCGTGGCGACGAACTGGTCGACATTCCGTTCTACTCGCAGCCGTGGTTCTGGGACATCGTCAAGCAGGTGCTGGGCGTGCTGTTCATCCTGGTGCTGGTGTTCGGCGTGCTGCGTCCGGTGCTCAACAACATTACAGGTGGCGGCAAGCAGGCTGCCACGGACAGCGACATGGAGCTGGGCGGCATGATCGGTCTGGATGGCGAACTGGCCAACGACCGCGTCAGCCTGGGTGGCCCGACAAGTATTCTGTTGCCGAGCCCGAGCGAGGGTTACGAGGCACAGCTCAACGCAATCAAGGGCCTGGTGGCCGAAGACCCGGGCCGCGTGGCCCAGGTCGTGAAAGAGTGGATCAACGCCGATGAGTGACAATCGAGCCATTACCGCCAAGCTGAGCCGCGTCGACAAGGCGGCCATCCTCCTGCTCTCGCTCGGCGAGACCGATGCCGCGCAGGTCCTGCGCCACATGGGCCCCAAGGAAGTGCAGCGGGTCGGTGTGGCCATGGCGCAGATGGGCAACGTCCATCGCGAGCAGGTCGAGCAGGTGATGAGCGAGTTCGTCGAGATCGTCGGCGACCAGACCAGCCTGGGCGTCGGTTCCGACGGCTACATCCGCAAGATGCTCAACCAGGCCCTCGGCGAGGACAAGGCCAACGGCCTGATCGACCGTATCCTGCTCGGTGGCAACACCAGCGGCCTGGACAGCCTCAAGTGGATGGAGCCGCGCGCCGTGGCCGACGTCATCCGCTACGAGCACCCGCAGATCCAGGCCATCGTGGTCGCTTACCTCGACCCCGACCAGGCCGGTGAAGTGCTGAGCAACTTCGACCACAAGGTGCGCCTGGACATCGTCCTGCGCGTATCGTCGCTCAACACCGTGCAGCCGGCGGCGCTCAAGGAACTCAACCAGATCCTCGAGAAGCAGTTCTCCGGCAACTCCAATGCCGCGCGCACCACCCTGGGCGGCATCAAGCGCGCCGCCGACATCATGAACTTCCTCGACAGCTCCGTGGAAGGCGCGCTCATGGACGCGATCCGCGAGATCGACAGCGACCTGTCGGAGCAGATCGAAGACCTGATGTTCGTCTTCAACAACTTGGCCGACGTCGACGACCGTGGCATCCAGGCGCTGCTGCGCGAGGTGTCCTCCGATGTGCTGGTGGTGTCGCTCAAGGGTGCCGACGAGCGGGTCAAGGACAAGATCTTCAAGAACATGTCCAAGCGTGCGTCGGAGCTGCTGCGCGACGACCTGGAGGCCAAGGGGCCGGTGCGGGTCAGCGACGTGGAGACGGCGCAGAAGGAAATCCTCACCATCGCCCGCCGTATGGCCGAAGCCGGCGAGATCGTGCTGGGCGGCAAGGGCGCCGAGGAAATGATCTGATCGGTGGGGCGCGCGCGTTCTACTGTAGGATCGACCTTGTGTCGCGAAAGGGCAGCAAGGCTGCCCCGACAGCTTGCGGTGACATCGAGATCGTGGGGCTGCTTTGCAGCCCTTTCGCGACACAAGGCCGCTCCTACAGGGGCGCATTGGTTGCAGATGGCTTTTGAGTACCTGAAAACATGTCCACCACCGAACACCCCAGCGACCTGATCCGTGCCCGCGACCTCGAGGGTGTGGACGTGTGGGCGCTGCCCAGCTTCGATCCCGAGCCTGAGCCGGAACCCGAGCCTGAGCCGGAAGTCATCGAGGAGGAAGTCGAAGAAGTGCCGCTGGAGGAAGTCCAGCCACTGACCCTCGAGGAACTCGAGGCCATCCGTCAGGAGGCCTACAACGAAGGCTTCGCCACCGGCGAGCGCGAAGGCTTCCACAGCACTCAACTGAAGGTTCGACAGGAAGCCGAAGTGGCCCTGGCGGCCAAGCTGGCCAGCCTGGAGCAAATCATGAGCCACCTGCTCGAGCCCATTGCCGAGCAGGATACGCAGATCGAGAAAGCCCTGGTGCAGCTGGTCGCCGGCATGACCCGCCAGGTCATTGGTCGTGAGCTGCGCAGCGACTCGAGCCAGATCACCCACGTGCTTCGTGAGGCGTTGAAGCTGCTGCCGATGGGCGCCGACAACATCCGTATCCACCTCAACCCGCAGGACTTCGAGCTGGCAAAGGCCTTGCGCGAGCGTCACGAGGAGAGCTGGAAGCTGCTCGAGGACGAGTCGCTGTTGCCGGGGGGCTGTCGGATCGAGACCGCTCACAGCCGGATCGACGCGACCATGGAAACCCGTATCGAGAAGGCTGTGGCGCAACTGTTCGACCAGTCCCACGACCAGGCCCTGCATCCTGCTTCGCCGGATATTTCCGTCGAACTGGACGTGCCGGCGGGTGAAACCGATGCGCCTTGACCGTACCAGCTTCGGCAAGCGCCTGGAGGGCTACGCCGATGCGGTGAAGCTGCCCGACCAGCCGATCGTCGAAGGGCGCCTGCTGCGCATGGTCGGCCTCACCCTCGAGGCCGAGGGCCTGCGCGCGGCGGTGGGCAGCCGTTGCCTGGTGATCAATGACGACAGCTACCACCCGGTGCAGGTCGAGGCCGAAGTCATGGGCTTTGCCGGCAGCAAGGTGTTCCTGATGCCGGTCGGCAGCATCGTTGGCCTGGCCCCGGGTGCCCGCGTGGTGCCGCTGGACGACAGTGGTCGCCTGCCGATGGGCATGAGCATGCTCGGTCGGGTGCTCGACGGCGCCGGTCGCGCGCTGGACGGCAAGGGCGGGATGAAGGCCGAGGACTGGGTGCCGATGGACGGCCCTATCATCAACCCGCTCAACCGTGATCCGATCAGCCAGCCGCTGGATGTCGGTATCCGCAGCATCAACGGCTTGCTCACGGTCGGTCGTGGCCAGCGCCTGGGTCTGTTCGCCGGTACCGGCGTCGGTAAGTCGGTATTGCTGGGCATGATGACCCGCTTCACCGAGGCCGAAATCATCGTGGTCGGCCTGATCGGTGAGCGGGGCCGCGAAGTGAAGGAGTTCATCGAGCACATCCTCGGCGAGGAAGGGCTCAAGCGCTCGGTGGTGGTGGCCTCGCCAGCGGACGACGCGCCGTTGATGCGTCTGCGTGCGGCGATGTACTGCACGCGCATTGCCGAGTATTTCCGCGACAAGGGTAAGAATGTCCTGCTGCTGATGGATTCGCTGACCCGTTTCGCCCAGGCCCAGCGTGAGATCGCCCTGGCCATCGGCGAGCCGCCCGCCACCCGGGGTTATCCGCCTTCGGTGTTCGCCAAGCTGCCCAAGCTGGTGGAGCGGGCCGGTAATGGCGAGCCGGGCGGTGGCTCGATCACCGCGTTCTACACCGTACTGTCCGAGGGTGATGACCAGCAGGACCCGATCGCCGACTCGGCGCGGGGCGTGCTAGACGGTCACTTCGTGCTGTCCCGGCGCTTGGCCGAGGAAGGGCACTACCCGGCCATCGACATCGAGGCCTCGATCAGCCGGGTCATGCCCCAGGTGGTCGATCCCGATCACCTGCGTCAGGCGCAGAAATTCAAGCAGCTGTGGTCGCGCCTGTCGCAGAGCCGCGACCTGATCAGTGTCGGCGCCTATGTGGCCGGTGGTGATCCGGAAACCGACCTGGCCATCGCCCTGCAACCCAAACTGGTGGATTTCCTGCGCCAACGTCTGGATGAGAATGTCGGCATGGCGCAGAGCCGTGAAGAACTGGCCGCGGTGTTCGCGCCGCCAGCGGGCTGATAGATCATGGCCCAGCCCAGCCGAGCGGCACGCCTGGTGCCGGTGGTGGAAATGGCCGAAGAGGCCGAGCGCAAGGCCGCCCAGCGCCTGGGGCATTTCCAGAAGCTGCTCAGCGATGCCCAGGCCAAGCAGGCCGAGCTCGAGAGTTTTCGCGAGGCCTATCAGCAGCAATGGATCAATCGCGGCAGCCAGGGTGTCGACGGCAACTGGCTGGTCAACTACCAGCGTTTCCTCGGGCAGCTGGAAACGGCAATGACCCAGCAGCGCCAGAGCATGGCCTGGCACCAGAACAACCTGAACAACGCCCGCAACACCTGGCAGCAGGCTTATGCCCGCGTCGAAGGGCTGCGCAAGCTGGTCCAGCGTTATCTGGACGAAGCGCGCCGTGCCGAGGACAAGCGCGAGCAGAAGCTGCTCGACGAGCTGTCCCAACGCCTGCCACGCCAGGGTCACCCCTGATCGACCTGACTGGCGCTCGTCGCCAGCGCCTGCTAAACCTTCAGAAGCCGCATTCGCCATCATCGAAGGAATCGCTCGCATGGCAGTCGAAACTGATTTTTCACAGGACGGGAAAAAGCTGACGATCAAGGTCAAGGGGCGTTTTGATTTCGGCAAGCATCAGGAATTCAGGAATGCCTACGAGCATCAGCGTCCGCGCCCGGATTCCGTGGTGGTCGATCTGAAGGAAGCCACGTATCTCGACAGCTCGGCGCTGGGCATGTTGCTGTTGCTGCGCGACCATGTCGGCGGCGAGGACTCGGATATCCGTGTGGTCCATGCCAGCCCTGATGTGCGCAAGATCCTGGCGATCTCCAACTTCGAAAAGCTGTTCGACATCAGTTGAGCCTGGCCATGGCCGCCGATCAGCCGTTGACCGTGCTGGTGGCCGAGGACGGCGCCGCGGACAGGTTGTTGCTGGCGCAGATCGTCCGCCGCCAGGGGCACGTGGTGGTCACCGCCGAGAATGGCGAGCAGGCGGTGGCGCTGTTCGCCGAGCGACGACCGCAGCTGGTGCTGCTCGATGCGCTGATGCCGGTGATGGATGGTTTCGAGGCGGCGCGGCGGATCAAGGCGCTGGCGGGCGAGGCGTTGGTGCCGATCATCTTCCTGACCTCGCTCAATGAAGAGGAGGGGCTGGTGCGTTGCCTGGAGGCCGGTGGCGACGACTTCATGGCCAAGCCCTACAGTGCCGTTATCCTGGCGGCGAAGATCCGCGCCATGGACCGTTTGCGTCGCCTGCAGGCAACGGTGCTGGAGCAGCGCGACCAGATCGCCCGCCATCACCATCACCTGCTCAACGAACAGCGGGTGGCCAAGGCGGTGTTCGACAAGGTCGCCCACTCCGGCTGCCTGAGTGCTGCGAATATCCGTTACCTGCAGTCGCCCTATGCGTTGTTCAACGGCGACCTGTTGCTGGCGGCGTATACGCCTTCGGGCGACATGCATGTGCTACTGGGTGACTTCACCGGTCATGGCTTGCCGGCCGCGGTCGGCGCCATGCCATTGGCGGAAGTGTTCTATGGCATGACTGCCAAGGGCTATGGCCTGGTCGAAACCCTGCGGGAGATGAACGCCAAGCTCAAGCGCATCCTGCCCGTGGATATGTTCTGTTGCGCGCTGTTGCTCAACCTGAGTTACCAGCGAGGGACGGTGGAGCTCTGGAACGGTGGCATGCCGGATGGCTATCGTTTGTCGTCGCAAGGCGAGGTGCTGGGTGTCCTCCCTTCGCGCCACTTGCCGCTGGGAATCCTTTCGCCCGAACAGTTCGACGATGCTACCGAGGTGATGCCGCTTGCGGTGGGAGAGCGGTTGTTCCTGCTGTCAGACGGCGTCGTTGATACGGCTGATGAGCAGGACTGCCTGTTTGGCGTGGAGCGCCTGCGCGAGGTGCTGGCGGCCAACCGTGATCCGGCGGTGTTGTTCGACGAGCTCATGCAGGCGCTGGCGGGATTCGGTGGTCAGTCTCGTGACGATATCAGCCTGTGCGATATCCGCATGCTGGGCCCCGAGCCTGTCGCGCCGCAGGCGGTGGTGTACTCCGACAGTGGTCGTTCCAGCCCACTGGACTGGTCGATGCAGTTCGAGTTGCGGGGCGAGAGCCTGGGTCGCTTCAACCCGGTGCCATATCTGGTACAGCTGTTGCAGGAGATTCATGGGCTCAGGCCTAGCAGCGGCAAGTTGCACAGTGTGCTGAGCGAGCTGTATGCCAATGCGCTGGAGCATGGCGTGCTGGGGTTGGACTCGGCGCTCAAGTGCGACGCCGACGGCTTCGCCGAGTACTATCGCCAGCGCGCCGAGCGTCTGGGACGCGAGGTGCATGGCAGCGTCGGCATTGCCCTGCGGGTGGAACCTCAAGGTGCGGGCGGGCGTCTGACCATCGAGGTTCGCGACAGCGGCGCAGGCTTCGATGTGGCGCGCTTGCCGCTCGACAGGCCGTGTGGGCACGGGTTCAGTGGGCGCGGAGTGAGCCTGGTGCGGCGGCTGGCGGAAAATGCCCAGTGGCTGGAAGGTGGCCGTCTGGCGCGCGTGGAGTTTCAATGGTGAGCCGGTTTGCGCGGCTTGATCAGGGAGTGAACAAGTGGTGGACATGCATATCGATCAGAGGGTGCTGAGTGACTTGCGGGAGGTCATGGAAGATGGCTACCTGCAGTTGCTGGAAACCTTCCTCGAAGACTCCGAGCGACGCCTGAGCCAGCTGCACGAGGCCAAGGACGCCGAAGAGCTGGGCCTGGCCGCGCACAGCTTCAAGGGCAGCAGCAGCAACATGGGCGCCGTTGGTCTGGCCGAGCTGTGCCGGGAGTTGGAGGAGCGGGTCCGCCAGCAACCTTTGTACGGTATTGAAGACCTGATCAACCGCATCGACCAGGAGTACGTGGAGGTCCAGCGCTTCTACCGTGCCGAGCGGCAGCGGATCGCCGCCGAGTAAAAATTGGCGCGAGTTTTGCTTTTCTTCGCACAGACGCATTTTACCAGTTCTGCAGCGGAGACCTCTCAATGCCTGTCGCATCCAATCCATTGTTGCAAGCCGGCCTCGTCAACAAGACGTCGCGCCCGGCTGCCAGTGTGGCGGACAAGCCGCTGCAAGCCCCGGCCAGCCAAGGCGATGGCTTCGACCAGGTCATGGCCCGGCAGGGGCGCGACAGCGTTCCAGCGCGTGACGACAAGGTCGCCAAGGGGGCCGACCCGGCCAAATCCAAGGAGCAGGCCGCACCTGCCGCAGGCGGCAAGCCGGACGACGCCAGCAAGCCGGCGGTTGCCGATGACGGCAATAACTTGCCAGTCATCCCGGGCAGCAAGCCTGTTGCCGAGGCGGATGAAGCCACCGAAGGCGACACTACCTCGTCCCTTGATGCCAGCCTGGTGGCTGGCCAGGTCACCGACGCCCAGCCGGGCGCGCAGTTGATCCAGGCCCAGGCCGAAGCGGTCGCCCCGGTGCTGCAGGCGGCGGCGCAGGCGCCACAGCCTGTGTCGGCGGCGGCGGTCGTCGAGGAAGCGCCCAAGGATGCCGCGTTCGATCCGGAGGCGGACCCTCTGGCCAACATGCCGACCTTGCGCCTGGCGCTGGAGCAGGACGCCCAGGCCAAGGGAACCACATCGGCCCATGCGGCCAGTAGCCGCTCCGACAGCAGCCAGGCGCCTGCCGATCCCGCCGCCACAGCCGTCAATACCTTGGCGAACGTGGTTGGCAAGGCCGAGCAGGAAGCGGGGAACGCCGAGCATGGCGACAAGGCATTCGCCGGGCTGATCGACGATGGCCTCAAGGATATCAAGGGCGCCAGCAGCGACACGCGGGTCGATGACTTCGCCGACCGCCTGGCCAGCCTGACGCAGGCGGCGACGCCCAAGACCGCCAATGCCGTACCGGTGACCCCGAACCCGCTGCAGCAGCCGCTGGCAATGAACCAGGGCGCCTGGGCCGAAGGCCTGGTGAACCGGGTCATGTACCTGTCGAGCCAGAACCTCAAGTCGGCGGACATCCAGCTTGAACCCGCTGAATTGGGGCGCCTGGACATCCGCGTCAATGTCGCGGCGGACCAGCCCACCCAGATTCACTTTGTCAGTGGGCATGCCGGCGTGCGCGATGCGCTGGACAGCCAGGTCTATCGACTGCGCGAGCTGTTCGCCCAACAGGGGCTGGCGCAGCCGGACGTCAGCGTGGCCGACCAGTCCCGCGGCCAGCAACAGCAGCAGGCGCAGCAGGGCGGCTCGAGCCTGTCCGGCGTGGCGGCGCGCCGCGCCGAGGCGGTTGGGGAGGGCGTCGATCCTGCCGAGGGCGCGCGTCCTGCCGAGCATCAAGTGGTGGTCGGCGACAGCATGGTCGACTATTACGCCTGATATTCGCCGGCCCTGCGCGGCCACCTTCGGGTGGCGCTTGTCTGGCGACAGGGCCGGTACCTTCCTTCTCGGTCAAATCTGGCATAACACTTGCTCAAGCCACGTCATCCTTCTTTGAAACCCCGATGGACGACGGATTATTGGCATGGCGAAGAGTGACGCAGTGAAAGACCCCGCCACTAAAGGCAAACTCAAGTTGATCCTGCTGCTGGTGCTGGCCCTGCTCCTGGCGGTCGGCCTGTCGGTGGGCGCCACGTGGTTCTTCATGCACAAGAGCGCGTCGGCGCCAGCGCCTGACGCTGCGCAGAGCAACGTAAAGCCGGCGGCGATCTACGAACCCCTGGCGCCGGCCTTCGTGGTCAACTTCAACCAGAACGGCCGCCAGCGCTACATGCAGGTGAGCATTACCATGCAGGGGCGCAACCAGGCCGACCTGGAGGCGCTGAAAGTGCACATGCCGGTGATCCGCAACAACCTGGTGATGATGTTCTCCGGCCAGGGCTTCGACACCCTCGCCAGCAGCCCGGTCGGGCAGGAGATGCTGCGTCAGAAGGCCACCGCGGTAGTGCAGGAAGTGGCGCAGAAGGAAGTCGGCAGGCCGGTCGTCGACCAGTTGCTGTTCACCAATTTCGTATTGCAGTAGGAGCACATAGATGGCCGTGCAGGACCTGCTGTCCCAGGATGAGATCGATGCCCTGTTGCATGGGGTGGACGATGGGCTGGTACAAACCGAGAGCGCTGGCGAGCCCGGCAGCATCAAGAGCTACGACCTGACCAGTCAGGACCGTATCGTGCGGGGTCGCATGCCGACCCTGGAAATGATCAACGAGCGTTTCGCCCGTTATACCCGCATCAGCATGTTCAACCTGCTGCGTCGCTCCGCCGACGTGGCAGTGGGCGGCGTGCAGGTGATGAAGTTCGGCGAGTACGTGCACTCGCTGTACGTGCCCACCAGCCTCAACCTGGTCAAGATCAAGCCGTTGCGTGGCACCGCGCTGTTCATCCTCGACGCCAAGCTGGTGTTCAAGCTGGTGGACAACTTCTTCGGTGGCGACGGCCGTCACGCCAAGATCGAGGGTCGTGAGTTCACGCCGACTGAGCTGCGCGTGGTGCGCATGGTCCTGGACCAGTGCTTCGTCGACCTCAAGGAAGCCTGGCAGGCGATCATGCCGGTCACCTTCGAGTACATCAACTCCGAGGTCAACCCGGCCATGGCCAACATCGTCGGCCCCAGCGAGGCGGTGGTGGTCTCGACCTTCCACATCGAGCTCGACGGCGGTGGCGGCGATCTGCACGTGACCATGCCGTACTCGATGATCGAGCCGGTGCGCGAAATGCTCGACGCCGGTTTCCAGTCCGATCTGGACGACCAGGACGAACGCTGGGTCAAGGCCCTGCGCGAAGACGTGCTGGACGTCAATGTGCCGGTGTCGGCCACGGTCGCCCGCCGCCAGTTGAAGCTGCGCGACATCCTGCACATGCAGCCGGGTGACGTGATTCCGGTGGAGCTGCCGGAGCACCTGGTGCTGCGCGCCAACGGCGTGCCGTCGTTCAAGGCGCGGCTGGGCTCGCACAAGGGCACCCTGTCGCTGCAGATCATCGACCCGATCGAGCGCCGCTGACGGCGTGCCGATCGCTCCAACGTATTGAATGCCTGTCGAGGAAATCATGGCTAACGAAAACGAGATCAACTCTCCCGAGGAACAGGCCTTGGCCGACGAATGGGCTGCTGCCCTGGAAGAGACGGGTGATGCCGGGCAGGCCGACATCGATGCCTTGCTCGGTGGCGATGCCGGCCACCTTGGTGGCGATCGCCTGCCGATGGAGGAATTCGCCAGTTCGCCCAAGCCCAACGAGCACGTCAGCCTCGAAGGCCCGAACCTGGATGTGATCCTGGACATTCCGGTGAGCATCTCCATGGAGGTGGGCAGCACCGAGATCAGCATCCGCAACCTGCTGCAGCTCAACCAGGGTTCGGTGATCGAACTGGACCGCCTGGCGGGCGAGCCGCTGGACGTGCTGGTCAACGGCACCCTCATCGCCCATGGCGAAGTGGTCGTGGTCAACGAGAAGTTCGGCATCCGCCTGACCGACGTGATCAGCCCCAGCGAACGTATCAAGAAGCTGCGCTGAGTGAAGCGCATGGTGCGGGGCCTGATTGCCCTCGGTGCATTGCTGGTCAGTGAAGTGGTGATCGCCGCGGCCGAGCCCAACGCCTCGGCTGCCGCGCCGTTGCCCGGCGGTTTGGGCGCGCAGTTGGCTCAGATGGTCTTCGGTCTGCTGCTGGTGGTGGGGCTTATCTTGTTCCTGGCCTGGTTGCTGCGCCGCATGCAGGGCAATGCTCAGCGTGGCGCGCAGGTGATCGAGATCGTCGGCAGCCGGGCCATCGGCCCGCGCGACCGGTTGCTGCTGGTGCAGGTGGGCAAGGAGCAGATCCTGATCGGTCACAGTCCCGGCAGCATCGAGGCCTTGCATGTGCTGGCCGAGCCCGTGGAGGTGCCCGCTACGGCGCGCCAGGCCGCGCCGGAATTCGCCCAACGGCTGCTCGAGCTGATGGGCAAGGATCAGAAGGACAAGACGTGATGAGCGGCGCGCTGCGCTTTTTGTTGACCCTGGCGCTGCTGTTGGCAGCACCACTGGCCCTGGCCGCCGACCCGCTGTCGATCCCGGCCATCACCCTGTCCAGTGGGGCGGACGGGCAGCAGGAATATTCGGTCAGCCTGCAGATCCTGCTGATCATGACGGCGCTGAGTTTCATCCCGGCGTTCGTCATCCTGATGACCAGCTTCACCCGCATCATCATCGTCTTCTCCATCTTGCGCCAGGCCCTGGGCCTGCAGCAGACGCCATCGAACCAGGTGCTCACCGGCATGGCGCTGTTCCTGACCATGTTCATCATGGCGCCGGTGTTCGACCGGGTGAACAAGGACGCCCTGCAGCCCTACCTGGCCGAGCAGATGACCGCCCAGCAGGCCATCGACAAGGCCCAGGGGCCGTTGAAGGACTTCATGCTGGCGCAGACCCGACAGAGCGACCTCGACCTGTTCATGCGCCTGTCCAAGCGCACCGACATTGCCGGGCCCGACCAGGTGCCGCTGACGATCCTGGTGCCGGCGTTCGTCACCTCCGAGCTCAAGACCGCGTTCCAGATCGGTTTCATGATCTTCATCCCGTTCCTGATCATCGACATGGTGGTCGCCAGCGTGCTGATGGCCATGGGTATGATGATGCTGTCGCCGCTGATCATTTCGTTGCCGTTCAAGATCATGCTGTTCGTGCTGGTCGATGGCTGGGCGCTGATCATGGGCACCCTGGCCGGCAGTTTCGGTGGCGTCTGACGCCGCCAAGGAGAGCCTTGCATGACACCTGAAGTCGCTGTCGACCTGTTCCGTGATGCGTTGTGGCTGACCACCCTGATGGTCGCCGTGCTGGTGGTGCCGAGCCTGCTGATCGGCCTGGTGGTGGCGATGTTCCAGGCCGCCACGCAGATCAACGAACAGACCCTGAGCTTCCTGCCGCGCCTTTTGGTGATGCTGATCACGCTGATCGTCGCCGGGCCCTGGTTGGTGCAGAAGTTCATGGAGTACTTCATCGGCCTGTACACCAGCATTCCGCAGCTGATCGGTTGAGGCCGCCATGCTGGAGCTGACCGATACGCAGATCGGCACCTGGGTCGCCACCTTCATCCTGCCGCTGTTCAGGGTGATGGCGGTGCTGATGACCATGCCGATCTTCGGCACCAAGATGCTGCCGGCGCGGGTGCGCCTGTATGCCGCCGTGGCGATCACCGTGGTCATCGTGCCGGGGTTGCCGCCATTGCCCGAGATCGATCCGTTGAGCGTGCGCGGCGTGCTGCTGTGCGCCGAGCAGGTCATCGTCGGGGCGTTGTTCGGCTTTTCGCTGCAGTTGCTGTTCCAGGCCTTCGTCATCGCCGGGCAGATCGTCGCCGTGCAGATGGGTATGGCGTTCGCCTCCATGGTCGATCCGGCCAACGGCGTCAACGTCGCGGTGATCAGCCAGTTCATGACCATGCTGGTGAGCGTGCTGTTCCTGCTGATGAACGGCCACCTGGTGGTGTTCGAGGTGCTGACCGAGAGTTTCACCACGTTGCCGGTGGGCAGTGCCCTGGTGGTCAACCATTTCTGGGAGATCGCCGGGCGCCTGAGCTGGGTGCTGGGTGCTGCGCTGCTGTTGATCCTGCCGGCGATCGCCGCGCTGCTGGTGGTCAACATCGCCTTCGGCGTGATGACCCGCGCCGCGCCGCAGTTGAACATCTTCTCCATCGGTTTCCCGCTGACCCTGGTGTTGGGCATGGGGATTTTCTGGGTCGGCCTGGCCGATATCCTTCCACACTACCAGGCACTGGCCAGCGAAGCGCTGCAGTGGCTGCGTGAGCTGGCACGGGCGCGCTGAGCATGGCAGAGAGCGAAAGCGGTCAGGACAAGACAGAAGAACCCACCGAGAAGCGCAAACGCGACTCGCGGGAGAAAGGTGAGGTCGCCCGCTCCAAGGAGCTGAACACGGTCGCGGTGACCCTGGCGGGCGCTGGTGGCTTGCTGGCGTTCGGCGGTTATCTGGCGGAGACGCTGATGACCCTGATGCGCATGAACTTCAGCCTGACGCGCGAAGTGATCGTCGACGAGCGCAGCATGGGCGCGTTCCTGCTGGCCTCGGGCAAGATGGCGATCTGGTCGGTGCAACCGATCCTGATTCTGCTGTTCGTGATTTCCTTCGTTGCGCCTATTGCCCTGGGCGGCTTCCTGTTCTCCGGGAGCCTGCTGCAGCCGAAGTTCAGCCGGATGAACCCATTGTCGGGGATCAAGCGCATGTTCTCGATGAACGCGCTGACCGAGCTGCTCAAGGCCATGGCGAAGTTCATCATGATCCTGCTGGTGGCGCTGCTGGTGCTGGCCAGTGACCGCGAGGCGCTGCTGGCCATCGCCAACGAGCCGCTGGAGCAGGCGATCATCCATGCGGTGCAGGTGGTGGGCTGGAGCGCCTTGTGGATGGCGGCGGGGTTGCTGCTGATTGCCGGGCTGGATGTGCCATACCAGCTGTTCCAGACGAACAAGAAGATGAAGATGACCAAGCAGGAGGTCAAGGACGAGTACAAGGACAGCGAAGGCAAGCCTGAGGTCAAGCAGCGTATCAGGCAGTTGCAGCGGGAGATGTCGCAGCGACGGATGATGGCGGCGGTGCCTGACGCGGATGTGATCATCACCAACCCGACCCATTACGCGGTGGCCCTGCAGTACAACCCGGACAAGGGTGGGACGGCGCCGTTGCTGGTTGCCAAGGGGACTGATTTCATTGCCTTGAAGATTCGTGAGATCGGGGTCGAGCATAACGTGCAGATACTCGAGTCGCCGGCCCTGGCGCGTGCGATCTACTACTCCACCGAGATGGAGCAGGAGATTCCGGCGGGGTTGTACCTGGCGGTGGCGCAGGTGTTGGCCTATGTGTTCCAGATTCGGCAGTATCGGGCCGGGAGGGGGAAGGCGCCGGAGCCGTTGAAGAAGGATTTGCCTATTCCTGAGGACCTGCGGCGGGACAGTTAAGTTTGTTTGGTTGTTTTGAAAGTTGTATGCGCATTTATTTGCGATGTTGACGCTTAGTCACCATCGCGAATAAATGCGCATATAGTTTTCAAAACACATGCTCTAAAAGTCAAAGTCAAAGTCAAAGTCGGTCGGCGCTGGTTTTAATGGTTGTAAGTGCATTCGTTTGCGATGTCGACGCATAGTCACCTTTCCGCCCTTACGGCGGGTCCCTTTTTGAAGGATCAAAAAGGAACCAAAAAATCCTCGCTCCATCCATCCGGCCCTCCGCTTCGCTCCGGGTCCCCTCACTCCGGCCTTGCTCCCGGGAGGACCGCGCTGCAGGGCCCATCCTGGGCCCCAGCGCTTGACGGGCATCCATGCCCGTCACCTCCCTCCGCAAGTCCTGCGTTCGGCCTCCTGAAGTCGCGAAGTTACGGGCGGCGCCTGAACTGGCGCAGCTATCGCTAGTTGAGACTTAATTAATCTCTCGATCGCATCGCGGGGAAAGCCCGCTCCTACACGACAATTGCCGTTATATAGATCTCTGTAGGAGCGGGCTTGCCCCGCGAAAGGGTCGGAACAACCAATACATAATTAACTGCCAAATAAATAACTTCCCATTTCTTGCTCTTGCTTCTAAGCGCGCGATAGCCCAGGCGCCGCCAATTGCGACTTCAGGAGGCCGAGCGGAGTTCTTGCGTAGTGGGGCGACGGCCATGGATGGCCGTCGAGCGCTGCGGCCCAGGATGGGCCGTACAGCGCGGTACCCACGGGAGCAAGAACGGAGCGAGGGAACCCCGGAGCGAAGCGCAGGGGCCGGATGAATGGAGCCAAAAATCCAAAACAATCATCCCCGAACCCGAACCCGAACCCACCACCTATACTCCAACTCCCAAAAACAACAGCAAGGAGCCCCCCATGCCCCAGGAAAACCAAGGCACCTGCCTATGCCAAGCCACCAAACTGACCGTCAAGGTCGATAACAACCACGTCAGCGCCTGCCACTGCAGCATGTGCCGCAAATGGACCGGCGGCCCACTGCTGGCCGTCCATTGCGCCGAACCCCCGCAGTTCGAAGGCTCAACCCCGAGCGTCTATGATTCCTCCCCCTGGGCCCAGCGCGGCTTCTGCGGCCAGTGCGGCACGCACCTGTTCTACCGCCTGAAAGAGAGCAACCTCTATGTCGTACCAGTCGGCCTGCTCGACGGTAAGGCAAACTGGACCTTCACCGAGCAGATCTTCATCGACGAAAAGCCCGCCTGGTACTGCTTCAAGAACGAAACCAAGGACCTCACCGGCCAACAGATCTTCGAACAGTTCGCCCCGTCCTGAGCCGACCCGCCTTGCCAAATCCATGCATTCCTGAGAAAAGGGCGCCCACCAAAACCGTCTCGAGGAACCTGCCATGAGCAGTGAGTTGCAAGTCATCGATCTACAGGAAGGCGACGGCAAGGCCGTGGTCAAGGGCGCGCTGATCACCACCCAGTACCGCGGCACCCTGGCCGATGGCAGCGAGTTCGATTCGTCCTGGTCGCGCGGCAAGCCGTTCCAGTGCGTGATCGGCACCGGCCGGGTGATCAAGGGCTGGGATCAAGGCTTGATGGGCATGCGCGTGGGCGGCAAGCGCAAGCTGCTGGTCCCGGCGCACCTGGGCTATGGCGAGCGCTCGGTCGGTTCGATTCCACCGAATTCGGACCTCACCTTCGAGATCGAGCTGCTGGAAGTGCTGACCCGGGAAGACTGAGATGCGGCCTTCGGTATGGTCAATGCGCTCCTACCCGTTGAACAAATGGCAGAAAATCGAGGTCATCCAGCCCATCAATGTGCGCCATGCAAAGAAACCGGATCATGAAAACCTGGCGCCGCGATACTAATTGTTTGATTTGGGAAATTTCCCACTTGAATGTCAGACGTCAATTGGTGCCTTGAGAGGCATGTCCGGAGCTATCGTCCCAAGCTCATTTGGATCGTTCTCCAGAGCCTTACGGAGGAGATGCTCCGCATGCCACAGAGTGAGAGCCCCCAATGTACGAGGATCCTGTTCAGATCGCCCTGTCGCTGTTCATAGGCTTTGCCATTGATCGCTGGTTGAGGTCACCCCGGCTGCGTACCTGGCTTGGCGTGAGTCTTCTCACTATGGGGGGGCTCGGTATGCTGTTCTTGCACCGTGAAACGCTCACTGGTGTTGATGTGGTGCTGTGGAAGTCTTTCGCTATCGTGCTGGGTGTATGCCTGATTGTATTCAGAGACCGCTACAAGGATGCGACGTGACGTTGCTCTCCCAACGCTTTGACTCAAGCCTTTGGGGCTCACCGGTCCTGCGATAGACCGAAACTGTGCTGACCCGCGACGATTGAGCCACGAGCAATAATTCAGCAACACACATGCATTAACGTGGCCTTTGTCGATGGAACGGCCTGTGCGCCCAGGGAGGAACCAAACGGGTCGAGGGCACTCTGACCCTCACTCGCTGCCACGGATGGCATTCACAACAGGGACGGCCCGCCGCCAAGGCTGCGGGACCATGTGGCGGGGCAACCCAGTACCCTGGCCACAAGAGTCCGCCCCAGATGAAGCTGCCCACCTTCCTTCGCCGTCGTCGTCACCTGTTGTTGAGCCTGACGCTCGCCGCTGCGGCCGTGCCATTGGCCTTGGCCGTGGTCGAGAGCCGTGCGCAACCCGTGGATGGCACCCAGACGCTGGTCTTCCTGCGCCATGCCGAGAAGCCCGGCGAGGGATTGGGACAGCTGAACTGCCAGGGGCTCAATCGCGCCCTGGATCTCGCCACCTTGTTGCCCGAGCGCTTCGGCAAGGCTGATTACGTATTCGCCGCCAACCCTTCGCGGGGGGTCGAAGAAGGTAGCCAGGATGAGCGCTACAGCTATATCCGCCCGTTGATGACCATCAGTCCCAGCGCCATTCGCCTCGGCTTGCCGGTGAACATCGACTATGGCGCAAACGACACCGACGATCTGGCTGACGAATTGCTCAGTAGCAAGTACCGCAATGCCACGGTCTACACCGCCTGGTCCCGCGGTTACCTCCCGGAATTGATCAACACCGTGGCCGGCAAGGCCCTGGGGGAGGAGCGGGTGCTCACCGAAGACTGGCATCGCGACGACTTCGATACCTTGTACGTGCTCACGCTGACCTGGCGCGAGGGCAAGGCTACCCTGCTCAGCCGTAGCGTGCGTCAGGGGCTCGATCACGGTGAGCCTGGCTGTCCGACCTGACCTGCTGTTACTGTCTGGCCATAAGGCCTGGACGGGAATGGACGCATGAACCAGCGGGTGACAGTGATCGGCGGCGGGGTGGTCGGCCTGGCGACGGCTTATGCGCTGGTGCTCGACGGTTGGCAGGTCGACCTGGTCGAAGCCCGGGACAGCCTGGCCAGCGCCACCAGCTTCGCCAACGGTGGACAGCTTTCGTATCGTTATGTCGCGCCTCTGGCCGATGCCGGAGTACCGTGGCAGGCGCTTGGCTGGTTGTTGCAGGGGGACTCGCCATTGCGCCTTCGGTTGCGTCTGGACCCTGCGCAGTGGCGTTGGCTGGCGGCTTTCGTCATGGCGTGCCGCACCTCCGTCAATCGCCGTAATGCTGCTCAGTTGCTGAGCCTGGCGCTCGAAAGCCAGGCGGCGTTACAGCGCTGGCGCGAGCAGGACGGCCTTGATGATTTCGCCTGGCGGCGCAACGGCAAGCTGGTTGCATTTCGTACCCAGCGTGCATTCGACCGCGGGCGCCAACACCTGCTTGATCCCCACAGCCAGCGAACACTGGATGCCGCCGAACTGCGCGAGCTCGACCCGGCGCTTTGCGAGGCACCGTTCGTTGGCGGCGTGTTCACCCCGGACGAAGAGGTCGCCGATTGCCACCGTTTCTGCCTGCGCCTGGCCGAGCGCCTGGAGGCATCCGGGCAATGCCGGTTGCTGTTGGGGCGGCCGGTGACACGGCTGATTGCGCACGATGATCAGGTGCTGGCCCTTGAGATGGGCAATGAACAGCTGGACGTGCAGCGCCTGGTGCTCAGCGCCGGGCACCGTAGCGCCGGCCTGGCTTTGCCGGGCTTGAATTTGCTGGTCTATCCCTTGAAAGGCTATAGCCTGACCGCGCCGGTCGGCGCCGCGCATCGGGCACCCGAGGTAAGTATCACCGACTACGAATGCAAGATCGTCTATGCCCGGCTGGAGGATCAGCTGCGTGTGGCGGCTATGGTGGACATCGTCGGTTACGACGAGTCGGTGGATGCCGGCAGGCTCGCGAGCATGCGGAGGCTGGCCTGGGAAACCTTGCCCGAGGCCGCCGACTACGGGCAGGCAGTGGAATGGGCGGGTATGCGGCCGGCGACGCCGACCGGGGTGCCGATCATTGGTGCCACACGGTATCGCAACCTGTGGCTGAACCTGGGGCATGGTGCACTGGGGTTCACCTTGGCGTGTGGCAGTGGCGAGCGGCTGGCGAGGCTGTTGCGCTGACCTTGTTGGCCTCATCGCGGGGCAAGTCGGGTCGCCGCATCGCCGCTCCCACGGGTTGCTTTTGACGCCAGGGGAGTGGGCTTGCCCTGCGACGGGCGCTACTGGTCAATCAGCGACCGAAACGCATCGGCCAGCCCACCACCTTCTTCGCCCGCGGCGTGGCGTAGGTGCGCACCTTGGAGGTGCTCAACCCCAGCCTCACCAGCGATTCGGCAATGGTCACCGCAGCGCTCACGCCGTCCACCACCGGCACCCCGGTGCGCTGGCGGATCTGCTCGTCGAGCCCGGCCATGCCGCCGCAACCCAGGCAGATCACTTCGGCCTTGTCCTCGCGCACAGCCCGTTCGGCCTGCTCGACGATGGCTTCCACCGCACGCCGTGGGTCGCTTTCCAGCTCCAGCACCGCCAGTCCGCTGGCGCGCACCGAGGCGCAGCGCTCGTACAGCCCGGACAGTTTCAGGCGGTCCTCGATCAGCGGCACGGTGCGGTCCAGGGTGGTCACCACCGAGTAGGCGTGCCCCAGGTACATGGCGGTGCTGGCGGCGGCATCGGTGATGTCTACCACCGGCACGTCCAGCAGTTCCTGCAGGCCTTCCCGGCCGTGCTCGCCATAGCCGGCCTGGATCACGGCATCGAAGGGCTGGTCGTAGGCCAGCACCCGGTCCATCACCGCGATGGCGGCCAGGTAGCTCTCGAAGTTGCCCTCCACCGACTCGGCGCCGAACCACGGGGTCAGGCCGACGATCTCGGTACCGGGCGCGGCCACGCTGCGCGCTTGCTCGGTAATGGCTTCGGTGATGGCTTCGGTGGTGTTGACGTTGGCGATCAGAATACGCATGACGGATCTCCCTGAAATTCAGTGGCTGCTGTGGTCGACGGCGATGCATTCGCCGCTGACATCGAGGTATTGGCGGTGGCGTGGCGCAATCAGCAGGTAGACGGCGGCGGCGATACCGGCACCGATCAGCCAGGAGAACGGCGCGATACCGTGGAAGTTGGGTACCAGGGCCAGGATGATCGCCAGCAGCGCGGCCGGGATAAACGCGGCCACGGCGCGCAGGTTGATGCCGCGGGTGTAGTGGTAGGCGCCGGCGGGACTCTCGCTGTACAGCTCGGGCACGTTGATACGGCCCTTACGCAGCAGCCAGTAGTCGGCCATGATCACGCCGTACAGCGGGCCGAGCAGGGCGCCCAGGCCGGAGAGGAAGTACACGATCACCAGCGGGCTGTTGTACAGGTTCCACGGCAGGATCAGCACCGCCAGGGTGGCGCTGATCAGCCCGGCGCGGCGGAAGTTCAGGTGGCGCGGCGCCAGGTTGCTGAGCACGAAGGCCGGGGCGACGAAGTTGGCCATGATGTTCACCGCCACGGTGACGATCAGGAACGCCAGGCAGCCCAGCACCAGGAACGCGGTGTTGGGGATGCTGGCGACGATTTGCGTCGGGCTGTCGATGACCTGGCCGTTGATCTGGAACTGCGCGCCGCACAGCACCACGGTGATCGCCGCGAACACCAGGATGTTCACCGGCAGGCCCCAGAAGTTGCCGACGCGGATGGTTTTACGGCACGGCGAGGAGCGGGCGAAGTCGCAGAAGTTGAGCACCAGGGTGCCGTAGATCGCCAGCCACAGCGCGCCGCCGGCGAAGATGTTGCGCCACATCTCGTAGCCGCTCAGGGGCTCGGCGACCGACCAGGCGATGCGCGCATCGGCCTTGAAGTACATGAACACCGCCAGGCTCGCCACGGTCAGCAGGATCACCGGGCCGGCGAAGGCCTCGTAGCGGCGCACCATCTCCATGCCGTAGGCGAGGATCACCAACTGCACCAGCCAGATCGCCACGAAGCACACCCAGCCCAGGCTCGACAGACCGAGGATGCTGTCGTGGTCATAGGCGGCCACCTGCGGCCACACGGCGGTCAACAGCACCCGCAGCACCACCGAGGCCAGGTAGGTCTGGATGCCGAACCAGGCGATGGCGATCACCGCGCGGATCAGCGCCGGGATCTGCGCGCCATGGATGCCGAAGGCGATGCGGCTGATCACCGGGAACGGCACGCCGGTCTTCTGCCCCATGTAACCGGACAGGTTCATGAAGAAGTACACCAGCGCCGCGCCGATCGCCAGCGACAGCAGGATCTGCCAGCCGCCCAGGCCCAGGGCGAACAGCCCCATGGCGAAGGAGTAGTTGGCGATGTTGTGCACGTCGTTGGTCCACAGCGCGAAGATGCTGTAGCCGCCCCAGCGGCGGCCTGCCAGTTTGGTCGGGGCGAGGTCGCGGTTGTGCAGGCGAGGGCTCAGCTCGAGATCGGCCGGGTGGCCTTCGAGGGTCCTGGTCGAGGGATGGGGGCTGGCAACGGAAAGTTCAGGGGCAAGGGGGAGGCTGCTACTCATTCCGGTGGCTCCTGATGCGTGTGACTGCGATGAGCGGGCGCTGGCGCACGGGCTCGCCATCTCGTCGGTGCAGGCGTTGGCATCACTGGGTTCTGGGCGCAACGGTCGCCGACGGGGCGACGCTGCGGGTTCTTGTGTATTTATGTTTCGTAAAACTTGTATACAAAACACAAGCACATAAAAGCCAGTTCCATGCCAGCGATCAATACGCTTTCAGGCGGCTACTATTTTGAATCTATCTGTTTGAAAGTTAAGTAGATGAAATATTGGAACTATAAGTTGACCAAATGAACAGGTTATATTTTTCACACAACCAATTAGCTGATCGTTTAGTCAAATTTAGTTAAACGAAGTGTGTAACCTAATGGGGCGTTACCCGTGGAGAGTGCACACAAAAATGGCACTTATGGTGACATTCTTGTGTACAAGTTTTTCTCGGGTACTTGGCCTCATGCCATGGGCGGCAGCCGCCGCTTCACCGGCGTTTTCTTGATGATTGCCGTATTGGTCTCGGCCAGCACGTTGAGGCGGTCGAGCAGCGTGTCCAGCTGCTCCATCGAGCGCACATGCAGGCGGGCAATGAAACAATCATCGCCGGTAACCTTGTCGCATTCGGTGAACTCGGGAATGGCGATGATTTGCCGTTCCACCTCCTGCAACTGCCCCGGCAACGGGCGAATGCGCACGATGGCCTGCAACTGGTAGCCGAAACAGCGCGGGTCAACCTCCACCGTATAGCCGCGCAGCACGCCGCGCTCCTCCAGGCGGCGCAGACGCTCGCTGACGCTGGGCGCCGACAGGCCGCTGATCTGCGCCAAGGCCTTGAGCGAGCGGCGCGAGTCTTCCATCAGGGCGTTGATCAGCAACTGGTCGATGGTATCGGTCATGGCAGCCTCGTTAGGTGATTTTCAATAAATGCCTTGATAGTAAAGGCGAGAGCACCGATATGCCTTGGTTATCCGCTGGAAGGTCGCCCTCGACCCTCCGCATACTGTGCCCATCGTCGACAGGAGGTGTGAGATGGACAATTCGCTGCGCCGTGGTTCGCTGGAAATGATCGCCGCCATGCTGATCTCCGGGACCATTGGCTGGTTCGTGCTGGTGTCCGGGCAGCCGGTGCTGGAGGTGGTGTTCTGGCGCTGCGTGTTCGGCGCCGGCACCTTGCTGCTGATCTGCGCGGCCATGGGCTTTCTCAAACCGGGCGTGCTGACCCGCGTCACCTTCCTGCTGGCGGTGGCCAGCGGGGTGGCGATCGTCGGCAACTGGGTACTGCTGTTCGCCTCCTACTCGCGGGCATCGATCGCCATCGGCACCGCGGTGTACAACGTCCAGCCGTTCATGCTGGTGGGGCTGGCGGCGCTGTTCCTGGGCGAGAAGATCACCGTGGCCAAGCTGACCTGGCTGAGCGTGGCGTTCCTCGGCATGCTGGCTATCGTCAGCGCTCACGGCGCGGGGCAGGCCAGTGGTGGCGAGTACCTGCAGGGCATCGCCCTGGCACTGGGTGCGGCGTTTCTGTATGCCGTGGCGGCGCTGATCATCAAGCGCCTGGCCGGCACGCCGCCGCACCTCATTGCCTTGATCCAGGTGAGCACCGGCGTCCTGCTGCTGGCGCCCTGGGTGCAACTGGGCGGGCTGCCGGGTGAACTGCCGGCGCTTGGCAGCCTGGTCACGTTGGGCATCTTGCATACGGGCTTGATGTACGTGCTGCTGTACAGCGCCATCCAGCGCCTGCCAACGGCGTTGACCGGAGCGCTGTCGTTCATCTACCCGATCGCCGCGATCCTGGTCGACTGGCTGGCCTTCGACCATCGCCTGGCAGCATTGCAGTGGTTGGGAGTCGGGCTGATTCTGCTCGCTGCTGCCGGCATGCAGCAGGGGTGGTGGTTCCGGCCTGCCGGCAAGCCTGCGCGACAACAGTAAAGCAATGACGGGCGGCTTCCCGGCGTAGAGAACTTATCCGGCAATACAGGGGAAAGGTGGCTTATTGATAGCACTGCTGTCCTCTAGTACCCTGCGCGACTATTTCGCAGTGATGCGCTCGGCTTTAAGTGATGGACACGCCCCATGCCCCTTCCTACCCGCTTCCTGGCCGCAGGCCTGGTACTCTTGCCTTTGCTCGCCGGTGCCGCACCGTTCCAGACACCCGGCGACCGTGACCTGATCCGCGATCGCCAGGAGAACTTGCTGCAGGAGCAGCGCAAGCGTCTCGAGGAGCTTCAGCAACTGCCGGGAAGGCAGGCACCGCAGGCGCCCGCCCAGCCCCCCGAGCAAGGGCGCTGCTTCCAGATCCAGCGCATCGACTTGCAAGGTGCCAGCCTGCTCGACGAGCCACAGCGCAAGGCGCTGCTCGAAGGCTACGAAGGCAAGTGCCTGCAAGTCGGCCAGCTCAATGACCTGCTCAAGCGCATCACCGACCATTACCTGAACCGTGGCTACCTGACCACCCGTGCCTACCTGCCCCAGCAGGACCTGGGCTCCGGCGTGCTGCAGATCATCATCGTCGAAGGCCGCTTGGAAGGGCTGGACGGCTCCGCCCTGGCCAGCCCTCGGGAAATGGCCATGGCCTTCCCCGGCAATACCGGCGAGGTGCTCAACCTGCGCGAAATGGAACAGATGGTCGACCAGCTCGGCCGCCTGCCCTCGCGCCAGGTCGAGGTGGAGTTGGTGCCGGGGCAGGAGGTCGGCGGCAGCCGCGTCCAGCTCAAGGGCCAGCGTGACAAGCCCTGGCGCGTCTCTGCCAGCCGGCACAACAACGGTGACGCCAGCAGTGGCGAACAGCAGATGAACCTCGGCCTGGAGTGGGACAGCCCGCTGGGCCTGGCCGATCAGCTGAGCCTGCGTGGCGGGCGCGACGTGGTCAGTGACCACTGGCGCCATTCCGACAGCCACGGCCTGAACTACAGCCTGCCGTGGGGCTGGTGGACCTTCAACTACAGCTACAACCACAACTACTACCGCACCCGCGACACCTCCAGCGGTTTCCCCTTCAAGCTCGATGGCGACAACAGCGTGCACCAGTTCCAGGCCGAACGGGTGATCCACCGCGACAGCCTGAGCAAGACCGCGGTCAATGCTGGCGTCAGCCACCTGCGTGCGCGTAACTACCTGGACGACACCCTGATCGACGTCTCCAGCACCCGTATCACCGAACGCCAGCTGGGCGTCAACCACGGCCGGCGCATCGGCAACGCCTTCGTCAACCTCGATGCCGGCTGGCAGCAGGGCATCGGCGCGCTCGACGCCCAGGGCGCGGGCGATCCGCGCGGCAACGAACCGGTGGCGCGCTACAACAAGTACACCCTCACCCTGAGTTACCTGCAGCCGTTCCAGCTGTGGGGCGAGCAGTTCAGCTTCGACAGCCTGGCCACCGGCCAGCGCAGCGAAGACGCCCTCTACAGTGGCCAGCGCATCAGCGTCGGCGGGCTGACCTCGGTGCGCGGCTTCAAGGAGCAGACCCTCACCGGCGACAGCGGCGGTTACTGGCGCAACCAGTTGCGTTGGCGCCGCCCTGTGACCTGGGCAGCACTGCAGCCGTGGCTGCGCGAATACGGCATGGCCTTCGCCTATGACGCCGGGGTGATCAAGGGTCAGCACGGCAATGGCCAGGACCATGGTCGCCTGAGCGGCAACGCCTTCGAGTTCAACGTGCGCGGCCAGTACTTCGCCGCCAGCGCGACCTTCGCCCGCTCGCTGGAGCGCCCCGACGTCATCACCCGCCGCGAACACCCGATCTATTTCCGAGTCGACGCGTTCTTCTGAGTCCCGACCCACCCTTTGCCCGTGACACCGCCGCCCGCGCCTGGAGTTTGTTCGACATGGATATCCGCACCCCACTGAACCAATGCATCGCCCTGATCGTCGCGGGAGTGCTGTTCCTCAACCCCATCGTCGCCACGGCCGCGCAACTGACCGTCGATGCGGCGGCCAATGCCAACACCAGCATCAAGCAGGCCGGCAACGGGGTGCCGATCGTCAACATCGCCACGCCCAATGGCAGCGGCCTGTCGACCAACACCTTCCGCGACTACAACGTCGGCAGCAACGGGCTGATCCTCAACAACGCCACCAGCAAGACCCAGTCGACCCAGCTGGGCGGCATCATCGTCGGCAACCCCAACCTCAGGGGCCAGGCGGCCCAGGTGATCCTCAACCAGGTCACCGGTGGCAACCGCAGTACCCTGCAGGGCTACACCGAGGTGGCGGGGCAGGCGGCCCGGGTCATCGTCGCCAACCCCCATGGCATCACCTGCAAGGGCTGCGGCTTCATCAACACGCCGCGGGCCACCCTCACCACCGGCAAGCCGATCATGGACGGCGAGCGCCTCGACCGCTTCCAGGTGGACGGCGGCGACATCGCCATCGAAGGCGATGCGCTCAATGCCACCAACCTCGACCAGTTCGACCTGATCACCCGCAGCGCCAAGCTCAACACCGAACTGCACGCCAAGCAGTTGAACGTCGTCACCGGGCGCAACGACGTCAAGGCCGACACCCTGCAGGCCACGCCGCGTGCCGACGAGGGCGGCGACAAGCCGCTGCTGGCCATCGACAGCTCGGCGCTGGGTGGCATGTATGCAAACACCATTCGCCTGGTCGGCACCGAGCAGGGCGTGGGCGTCAAGCTGGCCGGCAACATGGCCGCCACCACCGGCGACATCCAGGTGGACGCCAACGGCAAGGTGACCCTGGCGCAGACGTCCAGTGCCGGCAACCTGACGGTCGCCGCGCAGAGCGCCGAGCTGACCGGCAAGACCTACGCCGCCGGCAATGCCACCGTGCGCGTGCGTGACGATGTGACCGTCGGCCAGAGCCTCGCCGCCAGGGGCAGCATCACCGTGGCCGGCGCGCGGATCGACAACCAGGGCATCATCGAAGCCGGCGTGGAGCTGGACAACACCCGTAATGCCCACGGCGACGTGACCCTCACGGGCCAGACCCTGCGCAACCGTGGCAGCGTGGTGGCCAACCGCACCCTGGAGGCCACCGGCAGCACCACCCTCGACAACCAGGGCGGCACCTTCAAAGGCCGAGCGACCACGCTGACGGCTGGCCAGCTGGACAACCGCCAAGGCCAGGTACTGGCCGACGACACCCTGACGGTCAACGCCCACGCGATCGACAACCGTGACCAGGGCCTGCTGCAAGGCAAGGGCCAGGCCGTGGTGGATGTCAGCGCAACCCTCGACAACCGGGGCGGCCGCCTGGTGGGCCAGGGTGGCCTGCAGGTCACCGCCACCCAGCTCGACAACCGTGACAAAGGCCTGGTCGGCAGCGACCGGCAGGCCAAGCTGACCACCCATGCGCTGCTGGACAACCAGGACGGTGGCAAGCTCAGTGCGGATCGCCTGGACATCAGCACCGCCGGCCTACTCAACGGTGGCGGCCAGTTGCTTGGCGGCGATGTGCTGATCAACGCCAGCGCCGACATCGACAATCGTCTAGGCCTGGTTTCGGCCAAGCGCCTGCTCGACCTCAAGGCCGTGGGCCTGGACAACAGCGGCAAGGGCAACCTGCGCAGCGACGGCACACTGGGCGTCAAGGTGGCGACCCTGGACAACCGTGACAACGGCCTGCTGTCTAGCCTCGGCGACCTGACCCTGCACGGCGAGCGTCTCGACAACCGTGGCGGCCTGGTCCTCGCCGACCGCTCGCTGACCGTCACCGGCGGGCATTTCGACAACCGCGACAAGGGCGCGGCCACCACCAAGGGCAAGGCCCACATCGACGTCGCCAGCCTGTCCAACAGCGATGCCGGCCACCTGCAGAGCGATGGCCGTCTCGACCTGATCGCCGGCACGGTCGACAACCAGCGCCTGGGCAACATCACCGCCAAGGGCGATCTCGAGGCCCACCTGGGCAACTTGAACCATCAAGGCGGCAAGTTGACCAGTCTGGGCAGCCTGCTGCTCACCGCCGACACGATCGACAACCAGCAGGGCGGCAAGATTGGCGCGACCACCGTGGCCGACATCAGCGCGGCGCGCATCCTCAACCAGCAGGGCGAGATTTCCAGCGCCGGCAAGGTCGTCCTGAATGCCAGCGAATTGCTGGACAACCAAGGCGGCAAGGTCATCGGCGACCGTGGCCTGGCCCTCACCGTGCAGCGCCTGCTCAACCAGAACAAGGGCCTGCTCAGTGGCCATGACCGCCTGAGCCTACACGGCACGGAGCTGCTCAACAACGGCGGCAAGCTGAGCAGCCGCCAGCACATCGACGTCACCCTGGACGGCAAGCTGGACAACAGCGACGCCGGCCTGATCGTCAGTGACGCCACCGTTACCCTGAATGCCGGCACGTTGCACAACCGCCAGGGCGGCAAGGTCTCGGCCAACACGGCCCTGGACCTGACCAGCCAGGGGTTGCTGGACAACCAGGGCGGCACCCTGGTGACCAACACCGGGCTGCTGCTCAAGGCCGGTCGCCTGGACAACAGCCACCTCGGCGTCATCAGCGCCCAAGACCACGCCGAGCTGCGCAGCGGCGCCATCGACAACAGTGCCAAGGGCAATATCGGTGCCGGCAGCCTGCTGCTGGTTGGAACCCAGCTCGACAACAACACCTATGGGCGCATCAGCGCCACCGGCCAGATCGATGCCACGCTGACCGGCCTCGACCAGAACGACCACGGGCAATTGGTCAGCGAAACCGGTATCGACCTCGACCTGCAGCACGGCCAGTTGGTGAACCGCAACGGCGGCCTGCTGCGTTCGCCGGGCAGCCTGTTGTTGCGTCAGATCGGTGTGGTGGACAACCGCGAGGCGGGCGAGATTTCCAGCAATCACGGTTTCAGCCTGGTTGCCAACAAACTCGACAACCGTGGCGGGCGAGTGATCAGTGCCCAGGACCTGACCCTGCGCATCGCCGGCGTCCTCGACAACAGCCTTGCAGGCGTGTTGTCGGCCAGCCATGACCTCACGGTCGAGGCCACCCGCCTCGACAACTACACCGGCGGCAGCCTGGCCAGCGGCCAGGCCCTCAAGGCCACGATCGGCGGCCAGCTCGACAACCACGACCAGGGCATCCTGTCCGCCGTCGGCGCGTTGACCGTGACCAGCGCCGGCTTGCTCAACAGCGAGCGCGGCCTGCTGTCGGGCAACACCGGCGTGACCGTCACCACCGGCCAGCTGGACAACCACCAGGGCGGCCAGCTCATCAGCCAGGCGGCGATGACCGTCGACAGCGCCGCGCTCGACAACCGTGGCGGTGCCTTGAGCAGCAAGCAGGCCATGAAACTGACCACCGGCGACCTGCGCAACGGCGCCGATGCCTTGCTGCGCGGCGGCCGGATCCACAGCGATGGCGCGTTGACGCTGGTGGCGGGGCAGGTCGATTCCAGCCAGGGCGGTGAAATTTCCGCCAAGGGCGACCTGCTGCTGCGGGTCAGCGAGCTGATCCAGCGCCAGGGGCGGCTGATCGGCGAACAGAAGCTCGACCTCGACCTGAACGGCGGCGACCTGCTGAACCAGGGCGGCCTGATCAGCGCCAACGGTCCACTGAACATCCACAACCTGGGCAAGCTCGACAACAGCGCCGGCGAAGTCACCAGCCAGCAATCCTACAGCCTGCTCGCCCAGCGCATCGACAACCAGCAGGGCCGTATCCTCAGCGATGGCCGGCTGACCGTGGAGGCGCCACGGCTGGACAACAGCGGCAAGGGCCTGATTTCCGGCGCGCAGGGCCTGCTGGCCAAGGGTACCGACCTGAACAACAGCGGCGAAGGCACCCTGTCCAGCAAGGACGGCGACCTCACCGTGACCCTGGACGGTACCCTCGACAACCGCGAACTGGGCGCCCTGGTCAGCAAGGGTAACCAACAGATCACCGCGGCCAACCTGCATAACAGCAAGGGCATCATCTCTTCCGAGCAGGCCATCACCCTCAGTGTCACCGACCGGCTCGACAACAGCGGTGGCGGCCTCATTTCCGCCACCGGCGACCTGGCGTTCGACCAGGCAGGTACCGTCATCGACAACCAGGGCGGGCAGATCAACGGCCAGGCGATCACCGTCGTCGGCAAGCGCCTGGAAAACGCCAAGGGCCAGCTGACCAGCCGCGCGCTGCTTGACCTGACCTTGACCGGGGCCCTGCTCAACACCGACGGCGCGCGCCTGGTCAGTGGCGCCGACCTGCTGCTCAAGGCCGGCAGCATCGCCAACAACGGCGGCAAGCTGATCAGCCACGGCCTGCTGCGTGTCGATTCGGCGACGCTGGACAACAGCCGCGGCGGCAACCTGGCCAGCCAGCAGAACCTGGTACTGCGCCTGAGCGGCGACCTGCTCAACGGCCAGGACGGCCTGCTGTTCAGCGAACACGGCAAGCTCGACATCCACGCCAATGCCCTGGACAACCAGGCCGGTACCCTGAAGAGCCAGGGCGGCATCGAAGTACGCCTGGACAAGGCCCTGAACAACCACGGCGGACGCCTGGAGAGCCAGGCGGGCGACCTCGAGCTGCATGCCGCGAGCCTCGACAACGGCGGCAACGGCATGCTCAGCGCGGTCAAAGGCCTGTTCAAGGGCGTCTTCGCCGGCCTGTTCGACAACGGCGGCGGCACCACCCAGGCGCAGTCGGTGGACATCAAGGCCGACACCCGGGTGAACAACCAGGGCGGCTACCTCTCGGCCCTTGGCGGCGACAATCAGCTCGACACCGCCGAGTTCGACAACCGCGGTGGCGGCCTGTACGCCGCCGGGCTGCTGCACCTGCAGGGCCAGCAGCTGCTCAACCAGAGCGGCAAGATCGGCGCCGGGCACATCGACTTCGGCCTGAGGGGCGCGCTGTACAACGGCCTCGGCCAGCTGGAAAGCGAAAGCGACCTGCTGCTGCGCGCCAGCGAGCTCGACAACCGCGCGGGCAACCTGCGCGCCCTCGGCAAGACCGGCACCAGCCGCTTCATCGTCACGGGCAACCTGCTCAACGACAACGGCGTGCTGGCCACCGCCAACCACGACCTCGACCTGCAGATCGGCGGCCTGAGCAACAGCGGCGGGCAACTGCTGCACACCGGCCTTGGCACCTTCGGCCTGGCCTCGGACAAGGTCACCCAGGCCGGCGGCGTGCTGCATACCGATGGCCTGCTGAGCATCGGCGCCGCCAGCTGGACCAACGACAGCGTGCTGCAGGCCCGGCGCCTAGAGCTGGACATCGGTCGCTTCGTGCAGACGGCCAGCGGCAAGCTGCTGGCGGTCGAGAGCTTCAAGGGCCGCGGTGGCGACTGGACCAACCATGGCCTGCTGGCCAGCGATGGCAGCCTGCAACTCGACCTCACCGGCAACTACGACGGCAACGGCCGCCTGAGCAGCCTCGGCGGCCTGGGGCTGAGCGCCACCGACATCCGCCTGTCCAGTGCCGCCAGCCTGGCCGGTGGCGCCGGCAGCGTGGTGACCGCCCGCAACCTGCTGAGCAACGACGGTCGCCTGACCGCCCTCGGTGGCCTCACGGTCAACGCCGCCAGCCTGGAAAACCGCGGCACCCTCGGCGGCGCCGCGGCGGTGACACTTGCCGCCAACACCCTGAGCAACCAGCGCGGCCTGGTGTTCAGCGGCAACGACATGACCCTGCGCGTGGGCAGCCTGAGCAACTACTACGGCGATATCTACAGCCTCGGCGGCCTGGACCTGGCCGGCAACGGCAGCGCCCGCGCCGCGTTGCTGGACAATATCTCTGCCAGCATGGAAAGCGCCGGCAGCATGACCCTGGCGGTGGACACCTTGCTCAACCGCAAGGAACACCTGAGCTCGAAGCAGAAGCTGGTCGCCGGCTACGTCAACGTGTATTCCGACGACCGCTGCAAGGGCAAGGGCTGCGAGCTGTACTTCTCGGCCACGGAAAGCTGGCAGGATGTCATCGACCAGGACAGCCCCACGGCCTTCATCACCAGCGGCGGCAAGCTGACCTTTGCCGGCAACGCGTTCCGCAACCACTACAGCAGTGTCTCGGCGGGCGGCGATATCGCCATCAACACGGCCGTGTTCGAGAACAAGGGCGCCGGTGGCGGCGAGCAACGCAACCTCACCGCCAGCATGTACACCCGTGATCGCGGGCAGTACAACGCGTTCATCAACGCCAAGAACCAGTTCAACCAGAACCCGGGTTCGCTGACCCTCGATCAGGTCATGGCGGCGTCTGGTTATCCGTATGCCAGCATTTATGACGTCATCGACAACAAGACGCCGATTGCCGGCGCCGTGGTCGCCCCGGCGGTGGTGCAGTCGGCCGGCGCGGTGACCATCAACGCCACCCAGCGTATCGACAACAGCGTGGTACGCGTCAACCAGGCCGGTGCCGGCACCATCAATGCCCGTGGCGATGCCACGGCCGATGCGCGCCAGGCCCAGACCCAGGTGCGCGCGCTCAACCCGCAGTTGCCGCCGGACCTGGCCCAGCGCCAGGTCAACCCGGTCACCCTGCCCAGCTTCAGCCTGCCCCAGGGCAGCAACGGCCTGTTCCGCATCAGCAGCCAGGCCGGCCAGGCCGCGATCAGCGGCGACGCCCTGGGCGCGACCGGCGACCGCACCCAGGCCGGTAGCGGCACCTTCATCGCACCGCTGGCCAGCACGGCCAGTGCCGACAGCCGTGCCGCGCAGACGCTTGGCGCCAGCGGCGCGGCCGCGGCGCAGGGCGCCGTGGCTGGCTCCGGCGTGGCGCTGGGCGGCCTGGCCGCCGGGGTCAAGCTGGTCCAGGGCGTGCCTGAGCGCAGCGTGCCGAATGTCTCGCACAAGTACCTGGTAGAGACCAACCCGGTCCTCACCGACCTCAAGCAGTTCCTCAGCTCCGACTACATGCTGGGCCAGCTCGACATCAAGCCGGACCAGGCCATCAAGCGCCTGGGCGATGGCCTCTACGAGCAGCGCCTGATCCGCGAGGCGGTGGTGGCCCGTACCGGCCAGCGCTACATCGACGGCATGACCAGCGACGAGACGCTGTTCCGCTACCTGATGGACAACGCCATCGCCAGCAAGGACAAGCTGTCGCTGAGCGTGGGCGTGTCGCTCAGCGCCGAGCAGGTGGCGGCGCTGACCCACGACATCGTCTGGATGGAGCAGGTCGAGGTCAACGGCGAGAAGGTACTCGCCCCGGTGCTGTACCTGGCCCATGCCAATGGCCGCGTGGCCCCCAACGGCGCCTTGATCCAGGGCCGCGACGTCAACCTGATCAGCGGCGGCGAACTGGTCAACGTCGGCACCTTGCGCGCCACCAACAACCTCGCCGTCAGCGCCACCAACATCGGCAACGCCGGGTTGATGGAGGCAGGCGGGCGCCTGGACATGCTGGCCACCGAGTCGATCCGCAACGCCCAGGGCGGGATCATCGCCGGGCGTGAAGTGAGCCTCACCGCGTTGACCGGCGACGTGATCAACGAACGCAGCGTCACCCGCCTGGAAGGCCGCGCGGGCGGCGAGCACGTGACCAAGGACCTGGTCGACACCGCCGCGCGCATCGAGGCGGCGAACAACCTGACGATCACGGCGGGGCAGGATATCGGCATTGTCGGCGGCGCCGTGCAGGCCGGCGGCAACATCGACATGGATGCCGGGCGTGATCTGATCATCGCCAGCCAGGAAGGTGTCGACAGCCACGAGTACCAGCGCCGCCGCGTCAGTGGCCACGACACCAGCATCACCCAGTACGGCAGCGAGGTGAAGGCCGGCGGCAACCTCACCGCCACGGCCGGCCAGGACCTGAGCATCGTCGCCAGCGAGATCGAGGCCCGCCGCGACCTGGCCCTGCAGGCGGGGCGCGATGTGACCCTGGCCGCCGCGGCGAACGAGGAGCACAGCTACGCCAAGGGCAAGAAAGGCAAGACCAAGTACGAGCGCCAGGAGGACGACGTTGAGCAGCAGTCAGCCGAAGTGAAGGCCGGCGGCAACCTGACCATCGACGCCGGGCGCGACCTGCGCATGGTGGCGAGCAAGGCCAGCGCCGGCGACGAAGCCTACTTGGTGGCCGGCGACAAGCTCGAGCTGCTGGCTGCCAACGACAGCCAGTACTCGCTGTATGACATGAACAAGAAGGGTGGTTGGGGGAGCAAGAAGACCCAGCGTGATGAAGTGACCGACGTGAAGGCGGTGGGGAGCGAGATCACCAGTGGTGGCGACCTGACCCTCGAGAGCGGCGGTGACCAGCTGTACCAGGGCGCGAAACTCGCCTCCGGTGCGGACCTGACCATTGATAGCGGCGGTTCGGTGACCTTCGAAGCGGTCAAGGACATGCATCAGGAGAGTCACGAGAAGTCCAAGGGTGACCTTGCCTGGAACAGCATGAAGGGCAAGGGCAGCACCGATGAGACCCTGCGTCAGAGCCAGCTGACCGCCAATGGTGATCTGGTGATCAAGGCAGTGGATGGCTTGAAGGTCGATGTGAAACATGTCGACCAGGCGACCATCAGCCAGAGCATCGACGCTATGGTCGCGGCCGATCCACAGCTGGCTTGGTTGAAGGAAGTCGAGAAGCGTGGGGATGTGGACTGGCGGCAGGTGAAGGAAGTGCATGATTCCTTCAAGTACAGCCATTCCGGGCTTGGGGCAGGGGCGCAGATCGTCATTGCCATCATCGTCACCTACCTGACGGCAGGGGCGGCCGGCGCAATGATTGGCAATGCCACAGGTGCCGTGGCAGGTTCCGGTTCGGCTTTGGCTGCAAGCGGAACCGCGACCGCCAGTGCCGTGGCCAATGGCGCGGTGGTCGGTTCGACAGTTTCAGCCGGTTGGGCAAACGTTGCGTTGAGCAGCATTGCCACAGCGGCCACCAACAACGCCGTTATCAGCGGTATCAACAACCGTGGCAACCTTGGGGCGGTGTTCAAGGATGTGACCTCATCGAGCAGCCTGAAGGGGTATGCCACAGGCGCAATTACCGCCGGGGTTACCGCTGCCTATCTCAACGATGCGTTTGGCATATCCGCCGAGGACTTGAACAAGCCTACCTTTGGCTTCGATCTGAGCAAGCTTTCGGGCTTCGGCAAGTTTGCCGGCTACACCGGCTCGCAGGCAGCAATAGGCGCTGTGGCCAAATCCGCGTTGGAAGGGAGCAGCCTGGGTAGCAACCTGACCGATGCAGGCAAGACCTTCGTGGGCAATGCGCTGTCGGCGGCCATCTACAAGCGACTTGGCGACAAGCTGTACTTCGAAGGGCTGCCAACCAAGACTGTGGCGCACGCCTTGGTCGGTGGTCTGATCGCCGAGGCCGCGGGTGGTGATTTCCGTACGGGGGCGATTGCGGCAGGTGCGAACGAAGCCTTCGTCGCCACCGTTGGTGAACACATTTTCCCCGGGGCGTCGCATGAGCAACTGCTGACCATGACCTCGCAGTTGCTGGGGCTGACCGTGGCCGCAGGTTTGGGGGCCGATGAGAAAGGGCAGCAGGTGGCAGGCTGGGTGGCGCAGAACGCTACCCAATACAACAACCTCGATCACCCGACTGCGGAGCGCATGCTGGGTGAGTTGAAGGCATGTCGAGCAACCAAGCAGTGCACGGCGGGCCGGATCCAGGACATCGTCGATCGATACGAAAGCATCTCCATCGCCCGCTCGAAGGCGATGGACGATTGCAAGACGCGTGCGTGTGCGCAGGGGCTGGTCGACAGCGCAGTTGTCATCGACAGCCCGGTTGCCAAGGAACTGATTGCGTTCTTCAAGAACCAGGGATACGACACCGTCGGTTTGCTCAATGGCAACCCAGGGCAACACCTGATGCCGTCGATGAACCCTGCCGGTACCGGCGGCTTGTTTGTGCCCGATAAGGACCTGTTCACCGCGAAACTCATCAAGGAAGGCTGGTTGACGCCTGCGGAGCAAGCCGGGCTTCAGCGATGGGATACGGAAACATCATGGCTGGACAATGCCGCTGGTCGTAAGTTGACGATCAAAGAAAAGGCTACGCTGATCACCGAACTGGGTACGACCGGGGCGCTGGCCATCATGGCCGGTGGCCGAGGCGTAGTCGCTGCGACGGGGGGCGGCAAAGGTAAAGCTGGAGAGGGTAAGGTCAGCCCGGGCGAGGGCGCGAAGGTCCCGCCATGCCCGCGTTGTTTCGCAGCCGGCACCCTGGTGGCAACGCCGGATGGCGACCGGGCGATTGAAACGCTCAAGGTCGGCGATTTGGTTTGGACCAAGCCAGAGCACGGCGGCAAGCCGTTTGCCGCGGCGATCACCGCGACCCATGAGCGGGATGACCAGCCGATCTATCGCCTGGCCCTGGAGAGCACCCGTACCGATGGCGCGGTAAGATCGGAAACATTGTTGGTGACACCGAGCCACCCGTTCTATGTACCTGCCAAGCGTGATTTTGTGCAGATGGGCGAGCTACGGCAGGGGGATCTGCTGCAGTCGCTGGCAGATGGAGAGGGTGAAGGCACGTCGACTCGGGTGGTCTCTGCGCGGTTGTATAAGCCGGTTGGGAAGACGTTTAACCTGACGGTGGATGTGGGGCATACGTTCTATGTGGGTGAATTGAGGACGTGGGTGCACAATACTGGGGGGCCTTGTGATAATCCTGTTGGTGTAAAGGACGGAACATTCCCTGACGAGGTGTTTTCCGGGAAGAAGCCGCATCAGACGACGCCAGGTACAAAGACTACTACCCAAGAGAGGTATAATCCTAAGACTGGAAAGTTAGAAAAGTCTGTGATTGAGTATGATCAATATGGTCGGCAAGTTAGGCGGACGGATTACACGAATCACGGATATGGGAATAAAGAAAAGCCGGATGAGTATCATTCAGATCCGCACGTGCATACCTATGAATATGGTCCTGGATATAGCCCTAAAGGGAAAGAGACGAGGATAAACAATGATTAGTGTTGCTGAGTTGAATGAGATGCTGATTGCTAATAATTGCTTGCACTCTATTAATGTTCAGTTGAATGATGAGGGGGTGGCCTATGATCTGTCTCTATCAATTTCGGAATCTGAAGATGTATGGGGTGCTGCTGTTCGTGTGAGGTTCTTCGATGTCAGTCAGTTTGCGATTCGCGATTTTGGTGGAGGGTTGACTCAGCTTATGCATATGAATGTAGAAAAATTGGACTCTGGTCTTGATAGGATGCGCTATAAGTTTAGCGATCTTGAGGGTGAGTTATTTTCATTTTATTTCTCATCATTTTCTGTCGACTAAAACAGGGAAAGGGGGCAAAGAAAAAGGGGGGCGGGAAAAGGACGGGGAACGGGGTAGATATATTTTTACTGCTCTTAGAGAAAATAAATCCGTCCCCTTTTCTTCCAGCGAGTACTATGACAGTGATTACTGGTCATAAAGGTAATCTTGTGAGCGCTTTTCCAGGGAAAACATTCTAAATGTACTGTGCCATGTTGTGGAGTAAGGAAAGGGCCGCTGCGGGGTTGGATGGAGTACTGAAGGTAATTGAAATTACTAAAGATGCCATTCCAATGCTCATAAATGCGGATTCTAAAAATTATCCATTGCTCTCGAAACTGTGTCTTGATGATTATGGGTTGTACTCTGGAGAGCAGTTGGATCGGTTGCGGCTTGAGTTGAAAAATATGTCAAGAGCAACGAATGGAATGGATGGATTTTTTTGTTCTTTGGACGATCTTGCTTTAGAGGCAAGGGTGCTTGGAGAAAGTGTTTTGTTTGATCCGTTTAGGGATTTAAGTAGCAAAAAGGGGACAGATCTATTTTTCCTACTCTAATACCAGTTCCTGGCAGCGAAGGGATCTAGGTTCTGTATGAAAATCTTTGAAACCTCACCGGAGCCTCTGGAAGCCTGATTTTCCGTAGAGTTCTCGCTTTTTAGGCGAAGGATTCTGCCATGTCCAAGCGATACGAACTTTCCGATGCAGAATGGGAAATAGTCGCGGACCTCTTCACCGCACATCGACGTACAGGACGCCCAAGAGTCGATGATCGCTTGATGCTCAACGGCGTGTTGTGGGTGCTGTGCTCAGGCGCAACCTGGCGGGACATGCCTGAACGGTTCGGGCCTTGGTCGACGGTCTATCAACGATTTCGAGACTGGCGAAACCAAGGAACCTTCAACAAGATGCTCAAGCGGTTACACCTCAAACTCAATGCACAGGGCCAGATTGACTTGACCACCTGGTGCATCGACTCAACCGCCGTGAGGGCCACCCGTGCCTCTGCCGGAGCAGGCAAAAAAGGGGGGCTGAAGAACCAACGGACCACGCACTTGGACGAAGCCGGGGCGGGTTGACGACGAAAATTCACATGGTCAGTGACGCCCGTGGCATCCCACTCCACTTCACGCTCTCAGGTGGTCACGCCAGTGACATATCCCATGCTCAGCGACTGCTGGACGGTGTCCACATCCCTTTGAACCGAGGTAGGCCACGCAAGCGCTGCCGCTGGCTCCTGGCCGACAAAGGCTATGACGCAGAATCCTTGCGGCAATACTGCGACCGCTATCGGATGCAGCCGGTGATTCCGCTGCGTGACATGAAACGCAGACCGAAGCCGGGCTTACCGCGCCTGTTTGACAAGCCCAAGTATCGGCAGCGGAACGCCATCGAACGGCTATTTGGTTGGCTGAAGGAGCACCGCCGCCTGGGTACACGCTACTGCAAGCTGGCGGAAAGCTTTGCTGCAATGGTCACGCTGGCTTGCTGGCGACGGTGTTTACGACATTACTTTTCGTACAGTGCCTAGCTGTCATGTAGGTAGACCGAGATTAGAGTGGGGAAAATAAATCTGTCCCCTTTTTCTTTTGTTTGCCCTTTTTGCTCCCTTTTTGCTATTTTTACTCTGCTAATTTGATTTGGGGGTGGTTGATAACGCAAGAGACAGAGAGAGTTTGGACTTAACAGCTAGGAGTGTGATACCTGTATAGGTTGGGTCGGTTTTTAGTTTGGTCATAAGCAACACCCAATCCGTAGTCGCAGTTTTGAAATTTTCATAGTAGTCAGGCTCGACATCTCTAAGCTGAAAATTCTTACCCATGTAGGCGTATACTGTCATCAGGGAGTCAGATGCGCATTTAGAACCATCCAAGTTGGAGTGTTTATGCTTGGGTATGCATTCTTGGAGAGTGGCGTTCATCAGCTTTAAGGTGTTTGTCTCTTGATTTTGTTTTGAGGATATTAAAAGGTTCAGGCGATTCTGGTACTCACTGTCGAACGCCTTGAGATCTTCGTTTGATTTTTCAGGTATTTCAAAGTTGTTTGAATTTTGACTCTGGCAGCCGCAAATAGTTAGCAAAATCGTTATCGTGAAATATATGGCTTTCATTGAGGTTCTGAGCTGGTGCTAATGGGGCCCTATTATAGCACTCTCAGATAAGTATTGATGTCGCGATTTTGTCACCCAGAAGTGAAAACGGGGACGGAAAAGATACGGGGAAGGGGACAGATTTATTATTTCTACTCTAATTTCTGTTCCTGGCGGCGAAGGGATCTAGCAGACATGCAGGGCAGACCGAAATTAGAGTAGAGAAAATAAATCTGTCCCCTTTTGGTCCCGCAGCGCCAGATGCATAAAGCCCCGTACGAGGCAGGGCTTTGAACGTGGCAATTTTTATTTGAGGTGACCGATCTGGCGCATCCGCAAGCTGTAGATCCAGACAGCAACCAGCAGCATTGCTTGCAGGGTGCCCGGGAGTACGTACCAAAAAGCCTGCAAGTAAAGGCTCGCCGGAAGGCGGAAAATTTCTGGGAGCATGAGCGGGATCAGCGTCAGCCCAAAGAGCAGTGCACCAAGCAGGCACCACACGGACTTCGCGCTGCGCCTGTACAACAACACGCTGCTTGTGGCGAGTAGAATGCATGACAGTGCTGGAGGCACCAGCATAATTATTGCGACATCACCCACCAAGGCCATTTCCCATCCATCGCCGACCAACCAATAGGTAATTTTGCAGGCGATGAGCAGGCAGTAGATTGCCGCAAACGTGACTAGCATCGGACGTGGGGCGTTTCGTACCTGAGGTGCACTTGTATCCATAGCTTCCAGATCTCATGACGTGGCGGGTTAGTCCGGCCAAAGTGCGCAGTCTACAGGAGGGGCGGTGGATCTTGAAGTGGTCTGCAAACACCATACTACTTTTCGTATAATGCTGCTCAACCAACTCAACTCCGGCCCCTGGGGCACGATCCGGGTCGAAAAGGGGACATCGAAAAGGGGACAGATCTATTTTTCCTACTCTATTTTCGACTCCGGTGTGGTCGAAGGGGCGAGCAGTCATGCGGGTAGTCCGAGATTAGAGTAAGAAAATTAAATCTATCCACTTTTTTGGTCCCCTTTTTTGTTCTTTTTTGTTTTTTAAAGTGGGGCAGCTTCGATAAAAATCCGACTGGAGGAATGTTAAGTGAGCGATATGGCGCTGGAGGTAAGAATTTTTAATGCTGATGAAGCTGGACGTTTTCTAGCGATAGCTGCGATTGGATTACTTTCATCAGTCAGGGCGGGTATCATCGAACTGGATGAAGCAGAGCGCTTGTTGTTCTCGCCAGGTGTGGCAAGTGTTTTTAGAAGAAAGGGGATTTCTTCTGTTGTTTGCGATCTTGTTATGGGGTGTTGTGAGTTGGATGATGTGCTTGGTCTCTTGCCCGATAGGTTTGATAGTGAGGTTGTACGGCTTATTGATGCTTTTTCGGAGTATTTAACCGTCACGGCACCGCTAGATGCCTATTCGGACCATGCGGAATTTAGGTAGCTTATATGTCGCTGGCAGCGTCGAAGAAAGGGAGTGGATGTGGGTCTGTTCTCGATTTATACTGCACTTTTGCACCTTAATGCACCTTAATCCACGAATATGAAAATAATCAAATCCTTTGCAAGATTGACAGGGCTCAAAAGGTTTTCCGCTTGGCGAGCCGGCTGGCAGGAGCCTGCGTCTGTCGACCTATTTTCCTATATTGAAGATGTCGTCAGTCCAGAGGATAGTTTGATTTTTTGCAAGTGGCTGTTCCCGGATTTCGTCGTGTTCGAGGATTCGGTGATACTGGAAATGAAATTTGACGAGCCCGCATTTCGTGTGTGGCTTGATCATTTTTCAGGCGATAAAGCTGGTGTTGAAAGGATGCTGAATCACACCCATCTATACGACGTGTTTTCAGGGTGTGGTTCTTCGGTGGACGAGGTGGTTTTTGAGCAGCTGTCCAATGTGCTGGCCATGTCCTGGCGAATGGTGTTGAAGGCGCAATTCCCTGATAGAAGATTTCACGTGGAGGCTATCAACTCCGATCAGGAGTATGGCCCGGTGGTCACGTTCCATGAAATGCGTGCGACCGTCTCCATGTCGGTGACCACTGGATAGTGCCCATGCCACGAGTACGGCCTTTGCTCCAAGCCCTGAGGCGGCAGATTGACGCCAAGATGATGCCAAATTAATATCGCATCGCTCTGACCCCCACCCCGATGACTACCCTTTTCGTACGCAAGGAAGCCCCGTGATCAAGACCCTGTTCAAAGCCGCTGCTGTCCTGTCCATCGCCTTGCTGTATGGCTGCGCCTCCACCCCTTCGGCAGACAAGATGCAGGCGGAAGTCGCCAACTACGCACTGCCCAAGGCTGCGGTAGCCGACAAGGCATTGGTCTATGTGGTCCGCCCCAGCAATGCCGGGATGATGGTGCGTTTCAACGTCTTCCTCGATGACAAGGAAGCCGACTCGGAAATGGGCTACAACCGTGGCAACCAGTACATCTATTTCTACGTGACACCGGGCACTCACGTGATCAGCTCCAAGGCCGAGAACTGGGCCGACATGACCGTGAATGCAAAGGCCGGCGAGGTCATCTACCTTAAGCAGGAAGTCGAGATCGGCGTGGTCATGGCGCGTAACAGCCTCAAGGTGCTGAGCGACCTCGAAGGCCGTTACCTGGTCAAAGACGCGTCTCTGGGCACCATCGCCAAAGAGAGCAAGTAAGCGCTGCCGATCCGTGTGGTGATCGGTAAGTCAACAAGGGCGACCCCTGGGGTCGCCCTTGTTGTTCATGCACGCGGAAAAGGACGAAAGGCGGGGGTATGACTGGGCCCACATCCAGTTGCAGGGCTATCTGTTGAAGGTGTTCGAAGTCTGCAGTCGGCTTCAATCCGCCGGGGCTGCCTTGCAGCCCTTTCCGACCGGTCCGACGCCTCGGCCGGAAAGGGCCGCTCCTACAGGGGGATGCGGCCTCCTGTAGGAGCGGCCTTGCCGAGGCGTCGGACCGGCCGGAAAGGACCGCAAAGCGGTCCCGCTCCGCAAACGCCGACTGCTCAGTTCAACCAGCTCAACGCCGGCCCCTGGGGCACGATCCGGGTCGGGTTGATGTGGTTGTGCGAGTAGTAGTAATGCAGCTTGATATGCGCCATGTCGATGGTGCGGTAGATCGCCGGGATCTGCGTCAGGCGCACCAGGTACTGGTACAGCGCCGGGTACTCGGCCAGGGTCTTGTGGTTGGTCTTGAAGTGCACGTAGTACACCGCCTCGTAGCGGATCAGCGTGGGCAGCAGGAACAGGTCCGACAAGCTCAGCTTGCCGCCCACCAGGTACGGCTGCTTGCGCAGCCGGTGCTCGAGGGTGTCCATGGCCGCGAAGAACTGCTGGAAGGCCTGGTCGTAGCTCTCCTGGTCCGGGGCGAAGCCCATGTGGTAGACCATGCGGTTGATGTTGGTGTGCAGCCACTGGTTGAGCTCGACGATGTCGCAGCTGGAGCGGTCGGGCACCAGGTCGATCGGGGTCTTGGCCAGGGGCAGCAGGCGGGTGGCCATCTGCAGCGCCAGCTCCGCCGAATCGTTGTGCACGATACGGTTCTGCTGGCGGTCCCACAGCACCGGCACCGACTGGTTGCCGGTGAAGCCCGGGCGCGAACGCTCGTACAGGCTCGACAGCAGGGTCACGTCTTTGTGCAGCGGGTCCTGGTCGTGCTCGTCGAACTCCCAGCCCTGGTCGTGGCGGCGGGCCGCCACCGAGGTGACGTCCAGCGCGTCTTCCAGGCCCAGCAGGCTCTGCACCAGGTGCACCCGGTGCGAGAACGGGCAGGCGTGGGAAATGTACAGGTGGTAGCGGTTGGGCTCGGCCACCAGTTCGCTGAGGAACAGCTCCTGGACCGACGGGTTGTCTTGGCTGCGGGTCATCTTACCTTCCTACGGCGGTGGCCAGGCTTGGGCATGGGCGTTCGCCGAGGGCGGCGATGCTGTGCTGGATCTTCAGGTTGGCGGCGGCCAGGCCTGCGGCCAGGCTCTCTTCGCCCATGCCCAGGCCTTCGGCGTAGATGAACTCGACGCTGTTCAGGCCGACGAAGCCCAGGGTCTGTGACAGCCAGCCAGCCAGGGTGTCGGTGCCCTGGCTGTAGATGCCACCGCTGGCGTTGAGCACGTGCACCGGCTTGTCGTCGAGCAGCCCGACCGGGGCGCCGTCGACGTAGGTGAAGGTGACGCCGCCGCGCACGATGTAGTCGACCCAGGTGTGCAGGATCGACGGTGCGCCGAAGTTGTAGCGTGGCAGGCCGATCACCACGCGGTCGGCTTCCTGGATCTCTTCGATCAGTTCGTTGGACAGCTTCAGCGCCGCGGCCGCCTCGATGCTGCTGGCGTCACCGCCGAACAGGGCGTCCATGGTCACCGCATTGAGGTGCGGGATGGGCTGGGCGTGCAGGTCGCGTATCACCACCGAAGCTTCGGGGTTGACCTCTTTGAGCTGCTTGAGGAAGTTGTCCACCAGTTGGCCGGAGAAGCCGCCATCGGACTTGATCGAGGAGCGGATGACCAGGACCTTGTGATTCATTGCGAGAATCCTTTCAGTGATGTGTGTGACAGCCAGTCTTGAGCAATCGGGCGGGAGTGAAAAGCGCAGATAATCAGGGTATTACCCTTAAGGTTGTCATGTATCGCCAGGGGCTCTGTGCTGAAACGAGCGCGGGGCAAGCCTGCTCCCACAAATCGCGTGGGAGCGGGCTTGCCCCGCGATGAAGGTGATGGGTGATTACGCCATTACCACTCGCGCTTGAGCCTGAACTTGCTCAGCTGCGCGCTGGCGATGCGTGTCTGGCTGCCGTCGGCGTTGACCCGCCAGGCCTCGGCCTGGGTGAACATCAGGTTGCGTCCATCACGGATCACCTTGGCGTGGAACAGCACCTCGGTGTCCCGCGGCGTGGCCGACAGCAGCAGGGTGTTGAAACTGTTGGTCAGGGCGTACTCGTCCGGCCCCAGCAAGGGCAGTGTGGCGAGCATGCTGGTGACGTCGAGCATCGAGTAGATCACCCCGCCGTGCAGGGTCTGGCTCAGGTTGTCGATGGCATCGGTGACGGTCAGCCGGCAGGTGCACTGGCCGGGGGACTGTTCCAGCATTTCCAGCCCGCAGTAGCGCTGGTAGGCGTGTTCGAGCAGCGCGCGCGAGTGCGCGGCGGCGTGGTCGCTGATGGTGCTCATGGTGTGATCCTTCACAGGTGCCGGGCAATGATTTCCAGCATGATTTCGTGGGTGCCGCCGCCGATGGCCAGCAGGCGGGCGTCGCGGTGGATGCGTTCGACCAGCGAGGGTTCGACGCAGCCGTGGGCGCCATGCAACTGCACGGCGTCGCGGGCCAGGGTTTCCAAGGTCTGCACGGCGCTGTTCTTGGCGATGGCCACCTGGTGCGGGTCCAGGGTGCCTTCGGCCTGGCGGGCCACGCAGGTGTCGACGAACTGGCGGCTGACCGTCAGCTGCGCGTAGTGCTCGGCCAGGCGCTGGCGGATCACCGACTTGTCGAACAGCGGCTTGCCGCCGACCTGGCGGCTCTTGCACCAGTCGATGGCGGCCTGCAGGGCCATGTCGGCGCTGGTGATGGCCATCACCGCCAGGTTCAGCCGCTCCTGCTGCAGGCTGGCCTGCAGCAGGCGGCCGACGCCGCCCTTGCCGGTCAGGCGCAGCGCTGGCACGTCCACAAGCTCCAGGTCGGCCAGCGGCAGGCAGCGCCAGCCCAGGGCCTGGCGCGGGGTGTGGCGGATGCCGGCGGCGGAGCCCTCGACCAGGAACAGCGCCAGGCCGTCCTCGCAGTGGCCGACCATCAGCAGCCAGTCGGCACGGGTGGCGTTGCAGATGAACGCCTTGTGCCCGTTCAGCCGGTAGCCATCGGCCTGGCGCGTGGCCCGGCACTCCAGGGCGCGCAGGTCGGAGCCGGCCTGGCGCTCGGTGATCGCCAGGGCGATGCTCTGGCGGCCGTCGAGCACCGCCGGCACCAGGTCGTGGACGATCGGGTGACCGGTGGCCTGCACTGCCTTGAGGCTGACGAAGTGCGAGCCCAGGCCCATGGTGATGCCCTGGGCGCCGCTGCGGGTCAGCTCCTCGATCAGCACCGCCACGGCCCGCGGGTCGTCCGGCAACTGGCGGTGGTCGTGGCCCAGGCCGAGCAGGCCGGCGGCGCCGGCCTCGCGGTTGAGCGTGGCCGGGTAGGCGCCGAGCTGCTCCCAGGCCGCCACGTTCGGCGTGATGCGCTCGCTGACGAAGGCCTGCAGGCGCTGGCGGTATGCGTCACTCATGGCGATCTCCTCAGAACACCGTGGTCAGGGCCAGGTCGTGGAAGCGCTCGACGATCGGCCGGATCCGCGAGGAGGTCATGGCGCTGTCCTCCTCGAAGTAGTACAGGTCGGTCATGTCGCGCATCACTTCCAGCATCACCCGCGAACGCTCGGCGGCGCGGATCTCGTAGCGCTGCAGGGCGCTGTCGAGGCGCTCGTCGCAGCAGCCGACCAGGGCCTGGGCGAGCATGAAGGCGTTCTCCAGGCCCAGGGTCAGGCCGTAGCCAAGGGTCGGCAGCATCGCGTGGATGCTGTCGCCGAGCATCACCACGCGGCCGTTCTGCCAGCAGCCGGCGCCGGTCAGCGCCATCATCTTGTGGGTGAGGATCTGCTCGTGCTCGGTGGCTTGCATCATCCGCACCACATCCGGCGGCAGGTCGGCGAACAGCCGTACCAAGCCGTCGCGGTCGAGCAGCGGCTGGTTGCGGTGTTGGTAGGCGGCAAACCAGTAGCGGTACGGACGGTCGGCCGCCAGCGGGTAGGTGACCACCCGCGAGAACTCCGAGGCGAAGATCTGGCAACGGTCGGGCAGCAGCAGCGGCGAGTCGAACTCGACCATGCCGCGGCTGGCCACCAGCCCGGTGTCGTAGGGTGTCAGGCCCGGCTCCAGGCATTGGCGCACGGTGGAACCGACGCCGTCGCTGCCGATCACCAGGTCGAAGTCTTCCTGTTCGCCGTTGCTGAAGGTGACCCGCGCCTGTTCACCGACCTTCTCCACCTTCTCGCAGCCCATCTGGTAGCGGATCTGCCCGGGGGCCAGGCGTTCGCGCAGCAGGCCGAACAGCTCGGGACGCGGGAACATCACCGCCGGCGCCGGGATCCCCAGGCCGTCCGGGCGCACCGGCTGGCTGTGGATCAGGCGACCGTCGCGGCCATGGGTGTCGAGGAACTCGATGGCCTTGCCGCGGCCGATGAAGCCGGTGTCGTTGAACAGGAAGCGCAGCACCTGCACGCCTTGGGGCCAGACGTAGATACCGGTGCCCGAGTCGCGCGGGCCATTGGCCCGCTCGTACACCGTGGCCTCGAGGCCGAAGCGCTTGAGAATCAGGGCGCAGGCCAGGCCATTGAGGCCGGCGCCGATGATCGCGATCTTCATGCGGCCACCTCGTTCAAGGTGTTCCAGCTCTGGCCGCTCATGCGGTAGCGGCGTTGCAGCAGGCACAGGCTGGTCAGCTCCATCAGCATCGGGTCGAGCAGGCCCTGTTCCTGGGCGCTGAGGGTCGGCAGCTGCTTGAGCAGGGTGCGGACCTTGGCCGCGTCGAAGAACGGCAACGCGTCCAGGTCACGGCTGTGCAGGGTGTCCTGCACCAGTTGCCACAGGCGGCCTTGCTGCTGCAGGGTGGCCGGCGGGGCGCGGAAGTAGTGCTTCTTGCGCTCGTACAGGGCCTTGGGCAGGTAAGGGCGCATGGCTTCGCGGAACACGTACTTCTCGGTGGCGCCGCGCACCTTCATCCACACCGGCAGTTGGCAGGCCAGTTCGACCACGTGGTGGTCGAGCAGCGGCACGCGGCCTTCGATGCTGTTGGCCATCTCCATGCGGTCGCCCAGGGTGGTGAGGACGAAGTTCGGCAGGTACGACTTGGCCCACAGGTACATGGAGTTGTGCACCGGATCGCGGTCGGCGAGCTTGCCGTGGTCGAGGCGGTCGAAGAACTGGCGATACGGGTCGACACCGGTGAAGTGGTCGCGGAAGTCACCGCGGTACAGGCTCTCCAGGGCCTTGAACCAGCCGGCCTGGTTGTCCAGCCACGACACGCCGTGCTTGAGCTGGTCGACCATCCAGTGGATGTCGTGGGGCATGTGCGCGTTGGTGTAGCCCTGCTCGTTGGCCTGGATGCGCTGGCGCAGCAGGTCGATGACTTTCGGGTCTTGTTGTTCGTTGTTGTACAGCAGCATGTCGCGGCGGAAGTGCGGGTAGCCGGCGAACACTTCGTCGGCGCCTTCGCCGGTCAGCACCACCTTCAGGCCGGCCTTGCGCACTTCCTTGCTGAGGATGTACTTGGCCACGCCGTGGGCGTTGAAGAACGGCGTCTCGTTGTGCCACACCGCCTGCTCGAAGTTGTCCGCCAGGTCGTCCTGGGTGATCTCGATGGTGTGGAAGCGCGCGCCGTTGTGCTCGGCGGCCATGCGTGCGAAACGGTTCTCGTCGTAGTCGTCCATGTCGGTGAACGACAGGTTGAAGGCGTCCAGCGGCTCGCCCTTGAGGGCGGTGGCCATGCCCAGCATCGCCGAGGAGTCGATGCCGCCGCTCAGGTACACGCCCATCGGCACGTCGGCGCGCAGGCGCAGGCGCACCGCTTCTTCGATGGCGGCGCGCACGGATTCGATCATGCCGGCCTCGTCGCTCGGCGCCGGGGTGTCGCGGCGGGCGAATTCCATGTCCCAGTAGCGGCCGCTGTGCAGGCCGCCGTGGTCGACCATCACCCAGCAGCCCGGCTGTACGCTGCGCACGCCTTCGAACAGGGTGTGGTCGCGCAGGTAGAAGGCGCGGCTGGCGTAGGCGTTCTCGTCCCAGGTCGGGTTGACGCCGGCGGCCAGCAGGGCCTTGATCTCGGAGGCGAAGTACCAGTTGCCTTCATGCTGGGTGTAGAACAGCGGCTTGATGCCCAGGCGGTCGCGCACCGCCAGCATCAGGCGGCGACGGCGGTCGAACAGGACCATGGCGAACTCGCCGCGCAGTTCCTTGAGCCCGGCCATGCCGGAGCGGCGGTACAGGTGCAGGGCGATCTCGCTGTCCGAGGCGGTCTTGAAGATCGCGCCTTCGGCCTGCAGTTCGGCACGGATGCGCTCGTGGTCGTAGAACTCGCCGTTGACGATCACCGCCAGGTCGCCTTCGTCGGCGACGATCGGCTGCATGCCGTTGTCCAGGCCGATGATGCTCAGGCGGGTGTGGCCGAGCACGGCGCGCTCGCCCGGGTCACGCCACAGGCTGTGCTCGTCCGGGCCGCGGTGGTTGATGGCGGCCAGGGCGTCGAGGATCGACTGGTCGCTGATGCTGTTGCGTTTGGACTGGTAGACACCGATGAAACCACACATGGCAAAATCCTTTTCTCATAGGTCGGGCGTCGTCGGCGACGCCGGAACGGCGCGGGCTTCGTGGTCCGCGCACCCAGGGTTCATTGCGCCCAGTCGGGGCGGCTGCGTTCGAAGAAGGCGGCAAGACCGTGCTGGCCCTCGCTGGAGGTGCGCAGGCGGGCGATCAGCTGCAGGTTGCAACCCTGCTCGTCGAGCAGGTGGTCGCGGCCTGCCAGGCGCGCCAGCATCTGCTTGATCTCGCGACTGGCCTGGGGGCCGGTCTGCAGCAGGGTGGCCAGCCAGCGGTCGCGGGCCTGCGCCAGCTCGGCGGCGGGCACCAGGCGGTGGACCAGCTGCAGGCGCAGCGCGTCCTCGGCGCCGAACACCTCGGCCGAGAGCATGTAGCGCCGTGCCTGGCGCACGCCCATGGCGCGCACCACGTAGGGGCTGATCAAGGCCGGTGCCAGGCCCAGGCGCGCCTCGCTGAAGCAGAACCGCGCATCCTCGGCGGCCAGCACGTGGTCGGCGCAGCACAGCAGGCCCAAAGCCCCGCCGAACACCGCGCCGCGGGCCAGCATCAGCACCGGCACCGGGAAATCGTCCAGGCGCTGCAGGACGTTGGCCAGCAGGCTGGCGTCCTCCAGGTTGCGCGCATGGTCGAACTCGCGGCTGCGGCGCATCCAGTCCAGGTCCGCCCCGGTGCACAGGTGCTCGCCCGCACCGTCGAGCACCAGGGCGCGCAGCCCCGGGTGCTCGGCGAGGGCCTGCAGCTGCTCGTGCAAGGCCCCGAGCAGGGCCTCGTCGAGGGCGTTGCCGGCATGCGGACGGTTCAGGGTCAGGCAGGCGACCGCAGGTTGCGGCCAGCTCAGCAGCACGTCGCTCATGGTCGTCAGCTCGCCATCTTCAGGGACAGGGCGGTGCTCTCGTACTGACGGCGATAGCCCTCGCAACCGCCGTAGCGGAACGCGCCGCCGGTGACGTACGGGGTGCTGTAGTCGGCCACGGCCGGGTGGTTGTCGCCGTAGAACCAGCTGCTGTACTGCTCATGGCCCAGGCGGGTGCGGCTGGCCAGCATGCGCGCATGCGCCTTGCGCCGCGAATGGGCCTGGTAGCCCGGCACCACGGTGGCGCTGAAGAACTCGCCGACGCTGCCCGAACCGTAGCTGAACAGGCCGATGTTGCGCCCGGTCAGGTCCTCGTCGCTGTTGTCCAGCAGCGACAGCAGGGCGATGTACAGCGAGGCGGTGTAGCAGTTGCCGATGGCCTTGCCGTACAGCTGGCTGGTGGAGTAGGCCTTCTCGCCCAGGGCCTTGGCTGCTTCAGGCTCGATCGCCTCGAACACCGAGAAAGCCTTCTTCGCCATCTTGGTGAACGGCTGGTGGAAGCACAGGAAGCTCATGTCTTCCAGGCCCAGGCCGCCGTCGGCGCGGTAGCTTTGCCAGGCGTTGCGCAGCGACTCCAGGTAGACCTCGATCGACAGCTTGCCGTCGACCAGCGCGGTGCTGCGCAGGTTCGGCCGCCAGAAGTCCGAGACGTCCAGGCTGTAGCGGCCCTGGTGCGGGTGCAGCTCCAGCAGGCGCGGGTTCTCGGCCACGATCATGGCCACGGCGCCAGCGCCCTGGGTGCATTCGCCCTCGGAGTTCTGCTCGTAGCGGGCGATGTCGGTGGCGATCACCAGCACCTTCTCGTGAGGACGCTGGGCGACCAGTGCGCGGGCCATCTGCAAGCCGGCGGTGGCGCCGTAGCAGGCCTGCTTGAACTCCACCACGCGGCAGTCGGCGCGCAGGCCGAGCAGGCTGTGGACGAACAGGCCGGCGGCCTTGGACTGGTCGATGCCGCTCTCGGTGGCGAGGATCACCGTGGCGATCGAGGCGCGGGTGGCGTCATCGAGCAGCGGCAGGGCGGCGTTGGCCGCCAGGGTCACGATGTCTTCGTCAGGGGCCGGCACGGCCATGAACTCCTGGCCGATGCCGACCAGGTACTTCTGCGGATCGATACCATGCCGTTCGGCAAGTTCTTCCAGTGCGAAAAAGTGTTGCGGTACAGACAGCCCAATATCATCAATGCCGATTTTCATGTGTATGCCCAATTATTTTTCACTGTTGAAAAAATCCCAAAATACACAACCGGTCTTGTTGTTCCGGTGCCAGTCCCTGCTGGCCATTTAATTATTGCGGCTGAAGCTTTTGCCAAAAAAAGCGAATAATTCCGATGGGATTGATGACGCCTGTTCATGGTTTTTTTGGCTATTAAGTTATGCGTTTTTTAGTGCGCGCAGGCGCAGGCCCCGTGCTGCCACGCGGCTTCCATAAAGGTTTGGGAGAGGGTGTTGAACAATATGGCAATTAAAATTTTCAATTAAATTAATATGAAAATTTTATGGCGTTATCGCCGCATACTTTGCCGTGTTGTTCCGGCTGTTGGTTTAGGCCGTATCGCGTGTGCATCTCTGCATGGGGGACGCTCCTTGTCCATTATTCATCCATTAGTGCCGGACACTGTCCGGGACGTTGTTGTCGCACGAAGTGGCCTGGGCGAATAGTGACAAAAAGTGCGTGCATCGCGGCATGGTCTTCATGTGTCGTGCGCAGCTGTGGTACAACGCCGCAGGACACAGGATTCGTCGCCCGGTTTTCGGGTACACAAGGAGGTGATGGTGTTTTCCAAGATCAGTCTCGATCAGTGGCGCGCGTTCGTCTGCACGGTCGAGTGCGGCGGTTTCCAGCAGGCCGGCGAGCACATGTACAAGTCGCAGTCGGCCATCAGCCACTCGGTCAACCGCATGGAAATGCTCCTGGGCCAGGAGCTGTTCATCATCGAAGGCCGCAAGGCCGTACTCACCTCCCTGGGCAAGGCCCTGCTGCCCCAGGCCAAGCACCTGCTGGGGGCGGCGCAGAAGCTCGAGCACCTGGCCAACCAGTACCAGCCGGGGCTGTTTACCGAGCAGGCGCTGGCGGTGGATGTGCTGTTCCCCATCGAATTGCTGCAACAGGCATTGCAGGAGTTTGCCCTGGAGTACAAGGATCACCGTATCCGCCTGTACGAAACGGCATTGTCCGGGGCCCGCGAGCTGCTGGAGGATGGCAAGGTCGAGCTGGGCATCGCCAGCAGCCTGCCTTCCGGTTACCTGCAGGAGTTCCTGCTCAATGTCTCGCTGGTCTGCGTGGTGGGGGCCAGCCACCCGCTGAGCGCGGCGCAGGGGGAGTTGAGCCTGGACGACATGAAGAACCACCGGCAGGTGGTGATCCGCGATTCCGGCACGCGCAATTCGCAGAACAGCGGCTGGCTGGGGACCTCGCAGCGCTGGACGGTGAGCAGCCTGGCGGCGGCCGAGAGCTTCGTCGAGCGGGGGATGGGCTTTGCCTGGTTGCCGGAGCATCGGGTGCAGCAGGGGCTGGCGCAAGGGCGGTTGGTGCGGGTCAACCTGCAGCATCAGCGGGAGCGGGAGGTGCCGATGTACATGGGGTATCCCGAGGAGTACCGGCACAGTCCCGAGGTGCGGTTGCTGGCGCAGATACTGCGGGAGCGGTGTCGGGAGTATCGGCCGGGGTGATTGTTGGGGCAGCTTGATGTGCGTTTCATTGCGGTGTCGATTCCAGGTCCCCGCCGTTCAAGGTGTTCTGAGTCAGCGTTTGGCTTTAGCTCGCCGGGGCCGCTACGCGGCCCTTTCGCGACACAAGGCCGCTCCCACAGGATATGTGCCGGTTCTGCCATGGCGCGGTCCCTGTGGGAGCGGCCTTGTGTCGCGAAAGGGCTGCGCAGCAGCCCCGGCCATCTCGAACACTGTCAGATGTTTCCGAACCTGAAACCAAATGCTTCAGCCGGCAAAGCTTGGGAACTATCCTACGCGCTTGCCGGAAGCTGCTGCGTTGTCGGGGAAATACCCCACGGATAACTTCACTGGGTCGCCATATCAGGTGACCGGGTGTGAGAACCCGAGGCGTAAAGTATCGGCAATCCAGTTATGGCAGCCGTGCCCGGGCAGACTTCGGTCTGGCCGAGTTTCTCTTGCGCCTCGGTTTCTCACCCCGTGCACGGCTGCCACCCTTTGTCCCGTGAGAAAGGCGCCGGAGGGCAGCATTCTTGAACTGCGCAGGAGTGTTGACCATGAAAAAGATCGTCCCAGACCCACCCCGTCTAGCCCCCTTCATCGCTATCCGCCCGACCCTCACCCGCGAAGAAGCCATGGCTGCCGCCGTCGAAGTGGCCACCGCCATTTCCGATGTCCTCGATATCTACTTCAAGACCGACCCTGGCGAAGCCCAGGACCGTCTGTTCGCCGCCAGCGACTACCTCGGCCAGCTGGCCTGTGCCTTGCTCGAACACAAGCCAGAGGTGCAGCCATGACCAACGCACGTACCGCAGGCCGGACCCGCTGCATGGACCTGTTCAAGGTCGAGCCGGGCATTCCCTTCGCGGATGCCTTCAGCGAGTTGTCGGTGCTGCTTGGCTGCATTCGCCACCTCACCTGCGAGGCCGAGATGGAAGGCGACCTGATGGCGGGCAGCGCAGCGCGCATGTTGAGCGCCATGGCCAAGGCGTTGATCGATGACATGGAGCTTGGTATGAACCGCCGCTGTTGATCCGATGGCCCTATCGCGGGGCAAGTCGCAGCGCCGGTGCGCCGCTGCGACTTGCCCCGCGATAGGGCCGGTGTTGCCAATACCTTACCCGCGCAAATCACTCGGCAGGAAATCCCGCTCCGGCTCGTAGTCCAGCTTCAGATACCCCGCCAGCTCACGCAGGTCATCCGGGCTCAGGCTGCCGGCCTGTTGCTTCAGGCGCAGGCTGTCGACGATGTACGCATAGCGCGAGACGTTGTAGTCGCGCACCGCGTTGTACAGGTCGCGCTGGGCATCGAGGATATCGACGATGTTGCGGCTGCCCACCTCATACCCCGCCTCGGTGGCCCGCAACGAGCCCTGGCTGGAGATGATGCTCTGGCGCCGCGCGCGCACCTGCTCGACATCGCTGACCACCGCGCGGAAGGCGTTGCGCGACCCTTCCAGCACCTCGCGTTCGAGGCTGGTGCGGCCGTACTCGGTGCGCGCCAGCTCATGGGTGGCCTGGCGTACCCGCGCGCTGGTGCCGCCGCCGCTGAACAGCGGCAGCTTCATCTGCACCATCACCGAGCTGTCGCGCTGGTTGCCGGAGCGCTGGCCGAAGTGCGCGCTGGAATCCATCAGGTCGCTGTCGCCCTCGGCGTAGCCCATGGCCAGGTTGAAGGTCGGCAGGTGATCGGCCTTGCTGCTGCGCAGGGTCTGGCCGGCCTGGCTGACGGCGGCCTGGCTGGCGCGCAGGCGCAGGTTCTGCGCCATGGCCTGTTCGACCCAGGCCTCGGCGCGCGCGGGCACCGGCGCTTGCACCGGCAGGCTGTGGCGGATCCCGGCCAATGCCGGTTGCGCCTGCCCGGTCAGGCGCATCAGCGCCTGGTAGGCGTCTTCGCTGCGGCGCTGGCTGTCGATCAGGTTGGCGCTGGCGCGGTCGAAGCTGGCCTGGGCCGAGAGCATGTCGTTCTGGTCGGACAGGCCGGCGTCGTAGCTCAGCCGGGTCTGCTGCAACTGGCGGTCGAAGGCGCGCAGCTCGGCCTTGGCGGTGGCCAGGTTGTCCTCGGCCAGCAGGGTGTCGAAGTAGCGGCTGGCGGTGTCGAGGATCAGTTGCTGCTGGAACGCCGAGAAGTCCAGTTCGGCCTGTTCGTTCTCGGACTGCGCGGCCTTGAAGTCGAACCAGCGGCTGAGGTCGAACAACGGCTGGTCGAGGCTCAGGCGGTACAGGCTGCCGCTGCGCTGCTCGACCCGGTGGCGGTCGCTGCGCACGTCGCCGGCCTCGGCATCCAGGGCCACCTGCGGCAGCAGGCGGGCGCGGGCCAGGGGCACGGCCTCGCGGCGGGCCAGGTAGTTCTCGCGGGCGGCGGCCATGTCGCTGTTGTGCTCGACCACCTGGGCGTACACCGACATCAGTGTCGCGCGCTCGGCGGCAACGGCCTGGGCCAGGGGCGCCAGGAACAGCAGGGGCAGAAGGGTCTTACGTAGCATGTCGTTTCTCTTTATCCGGGCCGGCCGCTCCCAGGGGCAGCCGATCACGGCTGCCACAGGGGAGGGCGGGCGAAGGGCTCAGGCCGGCTGGGTGTAGGCGGCCAGTTCCTGCAGGCGTGGGTCTTCGCTGGCGCGGTGGTCCTTGGCCAGCAGCGAGTACACGGTGGGCAGGATGAACAGGGTGAACAGCGTGCCGACCAGCATGCCGATGACGATCACCAGGCCCAGGCTGAAGCGGCTGTGGGCACCGGCGCCGCTGGCCAGCAGCAGCGGGACCAGGCCCACCACCATGGCCGCGGTGGTCATCAGGATCGGCCGCAGGCGGATCTGCGCGGCGCGCTCGATGGCCGTGCGGCGATCGAGCTGGTCGGCCTGCTGCAGCTCGTTGGCGAACTCGACCATGAGGATGCCATGCTTGCTGATCAGGCCGACCAGGGTCACCAGGCCGATCTGCGTGTAGATGTTCACCGTGGCGTAGCCCAGGTACAGCGGGATCAGCGCGCCGCACACCGACATCGGCACGCTGACCAGGATCACCAGCGGGTCGCGCAGGCTTTCGAACTGCGCCGCCAGCACCAGGTAGATGACCAGGATGGCGAAGATGAACGTCACCACCAGGGCGCTGCCTTCCTGGACGAACTGGCGGGCATCGGACAGCCAGTCATGGCTGAAGCCGGTGGGCAGGGCATTGGCCTGGGCGGCGAGGAACTGCACCGCGTCGCCGATGCTCACGCCCGGCGCCGGCACCGCCTGCAGGGTGGCCGAGTTGAGCTGGTTGAACTGGGTCAGCTTGTTGGGCTCGATCGACATGTCGAAGCTGACCAGGGTCGACAGCGGCACCTGGGCGCCGTTGGCGGCCTTGACGTATTGGCCGACCAGCATTTCCGCCGACAGGCGCTGGGCTCGTGCCACCTGCGGGATCACGTCGTAGGAGCGGCCGTCGAGGGCGAAGCGGTTGACGTAGTTCTCGCCCACCAGCACCGCCAGGGCGTCGCCGATGGCCTGCATGCTGATGCCCAGGTCGTTGGCCTTGCTGCGGTCGATGTTGATGTTGACCAGCGGGCTGTTGAAGTCCAGGTCGGAGTCGACCACGGCGAACAGGCCGCTGGCCATGGCCGCCTGCTTGATCTTGTCCATGGCGTCGAACACCACGCGGTGGTCCTGGGAGCTCTGGATCACCATCTGCACCGGCAGGCCGCCGGTGGAACCGGGCAGCGGCGGCAGCTGGAAGGCGAAGATGGCCACGCCCTCGATCTCGCCCACGGCTTTCTGGATCTCGGCTTGCAACTGGTCGGCGCTGCGCTGGCGCTTTTCCCAGGTGCTCAGGTTGGCGCCGCCGAACGCGGTGCGCGGGCCGTCGTTGCCGTTGACCACCCAGGTGATGTCGGTTTCCGGGAAGGTGGCGAACAGGCGGTCCATGCGGTGCGCGTACATCTCGGTGTAGTCGATGTTGGCGTACTGCGGTGCCTTGGCCACCGCCAGCACCTGGGCCTGGTCCTCGACCGGCGCCAGCTCGCGCTGGGCGCCGAGGTAGAGGATCGGCAGGCTGACGAATACCGCCGCGGCAATTGCCAGGGTCAGCCAGCGGTGGTGCAGGGAGACGTCCAGCACGCGGCCGTAGCCCTTGCCCAGCCACTGGAAGAAGCGCTCGGCGCCACGGGCCATCGGCCCTTCGCTGGCCTGGCGGTTGAGCAGGAAGGCGCTCATCACCGGCGACAGGGTCAGCGCCACCACGCCGGACACCACCACGGCGCCAGCGAGGGTGAAGGCGAACTCCTTGAACAGCGCGCCGGTCAGCCCGCCCATCAGGCCGATCGGGGCGTACACCGCGGCCAGGGTCAGGGTCATGGCGATCACGGGGCCGGCGATCTCGCGGGCGCCGACCAGCGCCGCCTGCAACGGCGACTTGCCTTCCTCGATATGGCGGTGGACGTTCTCCACCACGACGATGGCGTCGTCCACCACCAGGCCGATGGCCAGGACCATCGACAGCAGGGTCAGCAGGTTGATGCTGAACCCGAACAGGCTCATGATCGCCGCCGCGCCGATCAGCGACAGCGGGATGGTCACCAGCGGGATCAGCACGCTGCGCAGCGAGCCGAGGAACAGGAAGATCACCACGGCGACGATCACCACGGCCTCGATCAGGGTTTTGACCACTTCATCGATGGACGCCTGGATAAAGCGCGCCACCTCGAACACGATGTTGGCGGTCATGCCCGGCGGCATGGTCTCGCGGATCTGCGGCATCATCTCTTGCACCGCGCCGACGATGGTCAGCGGGTTGCCGGCGGGGGTGGCGTGCAGGCCGATGAACACCGCCGGCTCGCCGTCCATGATGCCGCTGGTGTCATAGGAGGTGGCGCCGAGCTCGGCGGTGCCGATGTCGCTCAGGCGGATCAGCGTGTCGCCGTCGCGGCGCACCACCATCTGGCGGAACTGGTCGACGCTGGTCAGGTCGGTGTTGATGTTGATGTTGGCCGAGACGTACTGGCCCTTGGTCTGGCCGGGGGCGGCCTGGAAGTTGTTCTGGCGGATGGCCTCGGCCACGTCGCTGGCCGACAGGTTGCGCGCGGCCATGCGCGCCGGGTCCAGCCACAGGCGCATGGCCAGCTTCTGGCCGCCGAGGATCTGCGCTTCGGCCACGCCGTCGATGGCCGCCAGGCGCGGCTGCACCACGCGGGAGATATAGTCGGTGATCGCCGGCAGGCCAATGTCCTTGCTCGAGAAGCCGACGTAGATCACCGCCGTGCCTTCGCCGGAAGACTTGGCCACCACCGAGTCGTAGGCGCCTTCGGGCAGGCGGTACTTGACCTGGTTGACGGCGGCCATGATCTCGGTGAGGGCCTTGTTGGAGTCGGCGTTGAGCTTCAGGCGCACGCTGATGACGCTCTTGCCCTGGGTCGAGGTCGAGCTCAGGTAGTCGACGCCGTCGACCGAGGCCACGGCCTGCGAGATGGGCTGGGTGACGAAGCCCTGCATCAGCTGCGAGCGGGCGCCGGGGTATTCGGTGGTGATGGTGATGGTCGCGCTTTCCAGCTGCGGGTACTGGCGGATCGGCAGGTTCAGCAGCGCCAGCAGGCCAAGCATGACGATCATCGCGCAGACCACCAGGGTCAGTACCGGGCGGCGGATGAACAGGTCGGTGAATTTCATGGTGCTACAGGTCCTTTTCAGTGGCACGCAAACCCATTACTGCTGGGCCAGGTCCGGCTTGCGCGTGGTGCTGGCGGCCAGGGTGTCGTCGGTGACCCGCACCGGCATGCCGTTGCTCAGGCGGATCTGCCCGGACACCACCACGCGGTCGCCCGGCGTCAGTGCGTCGAGCACCACCACGCGGTCGTCGCGGCGGGCGCCGAGCTTGACGAACACCTGCTCCACGCGCAGCGCGCCGTCCTTCTCGCGCAGCACGTACAGCGAGTTGCCGTAGGCGCTGTAGCTGATCGCCGTTTCCGGCACGCTGAGCACATCGGCGTGGCTCGGCAGCTCGATGCTGACGTTGGCGAACATGCCCGGCTTGAGTTGCTGGCCGGGGTTGTCGAGGGTCGCTTGCACCTGCATGGAGCGGGCGCCCGGGTCGATCTGCGGCTCCAGGGTGGTCACCGCGGCGACAAAGCGCTGCTGCGGCCAGGCATCGACCTTGAGGGTGATGGCCTGGCCGGCCTGCAGGGCGGCGGCGGACTGCTCGGGCAGCGGGAAGTTGACGTGCAGGCGCGACAGCTCGGTGAGGGTCACCAGGCTGTCGCCGGGGCTGACGTACTGGCCGAGGTTGACCTTGCGGATGCCCAGCACGCCGGCGAACGGGGCGCGGATGGTCTTCTGCGCGATCTGCGCCTGGACCTGGGCGATCTCGCCGAGCAACTGGTCATAGTTGGCCTGGGCCTGGTCCAGCTGGGCCTGGGTGGAGGCCAGCGGCAGCACCTTGCGCGTGCGTTCCAGGGCCAGCTTGGCGTTCTTGGCCTGGGCCTGCAGCTTGGCCAACTCGCCGCGCTCGGGAGCGTCGTTGAGCTTGACCAGCACTTGGCCTGCGGCCACGGCCTTGCCGGCGGTGAACTCCAGCGCGGTGATGCGCCCGCCGACTTCCGGCGAGACATTGACCTGGTGCACCGCCTCCAGGGTGCCGACGGCGCTGAGCACCTGCGGCATGGGGCCGGACTGCACCCGGGCGACCGCCACCGGGGTGGCGTTGGCCTGGGCGGCGGGGGCGTCGTTGGCCACTACCGCCGGGGCGGGCAGCAGGGCCATGGTCAGCAGCGACAGCGAGGTGCCGGCGGCGATCCAGTAACGGTTTTTCATTGGGCGGCTCCTTGCGCCTGGTTCTGGTTGGCACGGACCTGGATGAAGGTCTGGCGCAGCTGCTCGAGGCTCAGGGCGCCGGGGATGAGGTAACGGCCATCGATCACCAGGCTGGGCACCGAACTGATGCCCAGACGCCGGCCCAGGGCCAGCTCTTCATCGAGCATCTGCGGGGCCTGCTGGTCGAATGCCGTGGCGAAGGCCTGCGGGTCGAAGCCGGCCTCGGCGGCCACGGCCAGCACGGTGGCGCGGTCGCCGATGTTGCGGGCCTGCACCAGGTGGGCTTCCTGCAGGCGGTCGAACATACGCTCGTGGCCTTCGTTGCCGCCCAGCGCCTTGGCGGTCTGGCAGGCGAGGCCCGAGAGCAGGCCGGTGGGGTATTCGAAGTCCTGCTGGCGCATGGCTTCGATGTTGATGCGCTTGACGTCCTCAGCGCGCGAGCACGACAGCCAGTGGCTGAGGATGGTTTCCTTGGCCTTGGGCATCGAGCCGAAGCGCTCGACCATCGCCTCGCGGCTGGTCTGCAGGATGAAGCTGCGGTGCTGGATGTCCAGGTTGAGTTCGTCCTTCAACTGCTTGAGGCGCGGGGCGAGGACGAAGCACCAGCCGCAGACGACATCGTGGAAGAATTCGACTTTCAGGGGTGACATGGCAGTGATCCGGTTTCAGGGAGGGATGGCCGCACTATCCACAGCGCCCCGGCAAGAAAAAAGCGACAAAAGTGCCGCAAACCCTCTCATCCCCTTCATTGATGACCGCCCGGCCCGGCCTTGAGCGGGTAGAATGGCGCTTTTGCCTGACCGTAGCCGACATGAGCCCAGCCATCGCCACCCTCGAGCAGCACCTGCTCGCCGCCCTCGACCCCGCCCCCCGGGAGACCCGCCGCCTGTTCCATGGCCGTGGCCGTTGCTGGTCGGGACTCGAGCAGATCACCGTCGACTGGCTCGACGGCGTGTTGCTGGTGGCGCTGTTCCGCGAGCCGCCCGAGGGCCAGCTGGCCGAGCTCGAAGCGATGCTGATGGCGCTGGCCGAGCGCCCGCAGTGGACCGGCCAGGCCATCCTGCTGCAGCACCGCTACCTGCCGGACAGCCCTGGCCAGTGGTTGTGGGGCGAGCCGTGCCAGCAGCGCGAGGTGGTCGAGGATGGCCTGAAGTACCTGCTCGACCTGGGCGTGCGCCAGAACAACGGCCTGTTCCTCGACATGCGCTATGGCCGACGCTGGGTACGCGAGCAGGCGGCCGGCAAGCGCGTACTCAACCTATTCGCCTACACCTGCGGCTTTTCGGTGGCGGCGATCGCCGGTGGCGCCGAGCAGGTGGTCAACCTGGACATGGCCAAGTCGGCGCTGTCCCGGGGCCGCGACAATCACCGACTCAACGGCCATGACGCCTCGCGGGTCGCGTACCTGGGGCATGAGCTGTTCAAGTCATGGGGCAAGGTGCGCAAGTACGGGCCGTATGACCTGATCATCATCGACCCGCCGACCTTCCAGCGCGGCAGCTTCGTGCTGACCCAGGACTACGCCAAGATCCTTCGGCGTTTGCCGGAGTTGTTGACTGAAGGCGGTACGGTGCTGGCCTGCGTCAACGATCCGGGGATCGGGCCGCAGTTTCTCATCGAGGGGATGGCCGAGCAGGCGCCGGGGCTGGTGTTTGTCGAGCGGCTTAAGAATCCGCCGGAGTTTCCGGATGCGGATCCGGAGGGTGGCCTGAAGGCGCTGGTGTTCCGCCAGCAGGCCTGACCCGGCGAAGGGCGGTTACTTGTTGGTATAGATCTGGTCGAACACGCCACCGTCATTGAAGTGGGTCTTCTGCACGGTGCGCCAGTCGCCGAAGGTTTTTTCAACGGACAGGAAGTCGACTTTCGGGAAGCGGTCGGTGTACTTGGCCAGCACGGTGGCGTCACGCGGGCGCAGGTAGTTGTTGGCGGCGATTTCCTGAGCCTCGGGCGACCACAGGTACTTCAGGTATTCCTCGGCCACGGCCTGGGTGCCTTTCTTGGCTACCACCTTGTCCACTACGCTCACCGGCGGCTCGGCCTCGGCCGACACACTCGGGTAGATCACTTCGAACTGGTCGCGGCCGAACTCGCGGGCGATCATCTCGGCCTCGTTCTCGAAGGTCACCAGCACGTCGCCGATCTGGTTGGTCATGAAGGTGGTGGTGGCGGCGCGGCCACCGGTGTCCAGGACCGGCGCCTGCTTGAACAGCTTGCCGACGAAGTCGCGGGCCTTGGTTTCGTCACCGCCCTGCTTGAGCACGTAGCCCCAGGCCGAGAGGTAGGTATAGCGGCCGTTACCCGAGGTCTTGGGGTTGGGCACGATCACCTGCACGCCGTCCTTGAGCAGGTCCGGCCAGTCCTTCAGCGCCTTGGGGTTGCCCTTGCGCACGATGAACACGGTGGCCGAGGTGAACGGCGCGCTGTTGTTCGGCAGGCGGCTCACCCAGTTGTCCGGCACCAGCTTGCCGTTGTCGGCCAGGGCGTTGATGTCGGTGGCCATGTTCATGGTGATCACGTCGGCCGGCAGGCCATCGATCACCGCGCGCGCCTGCTTGCTCGAGCCGCCGAAGGACATCTGCACATTGACCTTCTCCTTGTGCTCGGCCTCCCAGTGCTTCTGGAACGCCGGGTTGTAGTCCTTGTAGAAGTCGCGCATCACGTCGTAGGAGACGTTGAGCAGGGTCGGGGCGGCCTGGGCGAGGTTGCCCAGGGCCAGGCCCGCGGCGAGCAGCGAGGCGCTGAAGAGTTTTTTCACTGGGGGCATTCCTTGTTCTGATTCAAAGGGTTGGCGATATGCCAGCGACTATAGCGTTTGGCGCTTTGGTCGCTAAAGATCAAATGGCTCTTTGCTTATGCTTGCCCCGCCTTGGGACGCTGCCTATTGCTTTGGAAACAACGCATTGCCACAGCGCGAACAGAACGCCGCGCCATGCTCGTGGTGGTGCTTGGCGCAGGTCGGGCAGTCATGCTGCAACTGCTCGCCACGCAGGGCATTGGCCAGTTCGGCGGTGAAGATGCCGGTGGGCACGGCAATGATCGAGTAACCGGTGATCATCACCAGCGACGACAGCACCTGCCCCAGCGGCGTCTTCGGCACGATATCGCCGAAGCCTACCGTGGTCAGGGTGACAATGGCCCAGTAGATGCCCTTGGGAATGCTGGTAAAGCCGTGCTCCGGCCCTTCGATCACGTACATCAGCGTGCCGAACACCGTGACCAGGGTCGACACGCTGACCAGGAACACGATGATCTTCTGCTTGCTGCCTTGCAGCGCCGCCAGCAGGTAGTGGGCCTGCTTCAGATAGGGGCTGAGCTTGAGCACGCGGAAGATCCGCAGCATGCGGATCACCCGGATGATCAGCAGGTACTGGGCGTCGCTGTAGTACAGGGCGATGATCCCCGGCACGATCGCCAGCAGGTCGACCAGCCCGTAGAAGCTGAAGGCATAGCGCAGCGGCTTGGGCGAGCAGTATAGGCGGGTGATGTACTCGGCGAGGAAGATCGCCGTGAAACCCCACTCGATGCCGGCCAGCAGCCCGGCGTAGTTCTGGTGAACATCGTCGATGCTGTCGAGAATCACCGTGACCAGGCTGGCGAGGATGATCAGCAGGAGGATCTTGTCGAAGCGTCTTCCAGCGACGGTGTCGGTCTGGAAGACGATGACGTAGAGCCGCTCGCGCAGGCTCGAAGGGTTGTCCATGGGCGCGTTCCATTGTGCGAATGGGCAGAGCCTAGGGGCTGTGTTTCAGCTGTGCAAGCGAGGCGCGTTACGGCGCTGGTTGAGCTGGGCCAGATGGTTGCCCAGGTGCATCAGCCAGCAGGCGGTGACGAACGGCGCGGTCAGCCCGGCGAGCGGTAGCAGGTTGAACAATGGCTGTAGCAGCAAGGCACAGGCGATGGCGAGCAAGGTCACCCAGGGTTTCTCGCCCTGGCGGCTGAAGGCCAGCGCGGCCAGTGCCGCATTGAAGCCATAAAGCCCCAACCAGGCCCCTTGCGCTTCACCGGCCAGCAGCGCGACCCCGCCGCCGATGGCCGAGCCGATCACCGCCCAGGTGGCGGCATAGGGGTTGGCGAAGTACATGCCGATGACGATCAGCAGGCCGGCCATGGGCTTGTCGAGCAAAAAGATCTGCCCCACGCCGCGCAGCAGGGCATACACAGGGTCTGCCTCGACATAGCCGTTGGCCGACGGCTCGGCCAGCAGCAGGGTGGCCCAGCCTAGCAGCACGAAGGGCGCGGTGTAGGCGATCAGCAGCTTGCCGCCACGCTTGCGCCACTGGTGGGTGAGCATGCTCGACAGGCCGCCGGCGGCGATGATCAGCGGCGGCAGGATCGCCGACCAGGGCAGCACGGCGCTGATCAGGATGCCGATCAGCACGCCGTTGTAGCAATACAGCCCGGCCTGGCGGTCGGCGCGTTCGTAGCCGCGGCGCTGGGCGGTGAGCAGGCCGGCGAGGGCGCCAAGCAGGGCACCGCCGACCAGGTTCGGAGCGGTCAGCAGGATGGCCAGCAGGCAGCACAGGCCGCACAGGGGATTGCGCAGCAGCAGCACCTGGCTGAAGCCGTTGAGCAAGGCCGTGGCCCAGTCCGGGCACGGGTTGACGAAATTCTTGGTGTACATGGGCAGTCGGTAAAGTGGGTGGGGGAGCGGTGGGCCTCTTTGGGCCTCGGGTTATCCGCAGTTCTGTTGCATCGGTGTACGGGGAGGGCTGCGCCCTCCTTTCGCGACACAAGGCCGCTCCCACAGGGATCGTGTGTTCAGGCCTGGGTGTGATCCCTGTGGGAGCGGCCTTGTGTCGCGAAAGGGGCGCACAGCGCCCCCGGCGATCTCAGACCAAGGTCTCGATGCGCAGCGTATTAGTCGAACCCGGCTTGCCGAAAGGCACACCGGCGGTGATCAGCAGCGTGTCGCCACGGCTGGCCATGCCTTGCGCCTGGGCGATCTCCAGCGCCGTGGAGACCACCTCGTCGACCTGGCGCAGGCGGTCGTTGACCACCGAGTGCACGCCCCAGGTCACGCTCAGGCGGCGCGCGGTGTTGAGGTTCGGCGTCAGGTTGAGGATCGGCGCCCGTGGCCGCTCGCGGGCGGCGCGCAGGGTCGAGGCCCCCGACTCGCTGTAGTTGACCAGCACCGCCACCGGCAGGATGCCGCTGATACGGCGGATCGCGCAGCTGATGGCATCGGACACCGTGGCTTCGGCCTTGGGCCGGCCGACGTCGAGCTGGGCCTGGTAGTCCGGGCCGTTCTCCACCTGGCGGATGATCTTGCTCATCATCTGCACCGCTTCCAGCGGGTAGTCGCCCGAGGCGGTCTCGGCCGACAGCATCACAGCATCGGCACCTTCGGCCACGGCGTTGGCCACGTCGGTGACCTCGGCGCGGGTCGGGGCCGGGGAGAAGCGCATCGATTCAAGCATCTGCGTGGCCACCACCACCGGCTTGCCCAGCTGACGGCAGGTATTGATGATGCCCTTCTGGATCTGCGGCACGCTCTCGGCCGGCACTTCCACGCCGAGGTCGCCACGGGCGACCATGATCGCGTCGGACAGCTCGGCAATGGCCTGCAACTGCTCGACCGCCGAGGGCTTCTCGATCTTGGCCATCAGGTAGGCGCGCTCGCCAATCAGCTGGCGGGCCTCGACGATGTCCTCAGGGCGCTGGACGAACGACAGCGCCACCCAGTCCACGCCAAGCTCCAGGCCGAAGGCCAGGTCGCGGCGGTCCTTTTCGGTCAGCGGGGAGAGGTCCAGCACCGCCTGGGGCACGTTGACGCCCTTGCGGTCGGACAACTCGCCACCGGCCAGCACTTCGGTGTCGATGGCGTCGCCGTGCTTGGCGGTGACGCGCAGGCGCAGCTTGCCGTCGTCCAGCAGCAGGTCCATGCCCGGCTCCAGCGCGGCGATGATCTCCGGGTGCGGGAGGTTGACCCGGCGGCTGTCGCCCGGGGTCTTGTCCAGGTCCAGGCGCAGGGCCTGGCCGCGTTGCAGCTGGACCTTGCCGTCGGCGAAGCGGCCGACCCGCAGCTTCGGCCCCTGCAGGTCCATGAGGATGCCCAGCGGGTAGTTGAGCTGCTGCTCGACTTCGCGGATCCACTGGTAGCGCAGGGCGTGGTCGGCGTGCTCGCCGTGGCTGAAGTTGAGGCGGAAGATGTTCACCCCGGCCTCGACCAGTTGGCGGATGTCATCGATGCCTTTGATCGCAGGCCCGAGGGTGGCGAGGATTTTGACTTTTTTATCAGGCGTCATGATTGCGGAGTCTCGAGGATCAGGATGGCACGGAAGTCGTTGACGTTGGTGCGGGTCGGCTCGGTGACGATCAGCGCGTCGAGGGCGGCGAAGTAGCCATAGCCGTTGTTGTTGTCCAGCTCATCGCTGGCCGACAGGCCCAGGGCCTCGGCGCGGGCGTAGCTGTCCGGGGTCATGAATGCGCCGGCGTTGTCCTCCGAGCCGTCGATGCCGTCGGTGTCGCCGGCCAGGGCGTACACACCCGGCAGGCCCTTGAGGCTTTCGGTGAGGCTGAGCAGGAACTCGGCGTTGCGCCCGCCACGACCGTTGCCGCGCACGGTGACGGTGGTCTCGCCGCCGGAGAGGATCACGCAGGGGGCCTTGAGCGGTTGGCCGTGCAGGACGATCTGCCGGGCGATGCCGGCATGCACCTTGGCCACCTCGCGCGACTCGCCCTCCAGGTCGCCGAGGATCAGCGGGCTGAAGCCGGCCTGGCGGGCTTTCACCGCGGCGGCCTCCAGCGACTGCTGGGGCCTGGCGATCAGTTGGAAGTGGCTGCGCGCCAGGGCCGGGTCATCGGCCTTGACGGTCTCGGAGGCCGGGTTGTTGAGCCAGTCGATGACGGCCTTGGGGGCGTCGATGTTGTAGCGCTTGATGATCGCCAGGGCGTCGGCCGAGGTGCTCGGGTCGGCCACGGTGGGGCCGGAGGCGATGACCGTGGCGAGGTCACCGGGTACGTCGGAAATCGCGTAGGTGTAGACGGTGGCCGGCCAGCAGGCCTTGGCCAGGCGGCCGCCCTTGATCGCCGAGAGGTGCTTGCGCACGCAGTTCATCTCGCCGATGGTGGCGCCGGATTTGAGCAGGGCCTTGTTGATCTGCTGCTTGTCGGCCAGGGTCAGGCCTTCGGCGGGCAGGGCCAGCAGGGCCGAGCCGCCGCCGGACAGCAGGAAGATGACGCGGTCGTCTTCGCTCAAGTTGCTGACCAGGTCGAGCACGCGCTTGGCCACGGCCAGGCCTGCGGCATCGGGGACCGGGTGGGCGGCTTCGACCACCTCGATCTTCTGGCAGCTGGCGCCATGGCCGTAGCGGGTGACCACCAGGCCAGAGACTTCGCCTTGCCAGCTCTTTTCGACCACTTCGGCCATGGCGGCGGCGGCCTTGCCGGCACCGATGACGATGACCCGGCCGCTACGGTCGGCGGGCAGGTGGGGTTCGAGGACCTGACGGGGGTGGGCGGCGGCGATGGCTGTGTCGAACAGCTCGCGCAGGAGTTTTTGTGGATCGACCGACATGGCAGGCTCCCAGATTCTTGTTGTTTTGCACAATCGAAAACGCCCCTGGAACTGCCTCCGTGCAGGCCGAACCAGGGGCGGGTGTTGCTCGGTGTCATCACTGGACCTGTGGTTGCAGGTTCAGCGTTGTTGGATCTGGAATCGTGGGGGCGCTTTGCGCCCCTTTCGCGACACAAGGCCGCTCCTACAGGGGATTGCGTACCGCCTGTAGAGCGGGCTGCACAGCAGCCCCCGGATTCAAATCACTTGTCGTCGCGGATCGAGAAGTTGGCCATGTGCTCCAGGCCCTTGATCAGCGCCGAGTGGTCCCAGTTGCCGCCGCCCAGCGCCACGCAGGTGCTGAACACTTGCTGGGCGTTGGAGGTGTTGGGCAGGTTGATGCCCAGTTCCTTGGCGCCTTGCAGGGCCAGGTTCAGGTCCTTCTGGTGCAGGTTGATGCGGAAGCCCGGATCGAAGGTGCCCTTGATCATGCGCTCGGCGTGTACTTCGAGGATCTTCGACGAGGCGAAGCCGCCCATCAGTGCTTCGCGCACCTTGGCCGGGTCGGCGCCGTTCTTGGCGGCGAACAGCAGGGCTTCGCCGACGGCCTGGATGTTCAGGGCGACGATGATCTGGTTGGCCACCTTGGCGGTCTGGCCGTCGCCGTTGCCGCCGACGCGGGTGATGTTCTTGCCCATGGCTTCGAACAGCGGCAGGGTACGCTCGAAGGCCTTCGGGCAGCCGCCGACCATGATGCTCAGGGTCGCGGCCTTGGCGCCGACTTCGCCGCCGGACACCGGGGCGTCCAGGTAGGCGGCGCCGGTGGCCTTGATCTTCTCGGCGAAGGCCTTGGTGGCGGTGGGGGAGATCGAGCTCATGTCGATTACCACCTTGTTCGGGCCGACGCCTTCGACGACGCCGTTCTCACCGAACAGGACGCTCTCGACTTGCGGGGTATCCGGGACCATGACGATGATGAACTCGGCTTCCTGGGCAACCTCTTTCGGGTTGGCCAGGGCCACGGCGCCGGCGGCGATCAGGTCGGCCGGTGCCGCGTCGTGGTGGGTGGAAACGAAGATGCTGTGACCTGCCTTTTGCAGGTTCTGGGCCATGGGCTTGCCCATGATGCCGGTGCCGAGGAAACCGATTTTAGCCATGAGAGTTCTGCCTCTTTGTATTTGTATGAACAGGCGACCAGGCCCCTGTAGGAGCGGCCTTGTGTCGCGAAAGGGGCGCGTAGCGGCCCCACGATCTCAGTCACGCCGGAAGATTGCCGGGGGCTGCTGCGCCGCCCTTTCGCGACACAAGGCCGCTCCTACAACAGTTCCGCGTGGGTCTTAAATTGCGTTGTGGGTCTTGAGCCAGCCCAGGCCCGCCTCAGTGGTGGTCTTGGGCTTGTACTCCGCGCCCACCCAGCCCTGGTAGCCGATGCGGTCCAGGTGCTCGAACAGGAAGCGGTAGTTGATCTCGCCGGTGCCCGGCTCGTGGCGGCCCGGGTTGTCGGCCAGCTGCACGTGGTTGATCAGCTTCAGGTTGGTTTCCAGGGTGCGGGCCAGGTCACCTTCCATGATCTGCATGTGGTAGATGTCGTACTGCAGGAACAGGTTGTCGCTGCCCACCTCGGCCTGGATCTCCAGGGCCTGTTTCGTGGTGTTCAGGTAGAAGCCCGGGATGTCGCGGGTGTTGATCATTTCCATGACCAGGCGGATCCCGGCGGCCTTGAGCTTGTCGGCGGCGTAGCGCAGGTTGTCGACGAAGGTCTTGCGCACGGTGGCGCAGTCCAGGCCCTCGGGGCGAATGCCGGCCAGGGCGTTGACCTGGGTGTTGCCCAGCACCTTGGCGTACTCGATGGCCTTGTCGACGCCAGCGCGGAACTCCTCGACGCGGTCGGGGTGGCAGGTGATGCCGCGCTCACCCTTGGACCAGTCGCCGGCCGGCAGGTTGAACAGCACCTGGGTCAGGCCGTGGGCGTCGAGCTGCTGCTTGATCTCGGCGGCGCTGAAATCGTACGGGAAGAGGTATTCGACACCGCTGAAACCAGCGTCGGCGGCGGCCTTGAAGCGGGCCAGGAAGTCCTGTTCGGTGAACAGCATGGACAGGTTGGCGGCGAAGCGAGGCATAAGTCGTCTCCTTGCGTTGAAGACCCCCGCGCAAGGCGCGGGGGCGTCAGGCGATCAGTCCAGCAGCGAGATGGCGGTCGGCGCGTCGTTGCCGACCAGGGCGAGGTCTTCGAACTCGTTAACCGCGTTGATCTCGGTGCCCATGGAAATGTTGGTCACGCGCTCGAGAATCACTTCGACCACCACCGGCACACGGAACTCTTCGGCCATCTTCTGCGCCTTGAGCAGGGCAGGAGCGATGTCGGCCGGTTCGAACACGCGCAGGGCCTTGCAGCCCAGGCCTTCGACCACGGCGACGTGGTCGACACCGTAGGTGGCGGCGTCGGTGGCGTTGATGTTCTCGAAGGCCAGTTGTACACAGTAATCCATGTCGAAGCCACGCTGGGCCTGGCGGATCAGGCCGAGGTAGGCATTGTTCACCAGCACGTGGACGTACGGCAGGTTGAACTGCGCGCCCACCGCCAGTTCTTCGATCATGAACTGGAAGTCGTAGTCACCGGAGAGCGCGACGACCTTGCGCTTCGGATCGGCCTTGACCACGCCGAGGGCGGCCGGGATGGTCCAGCCCAGCGGGCCGGCCTGGCCGCAGTTGATCCAGTGGCGTGGCTTGTACACGTGCAGGAACTGCGCGCCGGCGATCTGCGACAGGCCAATGGTGCTGACGTAGCAGGTGTCCTTGCCGAACACCTGGTTCATCTCTTCGTACACGCGCTGCGGCTTGACCGGCACGTTGTCGAAGTGGGTCTTGCGCTGCAGGGTGGCCTTGCGCTGCTGGCAGTCTTCCAGCCAGGCCTTGCGGCACTTGAGCTTGCCGGCGGCTTTCCACTCGCGGGCTACTTCCAGGAACACGTCCAGTGCCTTGCCAGCATCGGAAACGATACCCAGGTCCGGAGTGAATACGCGGCCGATCTGGGTCGGCTCGATGTCCACATGCACGAACTTGCGGCCTTCGGTGTAGACGTCGACGGAGCCGGTGTGGCGGTTGGCCCAGCGGTTGCCGATGCCGAACACCAGGTCGGATTTGAGCAGGGTGGCGTTGCCGTAGCGGTGCGAGGTCTGCAGGCCGACCATGCCGACCATCAGTTCGTGGTCGTCCGGGATGGTGCCCCAGCCCATCAGGGTCGGGATCACCGGCACGCCGGTCAGTTCGGCGAACTCGACCAGCTTGTCGCTGGCGTCGGCGTTGATGATGCCGCCACCGGCTACCAGCAGCGGGCGCTCGGCGTCATTGAGCAGGGCCAGGGCCTTCTCGGCCTGTACGCGGCTGGCTTGTGGCTTGTGTACTGGCAGCGGCTCGTAGGCGTCGATGTCGAATTCGATCTCGGCCATCTGTACGTCGAACGGCAGGTCGATCAGCACTGGGCCCGGGCGGCCGGTGCGCATTTCATAGAAGGCTTTCTGGAAGGCGTAGGGCACCTGACCTGGTTCCAGGACGGTGGTTGCCCACTTGGTCACCGGCTTGACGATGCTGGTGATGTCGACGGCCTGGAAGTCTTCCTTGTGCAGGCGTGCGCGCGGTGCCTGGCCGGTGATGCAGAGGATCGGGATGGAGTCGGCCGAGGCGCTGTACAGGCCGGTGACCATGTCGGTGCCGGCAGGGCCGGAGGTGCCGATGCACACACCGATGTTGCCCGGGTTGGCGCGGGTGTAGCCCTCGGCCATGTGCGAGGCACCTTCGACGTGGCGAGCGAGGACGTGATCGATGCCACCGACTTTCTTCAGGGCCGAGTACAGCGGGTTGATGGCAGCCCCCGGAATGCCGAACGCGGTATCTACACCTTCACGGCGCATGACCAGAACGGCTGCATCGATTGCTCTCATTTTGCTCATGGTTTGTGCCTCATCGATTTTGTAATTGTATACAACTTGTGTTGCGGCAGAGTGTATTCATGCTCGGCGCAAAAGGTCAATCCATTTTCGTCGGCGGCGTTGACTGAGTGGTCATTGGGCGATGAGGCGGCATTTCGTCGCACTTGGCGAGATTGAGCCAAATAATTGTATACAAAGCGTGCCTTCGTTGTGTTCTATTCTGTCTACTGGTTTTCAACTGCCCTCAGGGCTTCTCACAACAAGAAGAGGACCTTTTCATGAACGCATTGACCCTCAAAGACGCTGTCGGCGTGGTGAACGCCGCGCTGGCCGCGGGCCGCAAGATCAACGCCGCGCCGCTGACCGTGGCGGTGCTGGATGCCGGCGGGCACCTGCTGGCGCTGCAGCGTGAGGATGGCGCCACCCTGCTGCGTCCGCAGGTGGCCATCGGCAAGGCCTGGGGCGCGGTGGCCCTGGGCAAGGGCTCGCGCCTGCTGGCGCTGGATTCGCAGCAGCGGCCGGCGTTCTATGCCGCGCTGAACGGGCTGGGCGAGCGGCCGGTGGTGCCGGTGCCGGGCGGGGTGCTGATCCGTGATCGGGACGGCAAGGTGCTGGGGGCCGTCGGGATCAGCGGCGATACCTCGGATATCGACGAGCAGTGCGCGATCAGTGCGATCGAAGAGGTGGGGCTGACGGCGGATGCGGGGGTTGCTGCGTAAGGCTCGTCATTTTGGGGCCGCTCTGCGGCCCATCGCGACACAAGGCCGCTCAGGGAAATGCGTAACCTCTGGAGCGGCCTTGTGTCGCGAACGGGCTGCACAGCAGCCCCATTGGCCCTATCAGGCCGCCTCGGGCTCGCAGCCCTTCAACACCAGGCGGATGATTGTCTCCGCCGCCGCGTCATAGTCGCTGTCGGCCAGCTTGGCCTTGCCGGTCACCACGGCGATCTGCCAGTCGAAATCCGCGTAGGTCTGCGTCGCCGCCCAGATGCTGAACATCAGGTGGTGCGGGTCGACATGGGCGATCTGACCGCGCTCGATCCAGCGCTGGATGCATTCGATGTTGTGGCGGGCCTGCTCGTTGAGCTGCTCGACCTGGCGTGGCGACAGGTGCGGCGCGCCATGCATGATCTCGCTGGCGAACACCTTGGAGGCGTGGGGCAGGTCGCGGGAGATGCGGATCTTCGAGCGGATGTACGCGCTGAGCACCTCTTTCGGATCACCGTCGGCGTTGAACGGCGTCGAGGCCTGCATGATCGGCGCGATGATGCTCTCGAGCACCTCGCGGTAGAGGTTTTCCTTCGACTTGAAGTAGTAGTACACGTTCGGCTTGGGCAGGCCGGCCTTGGCCGCGATGTCGCTGGTCTTGGTGGCGGCGAAGCCCTTGTCGGCGAATTCTTCACTGGCCGCGCGCAGGATCAGTTCCTTGTTGCGCTCGCGAATGGTGCTCATGGTGGGGGACGGTCCTTTGACGCTGCGAGCACGGATGGTAGCAAGAACCCTTGTACAAAGCATCCCACGCCCATGCCGGCCAGCCGTGCTGGCCGGCATGGATGGCATTACCTGGCTTCCCGGAATGCACAGCCCTGCAGGTCTTGCGAGCGACACTCGAAATAGATGATGCCGAAGGGACCCTCATGTCGCTTCCAGGCTGGTGCATTGGCGAGCCGGATTGGGATGTCGGGGGTGACTTCAGTACGGTAGCGCATGTCTATGCTCTGCTTTCCCGAAGTCTTGTAGGTGCAGGCGCGCAGCCTGCCTACGCCGTCGACCTTGCCATCGGATGGGTAGAATATGGCGCTGTCGAACGAGATCACGACGCTGTTCTGGTCTTTCAGCAGCCCGAGCCATTGGCCATCGCCGCTTTCTGCTCTGGCGGTGAGTACGCCGTTGGTGTTCTGGATTTCGGCCGGCGCGGGGCAGAATTCCATGGTTGCGGCCATGACGTTGCTTGCGAGCAGCGCAGGCAGAGTGAGCGAGAGTGCGTGTTTGAGCATGGGTATTCCTTGTCGTCTGAAGCACGATGGAGTGGCTTCGCTATGCTAGGAATGCCCTGCCATAGGATATGCAGGCCAGATCTTCCCAATCGGCAGGGAATGGGACTGCGTGGCGTAGGATGAATAGATCGCTTTTTATGGAGTAGTGCATGGCAGGAAGTAGTTTGTTGGTACTGATCGACGACATCGCCACGGTGCTCGACGATGTCTCGGTGATGACCAAGGTCGCGGCAAAGAAGACCGCAGGGGTGCTGGGTGATGACCTGGCGCTCAACGCCCAGCAGGTCACCGGTGTGCGCGCCGAACGCGAGATACCGGTGGTGTGGGCGGTGGCCAAGGGCTCGCTGCTGAACAAGGCGATCCTGGTGCCGGCGGCGTTGCTGATCAGCGCGTTCATTCCCTGGGCGGTGACACCGCTGCTGATGCTCGGCGGCGCCTACCTGTGCTTCGAGGGCTTCGAGAAGCTGGCGCACAAGTTCCTGCACAGCAAGGCCGAGGACGAGGCGCAGCACGAGGCGCGCAAGCAAGCGCTGGCCGACGCCAATCTCGACCTGGTCGCCTATGAGAAGAGCAAGATCAAGGGCGCGGTGCGTACCGACTTCATCCTGTCCGCCGAAATCATCGCCATTACCCTGGGCATCGTCGCCGATGCGCCGTTGAGCCAGCAGATCGTTGTGCTGTCGGGTATCGCTGTGGTCATGACCATCGGTGTCTATGGCCTGGTGGGGGGAATCGTCAAGCTCGATGACTTGGGCCTGTGGATGACGCAGCGGGCATCGAACCTGTCCCGCGTGGTCGGTAACGGCATCCTGCGCGCGGCGCCCTACATGATGAAGGGCCTGTCGGTGGTCGGTACCGCTGCCATGTTCCTGGTCGGCGGCGGCATCCTGGTGCACGGCATCGCGCCGCTGCATCACGCCATCGAGGCGTTCAGCGAAGGGCGGGGCGGGGCGTTGACCGGGGCACTGCTCAATGGTGTGGCGGGAGTGATCGCCGGGGCGGTGGTGCTGGCGGCGGTTGCTGTCGCTGGCAAGGTGTGGCGGGCGGTAAAACCGGCAAACTGAGGCGCCCGACCGGGCCTTGCCTCGGATCTCCTGGTATGAGCGGCCTTGTGTCGCGAAAGGGCCGCGAAGCGGCCCCAGGACCTCGGCATCATGCGAAATCGTCGGGGCTGCTGCGCAGCCCTTTCGCGACGCAAGGCCGCTCTTACAGGCTTTACACTGGCATCAGATCAGAAGTGAACTTTCACCAGGAAGCTCATGGTGTTCTGATCGGTGGTAAAGGCATCGCTGTCCTTGATGCCGTACTTGTTCTTCCAGTAGTCGTACTCGATACCCACGTACAACTGCTTCTCGCCCAGGTGCAGCGCCTTGCCCAGGTCGTACTTGACCTGCGGGTTGAAGTGCAGGTTGGCCTGGTAGGTGCCGCGACGGTTCTCGTCGTTGTCGACCACCCAATCCATGAAACCGTCGATCAGGATGTCGGACGAGCCCACGGGAATGGTGTAGGACCACACCGGGGTGATCTGCCAGACATTGTCGCCCGGACGGCTGCCGTCGGTGGTGCGCTGGTAGAAGTTCAGCTGGAAGTAGTCGAAGCCGGGGATGGCCAGGTCGAAGCCGGGGCCGATCAGGTAGGACTCGGTATCACCCTCGCCGAACTCGTAGGTCATTGCCAGCAGCACATCCTTCACCGGGCCGAACTCGAGCTTCTGGTCGAAGATCTTGCCGAACGACAGGCGTGGGCTGAACTCGCCGTAGTAGGTGTTGGGGCCGTTGTTGGCGTCCTTCTTGCCCTGGTAGAAGATCTTGTCGAGGAAGAAGAAGTTGTCGCCGTACTTCCACGCATCGGCGTGCTCGAAGGTCACGGTCTGCTGGATCTCGGGGTTGACCTTGAAGTTCTTGCCCCACAAGTAGGTCAGGCTGTTGTTCTGCCATTGCAGCAGGTCGCCGGCTTGGCTGGCGCCGCAGGCCAGCAGACCACCGGCGAGGATCAGGCTATTGATGATACGCATTGCGAGTGTCGCTCCCTTGATTGGATCTGTTGTCAGCGCTCGGGCGCTGTTTTTGTCTTTTGGGTCAGCTTTTTTCAATTGGCCACAGCTGTTTGGCAAGAGCTGCGCCAACTTTTCCACGTTGGGCACAACCGTCCTGCTCGACGTCTTTCTGAACGGATGAAATGGGTATTTCACGCTGGCAACACGTTGGCCAACCGCCCGGAAACATTGACTGAGCGGTCAGCAAACGCGGGCGGGATCCTTCCCGCCCCGATCGAGGGGGCGCGCAGATTACTCACTTGCGCGCCGGGCCTCAAGTGCTCCGTCCTGGAGCACGGTGGTGCAAATTTGGGCGTTCGGTCAGTTTTTCAGAAGTGCACCTTCACCAGGGCACTGGCCACGCTCTGGTTGCTGTCCACATTGCCGCGGCTGTCGATGCCGTACTTGTCCTTCCAGTAGCTGTATTCGAAGCCGACGTAGAGCTGCTTGGCGCCCAGGTTCAGGGCCTTGCCCAGGTCGTACTTGACCTGCGGGTTGAACTGCAGGTTGGCGTGGTAGGTGCCGCGACGGGTCTGGTCGTTATCGACCACCCAGTCGATGTAGCCGTCGATCAGGATGTCGGACTTGCCCACCGGGAGGGTGTACGACCAGGCTGGGGTGATCTGCCAGACGTTGTCGCCGGGGCGGCTGCCTTCGGTGTTGCGCACGTAGAAATTCAAGGTGAAGTAGTTGAAGCCGGGCACGTTCAGGTCGAAGCCGGGGCCGATCAGGTAGGCCTCGTTGTCGCCCTCGCCACGTTCGTAGGTCATGGCCAGCAGCACGTCCTTGATCGGACCGAAGGCCAGGTTGCGCTCGAAGATCTTGCCGAACGACAGGCGCGGGCTGAACTCGCCGTAGTAGGTGGTCACGCCTTTGCCGGGGTCGGCCTTGCCGTTGTAGAAGATCTTGTCGACGAACAGAAAGGTGTCGCCGTACTTCCATTTGTTGGCATGTTCGAAGGTGATGGTCTGCTGGATGTCGGGGTTGACCTTGAAGTCCTTGCCGTACAGGTAGGACAGGCTTTCGCCGTGCCATTGCAGCCATTCGCCGGCGTGGGCGGGGAGGGTGGCCAGCAGGCTGCTGCCCAGCAGGACGGACGTGGTGATGCGCTTCATGTTGTGATTCCCGGACTTATTGTTTTTGTAAGGGCTTTTTCGGCGCGCAAGCGCCCCGGGCGGCCCATTCCGGCGGGCCGACGGTCCAGCGTTACCGCGTGGTTGGAACGGGGCGGCCGGTACGGCACCGCCCCAGGTCACTCAATGCTGGTGACAGGCATCGTTGTGCGCGGCGCGGTCGGCGCCGCCAAGGATGTTGAACAGCAGGTTCAGCACCAGGGCGCTGAGGGTGGCCATGGCGATGCCACTGTGGGTGATGGGCTCCATCCACTGCGGCATCTGCGCGAAGAACTCCGGCCGCACCACCGGGATCAGGCCGAAACCGACGCTGACCGCGACCAGCAGCTGGTTGCGTCGGTCGGCGATGTCCGCTTCCTGGAGGATCTTGATCCCGGTGGCGGTGACCATGCCGAACATGGCGATGGACGCGCCCCCCAGTACCGCGGGCGGAATCGAAGCGATCAGGAAGGCCGCCTTGGGTAGCAGGCTGAGCAGGATCAGCAGCGCGCCGGCCATCACCGTGACGTAGCGGCAGCGAACCCCGGTCATCTGCACCAGGCCGATGTTCTGGGCGAACGAAGAGTGGGTGAAGGTGTTGAAGAAACCGGCGATGAACGACGCGCCGGCATCGCACAGCAGGCCGCGTCGCAGCATGCCCGGCGTGACTTCACGGTCGGTCACCTTGCCCAGGGCGAGGAACATGCCCGTGGACTCGACGAAGATGATCACCACCACCAGGCACATCGACAGGATCGGCGCCAGGCTGAAGGTCGGCATGCCGAAGTGCAGGGGGGTGACCACCTGCAGCCACGGCGCCTCGCTCAGGCCCGACAGGTCGACCATGCCGATGGAGCCGGCGAGCACATAGCCCAGGCCCATGCCCACCAGTACCGACACATTGACCCAGAAGCCGCGCATGAAGCGGTTGATCAGCAGGATCACCGCCAGCACCAGGCCGGCGACCATCAGGTAGGTCGGCGCGCCGAAGGCTTGTGCCTCATGGCCGCCGCCGGCCCAGTTGACCGCCACCGGGAACAGCGACAGGCCGATCGAGGTGATGACCGTACCGGTCACCAGCGGCGGGAAGAAGCGCACGACCTTGGACATGAACGGCGCGATCAGCATGCCGAAGAACCCGGCGGCGATGGTCGCGCCGAAGATTCCCTGCAGGCCGACGCCGGGCATGCCGGCCATGGCCACCATGCTGCCGACGGCGGCGAAGCTGGCGCCCATCATGACCGGCATGCGGATGCCCACGGGGCCGATACCGAAGGATTGGATGATGGTGGCAACGCCGGCGACCAGCAGGTCGGCGTTGATCAGGAAGGCGACTTCTTCGCGGGACAGGCCCGCCGCCTGGCCGATGATCAGCGGCACCGCGATGGCGCCCCCGTACATCAGCAGAACGTGTTGCAGACCCACCAGGATCAGCTGGAACAAGGGCAGGGGCTGTCGTGGTGGCGCAACAGGGATGTACGCCTTGGGTGACTCGGACATGCAGCACCTCGAGTTTTGTTTTTATTCTCGGATCCAAGCGGGCGGCTTCACGTGGCAGGCTCCGGTGAAGGAGGCTGGGGACCCACGTGAAGCCGAACGCTCGATGCTTGCTTGTTACGTAGAGCTTGGAAGCGAGGCCGGGAGTACCGGCCTCATCGCGGGGCAAGCCCGCTCCCACGCAATCGTGGGGTGTCTCAGTTGACCTGCGCGCCTTTGGCGATCCAGTCGCCGACCAGCTTGCGCTCCTCGACGGTCATCTGGGTGATGTTGCCCAGCGGCATGATCTGGCTGGCGACGGCCTGCGCCTGGATGCGCGCGGCCTGGGCCTGGATCTGCTGCGGGGTGTCGAACATCACGCCGGCAGGGGCGGCGCTGAACAGCGGGCTGGTCGGCTTGGCCGAGTGGCACACGGTGCAGCGTTCCTGAATGACGGTGTGGATCTTGTCGAAGCTGCCGGTGGCCGCCTGGGCCGTGGCCTGGGCAGGTTCCGCAGCGGGTGCCTGGGCAGGCTTGGCGGCCTCCTCTGCGCGCAGTTCGGCGGCGGTCTTGCCACCGACGGCAGTGGCCGGCAGCGGCTGGTACTCGACCTTGGCGGCGGCCTGCTCGGGTGCGGTTGGCAGCGGCTTGGGACCGGTCACATAGGCCAGGCAGATCATCGCCAGGGCACCGACGGGCAGGGTCCAGGCGTACTTGTTGCTGTCGTGGCGGGTGTTGAAGTAGTGACGGATCAATACAGCGGCCACCGCGATCCCGGCCAGGATCAACCAGTTGTACTGGCTGCCGTAGGTGCTCGGGAAGTGGTTGCTGATCATGATGAACAGCACCGGCAGGGTGAAATAGTTGTTGTGGCGCGAGCGCAGCAGGCCCTTGGCCGGCAGCACCGGGTCGGGCGTCTGGTTGTTCTCGATCGCCGCCACCAGCTGGCGCTGGGCCGGCATGATGATGCGGAACACGTTGCCGACCATGATGGTGCCGATGATCGCGCCGGTGTGCAGGTAGGCGCCACGGCCGCTGAACACCAGGCTGAAGCCCCAGCAGGCGGCGATGATCAGCACGAACAGCACGGCGCCCAGCAGCGCCGGCTGCTTGCCCAGGGGCGAGTCGCACAGGAAGTCGTAGATGAACCAGCCGGCAACCAGCGAACCGATACCGATGGCCACCCCTTCGGCGCCGCTCAGGGTGCTGCCGGGCGCCAGCAGGTAGAGGCTCGGGTTCCAGTAGAACACCACGCACAGCAAGGCGATCCCGGACATCCAGGTGAAGTAGGCTTCCCATTTGAACCAGTGCAGGTTCTCGGGCATTTTCGGCGGCGCGAGCTTGTATTTCTCCAGGTGATAGATACCACCGCCGTGGATGGCCCAGAGGTCACCCGACAACCCATCGCGCGGGTTGCTTCGGTTCAGGTGGTTCTCCAGCCAGACAAAGTAGAACGATGCACCGATCCAGGCCACGCCGGTGATCATGTGAACCCAGCGAATGCTCAGGTTCAGCCATTCGTGAAGGTGTGCTTCCACAGTATGTACCTCTCGCCAGTCACCATCTCGATGACCGACCCTTTCTTATTGGTGGGGATTGAGGATCAACATCTGTTCCTCGGGGAAGTAATGCTCATCGCAGTTGTTGCCAGAACCACTGCGATCAACCACCAGGAAGTCATCCCGCTTTTCGATCGTCAGCACCGGGTGGTGCCAGACGCCGCGATGGTAATTAACGCCCTGCCTGCCATTGCTGCGGAAGGCTCGGACCAAGCCTGATACAGGTGCATCGCCAACTGGCGCGACCACGATCAGAAAGGGGTTGCCGAGCAGCGGGATGAAAGCCTGGCTGCCCAGCGGATGGCGTTCCAGCATGCGTACGGTCAGCGGCATCTCCAGCGCGTCGGCGCGGAAGATACTGATGATCGCCTTGTCCTCGGGCTCGGCGGTCTCGACCGTGGCGAGCTTGTGGAAGCGCATGGTCGAGCCGTTGTTGATCATGAAGTGGTCGCTGCCGTCGGTTTCGATCACGTCACCGAAGGGGGCGAAGGCTTCTTTGGTCAGGGGCTCGATCATCAGGGTGCGCATGCGGGTCTCTCTTGTATGTTCGTTGTTCTGGATTCTGGTGGACCGGCCTGCCGGGCCCTGGGTGCGGACGCGTCACGCACTCGGGCGAGGCGGGCACGCAGTCCTCAAAGCTGCAGCAGGCGGAACAGGGCGATCAGGTTGATCTGTGCCAGGGCTTCCTTGAATTCGGCATCCCGGTCGTTGTGGATGCGTTTTTCGAAGGCAGCGAGGATCTGGTGCCGGTTGCTGCCCTTGACCGCCATGATGAACGGGAACTGGAACTTGGCCTTGTAGGCGTCGTTCAGTTCGGTGAAGCGGGCGAACTCCTCGGCGGTGCACTGGTGGATGCCGGCGCCGGCCTGTTCATTGGTGCTCGACTCGGTCAGCTCGCCCTGGATGGCGGCCTTGCCGGCCAAGTCCGGGTGAGCGTTGATCAGTGCCAGTTGCTCGGCATGGCTGGCGCTGAGCAGGATGTCGCTCATGCGCTGATGCAGCGCCTCGATCTCGTCCAGCTCGGCCAGCTGGCCCAGGTCGTAGGCTTTCTCGGCGACCCACGGCGAGTGCTCGTAGATGTCGGCGAAGGCGGCGACGAAGGCGGCGCGCTCGAGGGTGGAAGGCTTGAGGGTCTTGAAGGCGGTCATCAGGCGTTCTCTTTCTTGTACGGGTGGGTGGCGTGCCAGTGGCGGGCGATGTCCGCGCGCCGGGCGAACCAGACCTGTTCGTGGCTCTTGGCGTAGTCGACGAAGCGCTTGAGCGCGGCCAGGCGCGCGGGACGGCCGACCAGGCGGCAGTGCAGGCCGATCGAGAGCATCTTCGGTGCTTCGGCGCCCTCGGCGTAGAGCACGTCGAAGGCGTCCTTCAGGTACTGGAAGAACTGCTCGCCGCAGTTGAAGCCCTGGACCTGGGTGAAGCGCATGTCGTTGGTGTCCAGGGTGTAGGGGATCACCAGGTGCGGCTTGTCGGTCGGGTTGTTCGGTTCCCAGTAGGGCAGGTCGTCGTCGTAGGTGTCGCTGTCGTAGAGGAAGCCGCCTTCCTCCATCACCAGGCGCCGGGTGTTCGGGCCGGTGCGGCCGGTGTACCAGCCCACGGGGCGCTCGCCGGTGATCTCGGTGAGGATGCGGATGGCCTCGAGCATGTGCTCGCGCTCTTGCGCTTCATCCATGTACTGGTAGTCGATCCAGCGGTAGCCGTGGCTGCAGATCTCATGGCCGGCCTCGGCCATGGCGCGGATCACGTCAGGGTGGCGCTGGGCGGCCATGGCCACGGCGAAGATGGTCAGCGGCACGCCGCTGTCCTTGAACAGCTTGAGCAGGCGCCAGACGCCGGCGCGGCTGCCGTATTCGTAGAGCGACTCCATGCTCATGTTGCGCACGCCCTGCAGCGGCTGGGCGGCGACCATTTCGGAAAGGAACGCTTCGGACTCCTTGTCGCCGTGCAGGATGTTGCGCTCGCCACCTTCTTCGTAGTTGAGCACGAAGGACAGCGCAATGCGGGCATTCCCCGGCCATTGCGGATGAGGTGGGTTGTTGCCGTAACCGATCAGGTCGCGTGGGTAGTCAGCGCTCACTGCAGTCTTCCTTCTTGTTCGTTAATGCGGTGGGTGGGGCGGGCCGCGTCGGGATGTCGCACCACCGGATGGGCTGATTGTATACAACTTCTGAAATCTTTTGTAAGCCTGTTTTTCCGCATTTCTTCCCATTTGTCGCGTGAGAATGGCTTGCAAGAAACCTGCCCGATTGGTCAGTAAATGGTGAGAGCGGCAGCATGGCGCTTGTCTTCGCGACTGGTGGCTTGTTTTGTAGAGGTTGCGCAGGATGGGATAAAAAATTGTGTACAATTTACCGATAAACTGTCTTAATGACTTCATTCCCGCACGCCGCAGGCCCCGTGCCCGGTGATTGCCGTGTATTTTTTGCCCACGCATACGACAAGAGGCGACAAGCAAATGGGACGTTTGACCACACACGTACTGGACGCCGCGCACGGCTGCCCGGGTAGCTCGATCAAGGTCGAGCTGTACCGCGTCGAAGGCCAGCAGCTGGAGCTGGTGAACACCGCCCTGACCAACAGTGATGGCCGTGTCGACGCGCCGCTGCTGCAGGGCGACGACTATCGCACCGGCGTCTATCAATTGCAGTTCAGCGCCGGTGACTACTACCGCGCCAAGGGCGTGAAGCTGCCGGACACCGCGTTCCTCGACGTGGTCGTGCTGCGCTTCGGTATCGACGAGCAGCAGGAGCACTACCACGTGCCGCTGTTGATTTCGCCGTACAGCTATTCGACCTATCGTGGAAGCTAGTTGGTCGCTAGAAGAATCTTCGTAGGTCCTTGGCCCGCTCTCACACTGGCGGGCTTTTTTTCGTCTGGAGCCTTACTCCCTGACTTTCTCTACGGTGCTGGAAAGATTCAATGCTCTTCCGGTTTTCAAGGCAGCTATGTCCGCGCCTCCAGCCGTCGCTGCGCCCAGCAGGTGGCCGACTACAGCGGTTGCTATGGTTCCGGGTGTGATTTTTGCGGCAACCGCTTCTGGAGTACCGTTGAATTTCAGCCAGGTGTTTGCCATCTCCAGATGGGCGACGACAGAGGGGATTTCCCCCCTATTCGCCTGTTGCACGGTTTCTGCGTAACGAGTCTGGAGATGTTGGGGCAAGGGCGGGGCCCCATTACTGTCTTTTGCAATGTAGGCGCCGGCGACACGTTCTCCAAAAAACGATTTGTTTGGGGCATTGACGATCTGCTTGGCTTCCGACGTGGCCAAGACGCGTCCCGGTGTGGCGCCGGGCACGGTATTGCGTAAAAACGAAGTCGTGAATTGTTGATGCATCTCCTTGATGAAAGCAGTGACACCGCCAGTAGGGTCATGTTTATTGATCGGGTCGCCTGCGCAATAGGTGTAACTATTGCTGCCACCTTCTCCGAAGGGACTTAGCGGATCTGGGCTAATGAAGCGCATGAGGTGGGGGTGGAGCAGACGGTGACCGTTGCCCAGATGATAATGGCCGGTGCTGGGGTCTGGAATCTGCCCACTGAAGCCGGTCCGTACGCCTGGCCTGTGTACCTTGCTTCCATAGGGTGTATAGGCGTTTGGGATGGACTGGGCTTGCATGACTGAGTGGGCCCAGTCTGTTGCCAATATGTGAATAAACATGATTTTTGATACTCCTGCGAGGAGGGCTTTTCCTGCTAGTAGTAGCGTGCTTGCAGCGGATTTACACCTATCAAAAATGTCAGAAGGGCACAGCCGAACGTGGCACCTCGGGCCGCTGCGGCTGCCCGAGGTGAGTCGAATGAATCTCGCTGATCAGAGGAACACAAACTTCGCAATGAAGATGGCGCACAGCACCCACAGGCTGGCCGAAATTTCCTTGTACTTGCCGGTACCCGCCTTCAGCGCCACGTAGCTGATGAAGCCCAGGGCGATGCCGTCCGCCACCGAGAAGGTCAGCGGCATCATGATCACCGTGACGATCGCCGGAATGCTGTCGGTGGCTTCGTCCCACTCGATATGTGCCATGCTGCCCATCATCAGCATCGCCACGTAGATCAACGCGCCGGCGGTGGCATAGGCCGGAATCATCCCGGCCAGCGGGGCGAAGAACATCGCGGCAACGAACAGCACGCCGACCACCACGGCCGTCAGGCCGGTACGCCCACCCGCCGCCACGCCCGCGGCACTTTCCACGTAGCTGGTCACCGGCGGCACGCCGACCACCGCGCCGAACACGCTGGAGGTGCTGTCGGCCTTGAGCGCCCGTGACAGGTTCTCGATGCGTCCGTCCGGCGCCACCAGGTTGGCGCGCTGGGCCACGCCCATCAGCGTGCCGGCGGTGTCGAACATGTGCACGAACAGGAACGCCAGCACCACGCTGATCATGCTGACGTTGAACACCCCGGCCACGTCCATGGCCATCCAGGTCGGCGCCAGGCTCGGCGGCATCGACATTACCCCGCCGAACTTGACCAAGCCCAGGCCCCAGCCGGCCAGGGTGACGCCGATGATGCTGATCAGGATCGCGCCGAACACCCGCTTGTAGCTGAGGATGGCGATCAACAGGAAGCACACGGCCGCCAGCAGCGGGCCGGGCTCATGCAGCGAGCCCAGCTTGACCAGGGTGGCCGGGCTGTCGACGATGATGCCGGCGGTCTTCAGGCCGATCAGCCCGAGGAACAATCCGACGCCGGCCCCCATGGCATGGCGCAGGCTTACCGGGATGCTGTTGAGTAGCCACTCGCGCACCCGCGAAACCGTCAGGAACATGAACAGCACGCCCGAGACGAATACCGCCCCCAGCGCCGTTTCCCAGTTGTAGCCCATGGTGCCGACCACGGTGTAGGTGAAGAAGGCGTTGAGCCCCATGCCCGGCGCCAGGCCCACAGGCCAGTTGGCGTACAGGCCCATCAGCAGGCAGCCCAGGGCGGCGGCGATGCAGGTGGCGACGAACGCCGCGCCGTGGTCGATACCGGCGTCGGCCATGATGTTGGGGTTGACGAAGATGATGTAGGCCATGGTGATGAAGGTGGTCACCCCGGCGATCAGTTCGGTCCTGACGGTCGTGCCGTGTCGCTTGAGTTTGAAAATCCGCTCCAGCCAGCCCGATTCGAGCGGTGGGGCGAGATCCAGCGTAGGTGCTTCGGATTTGCGGCTTTCCACAGCGAGTACTCCTCAAGTCTTTCTTGTTGTTCGAAGCCTGGTCCTGAGCCGACGCACTTGGGGGCTTCGCGAGGGAGGGTGTGGCAGACGTCCGACCATTTTGTTGACTTATGGGTCAGGAAGTTGCTCGCAGGATTATGCTTTTGTGTACAAATAAAGCAAATAATGTTTTATCTTTTGTGCGTACAAACGGTCGTACAACGGCTATATAGGTAAAAGGCCACCTGCAGAAACGGGTCAGCCTGTGTACAATGGCGCCATACCTTGGCCCATTATCTTCTTTCCGGACTTGCCATCCCCCCGTCGACGGGCATTACAGTCACGGTCCGACTGGCAGATCCCTTGTGCTCGAGCGCCCATGAACGAACAGCTGCAACCTCTGAAAAAACCTGCGCGTACCGGCAAGGCCGGCCGCAGCGGTACCCAGGACGACATCGTCTACGCGCACATCTTCGAGGCGATCCTCGAGCAGCGCCTGGCCCCGGGCACCAAGTTGAGCGAGGAAGCACTGGGCGAAATTTTCGGCGTCAGCCGCACCATCATCCGCCGCGCCCTGTCGCGCCTGGCTCATGAAAGCGTGGTGCTGCTGCGGCCGAACCGCGGCGCGGTGGTGGCCAGCCCGACGGTGGAAGAGGCGCGCCAGGTGTTCTTCTCTCGGCGCATGGTCGAGCGCGCCATCACCGAACTGGCCGTGCAGCACGCCACCGCCGAGCAGCTCAACGAACTGCGCCAGATGGTCCGCGAGGAGCGCGACAGCTTCTCCCGCGGCGACCGCGGCGCCGGTATTCGTCTGTCCGGCGAATTCCACCTCAAGCTGGCCGAGGCCGCAGGTAATGCGCCACTAGTGAGTTTCCAGCGCAGCTTGGTGTCGCAGACCTCGCTGATCATCGCCCAGTACGAAAGCGGCAACCGCTCGCACTGCTCGTACGACGAGCACATGCAACTGATCGACGCCATCGAGGCCCGTGACGCCGAACAGGCGGTGAGCCTGATGATGCACCACATGGATCATATCGACAGCAAGCTCAACCTCGACGAGGAGAGCGCCTCGGACGATCTGCACGCGGTGTTCTCGCACCTGCTGAAAAAGCCCAAGGCCACCGCCAAGGGTTGATCGTTTGCCTGCATGAACCAGGGGCCGCTTTGCGGCCCCTGGTCGTTTCTGGCCACCGGCCAAAGCTCTGCTAGATTTCTCTTCAGCAAACCTTCATCAGGCAGTTGGGCTTGCGCAGTCGTTGCGTCCAATTACTTGAGGAATGCTCCATGAGTTCGTCCCTGGGTGTGCGCATGGGTGCCGAGTTGGTCGGCACGTTCTGGTTGGTCCTTGGCGGGTGCGGCAGCGCGGTGCTGGCCGCCAGTTCCCCGGTCGGCATCGGTGTCCTCGGTGTTGCCTTCGCCTTCGGCCTGACGGTCCTGACCATGGCCTTCGCCATCGGTCATATCTCCGGTTGTCACCTCAATCCCGCCGTGTCGTTCGGCCTGGTGGTGGGCGGGCGCTTCCCGGCGAAGGAGTTGCTGCCCTATGTGATCGCCCAGGTGATCGGCGCGATCCTCGCCGCAGCGGTGATCTACTTCATCGCCAGCGGCAAGGCCGGTTTCGAGCTGGCCAATGGGTTGGCTTCAAACGGCTACGGCGAGCACTCGCCCGGCGGGTACACCTTGGCGGCAGGCTTTGCCAGTGAAGTGGTGATGACCGCGATGTTCCTGGTGATCATCATGGGCGCCACCGATGCCCGGGCGCCGGCGGGGTTCGCGCCGATCGCCATCGGTCTTGCATTGACGCTGATCCACTTGATCTCGATCCCGGTAACCAACACCTCGGTGAACCCGGCGCGCAGCACGGGGCCGGCGTTGTTCGTCGGTGGCTGGGCCGTCCAGCAGCTGTGGCTGTTCTGGGTGGCACCGCTGATCGGCGCGGCGATCGGCGGTGCGCTCTATCGAGGCCTGGCGAAACAGCCTTAGCGCTGGTGCACGCAACGCCCGGCGGCGTAGGTCTCGCGTACGGTGCGGTCGTCGCCCAGGGTGGTGAGCACGAACAAGGTCTCCTCGATGTTCTTCGACTGCTGCAGACGGTAGTCCAGCAGCGGCGTGGCCTTGTAGTCGAGCACCACGAAGTCGGCGTCATTGCCCGGGCGCAGGCTGCCGATGCGGTCGTCCAGGCGCAGGGCGCGGGCGCCGCCGAGGGTGGCCAGGTACAGCGACTTGTACGGGTGCAGGCGCGCGCCTTGCAACTGCATCACCTTGTATGCCTCGTTCAAGGTATTGAGCAGCGAGAAACTGGTGCCGGCGCCGACGTCGGTGCCCAAGCCCACGTTGACCTTGAAACGCTCGGCCTGGGGCAGGTTGAACAGGCCGCTGCCCAGGAACAGGTTGGAGGTCGGGCAGAAGGCGATGGCCGAGCCGGTCTCGGCCAGGCGCTGGCATTCGTCGTCGCACAGGTGCACGCCGTGGGCGAACACCGAGCGCTCGCCGAGCAGCTCGAAGTGGTCGTAGACGTCCAGGTAGCCTTTCTGCTCGGGGAACAGCGACTTGACCCAGTCGATCTCCTTGAGGTTCTCCGACAGGTGGGTGTGCATGTACACGCCCGGGTGCTCCTTGAGCAACTGGCCGGCCACGCTCAGCTGCTCCGGCGTGCTGGTCGGCGCGAAGCGTGGGGTGACCGCGTAGTGCAGGCGGCCCTTGCCGTGCCAGCGTTCGATCAGCGCCTTGCTGTCGCGGTAGCTGGATTCGGCGGTGTCGGTCAGGTAGTCGGGGGCGTTGCGGTCCATCATCACCTTGCCGGCGATCATGCGCAGGTCAAGGCGCTCGGCCTCCTCGAACAGGGCGTTGACCGACTCGGGGTGCACGCTGCCAAACACCAGGGCGGTGGTGGTGCCGTTGCGCAGCAGTTCCTTGAGGAAGATCTTCGCCACCTGGTCGGCGTGGGCCTTGTCGGCGAACTGCTTCTCGCAGGGGAAGGTGTAGGTGTTCAGCCAGTCCAGCAGTTGCTCGCCGTAGGAGCCGATCATGCCGGTCTGCGGGAAGTGGATGTGGGTGTCGATGAAGCCCGGGGTGATCAGGGCGTCCTGGTAGTGCTGCACCGGAATATCGGCGTCGAGGGTCGGCAGCAGCTCGCTGGCATGGCCCAGGGCGCTGATGCGGCCGTTGTCGACCACCAGCAGGCCATCTTCATAGTATTCGCAGGACGCCTCCAGGCCGACCTCGGCGGGGTCGGCGATGCTGTGCAGGATGGCGGCTCGGTAGGCTTTGCGGGTTGCGCTCATGGGGCTCTCGTCAAAGGATCTGGCTGCGTCGCGAGGACGGCAGCAACTGGGCGATGGGGCCTGAGTTGGCGGCAGCGTCGTGCTGGCCGAAGCAGGCGTTGTAGGTGGCAATGATCTCGGCGGCGATGGACACGGCGATCTCGATCGGCAGCTTGCCCTTGACCTCGGCCAGGCCCATCGGGCAGCGCATTCGCGCCATCAGGGCGTCGTCGAAACCGCGCTCGCGCAGGCGGTGCTCGAACTTGACCCGCTTGGTCTTCGAGCCGATCAGGCCGAACCAGGTGAAATCGTTGCGCTTGAGGATCGCGGCGGTCAGTTCCAGGTCCAGCTGGTGATTGTGGGTCATGACGATGCAGTAGCTGCCGGCGGGCAGGTCGGCGACTTCGTCGACCGGCTCTTCGCTGACGATCCGGCTCACCCCGTTGGGGATGACGTCGGGGAACTCCTGCTCGCGCGAGTCGATCCAGCGCACCCGGCAGGGCAGCGCGGCGAGCAAGGGTACCAGAGCGCGGCCGACATGGCCCGCGCCGAACACCGCGATCTCGGCCTGGACGCCGGTCATCGGCTCGAACAGCAGCACGGTGGCGCCGCCGCAGCACTGACCGAGGCTGGCGCCAAGGCTGAAACGCTCCAGATGCGGGGTGCCGCGGTGTTCCTCGAGCATCTGCCGGGCGATGTGCAGGGCCTTGAATTCCAGGTGGCCGCCGCCGATGGTGTCGTACAGCGCGCTGGCGCTGACCACCATTTTCGAGCCGGCGTTGCGCGGCGTGGAGCCGCGTTCCTCGATGATGGTCACCAGGACGCAGGGTTCGCCGCGGGCTTGATGGTCGGCGAGGGCGTTGATCCATTGGTGCATGTCTTCAGTCCTCCTCGGTCCCCTGTGGGCGCAACGCAAGGTCGCGCCTACAGGGAGCGCGGCGTCAGTGCGTCACGGGTTCCAGTTGCTGTTCGGCAGGCTGAGCCGCGGCCACCGCCTTGCGCATCTGCTCGCAGCCCCACAACACCCGCTCCGGGGTCGACGGTGCGTCGATCTCGGGCTGTACACGGTAGTCGGCGATGCTCGCCACCGCGTCCTTGATTGCGCACCAGGCGGCGATGCCGAGCATGAACGGCGGCTCGCCCACGGCCTTGGAATGGAACACCGTGTCCTCGGGGTTCTTGCGGTTCTCCACCAGCTTGACGCGCATGTCGATCGGCATGTCGGCCACCGCTGGGATCTTGTAGCTGGCCGGGCCGTTGGTCATCAGCTTGCCCTTGGCGTTCCACACCAGCTCCTCGGTGGTCAGCCAGCCCATGCCCTGGACGAAGCCGCCTTCGACCTGGCCGATATCGATGGCCGGGTTCAGCGAGTCACCGACGTCGTGCAGGATGTCGGCGCGCAGCATCTTGTACTCGCCGGTCAGGGTGTCGACGATCACCTCCACGCACGCCGCACCGAAGGCGTAGTAGTAAAACGGCCGGCCGCGGGCCTGGGCGCGATCGTAGAAGATCTTCGGCGTGCGGTAGAAACCGGTGGTCGACAGCGACACCTGAGCGAAGTAGGCCTGCTGTACCAGGTGCTCGAAGCTGACGATCTGGTCGCGCACGCGTACATGGCCGTTGCGGAACTCGACGTCTTCCTCGGTGACGTTGTAGTGCCGGGCGGCGAACTCGGTCAGGCGTTTCTTGAGGATCTCGGCGGCATTCTGCGCCGCCTTGCCGTTCAGGTCGGCGCCGCTGGAGGCCGCGGTCGGCGAGGTGTTGGGTACCTTGTCGGTGTTGGTGGCGGTGATCTGGATACGGTTGAAGTCGACCTGGAACACCTGGGCCACCACCTGGGCCACCTTGGTGTTCAGGCCTTGGCCCATCTCGGTGCCGCCGTGGTTGAGGTGGATGCTGCCGTCGGTATAAATGTGGATCAAGGCACCGGCCTGGTTGAGGAAGGTGGCGGTGAACGAGATGCCGAACTTCACCGGGGTCAGCGCCAGGCCCTTTTTCAGCACCGGGCTGTTGGCGTTGAAGCGGCGGATCGATTCGCGGCGCTCGTGGTAGTCGCTGCTCGCCTCGATCTCGGCGGTCATCTCCTCGAGCATGTTGTGCTCGACGGTCTGGTAGTAGTGGGTGACGTTGCGCTCGGTCTTGCCGTAGTAGTTGGCCTTGCGCACCGCCAGCGGGTCCAGCGCCAGGTGGCGGGCGATATGGTCCATCACCTGCTCGATGGCAACCATCCCTTGCGGGCCGCCGAAGCCGCGGTAGGCGGTGTTGGAGGCGGTGTTGGTCTTGCAGCGGTGGCCGTGCACCGTGGCGTCGCCGAGGTAGTAGGCGTTGTCGGAGTGGAACATGGCGCGGTCGACGATCGAGCCGGACAGGTCGGGCGAGTAGCCGCAGTTGCCGGCCAGGTCGAAGTTGATGCCGTGCAGGCGGCCAGTGTCGTCGAAGCCGACGTCATACTCGACGTAGAACGGATGGCGCTTGCCGGTCATCATCATGTCTTCGACACGGGGCAGGCGCATCTTGGTCGGCTGGCCGGTCAGCCGCGCGATCACCGCGCACAGGCAGGCGGGGCTGGCGGCCTGGGTTTCCTTGCCGCCGAAGCCGCCGCCCATGCGGCGCATGTCGACGACGATCTTGTGCATCGGCACGTCGAGCACCTCGGCGACCAGCTTCTGCACCTCGGTGGGGTTCTGCGTGGAGCAGTACACGATCATGCCGCCGTCTTCGCTGGGCATCACCGAGCTGATCTGGGTTTCCAGATAGAAGTGCTCCTGGCCGCCGATGTGCAGACTGCCCTGGATGCGGTGCGGGGCGCTGGCCAGGGCTGCGTCCGAATCGCCGCGCTTGTGGGTGTGGCTGTCGAGCACGAAGTGTTTCTTGCGCAGCGCCTCGACCACATCGAGCACCGGTTCCAGATCTTCGTATTCGACGATGGCGGCCATGGCAGCGCGACGGGCGGTGTCCAGGTCGCGGGCGGCCACGGCAAGCACCGGCTGGCCGAAGAACTCGACCTTGTCGATGGCCAGCAGCGGGTCGCCGGCCACCACCGGGCCGATGTCCTTGAGCCCCGGAATGTCCTCGTGGGTGATGGCAATGCGCACGCCTTCGAACTGGTAGCAGGGCGTGGTGTCGATGCGCAGGATGCGCGCATGGGCGCGATCCGCGGTGCGCGCATAGACGTGCAGCTGGTTGGGGAATTCCAGGCGGTCGTCGATGTACACCGCCTCGCCCGCCACATGCTTGTCGGCGCTGTCGTGCTTGAGGCTGCGGCCGACCCCGGTGGTCAGGTCCTGGCTGAACAGTGCGGCCATCTCGGCCTGGCTCTTGACGGCGTGATGGTTAGACATAGGCGGTCACCCGGGTTTCGATGTGCGGCGTTTGCAGTTCGATGAAGTACTTGCGCAGCAGGTTCTGCGCGGTCAGCAGGCGGTACTCGCGGCTGGCGCGGAAGTCGCTGAGCGGGGTGAAGTCCTCGGCCAGGGCCTGGCAGGCACGCTCGATGCTGGCCTGGTTCCATGGCTTGCCGCGCAGCGCGGCCTCGCAGGCGCGGGCGCGTTTGGGGATCGCCGCCATGCCGCCGAAGGCGATGCGCACGCCGCTGACCACGCCGTTCTCGATGCTCAGGTTGAACGCCGCGCACACGGCGGAGATATCGTCGTCCAGGCGCTTGGACACTTTATAGGCGCGGAACGCCCAGTCATTGCTGGCGCGCGGCACGATGATCTTCTCGATGAACTCGCTGTCCTGGCGCGCAGTGATGCGGTAGTCGATGAAGTAGTCTTCCAGGGCCAGGGTACGCTGGCGCTCGCCCTGGCGCAGGACGATCTGCGCGTCCAGGGCGATCAGCAGGGGCGGCGAGTCGCCGATCGGCGAGGCGTTGCCGATGTTGCCGCCCAGGGTGCCCTGGTTGCGGATCTGCAGCGAGGCGAAGCGGTGCAGCAGGTCGCCGAAATCGGGGTACTCCTGGTTGAGCGCGGTGTAGCAGTCGGTCAGCGGGGTGGCGGCGCCGATCTCCAGGTGGGTGGCGGTCTTGTCGATGCGCTTGAGCTCGGCGACATGGCCGACGTAGATCATCACCGGCAGGGTGCGATGGAACTGGGTGACCTCCAGCGCCAGGTCGGTGCCGCCGGCCAGCAGGCGCGCCTCGGGGTGCGAACTGTAGAGGTCGGCCAGGTCGGCCACGGTCAGCGGCACCAGGCAGCGCTTGTCGCCGCTGTTGAGCTCGCCGGTCTGTTGCGGGGCGATGGCCTTGAGACGAGCGATGGTCTGCGCCTGCTGGGCGTCGAATTGGTCACGACAGGGTTGGGCGCAGCTCTGCTCGGCGGCGGCAAGGATCGGCCGGTAGCCGGTGCAGCGGCACAGGTTGCCGGCCAGGGCCTCCTGGGCCTGGTGCAGGTCGTGGCCCTCGCTGTTCTTCTGCAGGGCGAACAGCGACATGACAAAACCGGGGGTGCAGAAGCCGCACTGCGAACCATGGCAGTCGGCCATGGCCTTCTGCACGCTGTGCAGTTCACCTTGGTGCTTGAGACCCTCGACGCTGATCAGCTGCTTGCCGTGCAGGGAGGACACGAACGTCAGGCATGAGTTGAGGCTGCGGTAGCGGATGCTGTCGCTGCCTTGATCGTCCTGGACGAGTTCGCCGACGACCACGGTGCAGGCGCCGCAGTCGCCGCTGGCGCAGCCTTCCTTGGTGCCGGGTTTGCCCAGGTGCTCGCGCAGGTATTGCAGCACCGTCATGTTCGGGTCCAGGGCGTGCTCGCTGCGCAGCTCCTGGTTGACGAGAAACTGGATCACGGGGGAGGGCCTCGCAATGGTTTTATTGTTGTTCGGGCGGACTCTAAGCAACGCTTGACCCTGAGGTCAATAATTTTCTGACCCAAAGGTCAAGATTTTGCCCAGAGGCCTTCCGAACCGCTTCATCGAGCCTTTCTCCAAGCATAGTTCGCGCCGAGTGGGAAAGTTGACCCGCCAGTCGCACAAAGCGCGTCGCGCCGCTGCGCGGGCACGGGACAAGTGCGCTACAATCGCGCCCTTGTGCACAGCTACCCAGATCGCGAAGGAAAACCATGACGTTCAAGGCGCCGGACAGCCTCTCCGAGCAAATTGCCCACTACCTGGCCGAGCGGATCATCCGCGGCGAACTCGCACCTGGCGAGCGCATCCAGGAGCAGAAGGTCACCCAGGCCCTCAACGTCAGCCGTGGCTCGGTGCGCGAGGCGCTGCTTATCCTCGAACGCCGCCATCTGGTGGCGATCCTGCCGCGCCGCGGGGCCCATGTGACCGAGCTGGACGACAACAGCGTGCGCAGCCTGTGCACCCTGATGGGCGAGTTCTACATCCTGCTGGGCAACGCCGTTGCACAGCATTGGCGCAGCGACAGCGACCTGCGCCCGTTCCTGGACATCCAGCAGCGCCTCAAGCAGGCCCACGCCGCCAAGGACATCAAGGCCTTCGTCGCCGACAGTTTCGCGGTGATGCGCGCTGCCTATCCGTTCGCCAACAACCCGTACCTGCAGGAAACCGTCGAGAACTTGCAGCCGGCCATGAGCCGCGCCTACTACCTGGCCCTGGACCAGCGCCAGGCCAACATGGTCGACTACCTGGAGCTGTTCGCCTGCCTGCTCGAAGCCGTGGTCGCCCGCGACCTGCCGCGCATCCGCGAGGTGCTCACCGCCTATTGCCAGCGCAGTTGCGAACTGGTGCTGGCGGCGCTGGCGCGGGTCTGATCGATGCGCTTGAAGTGCATCCGCCTGGCCGGGTTCAAGTCCTTCGTCGACCCGACCACGGTCAATTTTCCCAGCAACATGGCGGCCGTGGTCGGCCCCAATGGCTGCGGCAAGTCCAACATCATCGACGCGGTGCGCTGGGTGATGGGCGAAAGCTCGGCCAAGAACCTGCGTGGCGAGTCGATGACCGATGTCATCTTCAACGGCTCCACCAGCCGCAAGCCGGTCAGCCAGGCCAGCATCGAGCTGGTGTTCGACAACAGCGACAACTCGCTGGTCGGTGAGTACGCCGCCTACGCCGAGATCTCGATCCGCCGCAAGGTCACTCGCGACGGGCAGAACACCTATTACCTCAACGGTACCAAGTGCCGGCGCCGTGATATCACCGATATCTTCCTCGGCACGGGCCTGGGGCCGCGCAGCTACTCGATCATCGAACAGGGCATGATCTCCAAGCTGATCGAGGCCAAGCCCGAAGAGCTGCGCAACTTCATCGAGGAGGCGGCAGGCATCTCCAAGTACAAGGAGCGCCGCCGCGAGACCGAAAACCGCATCCGCCGCACCCAGGAGAACCTGGCGCGCCTGACCGACCTGCGCGAAGAGCTGGAACGCCAGCTCGAGCGCCTGCACCGCCAGGCCCAGGCCGCCGAGAAGTACCGCGAGTACAAGGCCGAGGAGCGCCAGCTCAAGGCGCGTCTGGCGGCCCTGCGCTGGCGCGACCTGGACCAGCGGGTGCGTCAGCGCGAGACGGTCATTGGCGACCAGGAGATCGCCTTCGAGGCCCTGGTGGCCGAGCAGCGTAACGCCGATGCCAGCATCGAGCGCCTGCGCGACGGCCATCATGAGCTGTCCGAGCGCTTCAACCAGGTGCAGGGCCGCTTCTATTCGGTGGCCGGCGATATCGCCCGGGTCGAGCAGAGCATCCAGCACGGCCAGCAGCGCCTGCGTCAGTTGCAGGATGACCTCAAGGAGGCCGAACGCAGCCGTCTGGAAACCGAATCGCACCTGGGGCACGACCGCACCTTGCTGGCGACCCTGGGTGAAGAACTGGCCATGCTCGAACCCGAGCAGGAACTGACCCTGGCCGCGGCCGAGGAGGCCGCCGCGACCCTGGAGGAGGCCGAGCTGGGCATGCACGGCTGGCAGGAGCAGTGGGACAGTTTCAACACCCGCTCCGCCGAGCCGCGCCGCCAGGCCGAAGTGCAGCAGGCGCGCCTGGCGCAGCTGGAGGCCAGCCTGGAACGCCTGGCCGAGCGCCAGCGCAAGCTGGGCGAGGAGCGTGACCAGCTCGGCGGCGATTCGCAAGATACCGAGACCTGCGACCTGGACGAGCAGGTGGCCAGCAGTGAGTTGCTGCTCGAAGACCTCCAGTTGCAGGAGCGGCAGGTGGTCGAGCAGTTGGACGCATTGCGCGAGCAGATGCAACAGGCCAACCAGGCGCAGCAACAGCAGCAGGGCGACCTGCAGCGTCTGGGCGGGCGCCTGGCGTCTCTCGAAGCCTTGCAGCAGGCCGCGCTGGAGCCGGGAGTCGGGGCCGCCGACTGGCTGCGTGCCCAGGGCCTGGAGCAGCGTCCACGGCTGGCCGAGGGGCTGCGGGTCGAGCCCGGCTGGGAGCTGGCGGTGGAAACTGTGCTGGGCGCCGATCTGCAGGCGGTGCTGCTGGATGACTTCACAGGCCTGGAATTCGCCGCGCTGGAGCAGGGCGAGCTGCGCCTGCTGATGGCCGGCGTGCAGGGCGCGAGTGTTACTGGCAGCCTGCTCGACAAGGTCGAAGGAAGCGTCGACCTGTCGCCCTGGCTGGGCCAGGTCATGCCGGTGGAGACCCTGGAACAGGCCCTGTCACGGCGGGGCTCGCTGGGCGCCGGGCAGAGCCTGGTCAGCCGCGACGGCTATTGGGTCGGGCGGCATTTCCTGCGGGTCAGCCGAGGGGGCGAGGCCCAAGGTGGCGTGCTGGCCCGTGGCCAGGAGATCGAGCGCCTGGGCCGGGAGCAGTTGGAACAGGAGGCCTTGCTCGAGCAGCTCGACGAGCAGCTGCAACGCCTGCGCGAGCAGCAGCTCGATCTGGAAGAGCAGCGCGAGCAACTGCGCCGTCGCAGCCAGGACGAAAGCCGCCAGCATGGCGAGCTCAAGGCGCGCCTGTCCGCCGGCCGTGCCCGTGCCGAACAGCTGGAGCTGCGCCGCCGCCGCCTGCAGGAAGAACTGGCCGAGCTGCAGGAGCAGCGCGCCCTGGAGCACGAGCAACTGGGCGAGGCGCGCCTGTTGCTGCAGGAAGCCCTGGACCTGATGGCCCAGGATACCGAACAGCGAGAGCTGCTGATGGCGCGCCGCGACACCCTGCGCGAAGGTCTTGACCGCATCCGTCAGGAGGCCCGCCAGCACAAGGACCATGCCCACCAGCTGGCCGTGCGCCTGGGCTCGCTGCGCGCCCAGCACGACTCGACCCGCCAGGCGCTTGAACGCCTGGAGCAGCAGGCCGCGCGCTTGAGCGAGCGTCAGGAGCAGTTGAACCTGAACCTGGAGGAGGGCGAGGCACCGCTGGAAGAATTGCGCCTCAAGCTCGAGGAACTGCTGGAGCGACGCATGAGCGTCGACGAGGAAATGCGTCAGGCGCGCCTGCACATGGATGAGGCCGATCGCGAGCTGCGCGATGCCGAGCGGCGCCGTACCCAGGCCGAACAGCAGTCGCAACTGCTGCGCGGCCAGCTGGAGCAGCAGCGCCTGGAGTCCCAGGGGTTGGATGTGCGGCGCAAGACCTTGCAGGAACAATTGCTCGCCGACGGCTACGATCTTCAGGGCGTGCTCGCCACGCTCGAGGCCGACGCCAGCGAGCAGGGCACCGAGCAGGCCCTGGAGCAGCTCGAGGCACGTATCCAGCGCCTGGGCGCGATCAACCTGGCGGCCATCGAGGAATACGAACAGCAGTCCGAACGCAAGCGCTACCTGGATGCCCAGGACGCCGACCTGGTCGAGGCGCTGGAGACCCTGGAAAACGTCATCCGCAAGATCGACAAGGAAACCCGCAACCGCTTCAAGGATACCTTTGATCAGATAAATGCCGGATTACAGGCACTTTTCCCAAAAGTTTTCGGTGGCGGCAGCGCTTATCTGGAACTGACGGGCGAAGATCTACTCGATACAGGGGTGACGATCATGGCGCGCCCGCCGGGCAAGAAGAACAGCACCATCCATCTGCTGTCCGGCGGCGAGAAGGCACTCACGGCCCTGGCCCTGGTGTTCGCCATCTTCAAGTTGAACCCAGCACCGTTCTGCATGCTCGACGAGGTCGATGCACCGCTGGACGATGCCAACGTCGGGCGGTATGCCCGCCTGGTCAAGGAAATGAGCGAGACCGTGCAGTTCATCTACATCACCCACAACAAGATCGCCATGGAAATGGCCGACCAGTTGATGGGGGTGACCATGCATGAGCCGGGCTGTTCACGTCTTGTAGCAGTTGATGTGGAAGAGGCTATGGCCATGGTCGATGCGTAAGGGGTAAAGAAAGGGTGTGAACATGTAGGCAAAAGCCTCAGCAGACGCGACAGACGGTGTAAAGTTGCCTTTGGTCGTGCTAGCTTAATGTCACTTGTTTTTTGCGTGGGTAAAACGCCTGTCAGAACATAGAGTTGGCGCCACGTGTTAAAGGCCTTTGAAGCCTTTGTTTTCAAGCATATTTTTTATAGAGGCACGGGATTACATGGAAATCGGTCTGCGCGAGTGGCTGATCGTCATCGGCATCATTGTCATCGCCGGTATTCTTTTCGACGGCTGGCGCCGCATGCGCGGCGGCAAGGGCAAGTTGAAGTTCCGTCTGGACCGTAGCTACGCCAACGCCCCGGACGACGACAGCGGCAGCGCCGAGGTGCTCGGCCCTGCGCGTGTGCTGGAAACCCACAAAGAGCCCGAGCTGGACGAGTCCGACCTGCCGTCGGTGAGCGCCCCCGCGCGCGAACGGGAGCGCGAGCGCGAACCCAAGCCGGCCAAGGCCAAGCGCGGCAAGCGCAACCACAGCGAGCCGCAGCAGGGTGACCTGAACCTGGCCGCCGAGCCCCGCGAGCCCGACCTGTTCGAGGGTGGCGACGACGATTTCGCCGCCGACAACACCCGCGCCAATGGCTTTACCGCGCCGAGCACGCCGGCCAAGGAGCTGCCACCGGCCGAGGAAGTGCTGGTGATCAGCGTCATTTCCCGTGACGAGAGTGGCTTCAAGGGCCCGGCACTGCTGCAGAACATCCTCGAAAGCGGCCTGCGCTTCGGCGAGATGGACATTTTCCACCGTCACGAGAGCATGGCCGGCCACGGTGAAGTGCTGTTCTCCATGGCCAACGCGGTCAAGCCCGGCGTGTTCGACCTGGACGACATCGACCATTTCAGCACCCGAGCGGTGAGCTTCTTCCTCGGTCTGCCCGGCCCGCGCCATCCCAAGCAGGCTTTCGACGTGATGGTGGCTGCCGCGCGCAAGCTGGCCCACGAGCTCAACGGTGAACTCAAGGACGACCAGCGCAGCGTGCTGACCGCCCAGACCATCGAGCACTATCGCCAGCGCATCGTCGAGTTCGAGCGCCGCGCCCTGACCCAGAAACGCTGATGTTTACGAGCGGGCGGATCCAGCCTCGATCCGCGCCGCACTGACACAAGCAAAAGAGCAGCCTGGGGCTGCTCTTTTGCTTTGCAAGAGAAGACGACCCATGAACGCCGAATCCCGAATCCATGCCCTGCGCGCCGAACTCGACCAGCACAACTACCGCTACTACGTGCTCGACGAACCCAGCGTGCCCGATGCCGAATACGACCGCCTGTTCAACGAGCTCAAGGCACTGGAGGCCGAGCACCCGCACCTGGTGACCCCGGACTCTCCGACCCAGCGCGTCGGAGGCGCGGCGTTGGCGGCGTTCAGCCAGGTCCGTCACGAAGTGCCCATGCTCAGCCTGGGCAACGCCTTCGAGGAGGGCGACCTGCGTGATTTCGGCCGTCGCGTGGTGGAAGGCCTGGACCTGCCGGGCGGCGATCAGGCGGCGGTGGACTACAGCTGCGAGCCGAAGCTCGACGGCCTGGCGGTGAGCCTGCTGTACCGTGATGGCCAGCTGGTGCAGGGCGCCACCCGCGGTGACGGCACCACCGGCGAGGACATCAGCGCCAACGTGCGCACCGTGCGCAACATCCCGCTCAAGCTGCAGGGCGAGGGCTGGCCGGCGGTGCTGGAAGTGCGTGGCGAAGTGTACATGAGCAAGGCGGGTTTCGACCGGCTCAACGCCGCGCAGGCCGAAGCCGGCGGCAAGACCTTCGCCAACCCGCGCAACGCCGCGGCCGGCAGCCTGCGCCAACTGGACTCGAAGATCACCGCCAGCCGCCCGCTGGAGTTCTGCTGCTATGGCGTTGGCCAGGTGTCCGAGGCCTTTGGCGACAGCCATATCGGCATCCTCGAGAAGCTCAAGACCTGGGGGCTGCCGATCAGCCGCGAGCTGCGCCATGCCGCTGGTATCGAAGAGTGCCTGGACTACTACCGCGACATCGGCGCCCGCCGCAACGGCCTGCCCTACGAAATCGATGGCGTGGTGTTCAAGGTCAACAGCCTGGCCTCCCAGCGTGAACTGGGCTTCCGCGCCCGTGAGCCGCGCTGGGCGATCGCCCACAAGTTCCCGGCCATGGAGGAGCTCACCGAGGTGCTCGACGTCGAGTTCCAGGTCGGGCGCACCGGCGCGGTGACGCCGGTGGCGCGGCTCAAGCCGGTCAAGGTGGCCGGCGTGACGGTGTCCAACGCCACCCTGCATAACATGGATGAGATCGCCCGGCTGGGCCTGCGCATCGGCGACACGGTGATCATCCGCCGCGCCGGCGATGTGATCCCGCAGGTGATGCAGGTGGTGCTCGACCGCCGTCCGCAGGACGCCCGGCCGGTCGAGGTGCCCACGCAGTGCCCGGTGTGCGGCTCGCAGGTCGAGCGCACCCAGCTGGTCAAGCGCAGCAAGGGCAAGGAAACCACCAGCGAAGGCGCGGTGTACCGTTGCGTGGGGCGCCTGAGCTGCGCCGCCCAGCTCAAGCAGGCGATCATTCACTACGTGTCGCGTCGGGCCATGGACATCGACGGCCTGGGCGAGAAGAGCGTCGAGCAGTTGGTCGACGAGAACCTGATCCGCTCGCCGGCCGATCTCTACCACCTGACCTTCGACCAGGTGGTGGCGCTGGAAGGCTTTGCCGAGGTGTCGAGCAACAAGCTGCTGGCTGCCATCGAGGCGAGCAAGCGTCCGAGCCTGGCGCGCTTCATCTATGCGCTGGGCATCCCCGATGTCGGCGAGGAGACCGCCAAGGTCCTGGCCCGGTCCCTGGGCAGCCTGGCGCGAGTGCAGGTGGCGTTGCCGCAGGTACTGACCTACCTGCCGGACATCGGCCTGGAAGTTGCCCACGAGATCCACAACTTCTTCGAGGACGCGCACAACCGCGAAGTCATCGCGCAGTTGCTGGCCTGCGGCATGCAGTTGCAGGACGAGGGTGAGCTGGGCGCCGAGTTCGCTGCCAGCACCACGCTGGCCGGAATGCTGGCCAAGCTCGACATCCCCTCGGTCGGCCCGACCGGCGCCGAGAAACTGGTAGACAAGCTGGGCACCCTGGAGCGGATTATCGCCGCCGACGGTATCGACCTGCGCCAGGCCCTGAACACCAAGCAGGCCGAAGGCGTACGCGAGTTCTTCAAGGTCGAGGCCAACCAGCAACTGGCCCGTGCCATCGAGGCCCAGTTGCTGGACTTCGGCATGCACTGGTCGTGCGAGAAGAAGTCCGCCGAGGGCTTGCCGCTGGCGGGGCAGACCTGGGTGCTGACCGGCACCCTGGAGCGCATGAGCCGTGATATCGCCAAGGAAAAGTTGGAAAGCCTGGGGGCCAAGGTGGCGGGCTCCGTGTCCGGCAAGACCCACTGCGTGGTCGCCGGGCCCGGCGCCGGCTCCAAGCTGGCCAAGGCCGCCGAGCTGGGCGTCGCGGTGATGGACGAGGAGGCGTTCGTGGGCTTCCTGGCGGAGCGTGGTATCGGCGTCTGAACCCGCTTGCCTTTCGCCGGGCAAGCCCGCTCCCGCGGGTGATGAGGCGTGGGCGCGGGCTTGCCCCGCGATAGATTTGCCACAAGTCCTTGAGAAATGATGGTTTTTTCACGATCAAAGGTTGTAACTTCGCCCCGGCGCTGTACAATGGCGCGGCTCGTCAACTGACGAGCCGTCGTGGTGGCCCCATCGGTCCCCCCGCATTGATTACCCGTTAACCTGGTCAGGCCCGGAAGGGAGCAGCCATAGCGGGAACATCGAGTGCCGGGGTGTGGCTGGTGGGGCCGCCTCCATTTTGGGCGCAGGAATTTTCCGGCGTACCTGTCAGGCGTCGTCCAGCAGACGCGTTTCTTTACACCCTCGCACTGTTTTCCGCCTGCACGATCCCGCGCAGCGCCTTATCATGCATCCCATCGTGTTGGCCCATACGGCCAGGAGATAGCGACCGTGGAACATGTCGACGACCTCACCCGCCAGAAGATCCGCGAGTGGCAGCTGCGCCGCCTGGAAATCAAGGACCAGATGGCCGCCAGCCCCGAGCGTGTGCTGGAGCTGTCGCAGGTGCTCGACCAGATGGAAGAAGAACACGAGCGTATTCTCGAGGCAGCGGTCGTGCCGGTGGCAGTAACGGCTGACGCGGCGGCCTTCGAGCTGCAGGTGCAGGTGTCGGCGCAGTCGGTGCGCGACTTGCGCAAGCTGCTGGAACTGGCGCTGCATGAGCTCGATGGCGTACTCGACGCACCGCGGGTGGGTGTCAGCTATCCCGGCGACATGTCGGGGTCGTTGGGGGCCTACCGCTTCGAATTGGTGGTGGGGCAGGCCGCTGAATCCGACAAATCTTGAGTGATCCCCGGACCCATACCGACATGCAGCCCGAACACTTCGATTTTTCCCATCCGGTGTACCTGCCGGTCAGCGCAGAGGTGTGCCAGGCCTTGCTGCAGGCCGAGGGCGCGCCTGCGCTCGATACCCTGGGCGACCCTGAACTGGCGGCCGTACTGGTGATCCAGAACCTGGCCCAGGCACAGGGGCAGGTCGATGCGCGGGCGGCGGAAAAGGTGCTCGGCAAGCTGTTGGCATGGGCGGTCGATGGCGCGCACTCGCCTGGCGTGGGCTTGCTGTCCGAGGCCCGTCGGCTGTTCGATGCGCGCAAGCTCTATTTTGGTCTCGAGGTGATCAAGGGCTCCAAGCTGCGCCTGCTCGATACCGAACAGGTTCAGGCGCGGGAGTACCTGCTGGCGGACGGCAAGTGGGATTTTGACTACCGTATCCGCCTGCACCACAGTGACAACCCGTTCAGCCAGCGGGTGACCACTGGCTTCGACAGCGAGCGTTGGCTGACCGTCGAGCAGGACAAGCTGCTCAAGGTCATCCAGGCCAACCTCGACGAGGACATCCATGTGCAGGGCTACGCCGGGATCGGCAAGAGCTACCTGCTCGGCGCGCTGATGGAATGCCTGCCCCGTGGCCGGGTGCTGGCCTTGGCGCGCACGCCGGCCAAGCTCGGTACCCTGCGTCGACGCATGGGGCTGGATGCCCAGGCCAAGGTCGGCATGACCTTTGGCCAGTTCGCCCGGGCCCTGCTCAAGGACACCCGGCCGGTTCCCGCCCGGACGGCCCAGCGCGGTCCCGGCAAGCGCCGGCTGGCCGAAGAGCTGGGGATCGTCGGGCTGCGCCAGTACGACGCCGAGCACGCCCTGGATATCTGCCTGGAAGTACTGCGCAACTATTGCGAGTCGCGGGACTACAGCCTGTCCAGCCGCCACCTGCCGCATTTTCGCCAGGCGCTGTCCGGCCTCGATGCCCAGGTGCTGCTCGAGTACGCCAGCCGCCTGTGGCGTTACCTGGAGGCGCAGCCGACCTGGGGCGCGCAGACCGGGTTCGAGGCGTTGCTGCTGCTCAAGCGCGCCAGCCTGGGTGGCTGCAGCGTGCCCGCGCGTTTCAGCCATGTGATCATCGACGAGAGCCAGGACGTGCCGGCCTCGCTGCTGCAGGTTATCGAGCGTGGCCGCCAGGTGCTGATCACCCTGGGCGACGAGTACCAGAAGGCCTCCGGCGAGGTGGTCAGGCGCGAGCGTCAGGTGCGCCAGAAGGACATGGCCTTCGCCGTGCGCTCCGGGCCCAAGGTGGAACGGCTGATCAACCCGTTGATCGGTGTGCACTCGAAGAAGTCCAAGGTCGCGTTCGAGGCGGCGCGGCATGTCGATGTCGGCATCGAGCACTTCCCCGAAGGGTTCGTCCCGCCCGAGGGCTGCGTGGTGCTGACCGCCTCGCGCTGGGACACGATGCGCTGGGCCATGGAGATGGCCGAGTCCAACTGCCTGCTGAACTTCCCCGACTGGCCTGACATGCGACGGTTCATGGTCACCGCGATTGGCCTGTTCAGGGCGGCGTTCTATGCACCGGGACAGGACGCCGAAGGGCCGCATGCGTACTTCGCGCACCTGCTCGACTGGCAGCAGGTGCGCGAGTCTGAGCGTTTCGATGCCGCGTTCCAGTGGGTTGAGGCGCGGCTGGAGGCGGGTTTCAAGCTTGCCGACCTGACCGGCCTGGACGCGCGGGTCGCCGCGCAGCCTGCCAGCCTCACGCTGTTGATGGCCGAGGAGGCCGGTGGCCTGGAGTTCGATCAGGTGCTGTTGACGCCGGAGCTGATGACCACCCAGCGCTTCAAGGACGCCTACGCCTTCGATGCGCGGATTTGCGCGGTGTACATCGCCCTGTCGCGGGCGCGTCGGCAGTTGTACCTGCCCTATGACGTGGAAGAGTGGATCAACTACCACAAGGGCCAGCCGTTCCGCGAGTTGCACGGCTACTGAGCCCGCTGTCGTACTGTGGTCTGGCGGGCCTTATCGCGGGACAGGGCGACTCCCACGCTTGCCCTTGCTGGCCGACACTTGCATCAGTCGCCGAAAGGTCGGGCATTGCAGGTGGTTCTCCTCGGGGCACGCTGCCGCATGCCGCAGCCCTTTGCTCATCGCCTGCAGGCGCTTGATCCTCTGCTCGATCTCATCGGCCTTGACCAGCAGCAACGCTCGGTCAACCCGTTGCTCATCCAGCATCGCCGCCACTTCGTCCAGCGAAAAGCCTGCCGCCTGGCCCAGGGCGATCAGGGCCAGGCGTTCTGGCGTATCCGCCGGGAATTGCCGCCGTTGGCCATGGCCGGCGAGCGATGTGAGCAAGCCCTTGTTCGCGTAGTAACGCAAGGTCGACGCCGGCACTCCGGTGCGCCTGGCGACATCGGCAATGTCCATCTTAGCTCCCTTGACTTGAAGTTGACTTCAACTTGCATGCTGCTTGGCATCGACCTTTCCGTCAATCCGCCAAGGGCTTTCGTCATGAGCGCTTCTTCTCTCGCATTTTCCATTTTGCTTATCGGCATCGGCGCCACCCTGGTCATGGACCTGTGGACCCTGCTGCTCAGGCGCCTGGGCGTCACCACGCTGAACTACGCGCTGGTCGGGCGCTGGGCGGGCCACCTGTTCGCGGGGCGCTGGCGGCATGTGGCGATCGGCAAGGCCGCGCCGGTCAGGGGTGAGCTGGCGTGGGGCTGGTTGCTCCACTACGCCACGGGGCTGGTGTTTGCGGCGCTGCTGGTGGCTATTGCCGGGGAGGGGTGGTTGCTGGCGCCGGTCCTGTGGCCCGCGTTGCTGTTCGGGGTGGTCTCGGTGCTGGTGCCGCTGGTGGTGGTGCAGCCTGCATTGGGTGCAGGGTACTTCGCTGCGAATACGCCATCGCCCTTGAAGAGTTGTCTGCGCAGCCTGGTGACGCATTGCGTGTTCGGGATCGGCCTCTACCTGGCGGCGCTGGGTGTCGTGGCAGCAGGTATTTGAGGCCCTTGGTCATCGGCGAACTGGCGGGGCTGGCGACCATCGGTATACCGCTCGACGATTCGCTGCATCTCCCCGGACTCCTTGATCCGCACCAGCGCCCTGAGCACACCTTGGGTCGGCAGTTGGGGATCGTTGCGCACCATGCAGCCCAGCGCTTGCTCTTCCAGCACGGCCAAGGCGTGCAGGCGCTGCCCCGGTGGCAGTGAGCGGTTGTACCACTGCAATGACAGCTGGTTGCTGATCGCGTGACGAAAGCGTCCGGCCTCGAGCTTCTGCAGGGCCAGTAGTTGGTTGCGGCTGTCCTCGCGCTGCAGGCGGCCCTGGCTGAACAGGGGCTCCAGGGTGGGATAGGTGTAGCCGAGCACGGTGCCGATGGCCTGCGGCGGCAGTGTTTCCGGGCGGGTGGGACCGCTGTGGCCGGGGCGGCCGATCAGCAGGTCGCGCTGCTCAATGATGGGGATGCTCCACAGGTAGTCGCCCGGCCGGTCGGTCAGCCACTGGGTGGAGACATAGCAGCGCACGTCGATTTCGCCGGCTTGCATCGCCTCTTGCAGGCGCAGGCGGGCCATCACGTGGTATTGCGGGCGGGCATCGGTCTCCCGGGCAATGGCCTGCATCAGCTCGAACAGGATGCCTTCCACCGGTTGCTGGTCCTCGGTGCGCATCAACGGCATGCTCCAGCTCTCGGCGACGGAAAAGCGCAGCACCGGCGGTTGCGCCAGGCCGTGGGTGGTCCACAGTAACAGGATGGCCAGGACTCGCCGCACGCCTCATCCTCCCTGATCTGCCGCTGGTGTGCCCGCCTATGAGCTTAGACGAGATCGGCAGGGTGCAATTTCGGCCCCGCTCCGCTAGCATTAGCGCTCTTTCCGCCCGCTCCGGTCACGATGGTTTTTTGATGAGTTATCAGGTTCTTGCACGTAAATGGCGTCCGCGCTCGTTCCGCGAAATGGTCGGCCAGACCCATGTGCTCAAGGCTTTGATCAACGCCCTGGACAACCAGCGCCTGCACCACGCCTACCTGTTCACCGGTACCCGGGGCGTGGGCAAGACCACCATCGCGCGGATCATCGCCAAGTGCCTGAACTGTGAGACCGGCATCACCTCCACGCCGTGCGGCACCTGTTCGGTGTGCAGGGAGATCGACGAAGGCCGTTTCGTTGACCTGATCGAGATCGACGCCGCCAGTCGCACCAAGGTCGAGGACACCCGCGAACTGCTCGACAACGTGCAGTACGCGCCGAGCCGCGGGCGCTTCAAGGTCTACCTGATCGACGAAGTGCACATGCTCTCCACCCACTCGTTCAACGCCTTGTTGAAGACGCTGGAAGAGCCGCCGCCCTACGTCAAGTTCATCCTCGCCACCACCGACCCGCAGAAGCTGCCGGCGACCATCCTGTCGCGCTGCCTGCAGTTCTCGCTGAAGAACATGAGCCCGGAACGGGTGGTCGAGCACCTGACCCATGTGCTGGGCGCCGAGAACGTGCCGTTCGAGGAAGATGCCCTGTGGCTGCTCGGCCGCGCTGCCGATGGCTCGATGCGCGATGCCATGAGCCTGACCGACCAGGCCATCGCCTTTGGCGAGGGCAAGGTGCTGGCTGCCGACGTGCGGGCGATGCTCGGCACGCTCGATCATGGCCAGGTGTACGGGGTGCTGCAGGCGTTGCTTGAAGGTGATGCCCGGGCATTGCTGGAGGCGGTGCGCGACCTGGCCGAACAAGGGCCGGACTGGAACGGCGTGCTGTCGGAAATGCTCAATGTGTTGCACCGGGTGGCCATCGCCCAGGCCCTGCCCGAGGCGGTTGACAACGGCCAGGGCGACCGTGAGCGCGTGCTGGCGCTGGCCCAGGCCCTGCCGGCCGAGGATGTGCAATTCTATTACCAGATGGGCCTGATCGGCCGTCGCGACCTGCCGCTGGCGCCGGACCCGCGTGGCGGCTTCGAGATGGTCCTGCTGCGCATGCTGGCGTTCCGCCCAGCCGACACCGACGATGCGCCGAAGCCGCTACTAAAGCCGTTGGGGATCAGCCAGGCCACAGCTGATCCGGCCCAACCGGTGGCAGCGGCGGCTGTGGCCGTGGCGCCGCCCGCTGTCGCCAGCCCTGTCGCTGAAGCGGTCGCGCCGGTGCCCATGGCTGAGCCACCCGAGCAGCCCGAGCCGCCAGTCGTCGAAGTGCCGGTCGTTGCCGAGGTTGTCGAGGCGCCGCAATCGGAACCAGAGCCCGAGCCACAGCCGCAGCCCGTCGAGGAGGTCATCGACCTGCCGTGGGAGGAGCCCGTTGCCGCGCCGGCGCCGGTTGCACCCGAGCAGCCGCCCGAGCCTGCACCTGCGGTCGAAGCCGCCAACCCGCAGCCGGACTACGACGAGCCGCCGTTCGATCCGTCGGCCTACAGCCCGGCGGGCATGGAGCGTGACGACGAGCCGCCGGGAGACGAGGACTACTACACGCCCGACAGCGACCCGGCCGGCTTCAGCTACCTGGACGAGCTGGCCGAGCACGTGCAGGAAGAGGCGCCCGTCCAGGCGCCGGAGCCGCTGCCGGCGGCCATGCCGGCGACCGGGCTGGCCCTGCAATGGCTGGAATTATTCCCACAGTTGCCTGTCTCCGGTATGACAGGCAACATCGCCGCAAACTGTACGCTGATCGCCGCTGATGGTGATGACTGGCTGCTGCACCTGGACCCGGGGCAGGGCGCGCTGTTCAACTCGACCCAGCAGCGCCGACTGAATGAGGCGCTCAACCAACAGTTGGGCCGCGAGATCCGCCTGAAGATCGAGCTGATTCGCCCCGAGCAGGAAACGCCGGCCCAGGCGGCCTCGCGCAAGCGCGCCGAGCGCCAGCATGACGCCGTCGTATCGATCGAGCAGGATCCGCTCATCCAGCAGATGATCCGGCAGTTCGGCGCGACGGTCAGGCAGGATACTATTGAGCCTGTAGATGCCCTGGCCAGCCAGGGCCAATAACGGATAACCATGCGGCCCGCCTGTGCGGGGCCGCATTACATGACCCAATCGAGGTATACCCCCATGATGAAAGGTGGCATGGCCGGCCTGATGAAGCAGGCCCAGCAGATGCAGGAAAAGATGCAGAAGATGCAGGAAGAGCTGGCCAACGCGGAAGTCACCGGCCAGTCCGGCGGTGGCCTGGTCAGCGTGGTGATGACCGGTCGCCACGACGTCAAGCGCGTCAGCATCGACCAGAGCCTGATGTCGACCGACGAGGACGACAAGGAAGTGCTCGAGGACCTGATCGCCGCCGCGCTGAACGACGCCGTGCGCAAGATCGAGCAGAACAGCCAGGACAAGATGGGCAGCATGACCGCCGGCATGCAACTGCCGCCTGGTTTCAAGATGCCGTTCTGATCGGCTGATCGCTTCACACCGGGGAGCAACGACCTGTGGGACGTTGCTCCCTTGTTCATTGTGTTTCCTGAAATTGGACGGCCCGCCGAGATGAGCTTCAGCCCCCTGATCCGCCAACTGATCGACGCCCTGCGCATCTTGCCCGGCGTCGGCCAGAAAACCGCCCAGCGCATGGCCTTGCAACTGCTCGAGCGCGACCGCAGCGGTGGCACGCGCCTGGCCCAGGCCCTGAGCCAGGCCATGGAAGGCGTCGGCCACTGCCGCCAGTGCCGGACCCTGACCGAGCAGGAGCTGTGCCCGCAGTGCGCCGATCCGCGCCGCGACGACAGCCAGCTGTGCGTGGTGGAAGGGCCGATGGACGTGTACGCGGTGGAGCAGACCGGTTATCGCGGCCGCTACTTCGTGCTCAAGGGACACCTTTCGCCGCTCGATGGCCTGGGGCCGGAGGCGATCGGCATTCCGCAGTTGATGGCGCGGATCGAAGAGCAGGGCACCTTCAGCGAGGTTATCCTGGCCACCAACCCCACGGTGGAAGGGGAGGCGACTGCCCACTACATCGCCCAGTTGCTGGCCGAGAAAGGCCTGGCCGCCACGCGCATCGCCCATGGCGTGCCGTTGGGTGGGGAGCTGGAGCTGGTGGATGGCGGGACGCTGGCGCACGCCTTTGCCGGGCGCAGGCCGATTTCGCTGTAAGACCCAGCCCTTTCAAGGTCTTGCGATTTTTGAGATATGACGTTTCCAGCTCAACATTGCCGGGGCTGCAAAGCAGCCCCGGCAATTCCAAGTCGAACGCCAATTTTCAGCACCTTGAAAGGGCTGGCTGTAGCCCCGCGATTGTTCTGAAGGCGAACTCAGTATTCGCTCAGGGAAAACTCGGTCAGGCAGAAGGTCGGCACCCCGGCCGCTTGCAGGCGGCGTGAACCTTCCAGTTCCGGCAGGTCGATGATCGCCGCCGCCTCGAACACCTGGGCACCGGTGCGGCGCACGAGGTTGGCTGCGGCCAGCAGGGTGCCGCCGGTGGCGATCAGGTCATCGAAGATCAATACCGAGTCGCCTTCACAGAGGCTGTCGGCGTGCACTTCCAGGAAGGCCTCGCCGTATTCGGTCTGGTAACCCTCGCTCAACACGTCGGCCGGCAGCTTGCCCTGCTTGCGGAACAGGATCAGCGGCTTGTTCAACTGATGGGCGATGATCGAGCCGATCAGGAAACCCCGCGCGTCCATGGCACCGATATGGCTGAACTCGGCCTCGACATAGCGCTCGATGAACTGGTCAGCGACATAGCGCAGTCCGCGCGGCGACTGGAACAGCGGGGTAATGTCGCGGAAGATCACGCCCGGCTTGGGGAAGTCCACTACCGGGCGGATCAGGGCTTTGAGGTCGAAGGTGTCGCTGTGCATGGGCGGGTATCCTGGAAAAACTCGGCGCCAGTATACCCTGTTCACGCGGCGATCAGGTTTCGAGCGCACCACCGGCCAGCGCGCACAGCTGGATCGGGTCGAGGATGTGCACTTCCTTGCCCTCGGCCTTGAGCAGGCCGTTCTGCTGGAAGCGTGTGAACACCCGCGACACGGTTTCCACCGCCAGGCCCAGGTAGTTGCCAATCTCGTTGCGCGACATGCTCAGGCGGAACTGGTTGGCCGAGTAGCCGCGGGCGCGGAAGCGCGCCGACAGGTTGACCAGGAAGGTGGCGATGCGCTCGTCGGCGGTCTTCTTCGACAGCAGCAGCATCATCTGCTGGTCGTCGCGGATCTCGCGGCTCATCACCCGCATCAGTTGGCGGCGCAGCTGCGGCAGCTGCACCGACAGTTCGTCGAGGCGCTCGAAGGGGATCTCGCACACCGAGGTGGTTTCCTGGGCCTGGGCCGACACCGGATAGGCCTCGGTGTCCATACCCGACAGGCCGACCAGCTCGCTGGGTAGGTGGAAGCCGGTGATCTGTTCTTCGCCGGCATCGCTGAGGCTGAAGGTTTTCAGGGCGCCAGAGCGAACCGCATAGACCGAGCCGAAATTGTCACCCTGGCGGAACAGGAACTCGCCTTTCTTCAACGGGCGACCGCGTTTGACGATTTCATCCAGTGCATCCATGTCTTCCAGGTTCAGGGACAGGGGCAGGCACAGGGGGGCCAGGCTGCAATCCTTGCAGTGGGCCTGGTTGTGTGGGCGCAGTTTTACTGGCTCGGACATTTCTTTCGATCCTTGTGGGAAAGCACACATAAGCCGTAAGGATAACCTGCGGCATGGGCTGTAGGCCAGTGTGCGCATTTTTGGTGCACGCTAGCGGCGGCAGGGAAGGGGTGTTCCGCTACCGTTCAACTGTCCATAGTGTGCCTCGAAAGGCGGGCTGTCCATGTGGTGAAACGCCTCAATCGCCTCAGATCACCCGGGAGAAACGCTGGCGATTCTGCTGCGCGAGGTAGGCGTCGAACACCATGCATACCGAGCGCGCCAGCAGGCGGCCGGCTGGCAGGATGCGGATGCCCTTGGCGTCCAGGTTGATCAGGCCGTCGCGCTGCATGGCCTGCAGCTGCGGCCACAGCTCTTTGAAATAGCCGCGAAAATCGATGGTGAAGGCCTGCTCGATCGCCTCGAAATCCAGTTCGAAGTGGCAGATCAGTTGCTGGATCACCGCCCGGCGCAGGCGGTCGTCCTGGTTGCACAAAAGGCCGCGTTGGGTCGCCAGCTGGGCGGTGGAAAGGGTGTCCTGGTAGGTGTTGAGGTCGCTGCTGTTCTGGCAGTACAGGTCGCCGATCTGGCTGATTGCCGACACGCCCAGGCCGATCAGGTCGCAGTGGCCGTGGGTGGTGTAGCCCTGGAAGTTGCGCTGCAGGGTGCCTTCCTCCTGGGCGATGGCCAGTTCGTCGTCGGGCAGGGCGAAGTGGTCCATGCCGATGTAGCGGTAGCCGGCGGCAGTCAGTTGGTCGATGGTGGCGTGGAGCATTTCCAGCTTGGCCGCCGGCGCCGGCAGGTCGGCGCTGTCGATGCGCCGCTGGGGCATGAAGCGCTCTGGCAGGTGTGCGTAGTTGAATACCGACAGACGGTCGGGCTGCAGGCGGATCACTTCCTCGACGGTGCGGGCGAAGCCTTCCGGGGTCTGCTTGGGCAGGCCGTAGATCAGGTCGAGGTTGATCGAGCGGAACTGCAGGGTGCGCGCCGCCTCGATCAGGGTGCGGGTCTGCTCCAGGCTCTGCAGGCGGTTGACCGCGCGTTGCACGGCCGGATCGAGGTCCTGCACGCCGAGGCTGACGCGGTTGAAGCCCAGCTCGCGCAGCAGGCCCATGGTCGACCAGTCGGCCTCGCGCGGGTCGATCTCGATGCCGTAGTCGCCGGAGTCGTCGTCCAGCAGGTGGAAGTGCTGGCGCAGGGTGGCCATCAGCTGGCGCAGTTCCACATGGCTGAGGAAAGTCGGCGTGCCGCCGCCGAAGTGCAGCTGCTCGACCACCTGTTTCGGGTCGAGGTGGCAGGCGACCAGTTGGATCTCCTGCTCCAGGCGCTGCAGGTAGGGCGCGGCGCGGCCACGATCCTTGGTGATGACTTTGTTGCAGGCGCAGTAGTAGCAGATGTTGGCGCAGAACGGCACGTGCACGTACAGCGACAGCGGACGCGTGGCGCGGCGGCTTTCGCGCAGGGCGTGAAGCAGGTCGAACGAGCCCACTTCGCCGTGCAGCTGCACGGCGGTCGGATAGGAGGTGTAGCGTGGCCCGGCCAGATCGTAGCGACGAATCAGGTCGGCGTCCCAGCGTAGGTCGTCGAGCATGTGGGTGGTCCCCGGATAGAGCTGCAGTGTCCGGAGTCTAGGGGCGGATGTAAGAAGTCGTGTTGATTTGTATCAAGGTGAGTTGGCGACCGTTGCGGGGCTGGCGTGGGGGCGGGCTTGCCCCGCGATCAGTGTCCCATCAACCAGTGCTGGTGCGGCCCTGGCAACGTCCACAAACCAAACAGGATAACCAGCACGCCCCCGGCCACGCGCACGCCGCGCTTGCGCAACAGGGCGCCGACGCGCTCCGCCGCGAGCCCCGTGGCCAGCAGCACCGGCCAGGTGCCGATGCCGAACGCCAGCATCAGCGCCGCGCTGTGCAGCGCATCGCCCTGGCTCGCCGCCCACAACAGGGTGCTGTATACCAGCCCGCACGGCAGCCAGCCCCACAGGGCGCCCAGCAGCAGGGCGCGAGGCAGGCTGGACACCGGCAGCAGTCGGGTGGCCACGGGTTGCACATGGCGCCACAGGCCGCGGCCGAGCGCCTCGATACGGGTCAGGCCGCTCCACCAGCCGGCCAGGTACAGACCCATGCAGATCAACAGCAGCGCCGCGATGACGCGCAAGCCGATGGCCAGCGGGCTGCTGGCCAGCGCCACGCCGGCCAGGCCCAGCAGCAGGCCGGCGGCGGCATAGCTGAGGATGCGCCCGAGGTTGTAGGCCAGCAGCAGGCGCAGGCGCCGGCCGCGTTGCTCGGGTGGGATGGCCAGGGTGAGGGCGCCCATCAGGCCGCCGCACATGCCCAGGCAGTGGCCGCCGCCGAGCAGGCCCAGGACCAGCGCCGAGCCCAGGAGCGGAATCAGTTCAGGCACGTGGCGAGGGGTCCTGGTCGTCGGGCTGTTCGTCCCCGGGCTTCACGGCGGCCTGATGGCGCGGATCCTGGTCATCGAACAGGATGCTGTGGGCCGGGCCTTCGAGGTCGTCGTACTGGCCGCTGTCCACCGCCCAGAAGAAGATGTACACGGCAACGCCGACCAGCAGCAGGGCGGCGGGAATCATCACGTAGAGGGCGGGCATAGCGGTTTCCTTTCGAGCGACGCCGGCTCGCGCGCGGCCGGCGCCGCATCGGCGGGCAGCCGGGTCAGGCGTAGGGCGTTGAGCACCACGATCAGCGAGCTGACCGACATGCCGATTGCCGCCCACACCGGGGTGATCCAGCCGAGCGCGGCGAACGGCAGCATGAGGCCATTGTACAGCGTCGCCCAGAGCAGGTTCTCGACAATATTGCGGCGGGTCCGGCGGGCCAGGTCGAAGGCCTGTACCAGCGCTTGCAGGCGGTTGGACAGCAATACCGCGTCGGCGCTGGTCTTGGCAAGGTCGGTGGCGCTGCCCATGGCGATGCTGATGTCGGCGGCGGCCAGCACTGGCACGTCGTTGACGCCGTCGCCGAGCATCAGCACCTTGCGGCCCTCGCCTTGCAGGGCCTTGAGGCGAGCGAGCTTGTCGTCCGGGCGCAGGCCGCCGATCGCCTGGTCGATGCCCAGCTGCGCGGCCACCTCGGCGACCATCGGTGAACTGTCGCCGGACAGCAGCAGTGTTTGCCAGCCACGGGCTTTACAGGCGGTCACCAGGTCCTGGGCGTCGTCGCGCAGGCGGTCGTCCAGGGCGAACCAGGCCAACGGCCCTTGCCGGTCGCCCAGCAGCAGCCATTGCCCGCGCGGCTCCGGCACGGCGGGGACCTCGGCGCCGCTGAGGGCGCAGACGAAGGCGGCCTGGCCGATGCGCAGGCGCTGGCCGGCCAACTCGCCTTCCAGACCCAACCCTGGCATGGCATTGACGCTTTCGGCGGCCTGGGCGGCGCGGCCGAAGGCGCGGGCGATGGGATGCTCGGAGCGGTTTTCCAGGGCGGCGGCCAGCGCCAGGCACTGGTCGCTGTCCAGTTGGCCCAGCGGTCGCACGCTGCGCAGGGCCAGGCGGCCCTCGGTGAGGGTGCCGGTCTTGTCGAAGATCACCGTGTCGATCTGGTTCAGCCCCTCCAGCACATGCCCGCGGGTGATCAGCAGGCCGAGCTTGTGCAGGCTGCCGGTGGCCGCGGTGAGGGCGGTCGGCGTGGCCAGTGACAGGGCGCAGGGGCAGGTGGCGACCAGCATGGCCAGGACGATCCAGAACGCCCGTGGCGCATCCAGTTGCCACCAGACCACGCCGATTACGGCGGCGGCCACCAGGGTGAACAGCAGGAACCACTGCGAGGCGCGGTCGGCGATTTCCGCCAGGCGCGGTTTTTCCGACTGGGCGCGCTCCAGCAGGCGGACGATGGCCGAGAGGCGCGAGTCCTGGCCCAGGGCCTGGACTTCGACGGTGAGGGTGCTCTCGACGTTGAGGGTGCCGCCGGTCACCCGGTCGCCAACGCGGCGCGCCAGGGGCAGGTATTCGCCGGTCAGCAGCGATTCGTCGACGCTGGAGCGGCCGTCGACGATCAACCCGTCGGCCGGGATCACCGCGCCGGGCAGCACCTGCACCTGGTCGCCGCACTGCAGTTCGCCGAGCAGGATGCGCTCGCCCTGGCCGTTGGCGTCCAGGCGCAGGCACGAGGCTGGCAACAGGTTGACCAGTTGCGCGGTGGCTGCCGCGGTGCGCTCGCGGGCGCGGCGTTCGAGATAGCGGCCTGTGAGCAGGAACAAGGCGAACATGCCGACGGTGTCGAAGTACAGCTCGCCGCTGCCGGTGATCGCGGTCCAGATCCCGGCGCAGTAGGCCAGGGCGATGGCCAGCGACACCGAGACGTCCATGGTCAGGTGGCGGGTGCGCAGGTCGCGGGCCGCGCCTTTGAAGAACGGCGCGCAGCTGTAGAACACGATGGGGGTGGTGAGGAACAGCGCGACCCAGCGCAGGATAGTGTGCAGCTCGGGCGACAGGTCGATATTGAATTCCGGCCAGGTGGCCATGGTCGCCATCATCGCCTGGAACCACAGCAGCCCGGCCACGCCCAGGCGGCGCAGGGCGCCGCGGTTCTCCCGGGCCAGCTGTTCGGCGGCCTGGTCGGGCTGGTAGGGGTGGGCTGCATAGCCGATCTGGCGCAGCTCGGCCAGCAGCCTGGACAGCGGCAGTTGCTGGTCGTCCCAGCTGACCAGCAGGCGGTGGTTGGACAGGTTGAGGCGGGCGTCGTCGACGCCGGGCAGGTTGCGCAGGTGCTTCTCGATCAGCCAGCCGCAGGCGGCGCAGCTGATGCCCTCGACCATCAGGATGGTTTCGGCCAGCTCGCCGGCATGGCGCACGAAGGATTGCTGCACGTCGCTGCGGTCATACAGCGCCAGTTCATCCTGGAGCTGGCGGGGCAGGGCCTCGGGGTTGGCGCTGGTGTCGCTGCGGTGCTGGTAGTAGTGCTCCAGGCCACCGGCGACGATGGACTCGGCCACTGCCTGGCAGCCGGGGCAGCAGAATTGCCGCGGCTCGCCGAGGACCACGGCGGTGAAGCGGCTGCCGGCGGGGACGGGCAGGGCGCAGTGGTAGCAGGGGGTGGGGTGGGTCATCTTGGTGCGGTCTTGTACTTTGGGGTTGTTGGGGCTGCTTTGCAGCCCTTTCGCGACACAAGGCCGCTCCTACAGGGGATCGCGTGTCCCTGTAGGAGCGGCCTTGTGCCGCGAAAGGGGCGCAAGGCGCCCCCTGCGGTGCGGCGATTCATTGCTGGTGCTCGGCCCCTTGCAGCGCTTCATCCCCCAGCTGCAAGGTCACCCCATGCTCGACCTTCTCCTCCTCGAACAACCGCCACACATGCTCATCCTGGCTGCCCAGCAGCTCGACGAAGCGCCGCCCCTGGACCTTGTCGTCGAGCTGGCCGACATAGCGGCCTTGCTCGGCGCGGATCAGCGGCACCTTGCGGTCCTTGTCCGGCTGGGTCGGCGAGATCAGGTTCAGTTCCAGCGTCTGCGGGTCGCTGTTGCCGGTCAGGCGCACCTCCACCTCGCCGGTCAGCTCGTCCAGGTGCACGCTGGCCTTTAGGTTGAGGGTCTGGGCCAGCAGCTCGCGGTCCAGAGAGCGGTTGATGCCCTTGCCGGCCTCGTAGTAGTTGTCGTTGACCAGGTTGTCCGGGTTGCGCACGGCAATGCTGACCATGGTCAGGCTCAGGCACACCGAGGTGGCCAGGATGCCGATGATGATCCAGGGCCAGAGGTGCTTGTACCAGGGGCTGGCGGCGGTGGCTGCAGGCATTGTCGATGTTCTCTCTCAGCGGATCTGTGGGCCGATGAAACGGCTCTTGGCTTCAACCTGGTTGGCGCTGTCGTCGGCGTCCTTGAGGATGAAGGTGATTTCGTTGGTGGTCGAGGGCAGTTGTTCAGGGGCGACCGACAACTGCACCGGCAGGTTGACGATGTCGCCGGCGGTGACGCGTATCTCGCGCTGGCCTTCGAGCTTGAGGTCGGGCAGGCCAGCGGCGTCGAGCACGTAGACGTGGTCGTGCTGGTCCTTGTTCATCACCTTCAGGCTGTAGACGTTCTCGATCCGCCCCTGGGCGTTCTCGCGGTACAGCACGCGGTCCTTGGCCACGTCGAAACCGATCAGCGAACGGGTGGCGAAAGCGGTGACCAAGGCGCCGATCATCACCAGCAGCACCAGGGCGTAGCCGATCAGGCGCGGGCGCAGCATGTGGGTCTTCTGCCCGGACAGGTTGTGCTCGGTGGTATAGCTGATCAGGCCCTTGGGATAGTTCATCTTGTCCATGATGCTGTCGCAGGCGTCGATGCAGGCGGCGCAGCCGATGCACTCGATCTGCAAGCCATCACGGATATCGATGCCGGTGGGGCAGACCTGCACACACATGGTGCAGTCGATGCAGTCGCCCAGGCCCTTGGCCTTGTAGTCGATGTCCTTCTTGCGCGGGCCGCGGGTCTCGCCGCGGCGCGGGTCGTAGGAGACGATCAGGGTGTCCTTGTCGAACATCACGCTCTGGAAGCGCGCGTACGGGCACATGTAGATGCACACCTGCTCGCGCAGCCAGCCGGCGTTGCCGTAGGTGGCCAGCGTGAAGAAACCGACCCAGAAGTAGGCCCAGCCATCGGCCTGGCCGGTAAAGAACTCGATGGCCAGCTCGCGGATCGGTGAGAAGTAGCCGACGAAGGTCATGCCGGTGACGAAGCCTATCAGCAGCCACAGGCTGTGCTTGGCCAGCTTGCGCAGGAACTTGTTGGTGCTCATGGGCGCCTTGTCCAGCTTCATGCGTTGGTTGCGATCACCCTCGGTGACTTTTTCGCACCACATGAACACCCAGGTCCAGACGCTTTGCGGGCAGGTGTAGCCGCACCAGACCCGCCCTGCATACACGGTGATGAAGAACAGGCCGAAGGCGGCGACGATCAGGATCCCCGAGAGCAGGATGAAGTCCTGGGGCCAGATGGTGGCGCCGAAGATGTAGAACTTGCGTTCGGGCAGGTTCCACCAGACGGCCTGGTGGCCGCCCCAGTTCAGCCAGACGGTGCCGAAGTACAGCAAAAACAGCGCCGCGCCACCGACCATCCGCAGCCTGCGGAAGATGCCGGTGAAGGCGCGGGTGTAGATTTTTTCGCGCGAGGCGTAGAGGTCGACGGAATCCTTCCCTTTGCTGGCAGGCGGGGTGACGTCATGTACCGGAATTTGCTTGCTCATCATCAAGTCCCACGGCAGTGGAGAAATGCCGCGGCCAGTGCGTGCCGGCCGCAGTCTCGCGCGTTCTGCTAGCGCTCTGCGGCCCATGATACGCCTGAGATGGCGCGTGCGGGGCGCGCTGCGACCTTTAGTCGCGTTGGGTTCGTGGTGTGAATCGTGTTATGGCGGGTGTCAATTGATTCAGGTCAGTTTCGGCTCGTTTTATGCTCGAATGAACGTGGGAGCGGCGCACCGCCGCTCCCACGGTTGACCCATCACTCGGCTTTTGGCTCTTGTTGCTCCTGGTGCGACAGGCTGTAGACGTAGGCCGCCAGCAGGTGGACCTTGTCGTTGCCCTGCATCTGCGCTTGGGCCGGCATCTGTCCCTGACGGCCATAGCGGATGGTCTGCTGCAGTTGGGCGAAGCTCGAGCCGTAGATGAACGCCTGCGGATGAGTCAGGTTCGGCGCGCCCATGGCCGGGGTGCCCTTGCCCTCGGGGCCGTGGCAGGCCACGCAGTTGGTGGCGAAGATCTGCTGGCCTTTGGCCGGGTCGGCCTTGGCGTCCTCGGGCAGCTTGCGCCCGTCCAGGTTGGTCAGCACGAAGGCCGCCACGTCCGCCACGCCCTGTTCGCCGATCACCGAGGCCCAGCCTGGCATCACGCCGTGGCGACCGTTCATGATGGTGGTCTTGATGGTCTCCGGCTCACCGCCCCAACGCCAGTCGTTGTCGGTCAGGTTGGGGAAGCCGTAGGCGCCCCGGGCGTCGGAACCGTGGCATACCGAGCAGTTGGAGGCGAACAGGCGAGCGCCCATCTTCAGGGCCTGCGGGTCCTTGGCCACCTCCTCCAGCGGCATGGCGGCGAACTTGGCGAAGATCGGCCCGAAGCGGGCGTCGGCCTTGGCCATTTCCTTTTCCCATTCGTGCACGCCGGTCCAGCCGGCCTGGCCGTTGGAGAACTCGGTCTTCTTGTCGTTGTCGACGTAGGCATAGCCCGGCAGGATGCCTTTCCAGTTGCCCAGGCCCGGGTACAGCACCAGGTAGCCGAGGGCAAAGACGACGGTGCCGACGAACAGCCAGAACCACCATTTCGGCAGCGGGTTGTCGTACTCCTCGATGCCGTCGAAGGCGTGGCCGACGACTTCGTCGGTGATCTCTTCGCGCTGGCCCTTGCGGGTCGACAGCAGCAACCAGGTCAAGGCGAAGATGGTGCCCAGGGTCAGGACGGTGACGTACAGACTCCAGAAGGTTGTCATTGTTGTTTGCTCCTAGAAGCTTTTGCTTGCTCGACGTGGCGGGTGGCTTCTGGATCGTCCGCGAACGGCAATTGCGTCGCTTCGTCGAATTCCTGCTTGCGCCGCGGGCTGAACACCCACAGCGCCAGGCCCACGAAGGCCACCAGCACCACGACGGTGCCCAGGCCGCGAATCATCCCGATATCCATCAGTGTCACCGTTTGCTTTTGATGAGGGTGCCAAGGCCTTGCAGGTACGCGACGATGGCGTCCATCTCGGTCTTGCCCTTGACCGCGTCACGGGCGCCGGCGATGTCTTCGTCGGTGTACGGCGTGCCCAGGGTGCGCAGCACTTCCATCTTCTTGGCGGTGTCCTTGCCGTCGAGCTTGTTTTCCACCAGCCACGGGTACGACGGCATCTTCGATTCCGGTACCACGTTGCGCGGGTTGTACAGGTGGGCGCGGTGCCAGTCGTCCGAGTAGCGGCCGCCGACGCGGGCCAGGTCGGGCCCGGTACGCTTGGAACCCCACAGGAACGGGTGGTCCCACACGCTCTCGCCGGCCACCGAGTAGTGGCCGTAGCGTTCGGTCTCGGCGCGGAACGGCCGGATCATTTGCGAGTGGCAACCCACGCAGCCTTCGCGGATGTAGATGTCGCGGCCCTCGACCTCGAGCGCGGTACGTGGCTTCATGCCCTCGACCGGCTTGTTGGTGACGTCCTGGAAGAACAGCGGGACGATCTGGGTGAGGCCACCGACGCTGACGGCGATGACCATGAAGAAGGCCATCAGGCCGATATTCTTCTCGACTGCTTCATGCTTCATCAGTGGGCTCCCACGACGACGATCTTGGCGGCTTCCTCAGCCTGAACCGGGTTGGCGGCGCGCACGGTACGCAGCACGTTGTAGGCCATCAGCAGCATGCCGGAGGCGAAGAACGCACCGCCCAGGGCGCGGACGATGTAACCCGCGTGGCTGGCCTGCAGGGCTTCGACGAAGGAGTAGGTGAGGGTGCCGTCGTCGTTGATGGCGCGCCACATCAGGCCTTGGGTAATGCCGTTGACCCACATCGAGGCGATGTACAGCACGGTGCCGATGGTGGCCAGCCAGAAGTGCGCGTTGATCAGGCCGACGCTGTGCATCTGATCGCGGCCGTAGAGTTTCGGGATCATGTGGTAGACCGCGCCGATCGAGATCATCGCCACCCAGCCGAGGGCGCCGGCGTGGACGTGGCCGATGGTCCAGTCGGTGTAGTGCGACAGTGAGTTGACCGTCTTGATGGCCATCATCGGGCCTTCGAAGGTGGACATGCCGTAGAATGCCAGCGACACCACCAAGAAGCGCAGGATCGGGTCGGTGCGCAGCTTATGCCAGGCCCCCGAGAGGGTCATCATGCCGTTGATCATGCCGCCCCAGCTCGGCGCCAGGAGGATGATCGACATCACCATGCCCAGTGACTGCGCCCAGTCCGGCAGTGCGGTGTAGTGCAGGTGGTGGGGGCCGGCCCAGATGTACAGGGTGATCAGCGCCCAGAAGTGCACGATCGACAGGCGATAGGAGTAGATCGGGCGTTCGGCCTGTTTCGGGACGAAGTAGTACATCATCCCCAGGAAGCCGGTGGTCAGGAAGAAGCCCACGGCATTGTGCCCGTACCACCACTGGATCATCGCGTCGGTGGCGCCAGCGTAGGCCGAGTAGGACTTGAACAGGCTCACCGGCAGCGAGATGTGGTTGACGATGTGCAGCATCGCGGTGACCACGATGAACGCGCCGTAGAACCAGTTGCCGACGTAGATGTGCTTGGTCTTGCGCTTGACGATGGTGCCGAAGAACACCAGGGCGTAGGTGACCCAGACGATGGCCAGCAGGATCGCCAGCGGCCACTCGAGCTCGGCGTATTCCTTGGTGGTGGTGAAGCCCATCGGCAGGGTGATCAGCGCGCCGACGATCACCGCCTGCCAACCCCAGAAGGTGAAGGCGGCCATGCTGTCGGAGATCAGCCGGGTCTGGCAGGTACGCTGCACCACGTAGTAGCTGGTGCCGAACAGGGCGCAGCCACCGAAGGCGAAGATCACCAGGTTGGTGTGCAGTGGGCGCAGGCGGCCGAAGCTCGTCCATGGCAGGTCCAGGTTGAGCTGGGGCCATACCAGTTGCGAGGCGATGAAGACGCCAAGCCCCATGCCAAGGATCCCCCAGACCACCGTCATGATGGCGAACTGGCGGACGACCTTATAGTTATAAGCAGTCGGACTGATTGCAGTGCTCATTCTAAGGTTCCACGGTTTGGGTGTTCTTGTTGGTTGGTAAATCGGCGCCAGTATCGATAACCACCAGGGTTATGGCAACGCAAGGAAACCTGCGCCGACCCGTGTCCAGGCCCTTCTCACCGCCGTCCCGCGGTTTTTGGGCTGGATGATTGTACACAAATAAATATTTGTAATGTGTACCGTTTTCCATGTTTTTCTGATCGTTCGGTCAATCTTTTTGATCGGGACGGGCACGCAAGGCGTCATCCCAAAGCCGCAGGCTCGTGAGCGTGGAGTCGATGCGTGATGTCAGGCTGTGCACCACGTCTGTTCCGGTCGCTGCGAGCGGAGCCACTGTGGCAACAAGCTTAGTTGCGTTCGGAGGGGGTGCAAGGCGGGGAGGGGCGAGGGAGGGAGTCGTGGGAGCGGCGCACTACCGCTCCCACGGGGTTTTACTTGGCGGTTACCGTTTCTGCTGCTTGCTCTTGCGACAGGCTATACACATAGGCCGCCAGCAGGTGGACCTTGTCGTTGCCCTGGATGTCGTGCTGCGCCGGCATCTGGCCCTGACGGCCGTAACGGATGGTCTGCTGCAGCTGGGCGAAGCTCGAGCCGTAGATGAACGCCTGCGGATGGGTCAGGTTCGGCGCGCCCATGGCCGGGGTGCCCTTGCCTTCAGGCCCGTGGCAGGCCACGCAGTTTGTGGCGAAGATTTCCTGGCCCTTGGCCGGGTCGGCCTTGACGCCTTCCGGCAGGCTGCGGCCATCGAGGTTGGTCAGCACGAAGGCTGCCACATCGGCCACGCCCTGCTCGCCGATCACCGTGGACCAGCCCGGCATGACGCCGTGGCGGCCGTTCATGATCGAGGCCTTGATGGTCTCCGGCTCGCCACCCCAGCGCCAGTCGTTGTCGGTCAGGTTGGGGAAGCCGTAGGAGCCCTTGGCGTCGGAGCCGTGGCACACCGAGCAGTTGGAGGCGAACAGCCGGCTGCCCATCTTCAACGCCTGTGGATCCTTGGCCACTTCCTCCACCGGCATGGCGGCATACTTGGCGAAGATCGGACCGAACTTGGCGTCGGCCTTGTCCATCTCTTTCTGCCACTCGTCCACCTGGGTCCAGCCATTCTCGTAGCCAGGCAGGATGCCTTTCCAATTGCCCAGGCCCGGGTAGAGGATCAGGTAGCCGACCGAGAACACCAGGGTGCCGACGAACAGCCAGAACCACCACTTGGGCAGCGGGTTGTCGTACTCCTCGATGCCGTCGAAGCTGTGGCCCATGGTCTGGTCGGTGGTGTCGCTGCTCTGGCCTTTTCGGGTGGCGAGCAGCAGCCAGGTCAGGCCGATCAGGCTGCCGATGGTCAGTACGCTGATGTACGTACTCCAGAAGGTGGTCATTGCTGGGTACTCCTCAATACGGCAGGTTCCTGCCCGGCGGGGGGCAGGCGGTCGTCGACGAAGGGCAGCAGGCGCGCTTCGGCGAAATCACGGTCGCGGCGACGGTTGAACACCCAGAGCGACAGGCCAATGAAGGCGATCATCACCACCAGGGTGCCCAGGCCGCGGATCATGCCGATGTCCATTTCCATCGCACTCACCTCTTGTTCTTGATCGCGGTGCCGAGCACCTGCAGGTAGGCGACCAGTGCGTCCATCTCGGTCTTGCCCTTGACCGCGTCCTTCGCGCCGGCGATGTCGTCGTCGCTGTAGGGCACGCCGAGGCCGCGCAGGACGCGCATCTTGACGTCGGTGTGGCTGTTGTCGACCTGCGCGGCCACCAGCCATGGGTATGACGGCATCTTCGATTCCGGTACCACGTTGCGCGGGTTGTACAGGTGCGCGCGGTGCCAGTCGTCCGAGTAGCGGCCGCCGACGCGGGCCAGATCCGGACCGGTACGCTTGGAGCCCCACAGGAACGGATGGTCCCATACGCTCTCGCCGGCCACCGAGTAGTGGCCGTAGCGCTCGGTCTCGGCGCGGAATGGCCGGACCATCTGCGAGTGGCAGCCCACGCAGCCTTCGCGGATGTAGATGTCGCGGCCTTCGAGTTGCAGGGCGGTGTAGGGCTTCATGCCCTCGACCGGCTTGTTGGTGACGTCCTGGAAGAACAGCGGGACGATCTGGGTCAGGCCGCCGATGCTGACGGCGAACACCATCAGCAGGGCCATCAGGCCTATGTTTTTCTCAACGACTTCATGGTTCATCAGGCTCTACTCCTCAAGCCAGCTGGGCGTTGGCGGGGGCTTGCTCGGCGGCCGGGGCACGCACGGTGCGCCAGGTGTTCCAGGCCATCAGGAACATGCCGCTGAGGAAGATCGCGCCACCGACGAAGCGCACGACGAAGCCTGGGTGGCTGGCCACCAGGGTTTCGACGAACGAGTAGGTCAGCGTGCCGTCGCTGTTGACCGCGCGCCACATCAGGCCCTGGGCGATGCCGTTGACCCACATCGAGGCGATGTAGAGCACGGTGCCGATGGTGGCCAGCCAGAAGTGCGCGTTGATCAGCCCAAGGCTGTACATGCGCTCCTTGCCGAACACTTTCGGGATGGTGTGGTACAGCGCGCCGATGGAGATCATCGCCACCCAGCCGAGGGCGCCGGCGTGGACGTGGCCGATGGTCCAGTCGGTGTAGTGGGACAGGGCGTTGACCGTCTTGATGGCCATCATCGGGCCTTCGAAGGTGGACATGCCGTAGAACGCCAGCGAGACGACCAGGAAGCGCAGGATCGGGTCGCTGCGCAGCTTATGCCAGGCGCCCGAGAGGGTCATCATGCCGTTGATCATGCCGCCCCAGCTTGGCGCCAGCAGGATCAGCGACATGATCATGCCCAGCGACTGCGCCCAGTCCGGCAGCGCGGTGTAGTGCAGGTGGTGCGGGCCTGCCCAGATGTACAGGGTGATCAGGGCCCAGAAGTGGACGATCGACAGGCGATACGAATACACCGGGCGCTCGGCCTGCTTGGGCACGTAGTAGTACATCATCCCCAGGAAGCCGGCGGTCAGGAAGAAGCCCACGGCGTTGTGGCCGTACCACCACTGCACCATGGCATCGGTGGCGCCGGCGTACAGCGAGTAGGACTTGGTCAGGCTGACCGGTACTTCCAGGTTGTTGACGATGTGCAGGATCGCCACGGTGAGGATGAAGGCGCCGAAGAACCAGTTGCCCACGTAGATGTGCTTGGTGTTGCGCTTCATCAGCGTGCCGAAGAACACCACGGCATAGGCCACCCAGACGATGGTGATCAGGATGTCGATCGGCCATTCCAGTTCGGCGTATTCCTTGGTGCTGGTGTAGCCCAGCGGCAGGCTGATCGCCGCCAGCAGGATCACCAGTTGCCAGCCCCAGAAGGTGAACGCGGCCAGGCGTGGCGCGAACAGGGTGGTCTGGCAGGTGCGTTGCACCGAATAATAGGAGGTGGCGAACAGGGCACAGCCGCCGAAGGCGAAGATCACCGCGTTGGTGTGCAAGGGTCGCAGGCGGCCGAAGCTGGTCCACGGCAGGTCGAGGTTGAAGGCGGGCCAGGCGAGCTGGGCGGCGATGAAGACGCCGAGCCCCATCCCGACGATGCCCCACACCACCGTCATGATGGCGAATTGGCGGACCACCTGATAGTTGTAGGCGGTACTGCTGGTTGTGTTCATGTATGGGTTCCCATCCACGGTTATAGGCAGGCTAGACAGCGAGGCAAGCATGATTAATGGGCAAAGTGCCGGTATTGACGGGGATCAATGGGCGAAGATCGGAAATGTCCCAGGCTTGCGCTGCGATCCTCCGAAAATTCCGCAGGATCGTGGCATCTCCAGCTGCCTGATCCTGGCCCACGGCGCCGGTGCGCCAATGGACAGCGGGTTCATGGAGGACATGGCGCAAAGGCTGGCGGGGCAAGGGGTGGGGGTGGTGCGCTTCGAGTTCCCATACATGGCCGAGCGGCGTCTGAGCGGCGGCAAGCGGCCGCCCAATCCGCAGAAGGTGTTGCTTGAATGCTGGCGGACTGTCTACGACCAGCTGCGACCATTGGTCGCAGGGCGGTTGGCTGTCGGTGGCAAGTCCATGGGCGGACGCATGGCCAGTCTCGTGGCGGACGAACTGGGCGCCGATGCGCTGGTGTGCCTGGGATATCCGTTCTATGCCGTGGGCAAGCCTGAAAAGCCACGCGTGGAGCACTTGGCCGGGCTGCATACGCGAACGTTGATCGTGCAGGGCGAGCGGGATGCCCTGGGCAATCGTGAGGCGGTGGCGGGGTATGCGCTATCGCCGGCGATCGAGGTGAGCTGGCTGGTGGCGGCCGATCATGACCTCAAGCCGTTGAAGGCGTCAGGGTTCAGTCATGAGCAGCACATGCAGGCGGCGGCGCAGCGAGTGGCGGCTTTCCTGCGGGTGTAGCCATCGCGAGGCAAGCCCGCTCTTCGTGGGAGCGGGCTTGCCTCGCGATGAGGGCCTCAGCTCAGTCGCGGTACTCGCACAGGTAAGCGGTATCCACGGCCACCTTCAGTTGGAACTTGCTGTCGGCGGCCACGTTGAACTTGTCGCCCGCGTTGAAGGTTTCCCAGTTGTCGCTACCTGGCAGCTTCACGCTCAGGGCGCCGGAGACTACGTGCATGATCTCGCGCTTGGCGGTGCCGAACTCGTATTCGCCCGGGGCCATCACACCCACGGTGGCCGGACCTTCCTTGCTTTCGAAGGCGATCGACTTGACGGTGCCATCGAAGTACTCATTGACCTTGAACATCGGGCGACTCCTGAAAAAGGACTGAAAAAAGGGCTGGCCAGTATGCCCAAGGCCCGCCCCTGCGTCATCTGTTTCAGGTGCTGCTTGGCGGCAGGCTCAGGGGCAGCAGGCGTGCGGTGTTGCGGGCGTCTTCCAGGGCCCGGTGCTGTTGCCCGGCAAACTGCAGGCCGGCCAATTGCAGGGCGCTGTTCAGGCCTGCCGGACGCTGCAGGTGGCGGGCCTTGGCGAAGCGTTGCTTGAGGTTGATGTGCGGCAGTTGCTCCAGCAGGCTGCGCACATGGTGCGTCTGCCATTCCAGCAGCAGTTGCTTGCGGTCGTAGTCGCCCCAGCTTACCCAGGCCTGCAATTGTGCCTGGTGATGACCCAGCCAGCGTTCGAACGCGGCCCAGACTTCGGGGAAGGGCGCGGCGGCATCGACCTCGGCCTGGCCGATGTGGGTCAGCTCGCGACAGAAGGAGGTCAGCTGCGGCCGCCGCCGGGGCCGCACGAAGCGCTGGAAGTGGTCGACCTCGCGCCCGTCGCGGGTGACCAGGCTTGCGCCGATTTCAATGATTTCCATCTCCGTGACCGGCCAGCCGCCGTCGTCGGTAGTGGCTTCCAGGTCGATCACCAACCAGTGGCCCATGCCAGGCTCCCTATCAATGCAGAAAAACCTGCGCACTTGCCGGGGCGCGTGCGCGGGCCAGTAGAGCGTAGCCAAACTCGAGGTTCACGACATCCCCTGGCACTTTGGCATATTCGGCGGTTGTGCCCGTGCGGGAAAACGCCTAGCTTAGGCGCATTCAGGCCCTTACCCGTGATGAGTGTCCCGACTTGATTCCACTGCCCAGTGCCAAGCTGTCGTCCTTCCTGTTGCTGTTCGCGACGGTTTTGCTGAATGCCGCGGCACAGGCCGAGGTGGTGCGGGAAGTGAAGATCGGGGCCGCGCATTTCCCGCCCTACACCGTGCGTCCGGAGCAGGGCGCCGACACCGGTCTGCTGCCGCAGCTGGTGGAGTCGCTGAACCGCTTGCAGTCCTTGTACCGTTTCGTCCTGGTGCCCACCTCGATTCCCCGGCGCTTCGGCGATTTCCAGCAGGGCCGCACCGACATGGCGATCTTCGAGAATCCGCAGTGGGGCTGGCAGGAGATCGAGCACAAGGCGGTGGACATGGGGCTGGAGGATGCCGAGATCTTCGTCAGCCGCCAGCAGTCAGGGCGTGACCAGCATTACTTCGACGATCTTGAGGGCAAGCGCCTGGCGCTGTTCAATGGCTATCACTATGCCTTTGCCGATTTCAACGCGGACCCGGCCTGGTTGAAGAAGCGCTACCGTGCCACGCTGACTTACTCCCACGACAGCAACCTCAACATGGTCGAGCGTGGGCGTGCTGACATCGCCCTGGTCACCCGCTCGTACCTCAGTGACTTCCTCAAGCGCAACCCGGACAGCGCCGGGCAGTTGCTGGCGTCGCAACGGGTCGATCAGGTCTACCATCACTACGCCTTGCTGCGTCCAGGGGCTTCCATCAGCCCCGAAGCCTTTGCCGGCTTGTTGCGTCAGTTGCGGGAAAATGGCGAGCTGCTGCGCATCTTCCAGCCCTACAAGATCACCGTCGAAGCCCCGCACGACTAAATTTCGACGAAGCCGCCGCGTATTCAGTAATGAGTGTGCAGGATTGTGCAGGGTCCGAGGCAAACGTGCCTGTAGCGGCCCTTTCGCGACGCGAGGAACTGGAGATTTGCCCTGCGATGGCGGTTTCAGCCCAGGCGGCTGCTCTTGCGGCAATGGATCAGCGCATCGCGGATCATGAAGTTGACCAGCGTCGGCGACACGCCCAGCTCCTTGGCGATGTCCTTCTGCGGCACGCCATGCAGGCGGTACATCTCGAAGGCGTAGCGGGTGCGTTTGGGTAGCTCGTCGAGGGCGTCGGCGATGTGTTCCAAGGTGGCGAGATTGATGTGGGTGGCCTCGGGCGAGGCATTCTGGATGACCACATTCATCCCTTCCTCTTCGCTGCCGGTGTATTTCAGCTCCATGGCCTGCTTGCGGTAGTGATCGATAGCCAGGTTGCGCACGATCTGGAACAGGTAGCTGAGCTGGGCCTTGAAGGACGAGGTGATCTGCGGGGCGGCGCTGAGCCTGAAAAAGGCGTCCTGCACCACATCCTCGGCGCGGGAGCGGCAACCGGTGATGCGCGCGGCGATCTTCACCAGGATGCTGCGGTTGTCGACGAATGCCTGGAGTAATGGTGAATCGCACCTACTTGTGGATAGTTGTTCCGCCATGGAAATCACCTTGTCTCGAAGAGGAGTGGGAGCGCCCCCTGAAGGAGGCTTCCTACGACGTGCGACAAACTATTCGTAATGATAATGATTGTCAAATACGAAAGTTAATGAGTTTTGATCTATTTTGGTTCTAAGCTCCAGGCTGTGAACTGCTTCACTCCATCCCTTTGCGGCCGGCCTTCCCGGGCCGTCCGACAGGCCTAATTTCTTCCCCGGCCCATCCGTTCCCCTGTGTACATCTCGGCTGCCGAACACTGCCCGCCTGTCGTGCGCGGGTCAGTCAGGCGCGACTCACCCAGACACTGGCAGGAACATTCCATGACGGACGCCTTCGAACTCCCGCACTCGCTGGTCCAGGCCCTGGCGCAGCGCGCCGCCCAGACCCCAGAGCGCATCGCCTTGCGCTTCCTGGCCGACGCGCCCGGCGAGCAGGCGGTGCTCAGCTACCGGGACCTCGACCAACGCGCGCGGACCATCGCCGCGGCGTTGCAGGCCCGGGCCGGGTTCGGCGAGCGAGCCGTGCTGCTGTTTCCCAGCGGCCCGGACTATGTCGCGGCCTTTTTCGGCTGCCTGTATGCCGGGGTGATCGCCGTGCCGGCCTATCCGCCGGAGTCTTCGCGCCAGCATCACCAGGAGCGCCTGTTGTCGATCATCGACGACGCCGAGCCGCGCCTGCTGCTGACGGTAGAAGCGCTGAGTGACAGTTTGCAGGGCCTCGAAGCCCTGGCTGGCGCCAGCGCTCCGGGCCTGCTGGCCGTGGATCGTCTGGACCCGCAGTTGGCCGAGCAGTGGCGCGAGCCTGAGCTCACGGGCAATGACATCGCCTTCCTGCAGTACACTTCCGGCTCAACCGCGCTGCCCAAGGGCGTGCAGGTCAGCCACGGCAACCTGGTGGCCAATGAGCAACTGATCCGCCAGGGTTTCGGCATCGACCTGAACCCGGATGACGTGATCGTCAGCTGGCTGCCGCTGTACCACGACATGGGCCTGATCGGTGGCCTGCTGCAGCCGATCTTCAGCGGCGTGCCTTGCGTGCTGATGTCGCCGGGCTATTTCCTCGCCCGACCGCTGCGCTGGCTGAAGGCGATCAGCGAATACGGCGGCACCATCAGCGGCGGCCCGGACTTCGCCTACCGGCTGTGCAGCGAGCGGGTCAGCGAGGCCGCGCTCGCCGGCCTGGACCTGAGCCGCTGGCGCGTGGCCTATTCCGGTTCCGAGCCGATTCGCCAGGACAGCCTCGACACCTTCGCCGAAAAATTTGCCGCCTGTGGCTTCGACGCCAGTAGCTTCTTCGCCAGCTACGGCCTGGCCGAGGCCACCCTGTTCGTCAGCGGCAGCCGCCGCGGCCAGGGCATCGGTGCCCTGGAGCTGGATGCCGAGGCCTTCGCCGCCAACCGTGCCGAGCCGGGCAAGGGCAGCGTACTGATGAGCTGCGGCTATCCGCAGCCGGGCCACGCGGTGCGCATCGTCGAGCCGCAACAGCTGCAGGTGCTGGCTGACAACCAGGTGGGCGAGATCTGGGCCGGCGGCCCGAGCATCGCCCTGGGTTACTGGCGCAACCCCGAGGCCAGCGCCCGTACCTTCGTCGAGATGGACGGCCAGACCTGGCTGCGCACGGGCGATCTGGGCTTCATGCGCGACGGCGAGGTGTTCGTCACCGGGCGCCTGAAGGACATGCTCATCGTCCGTGGCCAGAACCTCTACCCGCAGGACCTGGAGAAGACCCTGGAGCGTGAGGTCGAGATGCTGCGCAAGGGCCGGGTGGCGGTGTTCGCCGTCGACGACCAGGGCGAGGAAGGCATCGGCGTGGCGGTGGAGATCAGCCGCAACGTGCAGAAAGCGCATACGCCCGAGGCGCTGATCAATACCCTGCGCCGGGTCATCGCCGACGCCTGCCGCCAGGCGCCGGCCGTGGTCCTGCTGCTCAATCCCGGCGCGCTGCCCAAGACCTCCAGCGGCAAGCTGCAGCGCTCGGCCTGCCGCCTGCGCATGAACGACGGCAGCCTGGATATCTATGCGCGGTTCCCGATGGCGCAAACGGCGCAGGGCCATGTCCTGGCCGGTGACGACCTGCAGGCACGGATCGCCGGTATCTGGCGTGAACTGCTCAAGGTCGAGGCGGTGGCGGCGGACGATCACTTCCTGCTGCTGGGCGGCAACTCCATCGCCGCCACCCAGGTGACCGCGCGCCTGGGCGACGAGCTGGGGCTGCAACTGAGCCTGCGCACCCTGTTCGAAGCACCGACCCTGGCCGAGTACAGCGCCGCCGTGGCGGCCATTGTCGCCGAAGGCGGCAGCGCAGCCGGCGTGATCCGCAACCAGGACCGCGATCAGGCGTTACCGCAGTCACTGGCACAGAATCGCCTGTGGCTGTTGTGGCAACTGGAGCCGCAGTCCGCCGCCTACAACATCCCCGCCGGTCTGCACCTGCGCGGCGAGCTGGACGAGGCGGCGCTGCAGGCGAGCTTCCAGGCCCTGGTCGCCCGCCACGAATCCTTGCGCACGCTGTTCGACGAAGTCGACGGCCAGGCCGTGCAGCGCATCCTGCCGAGTCAGTCGTTCAGCCTGCGTCAGCTGGACCTCGAAGGACTGTCGCCCGCCGAGGTGGCCGCAAGCCGCGAGGACGAGGCGCAGCAGCCGTTCGACCTGCGCCAGGGTCCGCTGCTGCGGGTGACCCTGGCCCGCCTGGACGATGAAGAGCACCAGCTGTGGGTGACCCTGCACCACATCGTCGCCGACGGCTGGTCGCTGAACATCCTGCTGGATGAGTTCGCCCGCCTGTACGCCGCCCAAGGCCAGACCGTACAACTGCCCGAACTGACGCTGGGCTACGCCGACTATGGCCAATGGCAGCGCCAGTGGCTGGCCGACGGCGAGAGCGCCCGTCAGCTCGACTACTGGAAAAACAAGCTGGGTGATGAACTACCGGTGCTCGACCTGTGCACCGACCAGCCCCGCGCCAGCCAACAGCACACCCGCGCCGCGCGCCATAGCCTCAAGGTGCCGGCGGCGCTGACCAGTGCCCTCAAGGGACTGGCCCGCGACCAGCAGGCCAGCCTGTTCATGGTCCTGCTCGCCGGCTGGCAGGCCCTGCTGCACCGCTACAGCGGCCAGGGCGACATCCGCGTCGGCGTGCCCAACGCCAACCGTCCGCGCCTGGAAACCCAGGGCATGGTCGGCTTCTTCATCAACACCCAGGTGCTGCGCGCCGAACTCGATGGCCGCCTGCCGTTCGCCGGGCTGCTGGTCCAGGCGCGCCAGGCCACCCTGGAGGCCCAGGCCCATCAGGACCTGCCGTTCGAGCAGTTGCTCGAGGCGCTGCCGCAGGCCCGTGAAAAGGGCCTGTTCCAGGTCATGTTCAACCACCAGCAGCGCGACCTGTCGGCCCTGCGCCGCCTGCCCGGGCTGCTGGCCGAAGAGCTGCCGTGGCACAGCCGCGAAGCCAAGTTCGACCTGCAACTGCACAGCGAGGAAGACCACCAGGGCCGTCTGACGCTGGCCTTCGACTACGCCGCCGGGTTGTTCGAGGCGGCCACCGTCAAGCGCCTGGCCAGCCATCTGCTGGCCTTGCTCGAGCAGGTCTGCGCCGAGCCGCAGCTGGCCCTTGGCGAAGTGCGCCTGCTCGACGAGCAAGGCTGCGCGCAACTGCTCGGCTGGGGGCAGGCGCCGATGGCGAGCGCGCCGCGCCTGCTGGTCGAGCAACTCAATGAACAGGCCCGCATGACCCCCGAACGCACCGCGCTGGTGTGGGAGGGCGGCCAGCTCAGCTATGCCGAGCTGCACCAGCAGGCCAACCGCCTGGCCCACTACCTGCGTGACAAGGGCGTCGGCCCGGATACCTGCGTGGCCATTGCCCTGGAGCGTTCGCCACAGCTGCTGGTCGGCCTGCTGGCCATCCTCAAGGCCGGCGGCGCCTATGTGCCGCTGGACACCGACTACCCGGCCGAGCGCCTGGCCTACATGCTGGCCGACTGCAAGGCCGGCCTGCTGCTCAGTCACGGCAGCCTGCTCGACAAGCTGCCGCAGGTGGACGGCGTCAGCGCCATCGCCCTCGACCAGTTGCACCTGGACAGCTGGCCGAGCCAGGCCCCCGGCCTGCACCTGCACGGTGACAACCTTGCCTATGTGATCTACACCTCCGGCTCCACCGGCCAGCCCAAGGGCGTGGGCAACACCCACGTGGCCCTGGCCGAACGCCTGCAGTGGATGCAGGCCACCTACGCGCTGGATGACAGCGATGTGCTGATGCAGAAAGCGCCGATCAGTTTCGACGTGTCGGTGTGGGAGTGCTTCTGGCCGTTGGTCAGCGGTTGCCGGCTGGTGCTGGCCGGCCCCGGCGAGCACCGTGACCCGCAGCGCATCGCCCAGCTGATCCAGCAACACGAGGTGACCACGCTGCACTTCGTGCCGCCGCTGCTGCAGGTGTTTGTCCAGGAGCCGCTGGCCGCCGGCTGCACCAGCCTGCGTCGGCTGTTCTCCGGGGGCGAGGCGCTGTCCGCGGCCCTGCGCGACCGCGTGCTGCAACTGCTGCCGCAAGTGCAACTGCACAACCGCTACGGCCCGACCGAAACCGCCATCAACGTCACCCATTGGCACTGCCAGGCGAGTGATGGCGCCCGCTCGCCCATTGGCCGCCCGCTGGGCAACGTGCTGTGCCGGGTGCTGGACGACGAATTCGAGCTGAGCGCGCCGGGCGTGCCCGGCGAGCTGTGCCTGGGGGGCGCGGGCCTGGCCCGTGGCTACCTCGGCCGCCCGGGGCTGACCGCCGAACGTTTCGTGCCCCAACCCGATGGCGACGGCGCGCGCCTTTACCGCAGTGGCGACCGCGCCCGCTGGCAGGTACAGAGCCAGGCCCTGGAGTACCTGGGCCGCCTCGACCAGCAGGTGAAGGTGCGCGGTTTCCGCGTCGAACCCGAGGAAGTGCAGGCGGTGCTGCTGGCCCAGCCGGGTGTCGCCCAGGCGCTGGTGCTGATCCACCAGGACGCCGTCGGCGCCCAGCTGGTGGGCTACTACAGTGGCATTGAACAGAGCGACGCGCTGCTGGCCGCGCTGGCCGAGCGCCTGCCGGCCTACATGGTGCCGGCGCAGCTCATCCACCTGGCGCAGATGCCCCTGGGGCCGAGCGGTAAGGTCGACCGCAAGGCACTGCCGGCGCCGGTCTGGCAACAACGTGGACATGTCGAGCCGCAGAGCGCGCTGCAGCAGCAGGTTGCGGCGATCTGGCGCGAGGTGCTGAACCTGCCGCAAGTCGGCCTGCAGGACGATTTCTTCGCCCTCGGCGGCCACTCGCTGCTGGCCACCCAGATCGTCTCGCGCACCCGCCAGGCGCTGGATGTCGAGCTGCCGCTCAAGGCCCTGTTCGACGCCAGCGGGCTGGGCGCGTTCTGCGCCGAGATCGCCCGCCTGCAGGGCAGCGGCGAGCGCAACCGCCAGGGCGCCATCGCCCGTGTCGACCGCCGCCAGGCCGTGCCGCTGTCGTACTCGCAGCAGCGCATGTGGTTCCTCTGGCAGATGGACCCGCACAGCCCCGCCTACAACGTTGGCGGCATGGCCCGCTTCCAGGGGCCGCTGCATGTGGACGCCTTCGAACGCGCCCTGCAGGCGCTGATCGTGCGCCATGAAACCCTGCGCACCACCTTCCCCAGCATCGACGGCAAGCCCTACCAGTGCGTGGCCGATGACAGCCACCTGCAACTGCACTGGCACGACTTCAGCGCCCTGGCCGACGACGCCCGCGAGCAACGCCTGCAGCAACTGGCCGACGACCAGGCGCACCAGCCGTTCGACCTGGAGCGCGGCCCGCTGCTGCGCGCCTGCCTGGTCAAGGCCGGCGAGCGCGAGCATTACTTTGTCCTGACCCTGCACCACATCGTCACCGAAGGTTGGGCCATGGACATCTTCGCCCGTGAACTGGGCGAGCTGTACGAGGCCTTCGTCGACGAGCGCGAGTCGCCGCTGGCGCCGCTGCCGGTGCAGTACCTCGACTACAGCGTGTGGCAGCGCCAGTGGCTGGAAGGCGGCGAGGGCGCCCGTCAGCTGGCCTACTGGAAAGACCGCCTGGGTGACGAGCACCCGGTGCTGGCGCTGCCGGCCGATCGTCCGCGCCCTGCGGTGCAGAGCCACCAGGGTGAACTCTACCGCTTCGACCTGGATCCGGCGCTGGTCAGGCGCGTGCATGCCTTCAACAGCCAGCGCGGCCTGACCCTGTTCATGACCATGACCGCCACCCTGGCCGCGCTGCTGCACCGCTACAGCGGCCAGCGCGACCTGCGCATCGGCGCGCCGGTGGCCAACCGCATCCGTCCGGAAAGCGAAGGACTGATCGGCGCCTTCCTCAACACCCAGGTGCTGCGCTGCGAGCTGGACGGGCAGATGAGCGCCGACGCGCTGCTCGACCAGGTGCGCCAGACCATCATCGACGGCCAGTCGCACCAGGACCTGCCGTTCGAGCAACTGGTCGAGGCCTTGCAACCGCCGCGTTCGAGCGCCTACAACCCGCTGTTCCAGGTGATGTGCAACGTGCAGCGCTGGGCCTTCCAGCAGAGCCGCGAGCTGGTGGGCATGCAGGTGGACTACCTGGTCAACGACGCCAGTGCCACCAAGTTCGACCTGTACCTGGAGGTCACCGACCTCGACGGCCGCCTGGGCTGCTGCTTCACCTACAGCCGCGACCTGTTCGACGAGCCGCGCATCGCCCGTATGGCCGAGCACTGGCAGCAGTTGCTGGTGGCGTTGATCGATGACCCGCAGCAGCGCCTGTGCGAACTGCCGATGCTCGCCGAAGCCGAGCAGCAGGTGCTGATCGGCCAGCTCCAGGGCGAGCAGGACGTCGAGCTGAACCAGACGCTGCACGGCCTGTTCGCCGCCCAGGCCGAGCGCACCCCGCAGGCCCTGGCCCTGACCTTTGCCGGCAAGCACCTGAGCTATGCCGAGCTCGACCAGCAGGCCAACCGCCTGGCCCGCGCCCTGCGCGAGCGTGGCGTCGGCCCGCAGGTGAGGGTGGGCCTGGCGCTGGAGCGCTCGCTGGAGATGGTGGTGGGCCTGCTGGCCATTCTGAAGGCCGGTGGCGCCTACGTGCCGCTGGACCCGGAATACCCGCTCGACCGCCTGCGCTACATGATCGAGGACAGCCGCCTCGGCTTGCTGATCGGCCAGCGCGACCTGCTCGACACCCTGGGCGAACTGCCGCCGGGCGTCGCGCGCTGGAGCCTGGAGGACGATGCCGCGAGCCTGTCCGCCTACAGCGACGCTGCCCTGGACAACCTCAACCTGGCGCAGCACCAGGCCTACCTGATCTACACCTCCGGCTCCACTGGCAAGCCCAAGGGCGTGGTAGTCAGCCACGGTGAAATCGCCATGCACTGCAAGGCGGTGATCGCCGAGTTCGGCATGCGCAGCGACGACTGTGAGCTGCATTTCTATTCGATCAACTTCGACGCCGCCAGCGAGCGCCTGCTGGTGCCGCTGCTGTGCGGCGCCCGCGTGGTGCTGCGCGCCCAGGGCCAATGGGGCGCCGAGGAAATCTGCCAGCTGGTGCGCGAACAGCAGGTCAGCGTGCTCGGCTTCACCCCGAGCTACGGCAGCCAGCTGGCCCAGTACCTGGCCGGGCAGGGCGAGCAGTTGCCGGTGCGCCTGGTGATCACCGGCGGCGAGGCACTGACCGGCGAACACCTGCAGCGCATCCGCCAGGCCTTTGCCCCGCAACAGTTCTTCAACGCCTACGGCCCGACCGAAACCGTGGTCATGCCGCTGGCGTGCCTGGCACCGGACACGCTGCCCGTCGATGCCGGCAGCGTGCCGATCGGCCGGGTGATCGGCGCCCGCATGGCCTACATCCTTGACGACGACCTGGCCCTGCTGCCACAGGGCGGCATCGGTGAGCTGTACGTGGGCGGCGCGGGCCTGGCCCAGGCTTATCACGACCGTCCAGGCCTGAGTGCCGAGCGCTTCGTCGCCGACCCGTTCAGCCATGACGGTGGCCGCCTGTACCGCACCGGCGACCTGGTACGCCTGCGCGCCGATGGCCTGGTGGAATATGTCGGGCGTGCCGACCAGCAGGTGAAAATTCGCGGTTTCCGGATTGAGTTGGGTGAGATCGAAAGCCGCCTGCAGGAGCACGCCGACGTCGAGGAGGCGGTGGTCCTGGCCCTCGACCTGCCGGGGGGCAAGCAACTGGTGGGCTACCTGGTGTGCCCGCAGGCCAGCGCCGACGGCGAGGCCCAGGCCCAGCTGCGCGAGGCGGTCAAGGCCGACGCCCGCCTGCACCTGCCGGACTACATGGTACCGGCGCACCTGGTGCTGCTCGACAGCCTGCCGCTGATGGGCAACGGCAAGCTCGACCGCCGCGCGCTGCCGGCGCCGGACCTGCAGCAGGCGCGCCAGCACTACCAGGCACCGGCCAATGAGCTGGAAAGCCAATTGGCGCAGGTCTGGCGCGAAGTGCTCAACCTGCCGCGCATCGGCGTGCAGGACAACTTCTTCGAACTGGGCGGCGACTCGATCCTGTCGATCCAGGTGGTCAGCCGGGCACGTCAGCTGGGGCTGCAGTTCACCCCGCGCGACCTGTTCCAGCACCAGACCATCCAGACCCTGGCGGCGGTGGTGACCCGCAGCGAGGCGCCGGGCAGCATCGAGCAGGGCCCGCGTGAGGGCAGAGCCGGCCTGACGCCAATCCAGCACTGGTTCTTCGACAGCGAAGTGCCGCAACCACAGCACTGGAACCAGGCCGTGCTGCTGCAGGTACGCCAGCCGCTGCAGGCCGAGGCGCTGGAACAGGCCCTGGCCGCGCTGGTCGAACACCATGACAGCCTGCGCCTGCGCTTCGGCCGGGCCAATGGCCGCTGGCAGGCCGAGTACGCCCAGTCGAGCACCCAGCCGTTGCTGTGGACCGCGACCGTGAGCGATTTCGAGAACTGCCAGGCCCTCTATACCGATGCGCAGCGCAGCCTCGACCTTGCCGAGGGGCCGCTGCTGCGCGCCTTGCTGGTCAGCGACGAGCAGGGCGCCCAGCGCCTGCTGCTGACGATCCATCACCTGGTGGTCGATGGCGTGTCCTGGCGTGTCTTGCTGGAAGACTTGCAGGCGCTTTATCGGGGTGAAACGCTGGCCGCCAAGACCCATGCCATGGGCGACTGGGCGGCGCGCCTGGCCAGCTATGCCGGCAGCGATTCGCTGCGTGACGAGCTGGACTGGTGGGAGGCGCAACTGGGCAGCGCCCGTCGCGAACTGCCCTGCGACCATCCCCAGGGCGGCAACCTGCACAGGCATGCCCGCAGCATCGCCATCGAGCTGGACGTCGAACAGACCCGCCAGCTGCTGCAACAGGCGCCGGCGGCCTACCACACCCAGGTCAACGATCTGTTGCTGACCGCCCTGGCGCGCACCCTGTGCCAGTGGAGCGGCGATCAACAGGTGCTGGTGCAGCTGGAAGGCCATGGCCGTGACGGCTTGTTCGAGGACATGGACCTGACCCGCAGCGTCGGCTGGTTCACCAATGCCTACCCGCTGAGCCTGAGCCCGCAGATGGGCGAGGACGAGTCGGCCCGTGCCGGGTCGATCAAGCGCATCAAGGAGCAACTGCGCCAGGTGCCGCACAAGGGGCTGGGCCATGGCGTGCTGCGCTACCTGGCCGACGAGGCCGGGCGCGAACGCATGGCCGCGCTGCCCCAGGCGCGCATCACCTTCAACTACCTGGGCCAGTTCGACCAGCAGTTCGACCAGGCGGCGCTGTTCCAGCCGCTGGACGCCCCCGCGGGCCTGGCCCATGACCTCGATGCGCCGCTGCCGAACTGGCTGAGTGTAGATGGCCAGGTGTACGGCGGCGCGCTGCAACTGCGCTGGAGCTTCAGCGCCGAGCGCTACGACGAAGCGACCATTGCCCGTCTGGCCGACGCCTACCGCCACGAGCTGCTGGCCCTGGTCGACCACTGCCTGGCGGACGGCAACGGCAGCTTCACGCCGTCGGACTTCCCGCTGGCGCAACTGACCCAGGAGCAGATCGACGCGCTGCCGATCCCGACCGCCGAGATCGAGGACGTCTACCCGCTGACGCCGATGCAGGAAGGCCTGCTGTTGCACACCCTGCTCGAGCCGGGCACCGGCATCTACTACATGCAGGACCGCTACCGTATCAACAGCGCCCTCGACCCCGAGCGTTTCGCCCAGGCCTGGCAGGCCGTGGTGGCACGGCACGAGGCGTTGCGCGCATCGTTCAGCTGGAACGCTGGCGAAGCGATGCTGCAGATCATCCACAAGCCCGGCAAGACCCCGGTGGACTACCAGGACTGGCGCGGCCTCGACGAGATCGCCCAGGAGGCGCGTCTGCAGGCTTTGCACAAGCAGGAGCGCGAGGCCGGATTCGAACTGCTGCGCGAAGCGCCGTTCCACCTGCGCCTGGTGCGCGTCGACGAGGCACGCTACTGGTTCATGATGAGCAACCACCACATCCTCATCGATGCCTGGTGCCGCTCGCTGCTGATGAACGACTTCTTCGAGATCTACCAGGCCCTGGGCGAGGGACGCCAAGCCCAGCTGCCGGTGCCGCCGCGCTACCGCGACTACATCGGCTGGCTGCAGCGCCAGGACCTCGACGAGGCGCGCCAGTGGTGGCAGGCCAACCTGGCCGGCTTCGAACGGGCCACGGCGATCCCCAGCGATCGACCGCTGCGCCACGATCACGCCGGTGACGGCATGGTAGTGGGTGATTGCTACACCCGCCTCGAGGTGAGCGAGGGCGCGCGCCTGCGCGAACTGGCCCAGGCCCACCAGCTGACGGTCAACACCTTCGCCCAGGCGGCCTGGGCCCTGACCCTGGCCCGATACAGCGGCGACCGCGACGTGGTGTTCGGCGTTACCGTGGCCGGGCGTCCGGTGAGCCTGCCGCAGATGCAGCGCACGGTCGGCCTGTTCATCAACAGCATCGCCCTGCGCGTGCAGATGCCGCAGCCCGGCGAACGGCGCAGCGTGCGTGACTGGCTGCAAGGCCTGCTCGAGCACAACATGCAGCTGCGCGAGTACGAGTACCTGCCGCTGGTGGCGATCCAGGAGTGCAGCGAACTGCCCAAGGGCCAGCCGCTGTTCGACAGCCTGTTCGTGTTCGAGAACGCCCCGGTGGAAACCGCCGTGCTCGACCACGCCCAGCACCTGGACGCCAGCTCCGACTCGGGCCGCACCCACACCAACTTCCCGCTGACCGCGGTGTGCTACCCGGGCGATGACCTGGGCCTGCACCTGTCATTCGACCAGCGTTACTTCGACTATCCGACCGTCGAGCGCCTGCTCGCCGAGTTCAAGCGCCTGCTGCTGGCGCTGGTCGAGGGCTTCAATGGCGAGGTGGATGAGCTGGCACTGCTGGGCGCCGAGGAGCAGCGCTTCCTGCTCGAAGACTGCAATCGCACCGAGCACAGCTACGCCCTGGAGCAGAGCTACGTCGAGCTGTTCGAGGCGCGGGTCGCCGCGCACCCGCAGCGCACCGTCGCCCGCTGCCTGGAGGCGTCCTACGACTATGCCGGGTTGAACGTGGCGGCCAACCGCCTCGGCCATGCCCTGGTCGCGGCCGGCGTGGCCATCGACCAACCGGTGGCGCTGCTGGCCGAGCGCGGCCTGGCGCTGCTGGGCATGATCGTCGGCAGCTTCAAGGCCGGCGCCGGCTACCTGCCGCTGGATCCGGGCCTGCCTTCGGCACGCCTGCAACGCATCGTCGAGCTCAGCCGCACGCCGGTGCTGGTGTGCAGCGCGGCCTGCGCCGAGCAGGCGCGCCAGTTGCTCGACGAAGTGGCGGGTGCGGCACGGCCGAAGCTGCTGGTCTGGGAAGAGGTGCAGGCGAGCCACGTGGCCAGCCACAACCCCGGCATCCACAGCGCGCCGGACAACCTCGCCTACGTGATCTACACCTCCGGCTCCACCGGGCTGCCCAAGGGCGTGATGGTCGAGCAGCGCGGCATGCTCAACAACCAGCTGAGCAAGGTGCCGTACCTGGCCCTGGACGAGCAGGACGTGATCGCCCAGACCGCCTCGCAGAGCTTCGACATCTCGGTGTGGCAATTCCTCGCCGCGCCGCTGTTCGGGGCCAAGGTGCAGATCGTGCCGAACGCCATCGCCCACGACCCGCAGGGCCTGCTGAGCCATGTGCAGGCCACCGGCATCACCGTGCTGGAGAGCGTGCCGTCGCTGATCCAGGGCATGCTGGCCAACGACCACCAGGCCCTCGACGGCCTGCGCTGGATGCTGCCGACCGGCGAGGCCATGCCGCCCGAGCTGGCCGCCCAGTGGCTGCAGCGTTACCCGACCATCGGCCTGGTCAACGCCTATGGCCCGGCGGAGTGTTCGGATGACGTGGCGTTCTTCCGCGTCGACGCCGCCTCGACCCAGGGCAGCTACCTGCCGATCGGCACGCCGACTGACAACAACCGCCTGTATCTGCTCGGCGAGGACCAGACCCTGGTGCCGCTGGGCGCGGTGGGTGAGCTGTGCGTCGCCGGCACCGGCGTGGGCCGTGGCTATGTCGGCGATCCGCTGCGCACCGCCCAGGCCTTCATCCCACACCCGTACGGTGCGCCGGGCGAGCGCCTGTACCGCACCGGCGACCTGGCCCGGCGCCGTCCCGATGGCGTGCTGGAGTACGTCGGGCGTATCGACCACCAAGTGAAGATCCGCGGCTACCGCATCGAGCTGGGCGAGATCGAGGCACGCCTGCACGAGCAAGCCGAGCTGCGCGATGCCGCGGTGGGCGTGCAGGAAGGAATCAACGGCAAGCACTTGGTCGGCTACCTGGTGGCGCACCATGGCGTCGCCGCCGACGCCGCGCTGCTCGACCAGCTCAAGCAGCGCCTGCGCGCCGAGCTACCGGAGTACATGGTGCCGCTGCACTGGGGCTGGTTCGACAACCTGCCGCACAACGCCAACGGCAAGCTCGACCGCAAGGCGCTGCCGGCCATCGAGATCGGCGGCCAGCACAGCCAGGCCTACCTGGCGCCGCGCGACGATCTGGAGCAGACCCTCGCCGGCATCTGGGCCGATGTGCTCAAGGCCGAGCGGGTGGGCGTGCGCGACAACTTCTTCGAGCTGGGCGGGCATTCGCTGCTGGCGACGCAGATCGCCTCGCGGGTGCAGAAGGCCCTGCAGTTGAATGTGCCGTTGCGGGCGATGTTCGAGTGCAGCACGGTCGAAGAGCTGGCGGACTATGTGCGCGGGCTGCAGGACAGCGCGCTGGATGACGCCAAGGTCGATCGGTTGAGCGACCTTATGGCGGAGCTGGAGGCGTTGTAGCCACATTGCCTTCAGCGCAGGGCCTGCCTGTTCCCACAGGATCAGGCAAGCCCTGCGCTGATGCGCCGAAGTGGCGCATGGCCACCCTGTAATCCTCACACTTGCCGGTGCTACGCTGCACACACTGCGCAAGGATTTCACTGGTTTCATGGACGATAGCCTGCATGCCGCCCGTATGGGCGATCTCATTCTTCATCCCCCGCTGATGGCCGAGCTGGTCAGTGGCTTGGTCGAGGCCGCCGTCTATGCGGCGGCGGTCGCCGCGGTCGGCGCCGCCATCGGTGGCGCGGTGGTCGCTGTGGTCGGTACCGGCGGCGCCGCCGCCGTGCTCACACCGCTGATTGCCGGGGTCATGGTCAGTGCCGCCGCCATGCTGCCGGCCGGTGAAGACAAGAGCATTGGCGACCATATCAGCGACTTCAGCAACTGGGTCGGCAATTCGCTGTTTCCGCCCGAGCCGTACGGCTCGATCAGCAGTGGTTCGCACAACACCCGCATCAACGGTATCTTCGCGGCGCGCGCCGCCGGAGTGAGTGGTGGCCCGGTCGAGGCGCCGGGCCCAGCCGATGAACCGTCGATCCTCGAAAACATCGGTGCCTACGCCATGGTCGGCGCCTCGATGGTGTTGCCGGTGATCGGCCTGGCGCAGGAGATCAACAGCATCTTCAACCCGCCGGTGACCACGCCGGCCGCGCCCGGATCGATTCCCAAGCCCGAGGACAAGGCGGTCTGCAGCAAGCACCCACCGATGCCCGAACAGTTCGTTGCCCAGGGCTCGGACAAGGTGTTCATCAATGGTCAGCCGGCAGCGCGGGTTGGAGACAAGACCACCTGCGACGGGCCGATCGGCATGACCTACTCGCCCAATGTGCGCATCGGTGGCGGCACCACCACCGTGCGCGACATCCACGACGGCAAGAGCGCCGCGGCGAAGATCATTGGCCTGATTGCCGGGATGCTCATCAGTCGCCGGGGCATGCTCAAGGGGCGCCGCTGCGGGGTGGGCAACCCGGTGGCTCCAGCGATGGGCAGCAAATTCCAGGACGGCCCCGAGGATGTGGATTTCACACTCGCGGCGATGGTCCCGATCACTTGGGCGCGGCGCTATGACAGTAACGACCGGCGTAGCGATGGCCTGTTCGGCATGGGTTGGAGTGTGCCCTACGAAGTGCGCCTGGAGCGTGTCGCGCACCCTGAGGGGGGCGAGTTGTGGATCTACGTCGATGATGAGGGCGCCAGGCTGGAGCTCGGGCGTCTGCAGGTCGGCAGTGCCTTTGTCAGCATTCTCGATGGCCTGGCGTTTTTTCATCAGGACAACGGCTTCACCATCGTCGAGGACATCAACAGCGGCTTGTACCGGGTGTTTCATACCGATCCACTGGACAGTCGGCGGTCGCGCCTGGTCAAGGTCGGTGATCGCAACCTCAATTGCCTGGAGCTGTTCTACGATGAACGCGGCCGATTGCAGTTCCTCGGCGACAGCTCGGCCCGGATCTTCATCGAACTGTGCTATGCCGACGGGCAACCGCGCCGGGTAGCCGAGATCCACAGACTATCCTTGCGGTCCGGCCGGGCCTTTGCCGTCGAGCAGCGCGAATGCCTGGTGCAGTATCGCTACACCTCGGCAGGGCAATTGGAGGCTGTCGCCGATGCCGAAGGGCAATTGCTGAGGCAGTTTACCTACACCGACCAAGGGTTGCTGGCCAGCCATACGCTGCCCATGGGGGCTACCCGGTACTACGAGTGGGCCTGCTTCACGCCACCGCCGGCGCGCCAACCGTGCAGTCTGGATGGCACGCCTTACGCCATGCCTGCGCTGTTGGAGCCACAGCCTGAGCATGAATGGCGCGTGGTTCGGCACTGGGGCAGCGACGGCGAGGACTATCGCTTCATCTATGACCTGGAGCAGGGCCATACCCAGGTCATCGATGGCCTGGGGCGTGAGGAACACTATCACTGGGGCGCGCTGAACGAGGTACACACCTACATCGATGCGCTGGGATATCGCTGGCGGCACGACTATGTCGATGGCCTGTTGCGACGCACCCTCGATCCACAAGGTGGCGAGTGGTCCTATAGCTACGATGCGCTCGGGCGCGTGGTTGCCACTGCCGACCCGTTGGGGCGTCGTGAAAGCATCGGCTACACCGAACATTGGGCCTTGCCCACCCGTATCGTCGATGGAGCAGGGCATGAGCGTCGTTATACCTATGATGCTCGGGGCAACCTGTTGTCCGAAGTCGATCCACTCGGGCAACTGACACGTTACGACCACGATCGTCAGGGGCGTATGGTGCGTAGTGTCGACGCCATAGGCAAGGAGCGTTCGTTCAATTGGAATGATCGCGGCCAACTGATCTGTGCGCGTGACTGCTCTGCTCAACAGACCCACTATCGCTACGATTGGCGCGGGCACCTAAGTGAGGTGCGCAACGCCGAGGGTGGCACCACGCGCTATCGCTTCGACAGCCGTGGTCGCCTGTTGCAGCGCGAGTTGGCTGACGGCAGGGTCGAGCACTACCAGATCGATGCGGCGGGGCAGTTGGCCCGCCATGTCGACCCAGCACAGCGCATCACGCAATGGCAGTACGACGGTAGCGGTCGATTGCTGCAGCGTACCGATGCGCTGGGGCGTACCGTGCGCTTGGGCTGGGATGCCTATGGCCGCTTGCAGCAGTTGGAGAATGAAAACGGCGAGCACTATCGTTTTGAATGGGATGCGTTGGATCGTCTGAGCAGCCAGCGCAATCTCGACGGTGGTGGCTGCACGCTGCGTCACGACGCGATGGGTAATGTCATCCAGCGTACCGTGCATCCGTGCGGCGTAGCGGAGCCCGCGTTCCCTGGCAGCCCCGCGGAGCCAGAAGCGCTGGCTCAGGTCCATCATCATCAACACGACGCCGTCGGCCGCTTGGTTCTCAAACGCACCGACGACGGCGAAACGACCTACCGCTACGATGCCGCTGACAACCTGTTGGCGATCTGTTTCACGCCGCGCGGCGGGCAGGGCCAACAGTTGGCGTTTACCTACGACGCCATGGGCCGCTTGCTCAGCGAAAGTCATGGCGCGGGACAGCTGGGTTACGCCTACGATCCCCTGGGCAACCTGCAAACCCTGACGCTGCCCGACGCACGCCGTATCAACTATCTGCGCTACGGCAGCGGGCATTTGCACCAGATCAACCTTGACGGTCGGGTGATCAGCGATTTCGAGCGGGACGCGTTGCATGGTGAGGTACTGCGCAGCCAAGGCGCGCTGCAGACCAGGACCCGCTTCGACAGCGCTCGGCGCGTGGTGCGCAAGGCCGTGGAGTACCGTGACGCTACGTTGGGCAGCCTGCCCCTGTTGCAAAAGGACTATCAGTACGATGCGGGTGACAACCTGGTCGGCGAGGTACTGACTCAGACCCAACGTTCAGGGAGTGGGTTGGACGTGGACCTGGAGCACCTGATCGGGCGTTTTCAGATCGGTGCCGGTGGGCGAGGCAGTTACCAGGGGCGTGCTGGCTACGGGTATGGACCTACCGGGCGTATCCATGCCGCGTCACGACAGATGCCCGATCCACAGCGCTCAGCGGTCGAGCACTTTGGCTACGATCCGGCCGGCAACCTGCTCGAAGGGGGGCAAGTCAACGACCGAGTCCGGCACGACCGGGTGAAAGTGTTCCAGGACCGGCGCTACCGTTATGATCGATTTGGCCGGCTCAGTGAAAAGCGCATTGGCAGCCGTCTGATCCAGCGCTTCGAGTACGACGCCGAGCATCGACTGGTGCGTGTCAGGCAGCAGCGCGGGCCGCTGCGAGAGCGGGTCGAGTTTACCTACGATGGATTAGGTCGGCGCGTCGAGAAGCGCGTCTACCGTGACGAGCACGAGGCGCCGCACAGCCGTACCCTGTTCCTTTGGCAAGGCCTGCGATTGTTGGAGGAAGTGCAGGACGGCAAACCGAGCCTCTATTTGTATACCGGCGGCGCCGGTCATGAGCCCCTGGCCAGGGTGGATGGCGCAGCTGGCAATGAGCAGGTCTTGCACTTCCATACCAACTCGGCAGGTCTGCCAGAGCAACTGACCGATGAGCGTGGCGCCAGCGTCTGGCACAGCGACTTCCAGGTATGGGGCAACAGCCGCCAGGAATGGCATGCGCCGACACAGGCCAGCCAGCAGAACCTGCGTTTGCAGGGGCAGTACCTGGACCGGGAGACAGGCCTGCACTTCAACACGTTCAGGTACTATGACCCCGATATCGGTCGGTTTACCCAACCCGATCCCCTTGGGTTGCTGGGTGGCACCAACCTTTATCGGTATGCCCCCAACCCCCTCACCTGGATTGACCCGTTGGGCTTGTCGGCAATAGAGGGGGTGACAACCTTCTACCATGCCGGAGATATTCAAGGTGCCATCGACCCTTCAAAAGGTCGGCCAGGGCTGGACTTCAACCCCGCCGGCAAGGGCGGGTTCTATGTGACAACGGATAAAGCGCAGGCGGTGGAATGGGCTAACGCGCGCAACCATCCAACGATCACACAGTTTGATATTCCCAATGCCGAGCTCGCCAAGTTGGATGTCAAAGTGTTTGACTCCGCCAATGGTGAGTGGGCGGAGTACGTCACCAAGGGGCGTAAAGGGGAGCTCGAGCATGGGCATGATGGTGTGCGTGGTCCGATGGTGGCGAATCCTCAAGCCGTGAAAAGAGGCAAGGCAAAGCCCATCAGCAAGGGAAGCCAGTTTGCAATTTTCTCCAAGAAAGCAGCGGCGTTGTTCGACCGCTTCAAGGTAAAGGGTTGTCAGTTATGATGGATAAGAGCAAGGTTGTTGACCACATTGTATTGATCAATGAAGAGCAGCCGGGTGAGCGCCTGGTCTTCAACTTTCATACTTGGCTGGAAGTTATAAAAGCTGTTTTGGTCCGCTATGCAGGGAAGTCAGAGTCGGAAGCGGAGTCGCTGCTGTTCTCTTCGCCTTTGGTGAACAATGCGCTGGGTGGCTATATGGCCGCTGTTGTACGTGCCCATGAGTCGGAATATCACTGGGCCATGGAATTGGCGCATGGAGAGCAATACTGGCAGAGAGGCGTCAGCGCCGAAGAGCCGGACGGCTACTTTGACTGGGACGATCAATACAGGAAGGATCACGGCCTGGCAGAGGAAAGCTTTGAGTTTGTCGAATGACCGGTCTTGCTAGGGTGACGCCCTTGGGGGCGGGCAGGGCAAAAATGCAGGTCGGTGTGTTGGTTCTGAAGGGCTGGAAGGGTTCGTGGCGTCCCTTCCAGCTTCACGGGCTTTGCTGATCGGGTATCCCTCAGCGTTCTGGCCTCAACGTTTGCCGAGTATTTTCCCCAGCATCTCCGGCCGCGGCGCCCCTTGCTGGCTCTGCAACTGCCCTTGCTCATCCTGGTAGAAGATCGCCGGGGTCGCGGCCAGGCCCAGTTCTTCCATCAGCGCCAGATTCGCCTCGAGCTTCTTCTGAACCGTCTCCGGCACCTTGTCCAGCGCCTTGAGCGTGCTGGCCTTGCCGGCTTTCTCGTGTTCCTGCAAGGCTTTGGAAGGGTCCTTGGCGGCGAGCAGCGCGGCGGACTTGCCCGGGCTGTCCTCGCGGATGATGCCGACCATGATGTGGCGCAACTGCACCTTGCCCGACTCGACCCAGGGCCGGGCCTGTTGCCAGAACATGTTGCAGTAGGGGCAGTTGGGGTCGCTGAACAGGTAGACGGTACGGGGTGCGTCCACCTTGCCGTCCTGGATCCAGGCGGTCTTTTCCATCTTCGCCCAGACCGCCTTGCTCATCGGTGCGTACACCAGCTTTTCCAGTGGCTCGGCACTGAGGTCCTTGCCCTGCTCGTCGAACAGGCTGCCCACCAGCACGTGCTTGCCGTCGGGCGTCAGGTATAGGGCGATGCCGTTGTTGTGGTACTCGGCGGCATAGCCGCGCAGGCCATTGGGGGCGTCGAAGCTGCCCTTGATCACGGCGCCCTTGGCCTGCAGTTGCTGGATCGGCTTGGGTAGCTCTTCGGCGTGCAGCAGGGGCGCGGCGAGCAGGGTGAAGGTCAGGGGCAGCAGCGCATTCAATCGCATGTCAGTTTCCTTGTGGGGCGGGCGCATCGGCGCGTTCGAAGGGTTCCAGGGCGTGGCGCAGGCTGGCGCGCGACAGCTCGCCCAAGTGGCTGCCGACCAGCCGCCCTTCGGCGTTGTAGAACAGGGTGGTGGGCAGGGCCATGGAGCCGACCTTGCGGGCCAGTTCGCCAGTGCCGTCAAACAGTACGTGGGACAGGGTCAGGCCGGTGGTGGCCATGAAAGTGCTGACGTTCTCCGGGGTTTCTCCCTGGTTGACGAACAGGAAGGTCACGTGGGGGTAGTCGTCCTCGGCCTGTTGCAATACCGGCATTTCGCGCCGGCAGGGCGGGCACCAGGTGGCCCAGATGTTGATCACCAGCGGTCGCCCGCGGTAGCTGTGCAGGGCCACCACCTGCCCGCGGCTGTCGCGCAGGCTCAGGTCCGGCAGCTCGGTGCCCTTGCTGTACAGGTGGCTGGCCAGGCTGGACAGCCCCCAGAACAGCGCGCCGCTGAACAACGCCCAGCCCAGTGGCCGGCGCAGGCCGGGGCGCCGCCAGCCCTGCCACAGGGTGCCGAGGACGATGCCCAGCAGGCCGCCCCAGAGCAGGAAGCCGCCGTCGCGGATGTCGATGACCTGCAGCGGGTCGTCGCGGTACATCGGCCAGTAGGCCAGGACGAAGCCCAGGCGAGCGAACAGCAATCCCAGCAGGAACAAATTGAACAGCGCCGACTCCGGATTCTCGCCGCCGTGCCTGGCCACCCGCCAGCCGACCAGGCTGGCGATGCCCAGCGCCGCGAGCAGCAGCAGGTGGTTAAGGGCCATGGTCAGTGGACCGAGGGTGACGGTCAGCATCAGCCTTGGCTCCTGGTCTGGGCCCAGTGTTGCAGGAAACCGGTGGCGTCGATCTCGCCGGTGATGCGTCGGGCACGGCGCTCGTCGCCTTCCGGGCCAATCCAGATCAGGCTGGGCGGGCCTGGTACCTGGAAGCGCTGCAGCAGTTCGCGACTGGCCGGGGAATCGGCGGTCACATCCAGGCGCAGCAGGTGCATGCCGGCCAGGCTAGCCTGGACATCGCCACGGCCGAACACCTGCTTTTCCATGACCTTGCACGACACGCACCAGTCGGCATAGTAGTCCACCAGCACCCACTGGCCACGGGCCTTGGCGGCGTCGAGCTCACGTTGCAGGTCGGCCGGCGCGCTCACGGTGACGAAGGCGTCGTGGGCGTTGGCCGGGGCTGCTGCCGTGCCCTTGCCGGCGAAGGGCTGCAGAGGTTGCCACAGGTCGTTGCCCCCGGCTGCGGCGCCCACCAGCAGCAGGCCACCCCACAGGGCGCCGAGCAGAGGAATGGCGCGCAAGGCGGGCAGGCGTTGCAGGGCCGGCCAGGCGGCCCAGCCCAGGGCGATCAGCCAGGCGCCGGCCAGGGCCAGCACCAGCGTTTCCGCCAGCAGGCCACGCACGGTGTACAGGGCCATGGCCAGGAACACGAAGCCGAACAAGCCCTTGACCAGGTTCATCCAGGCACCCGGGCGTGGCAGGTAGCGGTTGCCCAGGGTGACCAGCAACAGCAATGGCACGCCCATGCCCAGCCCGAGGCTGAACAGCACCAGCGCGCCTTGCAGCACATCGCCGCTCTGGGCGATGAACAACAACGCGCCGGCCAGTGGCGCGGTCATGCAAGGTCCCAGCAGCAGGCCCGACAACGCGCCCAGCAATGCCGCACCGTAGAGGTTGCCGCCACGGGTGCCTTGTCCGGCTCGGTCCAGGCGGTCACGCAGGGCGGCCGGCAACTGCAGTTCGAAGGCGCCGAACATCGGCAGGGCCAGGAGCACGAACAGGCCGGCCAGGCTGCCCAGCAGCCAGGGCTGTTGCAACCAGGCCTGCAGGCTTGCGCCCAGCAGCGCGGCGATCACGCCCAGGGCGGCGTAGACCAGCGCCATGCTCAGCACATAGATACCGGTCAGCCACCAGCCGCGCCGGGCGCTGGCGCCGTTGCCCAGGACCAGCCCGGCAAGGATTGGCAGCATCGGCAGCGAGCAGGGGGTGAAGGCCAGCAGCAGGCCCAAGCCGAAGAACGCCAGCAGGCTCCAGGCCAGGCTGTCCTGTTGCAGGGTACCGGCCAGCGCCTGGTCGCTGGCCTGATCGGCAGCGGCGACTGGCGTGGCGCTACCGCCGAGAGCGATCGGCGTGGTCTGCGGCGGGTAGCACAGGCCAGCGTCGGCGCAGCCTTGCCAGCCCAGGCGCAGTTCACCGCCGGCGCCGGCCGGCAGCAGCAGTTCCAGCTCGGAGCGATAGACTGCGCTGTCGCCGAAGAACTCGTCGTGGTGGTTCTCGGCCTGGGGCAGCACGGGGTGCTGCTCAGGGGGCAGTCCGTCGAACTTCAGGCGTTTTTGGTAAAGGTAGTAACCGTCCTTGATCTGGAAATGCAGGCGCATCTGGCCGTTTTCCAGGCGATCGTGGGTCAGGACGAAGGCTTCGTTGACCGGCAGGAAGTCCGGCTTGACCGCAAAGGGGTTGGCCTGGAGGGGGCCGGCGAGCAGGAATGTCAGGAAGAGCAGGAGAACACGCATGTCTACGCCTTGGCAGAGCTTTGAAGAGGGCCATGCTGGCCTTGGGTTATTAACTGAAGGTTAAGTTGGTCTTAGGATCGGCGACAGCCTTGTCTGTCCCGATGCTATCAGCCCGACGAAGTCCTCCAAACCCGTTCATAATCCCCCCTTAATCGCCACCCTGTGCAATGCCAGCTTCCCCACCCAGGAGACCCCATATGCATGTTCTGCTCTGCGAGGACGATGACCTGATCGCCAGCGGCATCTGCGCCGGCCTCTCGGCCCAGGGCCTGACCGTGGACCGGGTGGCCAGCGCCTCGCAGGCCCGGCAGATGCTCGGAACCGCGAAGTTTGATGTGATGATCCTCGACCTGGGGCTGCCCGACGAGGACGGCCTCAAGCTGTTGCGCCGCCTGCGCCAGCAGGGCGAGACCCTGCCAGTGCTGGTGCTCACCGCCCGCGACGCGGTCACCGACCGGGTCGACGGCCTGCAGGCCGGCGCCGACGACTACCTGCTCAAGCCCTTCGACCTGCGCGAACTGGCCGCTCGCCTGCATACCCTGCTGCGCCGCGTCGCCGGGCGGGCGGTGAACGTCATCGAGCACGGCCCGCTGCGCTACGACCCCAGCAGTTGCGCGGCGACCTTGGGCGGCCAGGCGGTGGACCTGTCGCGCCGCGAGCAGGCGCTGCTGCAGGCATTGCTGCAGAACCCGGGGCGCGTGCTGTCCAGCGAGCAACTCAAGGACTGCGTCTACGGTTTTAGCGACGAGGTCGAAAGCAACGCGCTGAACGTGCATATCCACCACCTGCGGCGCAAACTGGGCAACAGCATCGTCGAGACCGTACGCGGCCTTGGCTACCGTCTGGGGCCGGCCCAGGCGCCGGAGGAGCGTGTGTCATGAGCCTGCGGGTTCGCCTTTCACTGATTCTCGGCAGTGTGTTCATCGTCATCTGGGCGCTGGCGGCGGCCTGGATGCTGCGCGACCTGCGCCAGCAGATGATGTTTTCCCTCGACCAGCGGCTAGTCGCGTCGGCGCGCATGGTCGCGGGGCTGATCGACCAGTTGCCGCAACCGTTGACTGCCAAGGGCCAGGATGCGCATTTTTCCGCCGACCAGTTCAGCGTGCCGGACGGCATGGCCTGTCAGGTCAGCTCGCTGCGCGGCGAGATCCTCGCCAGCAACCACAAGCACGACGGCGCCATGGACGACGAGCGCAGCGGCTTCCGTGACCAGACCATCGATGGCGCCTCCTGGCGTACCTTCACCTACAACCATGGCGATGTGCGCATCACCACCGCCGACCGCCACCAGGAGCGCGAGGCGCTGAACCAGTCAATCCTGCTGGCGGCCTCGGCGCCTGTGCTGATGGCCTTGCTGGGCAGCCTGGGGCTATTGTGGATCGGCCTGGGCAAGGGGCTGGCGCCGCTCAATCGCATGCGTGATGCCTTGCGCAGGCGCCGCGCCGACAGCGTCGAGCCGTTGCAGGTGGCCGGCCTGCCCAGCGAGCTGCAACCGCTGCTCGATACCCAGAACCAGCTGTTCCTGCGCATCGCCCAGACCATCGAGCGCGAACGCCGTCTGACTGACGACGCCGCCCATGAGCTGCGCAGCCCGCTGACCGCCATCAAGACCCATCTGCAGGTGGCGCGCATGACCGACGGTGCCGTGCGTGAGCAGGCGTTGGAGCATGCCGAGCAGGGTACCGATCGCATGCACCGCACGCTGGAGCAACTGCTGATGCTGGCGCGGGTCGAGGGCAGCCTGTCGTTCGACGATGGCGTGCAGTGCAGCGCCGAGCAGGTTGCCCGACAGGCCATCGAGGATGCTGGTGGCGGCGACAACCGGCGCATTCACCTGCGCCTGCCCGAAGCGGCGGCCAAGGTCTACCTGAGCATGCCGGCGCCGTTGGCGGTGGCGGCGCTGCGCAACTTGCTGGACAACGCCCTGCGCCATGGCGGCGACGCCGCCGTGGAGCTGGAGGTACAGGCGCAGGACGGGCAGGTGGACTTCCTGGTGCGCGATCATGGGCCGGGGATTGCCCAGGAAGATCTCGAACACCTGACCGAACGTTTCTGGCGCAACGGCCAGAGCGGAGGTTGCGGGCTGGGGCTGGCGATCGTCCAGGCCATCGTCCAGCGCTGCGCTGGCAGCCTGCGGTTCGACAGCCGGGCCGATGGTTTGCGGGTGAGCCTGCAGGTGCCGGCGCGTTCAGGAAGTTGAGTTCGGCGCTGTACCCATCGTGGGGCAAGCCCGCTCCCAAGCAGCTTGGTCATGAGCCCGTGGGAGCGGGCTTGCTCCGCGACAGAGGCCGCACATCTACGACAAATCCCATGACAACCGCTAAATCCGCACCTCGCTGAAGCGTTTTTCAAGCGATAAGAACCCGACACACATCCGGTTACAGGGCGCGTGGCGGGCACATTCGCTTGCTTGCGAGGGTTTTTCCGATGTCGACCGCTTCCAGTCTTGCCCAGGTACTGCCGGCCACTGCGCCGCGTGCCCTGTACGAATTCGAGGATTCGCCCTTGCTGCTGCGCCAGCAGCAGCAGGAATCCAACGCCCGCAGCTACCCCCGGCGCATCCCCCTGGCGCTCAAGCGTGCCCGTGGCCTGTACGTCGAGGACGTCGAGGGCCGCCAGTTCATCGATTGCCTCGCAGGTGCCGGCACCCTGGCCCTGGGTCACAACCATCCGGTGGTGATCGACGCGATCCAGCGTGTGCTGGCCGACGAACTGCCGCTGCACACCCTGGACCTGACCACGCCGGTCAAGGATCAGTTCGTCCAGGACCTGTTCGCCCTGCTGCCCGAGGGCCTGCGCCGGGAAGCGAAGATCCAGTTCTGCGGCCCGACCGGTACCGATGCGGTCGAGGCTGCGCTCAAGCTGGTGCGCACGGTCACCGGGCGCAGCACCGTGCTGGCGTTCCAGGGGGCCTACCATGGCATGACCCAGGGCGCGCTGAGCCTGATGGGCAGCCTGGGGCCGAAAAAGCCGCTCGGCGCGTTGCTGAACAATGGCGTGCAGTTCCTGCCTTATCCCTATGACTACCGCTGCCCGTTCGGCCTCGGCGGCGAGGCGGGCGTGCGCGCCAACCTGCACTACCTGGAAAACCTGCTGTGCGATCCGGAGGCCGGCGTTGCGCTGCCGGCGGCAGTGATCGTTGAGGTTGTGCAGGGCGAGGGGGGGGTGATCCCCGCCGATATCGAGTGGTTGCGCGGGTTGCGCCGGATCACCGAGCAGGCCGGGGTGGCGTTGATCGTCGACGAGATCCAGAGCGGTTTCGCCCGTACCGGCAAGATGTTCGCCTTCGAGCACGCCGGCATCGTGCCCGACGTGGTCACCCTGTCCAAGGCTATTGGCGGCAGCCTGCCGTTGGCCGTGATGGTCTATCGCGACTGGCTCGACCAGTGGTCGCCGGGTGCCCATGCCGGTACCTTCCGTGGTAACCAGATGGCCATGGCCGCGGGCTCGGCGGTGATGAAGTACCTGGTGGAGCACCGCCTGTGCGAGCACGCCGAGGCCATGGGCCAGCGTCTGCGCGGGCACCTGCAACGGTTGCAGCAGGACTATCCGCAGCTTGGCGATATCCGTGGCCGTGGCCTGATGCTGGGCGTGGAACTGGTGGATCCGGCGGGCAAGCGCGACGTCCAAGGCCATCCGCCGGCCTGCCGCAAGCTGGCGCCGAAGGTGCAGCGCGAATGCCTGCGCCGTGGCCTGATCCTCGAGCTGGGCGGCCGCCATGGTGCGGTGGTGCGCTTCCTGCCGCCGCTGATCATCAGTGCCGAGCAGATCGACGAGGTGGCGGCAAGGTTTGCCGAGGCCGTCGCGGCGGCGGTATCAGCTGGCTGAGTGTTCGAATCCAGGCGAAATTCCCTGCAGGAGATCGCCCTGGCCGAAGGGCTGGGTGATCTCCTGCAGGATGCAGGTATTAGTCGAAGGTGCGCCCGGCGCGCCAGTAGCCCATCAGCGTCAGGCTCTCCCTTGGCAGTCCGCGCTCCTTGATCAGGTGCCGGCGGATATCCATGACGGTCCCCGACTCCCCGGCGATCCAGGCATGGAAGTCGCCGTGCTCGCCGCTGGCCTGTTCCCAGAGGATGCGCTCGTCGATATCCACGTCTTCCAGCTCGACCGTCGATGCGCCGCGCACCGCCGGCAGGCTGGCCAGTTCGCGCACGGCGTGCTGCATGCCCTGGCCATGTTCGCTGCGCAGCAGGTCACGCGGCAGCCAGTGCAGGCGGGTGGCCGGGCTGTGGCGCAGGTCGAGGCAGTCGGCTTCCAGCGGCACTTCGATAAAGGCCTCCACCTGCAGTTCCGGCGTGTTCGTGGCCAACTGCTCGAGGATGCCGGCGATGGCCGGCAGGGCAGTTTCGTCACCGATCAGCAAGATACGCCGGACACTGTGCGGCGGCTTCCACTCGTAGCCGCCGGGGTCGTCGGCATAGGCCAGGTTGGGTGCGACCATCTGCAGGCGGTCACCCGGACGGGCATGGGTGGCCCAGGCCGAGGCCGGGCCATTGACGCCATGCAGGACAAAGTCCACCTCTACCTCCAGGGCGTCGCGGCGCAGGGCGCGGATGGTGTAGGTGCGCATCGGTGGCATGTCCTGCGCCGCCAGCTCGCGCCGCGCCTGTTGCCATTGCGCGTGCTTGGGTAGGCTTGGCGGTGCTCCTGCGGGCGTCGGAAACAGCAGCTTGACGCGCTGGTCGGGGGCCAGGGTGGTCATCTGCGCCACGTCCTCGCCAGTGAAGACAAAGCGGCTCAGTGACGGGCTCAAGGGTTCAACGGTCTTCAGATCAATGTCGAAGACCCGGTAGGGCGTGGCCTTGACCGATTCGGTCAGGCGATCGTGCAGGGAGGTCATGGGTATGCCTCTGTCAGCGGGAGATAACCAACAGACGAGCGCGCCGGGTGGTTAATTAGACGGCTAAATTTTCCCGGCCTATCTACGTCCTAGCTTGGATAGAAGTCGCGGCACGCGAAGACGGATTGAGGCGCAATGACAATTTCCCGACGAGGATTCATCGCTGGCCTGGCAGTGGCGGGCGCCACAGGCACGGCGGCCTATTACGCGCACCAGCAGCTGACCCACGACCCTGAAGACGATATCGTCACGCCCGGCGAGGCCAGCGTCGAACTGGCCGACTATGCCGGGCAGGTCCTGGCCGACCGGCTGCGCGGTGTGTGGGAGATCCGCTTCGACGGTGCAGAACGAGGACTTGACGGGCTGCCTCGACAGGGCGTCGAGATGTTCCTCGACGTCGCCACCAAGGGGCGTGGCCTGCGCGGATTCGTCGATACCGGCGAGGGTCTTCGCGGTGCTGCCGAGCCGGCCTATCGTGTGCTCGGTGACCTGGTCGGTGCCAGCAGCACCGAGGTGCGTTGGCGGCTGGTCAACCAGCACGGCGGGCCGGGTTATGAATGCGTGGCGAGTCTCGACGAGGTTTGGGCCGAGTTCGCCAATGCCGGTAGCGGCACGTTGAGTGGCCGCGTACAACGCCTGGATAGACCGCTGACCCTGCCGGTGCCCGACAGCCGTTTCGTCGCGGTCAAGCGTCTGTTCCCCGAGGCCCGCGAGCGTCTGCCCTATACCCCCGAAATGCGCGAGTGGGTGGTCGGCGCTGAGCATCGCCTGTTCCACCAGCTTTGGCATGCCACCCGAGACCAGTGGCACAAGTTGCCGCAGACCAAGCAGAACGCACTGCGTGGCCTTGGCTGGCAACCTGGGCCGCGCGACCGTGAGCGTGATGCCCGCGGCCCGCGCAAGCACCGCAATGGTTCGGGTATCGATTTCCTGTTCATGCACCGGCACATGCTGATGTATGCCCGCACACTGCAGGACCTGCCTTCCTGGCAACGCTTTCCGCTACCGCAACCCAGCGTAGAATTCGATCGAGCAGGTTTCGCCCGCTACTTCGACAACCACGACGGCTACTGCGTGCCGCCAGGCTGGCAGGCGCCGGGCGACGACGCCTATGGCCAGTGGGTGGGAGCGATCAAGGCCGGCGAGACCTACTGCAGCAACTTCCAGGTGTGGGAGTCGCAGTACCAGGATCCGGTGTACCTGTCGAAACTGACCCTGGGCGCCTTCGGCTCGGAACTGGAGATGAACCTGCACGATTGGCTGCACATGTGCTGGGCGTCGGTGCCGCGCGATCCCAACAATGGCGCGCCGGTGCCGTTCGCCCGCGACCAGGCGGACTTCGCCGCGCGCTGGTTCGAACCTGAGAACGACTTCCTCGGTGATCCGTTTTCCTCCCATGTGCATCCGGTCTTCTGGGGGTTCCACGGCTGGATCGACGATCGCATCGATGACTGGTTCCGTGCCCATGAGCGCCATCACCCCGGTCAGGTACGTCGCCTCGAAGTCAACGGCGTGCCCTGGTTCGCTCCCGGGCGCTGGGTGGAGGTCGATGATCCCTGGCTGGGTCCGGATACCCATGGCTGCAGCACGCAGCCGGGCATGCGCCCGGGCAAGTCGGTGGAGATGGACGTGGAGACCATGAAGTTGGCCCTGCGCATCACCTTCGGTGACGAGGACAAGCTCGACAACCTGCTGCGCAAGGTGCCGCAACGGCCCTGGTATGCGCGACACCTTTCGTTGAAGAACATCGTTTCCTGAGGCTCCGTGCGAAAGCGTCAGACCAGACAATGAAGTTCTCTGGCCTGGCGCTTTTGCGGGGCAAGCCTGCTCCTACAGCGTCTGCGGCGCCTGCCAGCCTCCGCCCAGTGCCTTGTACAACGCCACGCTTCCCCGTAACTGCTCCAGGCGCAGCTGCGCTTGCTGGTCCTGGGCCAGGTACAGCGTGCGCTGGGTCTCGAGTACGGTGAGCAGGGTCTCGGCACCGGCGGTGTAGCGTTGCTGGGCCAAATTAAAGGCGATACGCGCCTGTTCCACTTCCTGGTCCTGCCAGCGGCGCTGGCGCTCCACGCCGGCGATGGCGTTCAGGGCTTTCTCCACATCCGAGAAACCGGCCAGGATGCTGGCGCGGTACAGCTCCAGCAACTCCTGCTGTTCGGCACGGGCCGCGTCCCGGGCGGCACTCAGCCGACCGTTGTTGAAGATCGGCGCGGTGAGCCCGGCGGTGAGGGTGTAGTAGGGGCTGTCGAAGATATTGGGCACGGTCCGGGCGCCACTGCCCAGGTCCGCGCCCAGTATCAGACGCGGCAGCATCGCCGCCCGAGCTACCTGGATATTGGCGCTAGCCGCCGCCAGGCGTGCCTCGGCGGCGGCGATGTCCGGGCGGCGGCCGAGCAGTTCGCTGGGCACGCCGCTGCCGATGGCTGGCCACTGCACGTTGCCGATGGTTTCGTCGGTGGCGGGCAGCGCCTGCACAGGATCGCCCAGCAAGGTGGCAAGGACGATGCGGTTGTCCTGACGGCGTTGTTCGAGCAGTGGTAACTGGCGCTCCTGGGCGGCCACCAGGCTGCGCTGCTGGGCCAGTTCCAGGCGGGTGGCCGAGCCCGAGCGTTCACGGGCTTCGACCAGGCCCAGCACGTCGCGGGCGTTGCTCAGGTTGAGGCGGGCGATGCGCAGTTGCTCGTCGAGAGCCAGGCCTCGCAGATAGCTGTCGGCCACGGCGCTGACCAGGGTCAGCTCCACGGTCTGGCGATCGAAGCGGCTGGCGTCGAGGCTGCGCAGGGCGCTGTCACGGGTGGCGCGCAGACCGCCCCAGAAGTCGATCTCGTAGCTGGCGCTCAGGCGGGTTCCGAACGAGGTACTGGTGCGTTCGTTGCTGCTGGCGTCGAGTTGGTCGTTGCCCTCGCCGCGCAGCAAGCGCTGGCGGCTGCCGTTCAGGCCCAACTGCACCTCGGGCAGCAATGGCGCGCCGGCGATCACGGCGCTGGCCTGGGCCTTGCGCACCCGCGCCGCGGCGGCGGCCAGGTCGTGGCTGTTGAGGCGGGCGCGTTCGACCAGCCGGTCCAGCTCGGTGCTGGCGAAGGCGCGCCACCACTGGCTGTCAGGCAGGGGCTGGGCTGTGGCCGGCCCCTGCCAGGCGGGTGGCGTGTCGATGTTCGCCGCCGGTGGCGGCGGGCTGCTGCAGGCGGCCAGGCAAAGGCTCAGGGTCAACAGGCTGGTACGGCTGGGAATCGTCATGAACTATTCGCTGGTAAGGGCCTTGACCGGGTCGAGGCGGGCGGCCTTGCGGGCCGGCATGAAACCGAAGACCACGCCGGTGATCACGGCGCAGGCGAAGGCGCCGAGGATGGCGGGCAGGGCGAAGGCCACGGCGATGTCGGCCAGCAACAGGCCGCCGCCGATGGCCAGGGCCAGGACGATGCCGGTCACGCCGCCGACCATCGACAGCATCACCGCTTCGGTGAGGAACTGGCGCAGGATGTCGCGCTGGCGCGCGCCGGTGGCCATGCGGATACCGATTTCGCGGGTGCGCTCGCGCACGGTCATGAGCATGATGTTCATCACGCCGATGCCGCCGACCAGCAGCGAGATCGCGGCGATCGCCCCAAGCATCAGCGACAGGCTGTTCTGGGTGCGGGCCTCGGCCTGGATCAGCGCGGCATCGTTGGTCAGGACGAAGTCGTGCTTGCCCTGGTGGCGCTGCAGCATCAGGCGCTCGATCGCCTGCTCGGTTTCCTTGACCCGGCCGGAATCCAGGGCGGCGATGGTGACGTATTCCGGATCGCGGCTGCCGAACAGGCGGATGGAGGCGGCGGAGTAGGGCACCACCACGCGCTCGTCGCTGTCCTCGCTGCCGGAGCTGGCGCCTTTGCCCTGGAGCACGCCGATCACCTGGAACGGCACGTTGCCGATCAGCAGGTACTGGCCGAGCGGATTGCTCCCTGCGCCAAACATCTTCTCGCGCACCTTCTGTCCGATCACGGCCACGGCGGCGGCGTTGGCTTCGTCGGCCTCGCTGTAGAAGCTGCCCTCGACCACCGGCCAGTTGAAAATCTCGGGAAATCCGGTGTTGTTGCCGCCGACATAGAACTGCTCGCCCTTGTTGCCGTGGCGCACCATGAGCTTGTCGCCGATCACCGGCATGACGCGCTTGACCTGCGGCAGTTCGCCGATGGCGTCGACATCATCGAGGGTGACGATACCGGTCAGCTCCTCGGAGGAGTGCTTGCCGTTGAGGTAGAGGATGTTCGAGCCGAAGGCGGCCATCTGCGCCATGACCTGGCGCTTGCTGCCTTCGCCGACCGCCAGCATGACCACCACCGAGGCCACCCCGATGATGATGCCGAGCAGGGTCAGGGCGGTGCGGAAACGGTTGATCCACATCACCCGCCAGGCGGCCTGCAGGGACTCTGCCAGTTCGCCTTTCCAGGCGCCGCGCTGGGTGGCGCCGAAGTCCAGGCGTTGGCGCAGGTCGTCGGCTTGCACCTGTCGGGGCGGGGCATCGGCCGATGACGGGGTGGCCGAGTCACCGACCACCTCGCCGTCGCGCACCTCGATGATCCGCTGGGCGCGGGCCGCGACCTCGCGATCATGGGTGATGAGGATGATCACATGGCCCTGGCTGGCCAGCTCGTCGAGCAGGGTCATCACCTCGGCGCCACTGTGGCTGTCGAGGGCGCCGGTGGGTTCGTCGGCGAGGATGATATGCCCGCCGTTCATCAGCGCACGGGCAATCGACACCCGCTGCTGCTGGCCGCCGGACAACTGGTGCGGACGGTTGCCGGTGCGGCTGGCCAGCCCTAGGCGTTCGAGCAGGGCGCGGGCGCGGGCATGGCGTTCGGCGGGCGGGGTGCCGGCGTAGATGGCCGGCATCTCGACGTTCTCCTGGGCCGAGCCCGAGGGGATCAGGTGGTAACCCTGGAACACGAAGCCAAAGGCTTCGCGGCGCAGCCAGGCCAGCTCGTCGCTGTCCAGTTCGGCCACGTCCCGGCCTGCGAAGCGGTAGCTGCCCGAGGTGGGGCGGTCGAGGCAGCCGAGGATGTTCATCAGGGTCGACTTGCCGGAGCCCGAGGCGCCGACGATGGCGACGAACTCGCCGGGGTGGATGCTCAGGCTGATGCCGCGCAGCACCTCGACCCTGGGCGAATCGACACCGCCATAGACCTTGCGGATGTCGCACAGCTCGATCAGGGGCGTGGCCATCTCAACCCCCACTGGCGGCAGGAAGGCCGATGACCAGGCGCTCGCCTTCGTTCAAACCCTCAAGGATCTGCACCCGCAGGCGGTCGCTCAAGCCGGTGCGCACCTGGCGCGCCTCGACCTGGCCCTTGCCGTTCAGCACCTGGGCCAGGCGCAAGCCCTCTTCGGGGGTCTCGTCCAGCGCGGCCAATGGCACGCTGAGCACCTGGCTGGCCTGGCCGGCGACGAAGAACACCTGGGTGGTCATCTCCGCCATCAGGGCGCCGTCGGGGTTATCCACGTCCAGCAGCACGGTGTACTGGACCACCTTGGTGCCCGTGGTGCCAGCCGTGGTGCTGGCCGGGCTGCCCCCGCCCTGGCTGGATTGGTCCAGGGGCTTGGGCGGTACCGGCAGGATCTGTCGCACGGTGCTGGTCCAGCGCCGCTTGCCGCCGGCCAGGGTATTGAAGTAGGCGGTCATGCCCGGCTTGACCTTGCCGATGTCGGCTTCGGATACCTGGGCCCACACGGTCATTGGCGAGAGCTTGGCGATGCGCAGGATCAGCGGTGTCTGCTGCTGGGCGTTGAGGGTCTGGCCCTCGCGGGCGTCCACCGCCACCACGGTGCCGCTCATGGGCGCGTAGATCCGCGTGTAGCCCAGCTCCGCCTCGTCGCTGCGCAGGCTGGCCTGGGCCTGGCGGATCTGCGCCTGGTACATGTCGATGCGCGCCTGGGTCACCTTCAGTTGCGCCGCTGCCGTTTGCAGGTCTTCCTGGCGGCTGGCGCCGGCCGCAGCCAGATCCTGCTGGCGTTTGTACTGCTGCTGGGCGAGCAGGTACTGCGCCCGCTGTTCGGCGAGCTGGGCCTTGAGGTTTTCGATCGAGTAGCGCCCGGCATCGAGCTTGGCCTGCTGCGTGGACGGGTCGATCTCCACCAGCAGTTGGCCCTGGCGCACTTCGTCACCGGGTTCCACATGCAGCTTGCGGATCTGCCCCGAGGCCTGGGCGCCCACGTCGACATAGCGGCGCGGCTGCAGGGTGCCCAAGGCAGTGACGCTGCTTTCGATGTCGGCGCGGATCACCGGCACGGTGCTGACCGGTGCGCCGCCGAGCGGCAGGACCTGCCAGGCCACCAGGCTGCCGAGACCGGCCAGGCCCAGGGCGCCGATCAGCACGCTGCGGCGGGTATTGAATGTGCGTGTCATGCGGGCTTCCAGCCGGAGGTAGTGGCCGAGTGCCGCGATGGGGCGTGCGCTCGGGGGTCCCAGTTAAACGAATGATATCGATGACGATTTAGCGCAGAGAAGGGGGCTGCGTGTTGCTGCGAATAATTATAATTTGTAAGATCGCACGCTGATATCATCCAGACCTCTTCCTTGGCTCGCAACGCTGGGGCAGGGTGACGCCAGGTGCCGTCGTGGAACATTACTATCGCGAATTGGTGAGCTTCCTGTCCGCCCGACTCGGTAATCGCCAGTCGGCCGAAGACGTCGCCCACGATGCCTACATCCGGGTGTTGGAGCGCACGGAGGGCGAGCATATCGAGCACCCGCGCGCCTACCTCTATCGTACGGCCATGAATCTTGTGGTCGATCATCACCGTCGACATCTGGTGCGTCAGGCCGAGCCGCTGGAGGTTCTGGACAACGATGAGCGCTGGCATACTCCGGCGTTGACCCAGAGCATGCAGCTCGACCAGCGCCTGGCGCTGATGCGCCAGGCGCTGGATGAATTGAGTGGGCCTTGCCGCGACAGCTTCCTGCTGCGCAAGCTCGATGGCCTGTCGCACCAGCAGATCGCCGAGCGCCTGGGTATTTCCCGCAGCCTGGTGGAAAAGCACATCGTCAATGCCATGAAGCATTGCCGTGTGCGCATGCGCCAGTGGGAGTCCTGAGCGAGCCGCCTGCGGATGTGAAAATTCCGTGAGTGGGCGACTTGATTTCTCCCGGGATCACGACAACTATCAATAAAGACCCCCGTTCAGGCATTGCGCCCGACGTTGCCGTTGCCGGCGCAGTATGGTCATGGAGCTACCGTTACCACCCAACTGCCCAGGTCCGGACGATGCCTAACAAATCCATGCGCATCCTCATCGCCGACGAGCACCCCGGCCAGCGCCTGCAGCTGGAGAAAATGCTCAATGGGCTGGGTTATTACCGGATCGCCCCGGTGGAGAGTTTCGACGACCTGCAGCGCCTGGTGCATAGCGCACTGGAACCCTTCAACCTGTTGGTGGGTAACATAGAGCTGGCCAGTCATGCTGGGGTAGACCTGGCGCGCTTCTGCAGGGTCAGTTCGCAGATCCAGCACGCACTGCTGTACCACTCGTCACACCTGAAAGTGCCCGCCGTACCGCCGAGCGATCGCCACGCCGTCAGCATCAGCCTGCCCCAGGCGCCCGACAGCGAGGCGCTGGAGTCGTTCATGGCGATCATCGACATGCCGGTGCTGGTTGGGCAACTGCCCTTGCCGCCGGGGTTGGCGGGGGCGTCCAGTTATGCCCGGCGGCGTACCAACCTTGCGCAGACCGTGTTTTGCCGCAATCCCTGAGCGATCAGTGAATTTGCTATCCTCTGGCCTTTTGCCTCGTTGCGGAAGCTGCCATGACTGCCATCGATACCACCCGCCCGCCACGGTTCAGCCGTAGCGATCACCGGACCCTGGGACTGGCCGCGCTGGGTGGCGCCCTGGAAATCTACGATTTCATCATTTTCGTGTTCTTCGCGCTGACCCTCAGCCAGCTGTTCTTCCCGCCTGAGATGCCGGAGTGGCTGCGCCTGCTGCAGAGCTTCGGGATCTTCGTCACCGGCTACCTGGCCAGGCCGCTGGGTGGCATCCTCATGGCCCATTTCGCCGACCACCTGGGGCGCAAGCGGGTGTTCAGCCTGAGTATCCTGATGATGGCGCTGCCGTGCCTGCTGATCGGGGTGATGCCGACCTACGCCGACATCGGCTACGCCGCGCCGCTGATCCTGCTGGCCTTGCGCATCTTGCAGGGGGCGGCGGTCGGCGGCGAGGTGCCCAGCGCCTGGACCTTCGTCGCCGAACATGCGCCACCTGGGCGTCGCGGCTATGCGCTGGGCTTCCTGCAGGCCGGGCTGACCTTCGGCTACCTGCTCGGGGCGCTGACCGCGACCCTGCTGGCGCAATTGTTCACGCCCCAGGAGATCCTCGACTACGCCTGGCGCTATCCCTTCCTGCTTGGCGGCGTGTTTGGCGTGATCGGTGTCTGGCTGCGTCGTTGGCTGAGTGAAACCCCGGTGTTCCTGGCCCTGCGGGCGCAGCAGGAGCAGCCGGTGGCCTTCCCCCTGCGACGGGTGCTGGGCACTCACCGACGGGCCTTGATTCCAGCCGCGCTGCTGACCTGTGTGCTGACCTCGGCGGTGGTGGTACTGGTAGTGATCACCCCGACCGTGATGCAGCAACGGTTCGGCATGACAGCCGGGCACACCTTCGCCCTGAGCAGCGTGGGCATCGTCTTCCTCAATATCGGCTGCGTGTTGGCGGGGTTGCTGGTGGACCGCATCGGCGCCTGGCGGGCGCTGATGTTCTACTGCCTGCTGCTGCCTTTGGGCATTGGCACCTTGTACGCCAGCCTGGTGGGGCAGTGGGGGCAGACCTGGGCGGCCTATGCCTTGGCTGGCCTGTCCTGTGGCGTGGTGGGGGTGGTGCCGTCGGTGATGGTTGGGCTGTTCCCGGCCGAGATCCGGGTGTCGGGCATCTCCTTCACCTACAACGTCGCGTACGCCCTGTGGGCCAGCACCACGCCGTTGGCGCTGATCGCCTTGATGCCCTGGAGCCCATGGGTGTGCGTCGGCTTTTGTCTGGTCATGGGCATGGTCGGATTGCTGACGGCGCTCTACTTCAGACGCCGTGAGCCGTTGGGGTTTGCGGCGCAGCCGATGCCGCTCATGTGTGGTGACAAATGAAGCGGTAAAGGCTGCAGGGCAGTGAGGCAGACTTCCGGGCCAGGCAATCAACAGGTCCTACAGGCAGGGTAGGGATTTTGAGCGTCTGCAGCTCTGCTCCCCTACTGCGCCTTCGAGATTGTGCACGTAATTTCGACTGATCGTTGATGGACCATTCGTTCATACAGTCAGGAGAAATATGCATGTCCAGTTTCAGCATCACTTGGATGACGCGGGCCCAGCTGCCTGCGTTTCCGCCACAGATGAGCTTTTCGGCTGCCAATCCCGCCAGCACGAAACCGGATGATCAAGCCAGAACGCCGGTGATCCGCTGGGGCCGCAGCCTGGCCTGCGTGCTGGAGTCCCGCCTGCACCCTGATCAGGCCTGGATGGTGGTCTACGGTGATGGCAAGCAACTGACCGGCGTGCACCTGCTGCATGACTTTCGCCACATCAGCCGTATCCAGTTGACCGCCAGCAGCCATGCCGTGCTCTTGACTGACAGTGCGCAACGCCAGCAGACGGTCGATTTCTCCCTATTGAAAACACTGGATGGCAGGAGTGGCGATCAGGCTCCGGGGCATGGCCTACCCAGTGAGATTTCGTTCATGCTCACCCATGGTCAGGACTTCCTGGCAGTGGACTAGAAGGCTAATCTGGCTATGACCTCCGATCTGACAGTCCTATAAACGGACGACCGGTCAATGGCACTTCAGGGCAGGTCTTGTGCTCGAGATCAGCGACCATGAAAAAGCCCCCTGGCCGCACGGCCAGGGGGCTTTTGCTTACCGCAAGGGCAGGGCTTACATGTTCGGGTAGTTCGGCCCGCCAGCGCCTTCAGGGGTGACCCAGGTGATGTTCTGGGCCGGGTCCTTGATGTCGCAGGTCTTGCAGTGCACGCAGTTCTGCGCGTTGATCTGGAAACGCTTGTTGCCGTCTTCCTGGGTGACCACTTCGTACACGCCGGCCGGGCAGTAGCGCTGTGCCGGCTCGTCGTACAGTGGCAGGTTGCTGGCGATCGGGATATTCGGATCGGTCAGCTTCAGGTGGCAGGGTTGCTCCTCTTCATGGTTGGTGCTGGAGAGGAATACCGAGCTGAGCTTGTCGAAGCTGAGCTTGCCGTCCGGTTTCGGATAGTCGATCTTTTTCGAGTCGGCGGCGAGCTTGAGGCAGGCGTAGTCCGGCTTGGTGTCATGCAGGGTGAACGGCAGCTTGCCGCCGAACCAGTTCTGGTCGATGTAGTTGAACGCGCCACCGAGCAACGGGCCGAACTTGTGCAGGGCCGGGCCGAAGTTGCGGCTGGCGAACAGCTCTTCATACAGCCAGCTGGCCTTGAAGGCGCTGACATAGCCGTTGAGCTGGTCGCCGCCTTCGCTGCCGGCGATCAATGCGTCAGCCACCGCCTCGGCGGCGAGCATGCCGGATTTCATCGCGGTGTGGCTGCCCTTGATCTTGGAGAAGTTCAGGGTGCCCAGGTCGCAGCCGATCAGTGCGCCGCCATTGAAGACCATCTTCGGCAGCGAGTTCAGGCCGCCTTTGCAGATGGCGCGGGCGCCGTAGCTGATGCGCTTGCCGCCTTCGAGGTACTGGGCCATCACCGGGTGGTGCTTGAGGCGCTGGAACTCGTCGAACGGCGACAGGTACGGGTTGGAGTAGGACAGGTCGACGATCAGGCCGACCACCACCTGGTTGTTCTCCAGGTGATAAAGGAAGGAGCCACCGGTGTTCTCGGCGCTCATCACGTCCAGCGGCCAGCCGGCGGTGTGCACCACCAAGCCATGCTCATGCTTGGCCGGGTCGATTTCCCAGATTTCCTTGAGGCCGATGCCGTAGTGCTGGGCGTCGGATTCGTTGTCCAGGTCGAAGCGCTTGATCAGCTGCTTGCCGATATGGCCACGGCAGCCCTCGGCGAACAGGGTGTACTTGGCGCGCAGTTCCATGCCCGGCGTGTACAGGCCGTCCTTCGGCTGGCCTTCACGGTCGACACCCAGGTCGCCGGTGACGATGCCGCGGACCACGCCGTTCTCATCGAACAGCGCTTCCTGGGCGGCGAAGCCCGGGTAGATCTCGACGCCCAGGTTCTCGGCCTGCTGGGCCAGCCAGCGGCACAGGTTGCCCAGGGAGATGATGTAGTTGCCCTGGTTGTGCATGGTCTTGGGCACGAACAGGTCGGGAACCTTGGTCGAGCTGTCGGCACTTTTCAGCACATAGATGTCGTCGCGCTTCACTTCGGTGTTCAGCGGCGCGCCGAGGTCTTTCCAGTCGGGGAACAGTTCGTTCAGGGCGCGCGGCTCGAACACCGCGCCGGAGAGGATGTGGGCGCCGACTTCGGAGCCTTTCTCGACCACGCAGACGCTGATCTCGCTACCGGCTTCGGCGGCCTTCTGCTTCAGGCGGCAGGCGGCGGACAGACCCGCCGGGCCTGCGCCGACGATGACCACGTCGAATTCCATGTATTCGCGTTCCACAGGTTCTCTCCTACTCAAGGCTCATCGCGTTGCTTGTCTTTTATGGGTGTTCACGGTCACGTGCGGCGTGCAGAGGCTGTAGCTTCGCAGGTGATGGACTACACCGTTTTGTCTTGGCCGCGCATTATATCTACACCACTTGGCGGGTCCAATACAAACGTTTGTTTGAATTTGCCGAAGGCCCGTAGAATCGCAGGTGGGCGGCTGGAGGCTGGCCAATTTGCCGTATTGACCGGATTGGGTGTTACGGTCAAGATACGAGCGCTTTCGCGTTCGCCGTAGGCTGACCGTCGGGCGCAGGTGCACCCCTAAAGACCAGGCGTGGAGCAGGGTTTACGGGCCGAATCAGGTTTTGTAGTGGAGTCTACACGCCACGACAGAAAATGACCCGTGGGTTTTACCCGCAAGGGTCGAAACAGGACTGATCGGTCAATTGAGCTTTGTCGGCGTCGGAACGTTTTTAGAGGTGCCCTTGTACCCACGCGCATTCGCCGGGCAGTCCCCAGGCGATCTTCTTTTCACCGGAGAGTAACGAGGAATCCATGAAGGTTCTTGTAGCTGTCAAACGAGTGGTCGACTACAACGTCAAGGTTCGCGTCAAGGCGGACAACTCCGGCGTCGACCTTGCAAACGTCAAGATGTCCATGAACCCCTTCTGCGAAATCGCCGTGGAAGAAGCCGTCCGCCTGAAAGAGAAGGGCGTGGCGAGCGAAATCGTCGTCGTCTCCATCGGCCCGACCGCCGCACAGGAGCAACTGCGTACCGCCCTGGCCCTGGGCGCCGACCGCGCCATCCTGGTCGAGGCCGCTGACGAACTGAATTCCCTGGCCGTGGCCAAGGCGCTGAAAGCTGTTGTCGACAAGGAGCAGCCGCAGCTGGTCATCCTCGGCAAGCAGGCCATTGATAGCGACAACAACCAGACCGGCCAGATGCTCGCCGCGCTGACCGGCTTCGCCCAGGGCACCTTCGCCTCCAAGGTCGAAGTCGCTGGCGACAAGGTCAATGTCACCCGTGAAATCGATGGCGGCCTGCAGACCGTCGCGTTGAACCTGCCTGCCATCGTCACCACCGACCTGCGCCTGAACGAGCCGCGCTACGCGTCGCTGCCGAACATCATGAAGGCCAAGAAGAAGCCGCTGGAGACCATCACTCCAGACGCGCTGGGCGTGTCCATCGCCTCCACCAACAAGACCCTCAAGGTCGAAGCGCCTGCCGCCCGCAGCGCTGGTATCAAGGTCAAGTCGGTGGCCGAACTGGTCGAGAAGCTGAAGAACGAAGCGAAGGTAATCTAAATGACTATCCTGGTTGTCGCTGAACACGAGAACGGTGCCGTAGCCCCGGCCACCCTGAACACTGTCGCCGCTGCCGCCAAGATCGGTGGTGATATCCACGTGCTGGTCGCCGGCCAGAACGTCGGTGGCGTCGCCGAGTCCGCCGCCAAGATCGCCGGCGTAGCCAAGGTGCTGGTTGCCGATAACGCCGCCTACGCACACGCCCTGCCGGAAAACGTCGCGCCGCTGCTGGTCGAACTGGCCAAGGGTTACAGCCACGTGCTGGCCCCGGCCACCACCAATGGCAAGAACATCCTGCCGCGCGTTGCCGCGCTGCTGGACGTCGACCAGATCTCCGAGATCATCGCCGTTGAATCCGCCGACACTTTCAAGCGTCCGATCTATGCCGGTAACGCCATTGCCACCGTGCAATCGAGCGCTGCGGTCAAGGTCATCACCGTGCGTACCACCGGCTTCGACGCCGTGGCCGCCGAAGGTGGTTCGGCCGCTGTCGAAGCCGTCGCTGCCGCCCATGACGCCGGCAAGTCGGCCTTCGTTGGCGAAGAGCTGGCCAAGTCCGACCGTCCTGAACTGACCGCCGCCAAGATCGTCGTTTCCGGCGGACGCGGCATGGGCAACGGTGACAACTTCAAGCACCTGTACGCCCTGGCCGACAAGCTCGGCGCCGCCGTCGGCGCCTCGCGCGCGGCGGTTGACGCAGGCTTCGTGCCGAACGACATGCAGGTCGGCCAGACCGGCAAGATCGTCGCGCCGCAGCTGTACATCGCCGTCGGTATCTCCGGCGCGATCCAGCACCTGGCCGGCATGAAGGACTCGAAAGTGATCGTCGCGATCAACAAGGACGAAGAGGCGCCGATCTTCCAGGTCGCCGACTACGGCCTGGTCGCCGACCTGTTCGAAGCGGTTCCGGAGCTGGAAAAGCTGGTCTGATCCGCCTGCTTCACTTATAAAGAACCCGGCCCGCCCTTGGCGGTCCGGGTTTTTTCATGGTTTTTCAGGGGCGGGGGAGAGGTTGCATGGCGTTTCGCTGGAGCAAGGGAGGGCTGGTCTGCGTGCTGGCGCTGCTGTCGACGCAGGCCTTGGCGGTGGGCAAGTGCGAGCGGCTGGTCGCCACCGGCAGCCCGGATGCGCCGCCGTACTCCTGGCAGGACCCGCAGGACCCGAAACACCTGATTGGCGCCAATGTCGACCTGCTGCGCCAGGTGGCGGCCGAGCTTGGGGTGAAGATCGAGGTGCAGCACGCCGGCAAGCGCGAGCAGGCCCTGGAGGAAGTGCGTAGCGGGCGTATGGACCTGCTGCTCGACACGCCGATGCAGGTCACCCAGCTGACCAGCCTGGACTACATCCATCCGGCCTTGCAGCTCAACGAGTATCTGGTCTGGACCCGCCACGACGCCACATTGGTGTTCGAGGGCCCGGCAGACCTCGCCCAGTACCGTGGCGCGCTGTCCGAGAAGGCACGCCTGACCCCGGCCTTCGATGCCTTCGCCAAGTCCCAGCTCAAGCTGGAGCCGGCGCAAAACCTGACGCAGGCCTTCCAGAAGCTGGTGCTCGGCCAGGTCGATTATGTATTGGCCGGGCGCTACGCGGGCATGGCCATGGCGCAGAGCCTGGGCGTGGGCAACGACCTCATCGCCCGGGGTTTGCCGGTGGACCGTCCGGGGCTGTACCTGGCGGTCTCGCACAACTCGGCGTGCAACGACAGCTGGTTGCGCGGACAACTGGCGAAAAAACTGACAGAATTGCCGGTCTCCGGGGCGAGCGAGGCTGTGCTGCAGCGCAATGTCGAGCGTTGGAAGGCGCAGATGCAGGCGTCGCAGGGTGCCCCCAAACAGTAGGAAGCGTGAGTGAGAATCCAACCCTTGATGCTCGCCCTGGCCGTGCTTGGCCTGGCCGGCTGTGCCAACGACCCGGCACCCAATGAACAGCTGCGCCTGTCGGAACAGGCGTTGGAGCAGGCCAAGGCGGTCGGCGCCAATGAGCAGGTACCGGAGTTCAAGTTGGCCGAAGACAAGCTGGCCCGGGCCAAGAGCAACATGCTCGGCGAAAGCCATCGCGATGCGCGCATGCGCGCCGAGCAGGCCGAGCTCGATGCGCGCCTGGCCGAGGCGCGGGTGCTGAACCAGAAGAGCGAGGAGCAGCTGCAGGTGATGCAGTCACGGATCAAGCGCCTGCGCAAGCAACTGGAGGCGCAGCCATGAAGCGCCTCAAGCCCATGGCGGCCTTGGCCTTGCTGGCCCTGGTCGGTTTGCAGGGTTGTGCCAGCCAGCGCAGCGAGTCGGCGTTGGACGACGCCAGTGCCGCGTTCCAGAAGGTCAAGGACGATTCCGATGTGCTGCGCAGCGCACCTCGCGATGTGATCCGCGCCGGCGAGTCGTTGGCGCGCGCGGAGCGTCTGGCTGGCTATGTCGGCACCGGCAGCGATGTGCGTCATTACGCCTACCTGAGCCAGCGCTACAGCGAGATTGCCAGCGAGCACGCCAAGCTGGCGTTGAACCAGGAGCGTCTGGCCAAGCTTGATCTGGAGCGCCAGCGCCTGCAGTTGGCGCTGCGCGAGGCCAAGTTGGCCAGCGTCCAGCAGCAGGGCAAGTTCGTCGAGGCGCAGATTGTCGCGCTGGCGTCGGAGCAGACGGATCGTGGCCTGGTGATGACTCTGGGTGACGTGCTGTTCGATACCGGCCAGGCCGACCTGAAGAATTCTGCCAGCCGTACTGTACTGAAGCTGGTGCAGTTCCTTCAGCTCAATCCACGGCGGGTGGTGCGGATCGAGGGATACACCGATAGCACTGGCGCTGCGGAAGAGAACCTCAAGCTGTCCCGTGATCGCGCCCAGTCGGTCGCCGATATGCTGGTCGATCTGGGGGTAGATGAGAAGCGTATTCAGGTCGAGGGTTATGGCGACCAGTATCCGGTGGAGGCTAATGCCTCGGAGCGGGGCAGGGCGCAGAATCGTCGGGTCGAGATCGTCTTCTCCGATGACAAGGGCAAACTCGCGCCAGCGCGTTAAAGTCTGTTTTGATTTCGTGCAAGCCCGTTCCTACAAGAAGTTATACATGACTTGTAGAAGCGGGTTTGCACGTAATAGGGTCAAGCTCGTTTCTTTATTGCCAATCGGCTAACTACCACTTCGCACTTCTTGATCTTGATCTTGATCTTGATCTTGATCTTGATCTTGATCTTGCTGTTGCTTCTAAGTGCGCAATAGTTCAGGCGCCACCAATTGCGACCTTAGGAGGTACGGGCGGCGCCTGGGCTGACGCAGCTGTCGCTAGCGGGCTATGGCGCTAGACTCTTGATCGGCAACGGCAACGGCAACGGCAACGGCAACGGCAACGGCAACGGCAACGGCAACGGCAACGGCAACGGCAACGGCAATGGCAACGAGCAGCACGTCTGCATCTGCGCGATCAGATAAACTGCCTTCATGTCTGATTACTCACTCCCCCAAGCCCCTCTGCATCGCCTGGACCTGCCTTGGTTATGCCGCGCGAGAATCAACGCCGCGGTCCTGCGCCTGGACCTGATCGACCCACTGATCAGCGGCAACAAATGGTTCAAGCTGCGTCATCACCTGCTCCAGGCCCGCACGGCCAATGCCCCGGGCCTGATAAGCCTGGGCGGCAACCATTCCAACCATCTCCATGCCCTGGCGGCCGCCGGCAAGCGCTTCGGCTTCGCCACCGCCGGCCTGCTGCGTGGCCACCCCCAGGAAACACCGACGGTACAGGACCTGCGAGCTCTGGGCATGGAACTGCACTGGCTCGGTTTCGGCGGCTACCGCGCCCGCCATGAACCCGGCTTCTGGCAGCCCTGGCAGGCCCGGTACCCAGGCTGGCACTGCATTCCCGAAGGCGGTGGCGGCCTGGCTGGTGCCCAGGGCTGCGGGTTGATCATCGAGCAGTGCCGGGCGCAACTGGCAACGCTCGGCTGGGCCGACTACGACGTCTGGTGGCTGGCAGCGGGAACCGGCACTACCCTGGCGGGGCTGGTGCTGGAAGAGGCGGGCAGGCATGCCGTTCATGGCGCTCTCGCCGTGCCGTTTGACCACGGCGTGCCAGAGACCGTCGTGTCATTGGCGGGCGTGCAGGGCTACGATCTGCACGACGCCAGCCGTGGCGGCTTTGCCCGTATCGACGATGCACTGCTGGCGTTCATCGCCGACACCGAACGGCAAACCGGCATGCCGCTGGAAGCGCTCTACACCGGCAAGGCCCTGCTGGCCCTGCGCGACCAGGTCGAGGCCGGGCGTTTCGCCCCCGGCACCCGCCTGGTGTTCCTGCACACCGGAGGCCTGCAGGGACGACGCGGCTATTTGTAGGGCAGCATGCGCAGCAGCGTGTTGTCGCGCCGCACATAGTGGTGATAGAGCCCAGCCAGCGCGTGCAGGCCGATCAGCCAGTAGCCCCAGCTGCCGATACGCTCGTGCCAGCCCTTGATGAACTTGCTCAGGTCCGGATCCGGAGCGACGATGGCTGGCAGCTCCAGGCCATAGAACGGGATCGGCTTGTCAGCGGCGCTGAGGATCGCCCAGCCGGCCAGCGGCAGGCCGATCATCATCAGGTACAGCAGCAGGTGCACCAGGTGCGACAGACCTGTCTGCCAGGCCGGCGGCCTGGGCACGATCGGAGGTGTGGGGCGCGACAGGCGCAGGGCCAGGCGCAGCCAGACCAGCACGAACACCGTCAGCCCAAGCATGAAGTGCAGGTCTTTCATCAGGTCGCGTTCGGCGCTGCCCTTGGGAAACAAGCCGCGCAGCTCGATGCAGGCGTAGACAGCGGCCAGCAGCACCAGCATCAGCCAGTGCAGGGCGATCGACAGCCGCGCGTAATGGGCTGCGGGGGTGGATGAATCCATGGTGAGTCCTCGTCATCAGGTTGGAAAGGGCGCTCTTGCTGGCGCCTGGCTGTCATCGTAACGGTGCGGTGTAAAAATTGTGTTGATATGGGCAGGCAAGAATGTCTCGTGCTACACGGTCATCACCCCGTAAGGTGTGGCCAGCTGTCTGCCACCAGGAACAGCCGCTCGGCTTCGTGCCAGGCACCGTCTCCAACCTCTTCAAGCCTGACCAGCAACTGCGCCGGAGCCACTTCATCCAGTCCTAGCAACCAGCTGTCGAACTGTTCGGCCGCCCAGCAACGGTCTGCTTCAACTCGCGCCGGAGCCAGCCACCCCTGCCGGGATAACGGTTGCCAGAGTCCGAGGGGGCAGTGCTCGAGGTAATCCGCCCAATCCCGCCGATGCAGCCAGCGCCCGCGCAAATGCGTCGGATGAGCACCCAAAGGCGCCTCGGCATGTCCGGGCCAGGGATAGAACAGATAACCGCCGAGCCACAGGTGCGCCTGAGCTTCGGCGATACCCAGGCCAGCCAGCGCTTCGCGGCTATGCGACTGACCGGAGATCCTCAGTTGATGACTGGCCAGGTGCGCCAGCTTGGTGCCGAGGCGGTCGTGGCAGCCGGGGCCGAGCCAGTGCGCGGGGACCTGGCCATCGTCGACGGGTGGGCCCAGGTAGAGCTTGATGGCCAGTTCCAGATGATGATCGCCGTCACGGTCGCGCAGCAACAGGTCGAGTTCACCCAGGGTGCGCCCGCCGTCGCGGATTGCCAGGTTGGCCGCCAGCAGCTCGATGCCTGGCGCCTGCTGCAGGGCGAACTGCCACAGGCTTTCGTAGTACAAGCCCAGCCGCCGGCTGTTCAGGCGTGTCAGCCAGCTCAGCAGCGGCGTGGGCGCCAGGTCGAGCGCCGCGAGCCAGTGGCCAAGACGCTGTGGATCATCGGCCCAGGCGCTGCCCTGCAGCGGGTGGCGCTGGGGGCAGCCGGCCTGGGCCAGCAGCGGTGGCGACAGCAACGCCCAGGCCAGGTCGCGCACGGCAGGGTGGCGCAGCTGGCGGGGCAGGGACTCGAGATCGGCGAAGGGCATCATCCAGCGAGCATAGCCGGTTTGCCGCTGGCCGGTCCTTTCGCCCATAATCCCGGCATTGTCACCCCCGCCGCAGAGCTTTGCAGGAGCACCATGGAGCAATTTCGCAATATCGGTATCATCGGACGCCTTGGCAGCTCACAGGTGCTCGATACCATTCGCCGACTGAAAAAATTCCTCCTCGAGCGCCACCTGCACGTGATCCTCGAGGACACCATCGCCGAAGTCCTGCCCGGCCACGGCCTGCAGACCTCCACGCGCAAGCTGCTGGGCGAGGTCTGCGACCTGGTTATCGTGGTCGGCGGCGACGGCAGCCTGCTTGGCGCTGCCCGCGCCCTGGCCCGGCACAACATCCCGGTGCTGGGCATCAACCGCGGCAACCTGGGTTTTCTCACCGACATCCGCCCCGACGAGCTGGAAGAGAAGGTCGCCGAGGTGCTCGACGGCCACTATCTGGTGGAGAACCGCTTCCTGCTGCAGGCCGAGGTGCGCCGTCACCACGAGGCCATCGGCCAAGGCGATGCGCTGAACGATGTGGTGCTGCACCCGGGCAAGTCGACGCGAATGATCGAGTTCGAGATCTACATCGACGGCCAGTTCGTCTGCAGCCAGAAGGCCGACGGCCTGATCGTCGCCACCCCGACCGGCTCAACCGCCTACGCGCTGTCGGCCGGCGGCCCGATCATGCACCCCAAGCTCGACGCCATCGTCATCGTGCCGATGTACCCGCACACCCTGTCGGGCCGGCCGATCGTGGTGGACGGCAACAGCGAACTGAAGATCGTCGTATCCAAGGACCTGCAGATTTACCCGCAGGTCTCCTGTGACGGGCAGAACCACTTCACCTGCGCCCCCGGCGACACCATCACGGTGAGCAAGAAGCCGCAGAAGCTGCGCCTGATCCATCCGCTGGACCACAACTACTACGAGGTCTGCCGCACCAAGCTCGGCTGGGGCAGCCGCCTGGGCGGCAGGGACGACTGATGCTCGATCCGGCGCGCAGTTTCGACATCATCGGTGACGTGCACGGCTGTGCGCTCACCCTCGAACGCTTGCTCGACGCGCTCGGCTACAAGCGTGTCGGCGGGGTCTGGCGACACCCTCGGCGCCAGGCGCTGTTCCTCGGCGACATCGTCGACCGTGGCCCGCGCATCCGCGAGGCGCTGCACATCGTCCACGACATGGTCGAGGCCGGCCAAGCCTTCTGCATCATGGGCAACCACGAGTACAACGCCCTGGGCTGGGTCACCCCGGCACTGCCCGGCAGTGGCAAGGCCTTCGTGCGCGAGCACACCCCGCGCCATGCCCGGCTGATCGACGAGACCCTCACCCAGTTCGCCCAGCACCCCGGCGACTGGCACGATTTCATCCAGTGGTTCTATGAACTGCCGCTGTTCGTCGACGCCGGGCGCTTCCGCCTGGTGCACGCCTGCTGGGACCCTCGGCTGATCGAGCCGCTGCGCCAGCAGTACCCCACGGGCCGCATCGACGAGCACTTCGTGCAGGCGTCTGCGGTGTCCGGCAGTTTCGCTGCCACGGTGTGCAACCGCCTGCTTCGCGGTACCGACATGCGGCTGCCGGACGGCCTGACGCTGACCGGCGGCGACGGCCTGACCCGCGCTTTCTTCCGCACCAAGTTCTGGGAGGAAGACCCGCAGACCTACGGCGACATCGTCTTCCAGCCCGACGCGCTACCCGACGAGGTGGCCCGCACGCCCCTCAGCCACAGCCAGAAGAACGCCCTGCTGCGCTACGACGAGGACGAGCCACTGCTATTCGTTGGCCACTACTGGCGCAGCGGACGTCCGGCGCCGATTCGCGCCAACCTGGCCTGCCTGGACTACAGCGCCGTGCTCTACGGCAAGCTGGCGGCCTACCGCCTGGATGATGAAACGCGCATCGACCCGCACAAGTTCGTCTGGGTCGACGTCGACCGTCCGCAGGCCAGCCAATGAACGTGATCGAAGTACTGCGCCTGCCGCTGGCGGTCGACCTGAGCGGTTTCGTCGCCTTGCTGCGCCGCCTGCAGGTGCCGCACCGGGTGGTGGAGGAGGGCGAGGAACAGGTGCTGTGGGCGCCGCCGGCCATGGCCGGGGATGTGCTCGAGTTGTACCGGCGTTTCCCGGACGGCAATGCCGATCTGCAGGCAATGCCCGAACCCGTGGAAGTCGCTCCGGCGCAGCCTTCGCTGAAGGAGCAGGTCCTGGCCTGCAAGGTCACCGCCGCGATACTGATCCTGAGCGTGGTGGTCGCCGCCGTGACCGGCCTGGGCGACAACCTCTCGACCATCGGCTGGTTCACCTTCCTGTCGTTCAAGGTGCAGGGCGACTACCTGTACTTCACCCCGTTGCTCCAGGGGCTGGCCGAAGGCCAGTTGTGGCGCCTGGTGTCGCCGATGCTGCTGCACTTCGGCGTGCTGCACCTGGCAATGAACGGCCTGTGGTATTGGGAGCTGGGCAAGCGCATCGAGCTGCGCCAGGGCCCGTGGATGCTGTTGGGCCTGACCTTGCTGTTCAGCCTGGTGTCCAACCTGGCCCAGCATTTCACCAGCGGCCCGAGCCTGTTCGGTGGCTTGTCCGGGGTGCTCTACGGCTTGCTCGGGCATGTCTGGCTGTACCAGTGGCTGGCGCCCAATCCGCAGTTCAACCTGCCCAAAGGCGTTCTGGTGATGATGCTGATCTGGCTGGTGATCTGCCTGAGCGGCGTGGTCGGGCAGCTCGGCTTCGGCCAGATCGCCAACGCCGCTCATGTCGGCGGGTTGCTCATCGGATGCCTTACAGGGCTCTTGGGTGGCGCGCTGGCCCGGCGTAAACTGTCCGCCTGACTGAGGAGACAGCATGTCCACTTTCGCGCAAATGATCGAAAACATCACCCCCGAGATCTACGAGAGCCTGAAGACGGCCGTGGAGATCGGCAAATGGTCCGACGGCCGCAAGCTGACCGCCGAACAGAAGGAACTGTCGCTGCAGGCGGTGATCGCCTGGGAGATGAAGAACCTCCCCGAAGAGCAGCGTACCGGCTACATGGGCCCGCAGGAGTGCGCCTCGAAGTCGGCGCCGATCGCCAACATCCTGTTCAAGTCGGACTCGGTACATTGATCGAACTCGCTCGTGGCTCTTTGAGCAAGATGGCGGTACGCCTGGACGCACCGGTCGTTCAATACAGTTTCCGCCTGGATGACGCCGAGGTGCCGGTCAATCCGCTGATCGGCCAGTCGATCCGTCTGGAATACCTCGGGGCGATCCATTGCACCCATTGCGGCAAACGCACCAAGACCAGCTTCAGCCAGGGATACTGCTACCCGTGCATGACCAAGCTGGCCCAGTGCGATGTGTGCATCATGGCCCCGGAGAAATGCCACTACGACGCCGGCACCTGCCGCGAGCCTTCGTGGGGCGAGCAGTTCTGCATGACCGACCACGTGGTCTACCTGGCCAACTCGTCGGGCATCAAGGTCGGCATCACCCGCGCCACCCAGCTGCCCACCCGCTGGCTCGACCAGGGCGCCAGCCAGGCGCTGCCGATCATGCGCGTGGCCACCCGCCAGCAATCCGGGCTGGTCGAGGACGTGCTGCGCAGCCAGGTACCGGACCGCACCAACTGGCGCGCGCTGCTCAAGGGCGACGCCGAGGTGCTCGACCTGCCGGCCTTCCGCGAACAGATCTTCGACGCCTGCGCCGACGGCATTCGCGGCCTGCAGGAGCGCTTTGGGTTGCAGGCCATCCAGCCGCTGCCCGACGCCGAGGTGGTGCAGATGCGCTACCCGGTCGAGGCCTACCCGAAAAAGATCGTCAGCTTCAACCTCGACAAGGACCCGGTCGTGGAAGGCACGCTGTTGGGCATCAAGGGCCAGTACCTGATCTTCGACACCGGCGTGATCAACATTCGCAAGTACACGGCCTACCAGCTGGCCGTGCTCCAGTAAAAGGATCGTCACCATGCGTACCGAACAACCGCAAGTGATCTACCTCAAGGACTATCAGGCCCCCGAGTACCTGATCGACGAGACCCACCTGACCTTCGAACTGTTCGAGGACCACAGCCTGGTCCATGCGCAGCTGGTCATGCGCCGCAACCCCGAGCGCGGCGCCGGCCTGCCGCCGCTGGTGCTCGATGGCCAGCACCTGGAACTGCTGAGCGTGCAGCTGGACGACCAGGCGCTGGGCGCCAACGACTACCAGCTCGACGACGACAGCCTCACCGTGCAGCCGAAGGGCGAGCGCTTCACCCTGGACACCAGCGTGAAGATCCACCCGGAGAGCAACACCGCGCTGGAAGGCCTGTACAAGTCCGGCAAGATGTTCTGCACCCAGTGCGAGGCCGAGGGCTTTCGCAAGATCACCTACTACCTCGACCGCCCCGACGTGATGAGCACCTTCACCACCACGGTGATCGCCGAGCAGCATCGCTACCCGGTGCTGTTGTCCAACGGCAACCCGGTCGGCAGCGGCCCGGGCGAGGACGGCCGCCACTGGGCGACCTGGGAAGACCCGTTCAAGAAGCCGGCCTACCTGTTCGCGCTGGTGGCCGGTGACCTCTGGTGCAAGGAAGACACGTTCGTTCGCCAGTCAGGCCGCGACGTGACCCTGCGCATCTACGTCGAGCCGGAAAACCTCGACAAGTGCGACCACGCCATGGTTAGCCTGAAGAAGTCCATGCGCTGGGACGAGGAAGTCTACGGTCGTGAGTATGACCTGGACATCTTCATGATCGTCGCGGTCAACGACTTCAACATGGGCGCCATGGAAAACAAGGGCCTGAACATCTTCAACTCCAGCTGCGTGCTGGCCCGCGCCGAGACCGCCACCGATGCCGCCCACCAGCGGGTCGAGGGCGTGGTCGCCCACGAGTACTTCCACAACTGGTCGGGCAACCGCGTGACCTGCCGCGACTGGTTCCAGCTGTCGCTCAAGGAAGGCTTCACGGTGTACCGCGACGCCGAGTTCAGCGCCGACATGAACTCGCGCACGGTCAAGCGCATCGAGGATGTCGCCTACCTGCGCACCCACCAGTTCGCCGAGGATGCCGGCCCCATGGCCCACCCGGTGCGCCCGGCGAGCTTCATCGAGATCTCCAACTTCTACACCCTGACCGTGTACGAGAAGGGCGCCGAGGTCGTGGGCATGGTCCATACCCTGCTGGGCGCCGAGGGCTTCCGCAAGGGCAGCGACCTGTACTTCGAGCGTCACGACGGCCAGGCGGTGACCACCGACGACTTCATCAAGGCCATGGAAGACGCCAACGGCGTCGACCTGACCCAGTTCAAGCGCTGGTACAGCCAGGCCGGCACGCCGCGCCTGGAAGTCAGCGAGGCCTATGACGCCGCCGCGCGGACCTACAGCCTGACCTTCCGCCAGAGCTGCCCGCAGACCCCGGACAAGGTCGAGAAACTGCCGTTCGTGATCCCGGTGGCCCTGGGCCTGCTGGACGCCGATGGCAACGACCTGCCGCTGCGCCTGGTGGGCGAGGCGCAGGCCGTCGGCAGCAGCCGCGTGCTGTCGGTGACCGAGGCCGAGCAGACCTTCACCTTCGAGGGGATCAAGGCCAAGCCGCTGCCGTCGCTGCTGCGCGGCTTCAGCGCGCCGGTCAAGCTGAGCTTCCCGTACGACCGTGACCAGCTGATGTTCCTCATGCAGCACGACAGCGACGGCTTCAACCGCTGGGAAGCGGGCCAGCAGCTGTCGGTACAGGTGCTGCAGGAGCTGATCGGCCAGCACCAGCGGGGCGAAGCGCTCACGCTCGACCAGCGCCTGATCACTGCATTGGGCACCGTGCTCGGCAATCAGGCGCTGGACCCGGCCATGGTCGCCGAGATGCTTTCGCTGCCGGGCGAGGCGTACCTCACCGAGATCAGCCAGGTGGCCGATGTCGATGCGATCCACGCCGCCCGCGAGTTCGCCCGCCAGCAGATCGCCGAGCAGCTGTTCGACGCCCTGTGGGCGCGCTACCAGGCCAACCGCGAGGTCTCGCGCAAGACCGCCTATGTGGCCTCGGCCGAGCATTTCGCCCGCCGCAGCCTGCAGAACATCGCCCTGTCGTACCTGATGCTGACCGCCAAGGCGCCGGTGCTCGAGGCGACCCTGGAACAGTTCGAGCACTGCGACAACATGACCGAGCGCCTCACCGCCCTGGCGGTGCTGGTCAATTCGCCGTTCGAGGCGGAGCGGGCCAAGGCGCTGGAAGCCTTCGCCGAGCACTTCAAGGACAACCCGCTGGTCATGGACCAGTGGTTCAGCGTACAGGCGGCCAGCACCCTGCCGGGTGGCCTGGCGCGGGTCCAGGCGTTGATGCAGCACCCGGCCTTCACCCTGAAGAACCCGAACAAGGTGCGCGCGCTGGTCGGTGCCTTCGCCGGTCAGAACCTGGTCAACTTCCACGCCGCCGATGGTTCGGGGTACCGCTTCCTGGCGGACCTGGTGATCGAGCTCAACGCGCTGAACCCGCAGATCGCCTCGCGTCAACTCGCCCCGCTGACCCGCTGGCGCAAGTACGACGACAAGCGCCAGGCGCTGATGAAGGGCGAGCTGGAGCGGATTCTCGCGTCCGGGGCGCTGTCCAGCGATGTGTATGAGGTGGTGAGCAAGAGCCTGGCGTAAGCCTGGTAGACATTGGGGCTGCTGCGCAGCCCATCGCGACGCAAGGCCGCTCCCACAGGGATGGCGCCAGGGCAGAACTGGCGCATATCCTGTGGGAGCGGCCTTGCGTCGCGATGGGCGGCAAGGCGGCCCCAATTGTTCTCGTGGTTAACAAAACATAACGTCCCGCTCGTTGTGTTTCGCCGAACAACCCCGATACGATGGCTCGAAGCTATTCCAGGGCTCTGGAACAGGGTTTTCGCAGTGCCTGGCAATAGATTGACCCACCACAAGAACACAACAGGGGGCAGTCATGAGAGAGCGGCCAAGGGCACGCTACAGCCTGGCGGCCAGCGCTATGCTGGCGCTGACGCTGGGGATCGGTTCCGGGCATGTCCTGGCGGCGGTGGCCGTCGAGGAATACTCGGTGGAGTCGGCCAAGGCCAGCCAGAGCCTGCTGATCGGCGCCACCCACGCCGGGCAGCGCCTGGTGGTGGTCGGTGATCGCGGCCACATCCTGTTCTCCGACGACCAGGGCAAGACCTGGACCCAGGCCCGGGTCCCCACCCGGCAACTGCTCACCGCCGTGTTCTTCCTCGACGACAAGCGCGGCTGGGCCGTCGGCCATGACGCGCAGATCCTCGCCAGCAGCGACGGCGGCGCGACCTGGAGCAAGCAGTTCGAAGACCTGTCCCGCGAAGCCCCCTTGCTCGATGTGCGTTTCCTCGACCCGCAGCACGGCTTCGCCGTGGGCGCCTACGGTGCCTTGCTGGAAACCCTCGATGGCGGCCAGCACTGGCAGGATGTCGCCGAGCGTCTGGACAACCCCGACCAGTTGCACCTCAACGCCATCACTCTGGTGAAGGACGCCGGCCTGTTCATCGTCGGCGAGCAGGGCGGCATGTTTCGCTCCAGCGACGCCGGCCAGAGCTGGACCAAGGTCCAAGGCCCCTACGAGGGCTCGCTGTTCGGCGTGATCGGCACCGCCCAGCCCAACACCCTGCTGGCCTTCGGTCTGCGCGGCAACCTGTTCCGCTCCACCGACTTCGGCGACAGCTGGCAGCCGATCGAGCTCAAGGCCGAGCGCGGCCCGCTCGAATTCGGCCTGGCAAGCGCTACGCTTCTCGAAGACGGCAGCCTGGTGCTGGTCGGCAACGGCGGCAGCGTGCTGCGCAGCCATGATGACGGGCAGACTTTCAGCGTGCGCAACCGCGCCGATCGCATCGCCCTGTCGGGCGTCAGCGGCCTGGGCGGTGGCGGTCTGCTGCTGGTCGGGCAAGGGGGCGTGCACCTGGCCTCGGCCGACGGTACCCAGGAGGCGCGTCCATGACCAGCCGGGAGAGTTTCGACATGCAGCACAAGGACAAGGCCACCCTGCTGGAACGCCTGATCTTCAACAACCGTCCCATTGTCATCGCCATCTGCGTGCTGGTGAGCATCTTCCTGTTCTGGCAGGCCACGCAGATTCGCCCGTCCACCAGCTTCGAGAAGATGATTCCGCTGCAACATCCGTTCATCGAACAGATGCTCGAGCACCGCAACGACCTGGCCAACCTCGGCAACACCGTGCGTGTGTCGGTGGAGTCGACCAAGGGTGACATCTTCGACAAGGACTATATGGAGACCCTGCGTCAGATCCATGACGAGGTGTTCTACATCCCCGGCGTCGACCGCGCCGGCCTCAAGTCGCTGTGGAGCCCCAGCGTGCGCTGGAGCGAGGTCACCGAAGAAGGCTTTTCCGGCGGCGAGGTGATTCCCAACACCTACAACGGCTCCCAGGACAGCCTCGACACGCTGCGCGACAACGTGCTCAAGTCCGGCCAGGTCGGGCGCCTGGTGGCCAACAACTTCAAGTCCAGCATCATCGACATCCCGCTGCTGGAAAGCTACCCCGACCCGCAGGACCCGGGGCGCCAGGTCAAGCTCGACTACCAGCAGTTCTCGCACCAGCTGGAAGAGAAGATCCGCGACAAGTTCCAGGCGCAGAACCCCAACGTTAAGATCCATATCGTCGGCTTCGCCAAGAAGGTCGGAGACCTGATCGACGGCCTGGTGATGGTGGCGATGTTCTTCGGCGTGGCGCTGGTGATTACCTGGGCGTTGTTGTACTGGTTCACCTGGTGCATCCGCAGCACCATCGCCGTGCTCATCACCACCCTGGTGGCGGTGGTCTGGCAGTTGGGGTTGATGCATGCGGTGGGCTTTGGCCTGGACCCGTACTCGATGCTGGTGCCGTTCCTGATCTTCGCCATCGGCATCTCGCACGGGGTGCAGAAGATCAACGGCATCGCCCTGCAGTCCAGCGACGCCGACAACGCCCTGACCGCGGCGCGGCGCACCTTCCGCCAGTTGTTCCTGCCGGGGATGATCGCCATCCTCGCCGACGCCGTGGGCTTCATCACCTTGCTGATCATCGACATCGGGGTGATCCGCGAGCTGGCCATCGGCGCCTCGATCGGCGTGGCGGTGATCGTCTTCACCAACCTGATCCTGCTGCCGGTGGCGATCAGCTACGTCGGCATCAGCCAGAAGGCCATCGCCCGCAGCAAGAAGGACGCCACCCGCGAGCACCCGTTCTGGCGCCTGTTGTCCAACTTCGCCAGTGCCAAGGTAGCGCCGGTGTCGGTGGTACTGGCGTTGCTGGCCTTCGTTGGCGGCCTCTGGTACAGCCAGAACCTGAAGATCGGCGACCTCGACCAGGGCGCGCCGGAGCTGCGCCCGGACTCGCGCTACAACCAGGACAACAGCTTCATCATCAGCAACTACTCGACCAGTTCCGACGTGCTGGTGATCATGGTCAAGACCCCGGCCGAGAGCTGCTCGATCCACTCGACCATGGCGCCGATCGACGAGTTGATGTGGACCATGGACAACACCCCGGGGGTGCAGTCGACCATCTCCCTGGTGACCGTGTCGAAACAGGTCATCAAGGGCATGAACGAGGGCAGCCTGAAATGGGAGACCCTGTCGCGCAACCCGGACATCCTCAACAACTCCATCGCCCGCGCCGACGGCCTGTACAACGCCGACTGCTCGCTGGCGCCGGTGCTGGTGTTCCTCAACGACCACAAGGCCGAGACCCTGGAGCGGGTCACCGCCGCGGCCAAGGCCTTTGCCGACAGCCACAACAAGGAAGGCCTGCAGTTCCTCCTGGCGGCGGGTAACGCCGGCATCGAGGCGGCCACCAACGAGGTGATCAAGTCGGCCGAGCTGACCATCCTCATCCTGGTCTATATCTGCGTGGCGGTGATGTGCATGATCACCTTCCGCTCGTTCGCCGCGACGCTGTGCATCGTCCTGCCGCTGGTGCTGACCTCGGTGCTGGGCAACGCTTTGATGGCGTTCATGGGCATCGGCGTGAAGGTTGCCACGTTGCCAGTGGTGGCGCTGGGCGTGGGCATCGGCGTGGACTACGGCATCTACATCTACAGCCGCCTGGAGAGCTTCCTGCGTGCCGGCCTGCCGTTGCAGGAGGCCTACTACGAGACCCTGCGTTCCACCGGCAAGGCGGTGCTGTTCACCGGCCTGTGCCTGGCCATCGGCGTGTGCACCTGGATCTTCTCGGCCATCAAGTTCCAGGCCGACATGGGCCTGATGCTGACCTTCATGCTGCTGTGGAACATGTTCGGCGCCCTGTGGCTGCTGCCGGCGCTGGCGCGGTTCCTGATCAAGCCGGAGAAACTGGCGGGCAAGGAGGGTGGCTCGATCTTCGCTCACTGACCTGGGCCTGATCGCGGGGCAAGCCCGCTCCCACTACCTACATGGCGTGGGAGCGGGCTTGCCCCGCGATGCGTATAATGGCGGCCATTTTCTCAATCGGTGCCTCCATGACCACCCTCGCCACCGCCCTCGCATCCTGCGACATGCTCCTGATCGATGGCCTGCACGCCTTCGACTTCACCTTCGACGCATCCGGCCTCACCATCGAATGCATGGACGGCCGCCTGCTGCGTCGCTGGTCCTTCACCCCCGACCAGGTCGCCGCCGCCACCGGCGCGGGCGACGACTGGAGCCTGGCCAGTGACGAAGGCGAGCATCGTCTAGTCTGTATGAGTGCTTTTCGTGCCCCGGATGAAGAAGACGATGAACAGGAAATGGACCCACCTGCTGAGCGCTAGCCTCATGGCGTTTTCAGTCAACGCCCAGGCCGCCACGTTGCTGGTGGGCAGCTACACCGACAATGGCAGCGAAGGGATCTACCGCTACGACTTCGACGCCCGCACCGGTCAGATCGACGCCACGCCCCGGCAGGTGGTCAAGAGCGTCAGCCCTTCGTGGCTGGTGCTGTCTGCCGACCGGCGCCAGTTGTTCGCGGTCAATGAAACACCCAAGGGCCAGGTCAGCGGTTTCTCGCTAGGCAAGCAGGGCGAGATCAAGCTGCTGAACCAGGTGCCCAGCGAGGGTGACGAGCCGACCCACGCCAGCCTCAGCCACGACCAGCGCTACCTGTTCGTCGCCAACTACGCCGTAGCCCCCGACCCCGGTGGCAGCCTGGTGGTGATCCCGGTGGCTCGCGACGGCAAGCTCAAGCCGGTGGTGCAGCAGGCCCGGCATGCGCCGAGCCAGGTCAATCCCGAGCGCCAGGCCGGTGCCCATGTGCATTCGCTGGTGCTGTCGCCCGATGGCCGCCACCTGTACGCCAGCGATCTGGGCGCCGACAAGGTGTTCATCTACCGCTATGACGGCGCCAGCCCCGAGCATCCGCTGAGCCCGGCGATCCCGCCCTCGGTGACACTGCCACCAGGTAGCGGCCCACGTCACCTGCTGTTCGACGCAAAGGGCCGGCATGCCTACCTGACCCTGGAGATGAGCGCCGAGGTGGTGGTGTTCGATGTGCAGGACGGCGCGCTGACCGAGCGCCAGCGCCTGCCGCTGACCGAAAGCAAGGACTTCGCGGCGAAGGCCGCGGGCGGCCTGCACCTGTCGGCCGATGGGCGTTTCCTCTATGTCAGCAATCGTGGCACGGCCAACGAGATCGTGGTGTATGCCGTGGGCAAGGACGATGGCCGGCTCACCCTGCTGCAGCGCCGTTCGGTGGAAGGCGACCATCCCCGGGAGTTTGCCCTCGACCCGGATGGCAACTACCTGCTGGTGGCGAACCAGAAGAGCAACCAGATCGTGGTCATGCGCCGCGACCCGCGCAGCGGCAAGTTGGGGGATACGGTGCAGAAACTGCCCCAGCAGGCGCCTTCGGACCTCAAGTTTCTGGAGTGATCATCCTCCGCCGGGTTGTCTCGCCCCCTGTGGGAGCGGCCTTGCGTCGCGAATGGGCTGCGTAACAGCCCCAGAATTTCAGCGTTGACGCAAGAATCGCCGGGGCCGCTGTGCGGCCCTTTCGCGACGCAAGGCCGCTCCCACAGGGGGGCTTCCAATTATCGATAGGCGTGATAATCGCTACTGCTGCAATGAATTTCAGTGGTCGAGTCCATCGGCGTAAGTTTTGACCCAAGGCCCCCGAGGGGCCAACGTCAACCACCGAAGTCGAGGTCAGCCCACATGAACTTCAATCTCTTCCCGGTCATCGCCGCTTCCGCCATCTCCGCCTCCGTCGTACTGCCGGCCCACGCCCAGCTGGAGCAAAGCGCCAAGGCGTCCAACACCCACAGCTACACCCAGAAATACCTGCAGCAGAGCGCGCATTTCCACGCCGCCCTGAGCAAGCATGCCAATTGAGTGTGTAAAGCCATTGGTAATAGCACAACGCCATGTGATTTAATTTGACGCTAAATTTTTGACTCGCCAAAGGGGCAGAGCATGATGTGGCGTATCACGGCGGTAGTGCTGTTGTTGATGTCCGCGCCGATCCTGGCGCTTTGAGCGACACGCTGTCTCACTTGGCCATCACGGCCTTGAACAGCGGCGATGCCAGCCAGCCCTGCAACCAGCTGCGCAACCGCGGATAAGCCGCCTCGGTGAACCATTCGGGTTCGACCCCGGCAAACTGGCGCATCAGGGGCAGCAAGGCGGCGTCGGCCAGGCTTGGGTGAGCGGCCAGCAGATAGGGTCTGCCTTCGAGCAGACGTTCCAGCTCGGCCAGCCAAGGCTCGGCCTGGGCGCGGTAGTGCGCCCGGGTGTGCTCGGGGTAGCGCTCGGCGTACTTGTACAAGTTCACTTGCGCCTTGAAGGTGCCATCGTTGCGCGCGATCAGCGTTTCGGCCTGCCGCGCGGCGGCGGGGTCTGCCTGCAGGCGCCAGTCCTCGGGGTCATGTCGGGCCAGCGCCCAGCGCATGATGTCCAGACTTTCCTCCAGCACCGCATCCCCGGTATCGAGCACCGGCACCGTGCCCTTGGGCGACAGTGCCAGCAGCTCGGCCGGCTTTTCCTTCATCTTCACCTCGTGGACCTGTACGTCGCAGCCGGCGTAGCGCAGGGCCAGGCGCGCGCGCATGGCCCAGGGGCAGCGGCGGAACGAGTAGAGGATCACCCGCACACCTGCACGTCGCTCAGGCCATTGCCCTGGCGGCGCACCTGGATCTGCACCGGAATGCGCTCGTGCATCTCCTGCACGTGGGAGATCACCGCCACCTTGCGCCCCTGGGCCTGCAGGCCGTCGAGGGCGTCCATGGCCAGTTGCAGCGACTCGGGGTCGAGGCTGCCGAAGCCTTCGTCGATGAACAGCGATTCGATACGCAGGGTGCTCGACGCCATGGATGCCAGGCCCAGGGCCAGGGCCAGCGACACCAGGAAGGTCTCGCCGCCCGACAGCGAATGCACCGAACGCAGCTCGTCGCCCATCTCGGTGTCCAGCACCAGCAGGCCCAGGGCGCTGCCGCCGCGCTTGAGGCGATATCGCCGGGCCAGCTGGCGCAACTGGCTGTTGGCGTGGTGCAGCAGCAGGTCGAGGTTGTAGCCCTGGGCAATCTTGCGGAACACATCGCCCGAGGCCGAGCCGATCAATGCATTCAGGCGTGCCCAACGTTGCCATTGCTGGTAGGCCTGGTCGATCTGTTCGGCCAGGGCCTGGCTGGCCTGTTGCCGGCGCTGGTCCTCGGCTTGTTGGGCGCGCAGCTCAGCGCATTGCTGCTCCTGGGCTGACAGCTGCACGGCCAGCTCGGCGAGGGCGGTTTCCAGCGCTTCGACGGACAGTTCGCCGTGGGCTTGTGCGGTGTGTTGCTGCAGTTGCTGTTCACGCTCCCCTAGCAACACGCGGCCTTGCTCGACAGCTTTTTCCGCGGCCTGCAGGCGTTGGCGCAGCTCGCCCACCTGGCTGTCGTCGATGGCCAGCAGGCGGTCGAGGCCGGCGTCGTCCAGTTCCGGGTGTTCGCTGCGCCACTGGGCGATTTCGCCCTGCAGCTGCTGGTGCTCCTGCTCCAGTGCCTGTTGGCGCTGCTGGTTGGCCTTGAGTTCGCCGGCCAGTTGCACACCTTGTGTGTGCAGCGCCTGCAATTGCCGGGCGCTGTCTGCCTCGGCGGCGCGGGCCTGCTCCAGCTGGGTGTCCATGTGCTGCTGCCAGGCTTCGGCGCTGGGCTGATCGCCGAGCAGTTCGCCCAGGGTGGCCTGGGCCTGGCGGCGTTGTTCGTCCAGCACGGCAAGCTTCTGTTGCAGCTGTTGCTGGCTGTGCAGGCGCGCCTGTTGCTGATCGCGCTGCTTGTCCAGCTGGACCTGGCGAGCCTGCTGTTCTTCCTGCTCGTCCTTGCGCAGGTCGAGTTGCTGACGGCGTTGGGCAATCTGCTGGTCGAGGCCGAGGAACGCATTGGCCGGGTCGTCGCGCAGGGCCTGGAGAATGTCCGGGGGCAGCACGCTTTCGAGACTTTCGAGGGCCTGCGCGAGTTGCTGCTCGTCGGCGGCCAGGGCCTGGTGCTGCTGGTCAAGGTGGCGCTGGGCCTGTTGCTGTGCTTCGCCTGCGGCCTGCAATTGCTGGGTGAGGCGCGCGGCGTCCTTTTGCAGGGCGAGCAGGGCGCCCTGGCGTTTCTCGTCGCGGTCGATCTCGTCGCCGAGGCGGCGCAACTGGCCGTCGAGCCACTTGCCCCGGCCGCTGTCGTCCTGCGGCGCCAGCGCTGGCCACAAGGCATGGGCCTGGACCTGCTCGAGGACGGGCTGCAGCTGCTCGCCCAACTGCTGCTGTTGCTGCTGGTAATCCTTGAGCTGGGCGTTGACCACGCCCAGCTGGGTGCGCAGCTCCACCAACCGGGTATTGAGCTGTTCGACCTGCTGCTGCGCCGCCGCTTCCTCGGCCTGGTCGTGGCGCCCGAGGCTGTGCAGCAACGCTTCGGGCTGATGGAACGGATGCTCGGCGCTGCCGCACACCGGGCAGGGCTCGCCATCGCGCAGCTGGGCGCGCAGTTCCTCGACGCTGGTGTTGCGGGCCAGGCGCTGGCGCTCGAGCAACTGGCGGGTCAGGGTCAGCGCCTGCTCGGCGCCCTCCAGTTCGGCCTTGGCCGCCGTGCCTTCACCGATCAGTTGCTGGCGTTGCTGCATGGCCAATTGTTGGCGCTCGCGCAGCGCATCGAGGCCGTTGCGCAGTTCCATTTCGCGGCCATGCAGGCGCGACAGCTCCTCGACCGCGCGTTGCTGCTTACGGTTGTCCTGGAGCATGGCGCCGAGCAGGTCGATCTGCTCGGCCAGCGCCTGGGGTTCGGCCCCGGCCTCGCGGAACAGCAACTCGAAATGCTCGCGCTGGGCTTGCCGTTGGGCGTTGGCCTGACTGGCTTGGGCCTGTAGGCCGGGCAGCTCTTCGCGGCCCTTGGCCAGGCGGCCGCCGATCAGCATCACCTGTTTGAGCTGCGGCAGGTAGGCTTGCCAGGCGTCGGCCAGGCTGCCGAGTGCTTCGCTCTCGGCCAGGGCGCTGTCGATCCGAGCCAGTTGTTGCAGGCTGCGCTGCTGGCTGTCCTCCAGCTGCAGCAGTTGCTGCTGGGCTGTACCGACTTCCTGTTCGACCCGGGTGCAGGCTTCACGTTGCTCGGCAAGTTCCTTGTCCAGGCGCGCCAGGTCGCCCTGGGCAGCAAAGGCCTGGCGCAGGCGCGGGGCGTTTTCGCCGTGCAGGGCCTGGTGCTCGATCAGGTGCTGGCGGGCCGTTTCCAGGGCCAGCTGCAGCGCGTCGGTGTGTTGCTGCAGTTCGGTGTGCTGGCGCTGTTGCTGGTCGATATCGGCCAGTACCGGGGCCAGTTGCGCGGCCAGGTGCTGCTGACGGTGGAACTGGTGGCGCTGGGGCGCCAGGCGTTCCAGGCGTTGCAGGTCGACGCGCTGTTCGGCCAGTTGTTGCCACTCGTGTTCCGCGTTTTGCAGGGCCGTGCCGGCTTCACTGTGCAGCGCCTGCAGGCGCTGCTGTTCGGCAAACCAGGTGCGCTGCTGTTCCAGCTGGCGCTGGCGCGCCTGTTCGGCCTTGAGCTGCTGCTGGGCCTGTTCCAGTGCCTGGTCGAGGGCGGCGCGTGCTTCGGCTTCCATTGGCAGCAGGTGCTCGGCCTGCTTCTTCAGGTCGTTGTGAACCTCGCCGGTTTCCCGCGCCTTGCTGAAGGCGCGTTGGCCCAGGCGGGTGTAGATCGCGGTGTTGGTGAGTTTTTCCAGCAGTTCGCTGCGCTCACGGTCGTCGGCCTTGAGGAAGGCACCGAATTCGCTCTGGGCCAGCATCACCGCGCGGGTGAACTGCTCGAAGTTCAGGCCCAGGCGCGCCTCGACCAGTTGCTTGTATTCGTTCTTGCCGCTGCCCAGCAGTTGCTCGCTGTCCAGGTCGTAGAGGCTCTGGCGGCTGTTCTGCAGTTTGCCGGTGGCCTTTTCGCGAGCGCGGTTGGCTTCCCAGCGGGCGCGGTAGCGGCCGCCGTCGATGCCGACGAAATCGACCTCGGCGAAGCCGCTGCCAGTGCCGCGACGCAGCAGGTTGCGCGGATCCGAGGTGGGGATCTCGCCATCGGCGTCCGGGACCTTGGCTTCCCGGGCGATGTCGTTCAAGCGCGGCACGCTGCCGAACAGCGCCAGGCACAGGGCGTCGAGCAGCGTGCTCTTGCCGGCGCCGGTGGGGCCGGTGATGGCGAACAGGCCGGCGCTGGCCAGGGGCTCGGCGGTGAAGTCGATATCGATCGGGCCGGCCAGCGAGGCCAGGTTCTTCAGGCGGATGGCGAGGATCTTCATGCCTGCTCCTCCTCTTGCAGGACGTCCTGCAGCAATTCGGCGAAATCGGCCAGGGCCTGGTCGTCGGCGGGGTTGCCATAGGCCTGCTCCCAGGCACGGCCGAACAGGTCCTGCGGGGTCATCTGGGCCAGCTCGACGAAGGCGTGCTCGTCGTCCTCGGCGCGGCCGCTGCCGGCGTATTCGGCGCTGATGCGCACCAGGCGCACGGCCTTGCCCTGCAGGGCGCCTTCGATCTGCTGGCGCAGGTCGGGCTGCGGCTCGTCCAGGCGCACCCGCACTTCCAGCCAGGGCTGGCGGTTGGGGTCTTCGAGCAGGTCGATCACCGGCAGTTGCCCGAGCTGTTCGAGCAATTCGCCCAGCGGCGCCGGCCCGACCCGTTGCAGGGCCACCGCGCGGGGCACCGGACGCGGCTCGACACTGACCAGCTCGGCACCGTCCAGCTCCACCTCCAGGATCTGGTGCGGGTAGTTGATCTCGGCGAACGACAACGGGATCGGCGCGCCGCTGTAGCGGATACGGTTTTCGCGGTTGACCTTCTGCGGCTTGTGCAGGTGGCCGAGGGCGACATAGCTGATGGCCTTGTCGAACAGCCTGGCCGGCAAGGCCTCGGCGTTGCCGATGATCAGGCTGCGCTCGGAGTCTTCCGAGATGCTGCCGCCGGCCATGTGCGCGTGGCTGATGGCGACCAGTGCCTGGTCTTTCTTGCGCTTCTTCTGCGCCGCGGCGATCAGTTGCTCATGGACCTGGTTGATGCCCTGCAGGTAGTCGTCCCCCAGCGCGGGGCCGGTGACTTCGGCGGGGCGCAGGAAGGGCAGGGCCAGGCACCAGGCGCCGACCTTGCCCCGGGCGTTGGTCAACGGGATCAGCAGTCGTTCGGTGTCCAGCTGGCCCTCGTCTAGCCAGTGCACCCGGCCCAGGGCGTGGGTGCGCAGGCGGCGCATCAGTGGCGCCGGCAGCTCGATGCGCGAGCCGGAGTCGTGGTTGCCAGCGATCATCACGATATCCAGCTTGGGCTGTTGCTCGTGGGCCTGGACAATGAAGTCGTAGAGACGCTCCTGGGCTTTGACCGGCGGGTTGACCGTGTCGAAGATGTCGCCGGCGATCAGCAGCGCGTCGGGTTGGCGCAGGCGCAGCTGGCCGAGCAGCCAGTCAATGAAACAGGCGTGTTCGAAATCGCGTTCCTGGCCATGCAGGCTCTGGCCCAGGTGCCAGTCGGAGGTGTGAAACAGACGCATGGAAGATCCGTTGGGTGAGCGGCAGGGGGCGTTTGGATTAGGGCGCTATGGTAACTCATCGCGGGGCCGTGGGAGCGGGCTTGCCCCGCGATGAGGCTACTTGGGATACAGCGGCGGCAAGCTGCCGGCTTCGCCCGACGGCGCCAGCACCTGCTCAGCCGGCGGAATCGCGCCAATCGCGCGCCACAGCTCGTCGCCGTGCCAGTATTGCCCGCTCTCGCTGTACAACGCGCCATTCAACCCATCCAGCGCATCGGACAACGGCACGAAGCGCGCCGCCATCTCGGCCAGGGTTTCCGGCTGCTGCCGGGCCCAGGCGTCCAGCGCCTGGCGGGTGGCCTGCGGGTCGTTGGCCTGGCAGGCGCGCTTGAGGTCATCGAGCAGCGTGCGCGGGCTCGGGCCGGTCTGTGCCGCGCGCAGCACCGCCGGTTGCGAGCGGGCCCGCCACCACAGGGTGAAGCCGAGCAGGGTGGTCAGGGCCAGGACCAGCGTGGCCAGTTGCCAGGGCCAGAGCGGGCCGGGGCTCAGGTTGCCGTCGCCGGCCGGGGTGTCGGCGCTCAGCGCCGGGTTGTCCTGCACGTTCAGGGTGCGGGCCGGCAGGCTGCTGTGCTCCAGATGGTCTTCGCGGGTGTTCCACCAGGTCACCTCCAGCGCCGGCAAGGCCAGCTCGCCAGCGTGGGTCGGCACCAGCGCCTCGCGCTCTTCGCGATTGGCGACCATGCCGCGCTCGCCGATCTCGTTGCGCAGCAGCGGCTGGTCGGGGTAGCGGCGCAGACCGGCGGCTTCGGTGGCCGGCAGTGGCGGCAACTGGGTGCTCGACAGGCCCTCGGCGCGCACGGTGATGTTGCGCGTGAGCGAGTCGCCGATCTGCGTCGGCTGGCGCTCCGGGTCGGGGTTCCAGTGTTCTTCCAGGGTCAGGCTGCGGGCCGGCAGCCAAGGGCGGTCGGCTGGGTAGCTGGCCGGGATCGGCTTGACCGTCAGACGCAGCGGCAGCGAGCTGACCTGCACCTGGCGGCCGACCCGCGGCGTGCCGGCCGGTTGTTCGCCATTGTCGGCGGCGGTGGCGGTGAAGCGCAGCGGCGGCACTTCAAGGCTGCCGCTCTGTTGCGGATAGATCGCATAACGGGTCTCGATCACCCCGTGGCGAACGCCGTTGATGTCCTTCTCGTAGGTGCGCGACTCGCCCAGCGGGTCGACCTTGGCGTTTTCCAGCTGCAGTGGGCTGAGGCTGCTGTCGTCGTACAGCGCCACCGAATGGTAGATGCGCAGGGTCAGCACGGCCTGGGCCTGGACATAGACCTCGCTGCTGTCCAGGGTGGCCTCGACGAACACCTGCGCAGCCGCGTCCGGGCGCTGGCTGTCGGCCTGCTGCACCTGCAGTTCGATGGCCTGGCTGCGCGATTGGCCCAGCTGCAGCTCGGGAATGCGCAGGCTGCCGCTGCGCCGGGGCAGCAGGGTGATGATCCAGCGGGTGCTGGCGCGGGTTTCGCCGTCCAGGGTATGCAAGCTGTTGAGCTGGCGCGTGCCGCGCACCTCGAAGTCGGGCTCGAGGGAGCGCAGGTCGGGCTTGCCGAACTGGGTGACGTCCTGGCTCTCGAGGGTGAGTTCCAGGGTTTCGCCGGCTTCCAGGCGCGTGCGGTCGACGCTGGCCTGCAGGATCGGTTCGGCCTGGGCCGCGAGGCTCCACAGCAGGCCTAGGAGAAAGACGCCGAGGCGACTCATCGTGGGGTTTCCTGATGCAATTGCTGTTCGTACCAGAATTTGCGCCGCAGCAGTTCCGCCGGGTTGTCGGGGATCTCCCGCAGCCATTGCTCCAGGGCCTGGCGCTGTTCGGCGTCGAGGCTGGTGGAGAGCGGCCGCTGGGGCGGCTGGGTGAGGCTGTCGTCATCGCCGCCGGCAGCGCCGGGCGGGACCTGGGTGTTGCCCTGGCTGTCGCCGTTCTGCTGGCCCTGGGCCTGTTCGTCGCTGCCTGGCGTGCCCTGGGCCTGGCTGCTGGTCGAGCTGCTGTTGCCTTCGGTTTCGCTGCCGGGTGTGCCTTGGGCATCGGCGTTGTTCGGTTGGGTCTCGGCGCTGGCCTGGCGTTGTTGCAACAGTTGCTGGACCAGGGCCTGGTTGTCCAGTGCCGCCTTCAGGTCGGGTTGGCGTTCCAGGGCCTGTTCATAGGCGTCCAGCGCCGCCTCCAGTTCCCCGGCGCGGGCCAGGGCATTACCCCGATTGTAGTGGGCGGCCGCTGTGCCGGCCTGGGCGAAGGCGGCGGCGGCGCCTTCGAAATCGCCGGCCTGGTACAGGGCCATGCCGCGCCACTGGCTGTCCTCGAAGTGGCGGGCCGCCTGGGCCGGGCGTTGCCGCTCCAGCAGGCGCTGGCCCTGCTGGTCGGGGCGCAGCCACAGGTCATTGAATTCGAAGGCCTGGCTCGGTTGCGGCAAGGCCAGCAGCAGCGGCAGGCAGAACAACCAGCCGCGCCGGCCAGCGCAGGCGGCTAGCAGCAGCAGGGGCAACAGCAGCCAGTAGCCCTGGTCGGCCCAGCTGTCCAGTTGCAGGGTCTGGCCATCGTTGTGCAACAGTCGCGGGTTGTCGAACAAGCCCAGGCCGCGCAGGTCGAGGTCGTCGATGCGGGCATGGCGGTAGCGCCCGCCGGTCGAGCCGATGAAGCTTTTCAGCGAGGCGCTGTCCAGGCGTGGCAGGAGGATGCCGCCCTGGTCGTCCTTCAGGTACTCGCCGTTGGCCTGGCGTACCGGTGCACCCTCGGCGCTGCCGACGCCCAGCATCAGCAGGTTTGGGCCTTGGCGCCCGAGGGCCTGTCGAATGCCTTCGCGCTCCGGTTCACTCAGCGACGAGCCGATCAGTAGCAGGCGGCCCTGGCCCAGGCCGCTCTGGGCGAGCAGGGCCAGGCCCTTGTGCACGGCGAGGTCGGCACGCTGGCCGGGCTGCGGCATGATCGACGGGTCGACGGCCTCAAGCAGGTTGCGCGTGGTGCCCAGGTCATCGGATAGCGGCACCAGGGTGTGGGCGGAGCCTGCGTAGACGATCAGCGCGGTCTGGCTGTCGCGACGGTGCTCAAGCAGGTCGAGGATCTTGCGCCGGGCCTGTTCCAGGCGGTTCGGCGTGCTGTCCTCGGCGAGCATCTGCGGCGTCAGTTCGAGCAGGATCACCAGCGGGTCGGCCGGGCGTTGGCGGGTTTCTTCCAGGCGCTGCCAACTCGGCCCGAGCAGGGCCAGGACGATCAGCAGCCAGGCCAGGCCCAGGGCGATCCACGGCAGCTTGCTGGTGCTGCCGCTGCCGCCGCCAAGCAAGACCGCGTGGAACGGCTGCGGCAGGATCAACTGCCAGCGCCCGGCGCGCTTGCGCCGATGCCAGAGCTTGAACAGCAGCCAGCCGAGCAGGGGCAGCACCAGCAGCCAGAGCGGGCGCAGCCATTGGGGCCAGAGTTCGATCATCGCCGCCTCCTCAGGCGCAGGCGCTTGAGGCGCTGGCGCCATTCCGGGTGGGGCTGCAGGAAGCGTGGCTTGCGCAGCAGGCGTTGCAGCAGGTTGTCCGGCCACTGCACGGCCACCACCAGCAGCACGCTGAGCAGCAGCGCCAGGGCCAGCGGCCAGGCGTACAGCGCGTGGGCGGTGCGCGCCTGGGTCGGCTGCTGGGCCACCGGTTCCAGTTGGTCAAGGGTGTCGCCGATGGCGTTCAGCTCGGCGCCGTCGTGGGCGCGGAAGTAGCTGCCGTGGGTAATTTCGGCGATTTCCTTGAGCGAGGCTTCGTCCAGGTCCAGGCTCGGGTTCAGCCCGAGCAGGCCCGGCGTGCCGCTGGCCTCAGGGTTGGCACCGATGCCGATGGTGTAGATGCGCACGCCTTCCTGGGCGGCCAGGCGGGCGGCGGTCAGTGGGTGGATCTGCCCGCCGTTGTTGGCGCCATCGGTGATCAGGATCAGCACCCGACTTTGCGCCGGGCGCTGGCGCAGACGCTTGACCGCCAGGCCGATGGCGTCGCCGATGGCGGTGTTCTTGCCGGCGATGCCGATCTGCGCCTCGTCGAGGAAGGTGCGCACGGTACGCCGGTCGAAGGTCAGCGGGGCCTGCAGGTAGGCCTGGCTGCCGAACAGGATCAGGCCGACGCGGTCGCCCTGGCGGTCCTGGAGGAAGTCGCCCATCAGCGCCTTGACCAGGTCCAGACGGCTGATCTCGTCGTCCTTCCACTGCATGTCGGGGAAGTCCATGGAGCCCGACACATCCACTGCCACCAGCAGGTCGCGGCCACTGGCCGACACCGGCAGCGGATCGCCCAGCCACTGTGGGCGGGCGGCGGCCAGCAACAGCAGTAGCCAGATCAGGATGAACGGCGCCTGCTGGCGCCAGGTTGGCAGGTTCAGCCGCGCGCGGCGCCCGGCCAGGCCTTCGAGTTCGTCGAGAAAGCCCACCTTGAGCACCGGCTCGCCGCTGTCGGCGGCAGGCAGCGCCAAGCGCGCCAGCCAGGGCAGCGGCAATAGCAGGAAGATCCACGGCCAGGCCAGTTCAAACATGCTTGCGGATCCAGGTTTCGACCGCCTGGGTGAGCCCGGCGATGGCCTTGTCGTCGAGCTTGCACTCGGGCTTGTAGGCGCCTTCGACCAGTACCATCCAACGGGTCAGGCCGGCGGCCGGGCAGCGGTTGTCGAGAAACGCCAGCCACTGCCGGCCATTGAGGGTGTGGCTGTTGGCGCCGGGATAGTGGTTGCGGCACAGGCGCTTGAGCAGGGCGTTGATCTGCTGCAGCCAGGCGCCGGCCGGCGCGCCGTCATAGGGGCGTGGCAGGCGCGCCAGCTCGGCCAGGGCCTCGACACGAATCGGGTCCAGCGGCAGTTCGGCGCGCACCACCTTGCGCTTGCCTGGGCGCCAGTGGCGCAGGCGCCACAGGCCCCAGCCGAGCAATGGCAGCAAGGCGAGCAACAGCCACCAGCCTGGGGCCGGTGGCCACAGACTGATGGCCGGCGGTGCGATGAGCGGTTGCAACTGATCCAGGGGGTTCATTTGGCGCTCCCGGGACGCTGCGCGTTCAGGTATTCGCGCAATTGCTCGATCATCTCACTCTGGGTGCTCAGCGGCATCAGCACCACCCGCAGCTTCTGCGCCAGCAGTTCCCAGCGCTCGATGCGCGCCTCGGCCTGCTGGCGGTAGGCCTGGCGCAGGTTGGCATCCAGCGTGTCGAGTTCCAGTTGCGCGCCGCGTTGGGCGAAACGCAGCAGGCCGGCGGCGGGCAGGGCATGGTCGAGCGGGTCGCTGACCGGCATCAGCAGCACGTCGCAGTGACGCGACAGCATCGCCAGGTGCTGCTCGACGCTGGCGCTCAGGGCACGCTCGTCACAGATGACGATGGCCAGGCTGCCCGGGCGCAGCACCTCGCGTGCCCGGCGCAGGGCCAGGCCCAGGCTGTCGGGCTGTGGCACGGCCTCGGTGTGCAGGGCCTGGTTGACCTTGGCCAGGCGGTTGAGCAGTTGCAGCAGGCTCTGCTTGCTGCGCCTCGGCTTGATCTCGTGGGGCTCGCTGTCGCCGAACACCAGCCCGCCGATACGGTCGTTGTGGCCCAGCGCCGCCCAGCCGAACAGGGCCGCGGCCTGGGCCGCCAGCACTGACTTGAACATCAGCCCGGAGCCGAAGAACAGCCGCTGGCTCTGCTCGACCATGATGAAGATCGGCCGCTCGCGCTCTTCGTGAAAAAGCTTGGTGTGCGGCTCCTGGGTGCGCGCGGTGACGCGCCAGTCGATGTTGCGCACATCGTCACCGGCCTGGTAGACCCGCACCTGGTCGAAGTCCACGCCGCGGCCACGCAGCTTGGAGTGGTGCAGGCCCACCAGCGGGCTGCGCTGGCCGGGCCGGGAGAACAACTGGATCTCACGCACGCGGTGGCGCATGTCGATCAGGTCGGCCAGGCCGATGCGGATGCCGGGTTCGGCCAACTGCGAGGTGGGCATGGGGTCAGGCGACGGCGACGACGTCGAGGATGCGCTGGACCACGCGGTCTTGGTCGACCCCGGCCGCCTCGGCCTCGAACGAGAGGATGATGCGGTGGCGCAGCACGTCGAACAGCACTGCCTGGATATCCTCGGGGCTGACGAAGTCGCGCCCGGCCAGCCAGGCGTGGGCGCGTGCGCAACGGTCCAGGGCGATTGAGCCGCGGGGGCTGGCGCCGTAGGCGATCCAGTCGGCCAGCTCACTGTCGAACTTGGCCGGGGTGCGGGTGGCCATGACCAGCTGCACCAGATATTCCTCCACGGCATCTGCCATGTACAGGCCGAGGATTTCCTTGCGGGCGGCGAAGATGGCCTGCTGGCTGACCCGGCGCTCGGGCTTCACCTCGCCACCCAGTGCCTCGCCCCGGGCTTGCAGGAGGATGCGTCGCTCCACCGCGGCGTCTGGGAAGCCGATTTTGACGTGCATGAGGAAGCGGTCGAGCTGGGCCTCGGGCAGCGGGTAGGTGCCTTCCTGCTCGATCGGGTTCTGCGTGGCCATCACCAGGAACAGCGGCGACAACTCGTAGGTGCTGCGTCCAACGCTGACCTGGCGCTCGGCCATGGCTTCGAGCAGCGCCGATTGAACCTTGGCAGGGGCGCGGTTGATTTCGTCGGCCAGCACCAGGTTGTGGAAGATCGGTCCTTGCTGGAACACGAAGCTGCCGGTTTCCGGGCGGTAGATCTCGGTGCCGGTGATGTCGGCGGGCAGCAGGTCGGGGGTGAACTGGATGCGATGGAATTGCGCCTCGATGCCCTCGGCGAGCTCCTTGATGGCCTTGGTCTTGGCCAGGCCCGGGGCGCCTTCGACCAGCATGTGGCCGTCAGCCAGGAGCACGATCAGCAGGCGCTCGACCAGTTTTTCCTGGCCGAGGATCTGGGAGGAGAGAAAGGTGCGCAGCGCGATCAGCGCTTCACGGTGTTCCATCGTTGGCGGTTCCTGGGGATGGGCCCTGGCGCGCTGAGGGCGCTTGCCGGGCGAGGGGGGATACTTTAATCCATCCGGGGGGGTGGCGACCAATGGCGGTTTGCAAAAATCGTGTAAAGGATAGAGGTGAGGCAGTGGGAACCTATCGTGGCAGGGAAGTCTGTTACAGGTGTTGGATGGGGTTGCTGGGTGTGCGCTTCATTGTCTGTTGACGGTGGTCGCTTTGAGGGGTAGTCATTACACGTAACGCGGCGCCTACTCTCACCCACAGATGTTTTCCTGCTCTGCAGGTGATTCATATTTCTTGATCTTGATCTTGATCTTGATCTTGATCTTGATCTTGATCTTGATCTTGATCTTGATCTTGCTTCTAAGTGCGCAATAGTTCAGGCGCCACCAATTGCGACTTCAGGAGGCCGAGCGGAGTTCTTGCGGAGGGAGGTGACGGGCATGGATGCCCGTCAAGCGCTGCGCCCCAGGATGGGGCGTTCAGCG